>NZ_JJNZ01000015.1 GCF_000690055.1 Pseudoalteromonas fuliginea
AAATTCGCCTTGTTTTCACTGACAATCTCTAGCTAGAGAAAATAATTTTAAATATCACCATGATTCAATATGTTAGTAAATCTCTTAACCAGAGTTCAGGTTAATTATTTTGTTATACCAATTGCATTAAATTAATGAGCTATTATAGCGACAAGAAAATAGCTCAATAACAAGGCTAAAATTATGATACATAGTTGTTCTATATAAATAATTTTTAACGTAGTTAGTGAGTTATTTAATACGCTAAGGTGATCATGTTTTTAATAAAATTGGTATCAGATCCCAGCTTCAACCATTGCTAGCTGAAATATATCTTTTGGAGCAATTGCGCCTGGCTGTTGTATAACAGCACCTGCTGCTTTTGCTGCAAGTTGTACAGCACTTGAAATTGATTTATCAGATAAACGAGCACCTAAATAAACACCGTTAAAGGCATCGCCTGCGGATGTCGTATCTACAACATTTGTTGCCGGTATTATGGTGTGGCTTTGAAGCGTATCGCCCTCTTTTGTCACTACCGATTCAGGGCCATTTTTAACAACAATTTCTTCAATTTGGTAAGGCTTTAAATATTCAACAACTGCTTCTACGCTATGAACGTCATAAAGTGTTGTTAAATCTTCAACGCCTGGTAGGGTAATATCTGCAAACGTAAAGGCTAAATGATACTGCTCTTTTGTTTCCTCTACACTATTCCACAAACGTGCTCTGTAATTAGGATCAAAAACGATTTTAACCCCAGCATCTTTAAGCTGCTTTACCACTTTCCAAAAGTCTTCACGTGCACTTTCTTCAATTATTGCTAATGAAATTCCTGAAAAGAAAAACATATCACCTTGGCTAAGCTGCTCGAGTGCATCAGCATCTAAAAAATCAACAACCTTTTTAGCTGCAGAATCATTGCGCCAATAAATAAAGCTACGCTCACCATGCTCATCAGTTTCTATGTAGTACATACCAGGTACTTTGGTGTCGTGAGCAAATACAAGTTGCGTATTTATTTGTTCACTCTCAAAGCGTTCTAGCATTTTTTTACTTAAATTATCTTGACCTAAAGCCGTAACAACCGAAGTAGTAACCTGCGGGAAGCAACGTTTTAAATACACTGCAGAATTATAAACATCGCCTGCAAATGATTGGTGCAGTGTTGCCGCGCTCATAGCTCTAAGCTCGACCATGCATTCACCGATAAAGTAAATATTTTTCATCTTGGAAGTTACCCTATGTAGTTAACTGCTATGCACTTATACAAAATATGTTGGCATAGCAGTTATTATCTAGATTATTGAGGCTTTTTAAGAGGTTCTATTTTTGGAATTAAAATCCAAACAGCTGCCATTGCTATGATGGCTAAAGAAGCACCAATTACAAATGCTGGTGTGTAGTTACCATCAGCAGTAAGAAAAGGTACTAGCGATGTAAGACCTACAGCACCAAGCTTTGCCGCCATACCAGAAAAACCTGATAATGTACCCACTGCTTTTTTACCTAACAAATCACTTGGTAGTGTTTGCACGTTACCAATTGCAGTTTGAAAACCAAATAAGATAACAGCCATAATTAGTACCGCTGTTGTTGGTCCGCCTGGATTTGCCATTGCAAGTAGCGCTGGTAACATAATTAAACAACCCAGCGTAATAGTAAGCTTACGTGTTTTGTCTGTATTCCAACCTGCTTTGAGTCGATTTTGAGCCAATAAGCCACCAAACCAAGCACCAAACATAGCGCCAACATAAGGTACCCAACCGTATATACCAATAGATTTAACATCCATACCGTATACTTCGTTTAGGTAAATAGGGATCCAAAAAACAAATAACCACCAAATTGGGTCAATTGCGGCAGAGGCAATGATTACACCCCAGCTTTGCTTACGAGAAAGTAACTCAGCAGTTGTAGGGTTATATTCCTCTTCGTCTTCGCCAGTTACATCACCGTTGTCATCAACACGTCTTTGACCTGTTAAAATGTATTCACGTTCTTCGGCAGTAAGCCAAGGATGTGAGCTAGGCGGTGCTTTAACTAAAATTAACCATGGAACTAACCAAAGGAAACCTAATGCACCAACAAAAACAAACACCATTTGCCAGCTAAAGTAGATAGTTAAATAAGCAATTAAAGGAATAGCAATAATGCCACCAATTGCGGCGCCAGAGTTAAAAATACCCTGTGCTAAAGCACGTTCTTTAGTAGGGAACCATTCTGCGTTACCTTTAGCTGCACCAGGCCAGTTACCGGCTTCTGCTACACCTAAGATTGCGCGAAAAATACTAAGACTAAGTACACCTTGTGCAAATGCATGCGCAACGGTTGCAATAGACCAAACACCTATTGATAGTACAAAACCGAAGCGTGTGCCCACCCAGTCAAATATTTTACCAAAGATTGCCTGACCAAATGCATAAGCAAATACAAACACAATAGAAATATTAGCGTATATTTGTTTGCGTTCTAGCGCTGATTCATCAGGAAATAAATCTTCAACAATGTCCGGCCAAAGCACACTAAGTGCTTGGCGGTCGATATAGTTAATAATGGTAGCTAGCGCTATTAGCGCTATAACCCACCAACGTAAGCCTTTAAGTTGCATAATTAATCCTCAAGAAAGTCTTCACGCGCTGGGCTAAAAGTATCAATCAGGATTCCGCCTGTTGGGCAGGTAGCTCCATGATCAGCAAATGGTGGGATTAAGCAGCTATCACCCGGTTTTAAGATTTTAGTTACGCCATCAATGTTAAAGTGAAACTCACCTTCAACAACATACGTTACTTGAGAATGTCTGTGAGCATGGTTATAACCAATAGCCCCTTTCTCAAACCAAATTTTAACAGCCATTAGCTCTTCGTTATAACCTAGCATTTGACGTTTTAGACCATTTCCTAAGTCTTCTATTTCGGTCTCGTTACCAAATGAAAAGTTTGCGCTTTGCTTTTGCATCCTATTTACTCCTGATTATTGTTCATCATATAAACGCCTAATCGGCCATTTAAAGTGAACTCTTTATTTTGATAATTGAATGTGTTTTTAGCTGATGTTTGTGCTTTATTAATTGCCACTAAATATGAGTTGCCTTTAATATCAAGTTCAACAAGTGTTAAATCGCCCTGCTGACTATATTCAAGCTTTGTAACTCGACTAACAGCTTCTAGGGTATATTCTTTACTTGGGTTGTACTCACCATGTGGCTCTAATACAGATATAAACTTATGTTGCTTTTGACCCTCAACACGACGAATAAAACCATTTTCGTTGCGTAAATTAAAGTGAGGGTCATTTGCGCCTATTTGAGTAAACAAGAAAGACTCATCACCTTTAACCAAGCTTGTTTGCGTATAAAAACGACCATTTTCGTTTAGCCACGTTACTTTAGCTAAACCACTTTGAGGTTGCGCTTGAGCTTTAAGCCATAAATGTTGGTAGCCATTTTTAGTACCTAGCGCAGACAGCTGCGTTGCATTTGCTTTTAACTCAAAGCTGGTATCGATAAGCTGACCTTTATAATGCAAAGGCAGGTCAAGTTGATGCGCTTTATTTGCAGCAACATCAAATATATCAAGTGCAACTGTGCTTTGTAGTTCAGGTAAGTTAATAAGTGCAAGCGTACGCTCAAGATCAACGCCTTTATAAGCTGTGCTTATTTCGCCGCTTGAAACCGTGCCGTATTCATTTGTTTCGAAAAAGTTAAGTGTAGGGTAATTACTATTTCCTACTTCAACATTTGCATTAAAATGCGTTGTTTCGTCAACCACTACCGTATTGTGCGCAACAGTGTGTTTAGCGTAAGTTTCGTTTTCAGGTAAATAACGACCGCCGTATTTAGCTTCTACATTTAAAAAACGTGCTGCGCCATAATCAGATACAATTTCATTTCCGTGGTCGTAAAACTGCCATGTTAATTTATCAAAATGACCATGGCCCAAACCTTGTGCAGCAGGTTTAAACAGTAGCGCTTGATCGCCACCTACCTGCGTTCTCATTACAACTAAAGCACCTTGTTCACCGTCATTACCATCACCGAAGGCAACAGATTTAAACGAATAAGGTTTTGCCATGTTGTTATCAAGTGCTTGAGCTACTTTTAGCCCATCACCAGAGAGAATTATTTGGTCTTGTTGCTTAGCAATATCTAAATAACCTGCATCGTTGGTTAAGCCGTACGCTGCCGTTACACCATTTACTAACTCAATGGTATCGATGCCTTTACTTTTTATTGCATCGTTAATTGGGAAGAACAAACCGTTGTAGCTAAGTTGAATTGTCGTATCAATCGCTTTTAATAATATGCCATCGCGATATTCAAATATTTTTCTTTGTGGTTCGTTGTTTTCAATCGCTTTAGCAAACGTTACAAACGGTAATAGTGCAAAGCGTTGATAGTAAGGACCTTCGTTATAGTAACCTTGTGGTGAAAACAGCATCTCTAGCTGCTTAATAAAGCCACCCTTACCCGACTTTTCTAAATCGTATAATGATTTTTCTACCCACTCAGGTTCGCCTAATACATACCCTGCCATGCCAACACCCGCTGTTGCCCATGTTCCATGGTTATGTACTTTATTAAATGTAGACGGTTGGCCTACAGATGTGAACAACGAAACAGGACGGAGTAAGTCATTCTCGATTGTTTTAATATTATCGGCATTTAACGAGTCATGAATTAGATCATAAGCTTGTATTGTGTACACAAGCCACATTGCTTCATTTAGGCTTTGCCAAAAAAACTTGCCTGGGTTTTGCGAGTCCATTTTACGTTTTGGATGCAGACCAAGCGTTGGGTATAATTTTGCATACTCAAGCAACATATCACGTACATAGTTTGCGTATTTATCATCTTGGCTTAATTGATAAATAATGCCCGCGTTGTACATGAGTTGGTAATTCTTCTTATGGCGCTCATGTGTATAACCACCACCGCCATCTTTTGGAACGGGTACAGTGATAGGCTTTGCAATTTGTTCATCTACTTGCGCTTTTAGCGATTCAAACGCAGTAGCAAACTTTGTGCTACCGTTGCTACTAATTGCTTGGCGCATTTGCTTAACATCATCAGTAGTAATCACTAAGTTTGGGTGCGCTGCATGCGCCCCCAATGATGTAAGCAATGTAATTGCAGCTACAGCGGCTATTTTAAAACGTGTTTGGCATTTTAATAAGTACATAGTATTTACCCTGCCTTATTTAAAATGTTGTTATTTTTTAATACTGCCGTGTGTGGGCCCTTAACTCTTAACTCTTTAACGCTTGGTGCTTTAGTGGCATCAAATGTATTGCCTGAGATTTCAGTTTTAGGCTCGCCTACTGTGTGCTCTACAACAATAGGAGCAGATTTAACAAATTTATTATCTTTAATATTAGTAACCTGAACACCGTGAACATAAATGCTCGCTTGCTCTTTGTTACGCTTACCAAGGCCAACGTTATTAAACGTGTTATTTGTCATTTCAAAATGAGGACCAAATGTACTTTCATCAGTGCCACCACGGTAAAGCTTAAGTACACCGCCTTCTACATTATTAAATGTATTATTATTTACAATGACGTATTCCGCGTTATAAACACCTAAGTCTTCAATTTCAGTATTTAAACGTAAAATATCGCCAGTTACTGCATTAAAGGTATTATCTGTAACAATAATTTCGTCAGCCATTGCACCTTTACCAGTGATAAAGAAATGGAATGAATGATTAATATCTAAAGCATTTAACTGTGAGTTGGTCATTACAAAGCGGTAATTATCAACCATACCCCATTTTTGCGTGCGAACAATGCTGTTACCTATTGCATCTGGCGCGTTTTCACCTGAAATTGATAAACCATCTAGTTTTAAGCTGCCGCCATCATGTATTTCAAACAAGGTAGAGCGTTGAAAAGTAAGTTTAGACTTTGCGCTCTGCTTCGCTTTAATTGTCAGCGTTTTATCAATTTTAACCAGTTTAGAAACATCATACTGGCCAGGCGCTAGTTCTAGAACATCGCCAGACTCTGCATTATCAATAGCGTCTAGTAATGCACTTACATCAGCTTTAACAGAATGTGTCTTACCAGAATCAAAATCAACTAAAGCAGGTACTTTTGCATACCAGCTAACACCGGTATCTTCTTTTTTAAGTACTTTTAAATCGCGCTTTGCACCTACATTTAAACTTTTAGATGTTGGGTAAAGTAGACCATTACTTGCTTTTTCAAGCGTGATTTTATCTTTTTTTACACCGTACGTTAGCTCAGAAAGCACTTTTGTATCTGCAATGTTGTTACTTAATACTAAACCACTTACATCGTCGAATGTTGTAAATGGCTGTTCACCATCTTGGTTTATGATTAAGTTGTTTTTCATTACGCTATTTTTTGGGGCTGCGCTACGCTCAGCATCGCTACCTGCAGCAAGTTGAATATGACGCACATTTATAAATGTGTTGTTTTCAATCGTCGCATTTTCTACTTGGTGATAACGATTAATAGATGAATTTGGTACGCCGTTCATAACAGTAAAACCACTGCCAAAACGATAGCCAGTTAGGCCTTGTAGGTAGTTATTTCTTACAATTTGATCTTTATTGATAACGCGAATACCACCTGTGTGATCAACACCATTACCAATAAAAATATTTTCTTCTATAAGATTACCATTACCATGGCGCAGCGTTAATGTACCGCGCGCTTCATAAAATACGTTATTACGAAGGATGTTTTTGCCTGATTTAACCGAAACAATTTCTACTTCACCATTGGTACGTTCAAAGTAATTATTTTCAACCAATGTATGCGAATCAGTTAGTGAGTAGTGGCTGGTGCCAATACGCAGGGTTTCACCACCGTTCGAACCAAAAGTAGGACGGTAGCCAAAATAGTTGTTGTCTATGCGGTGATAGTTTTCCTGGCTTGCTTTAGTGTTTAAACGAACAGCAACTGTCACACCTTTATTTCGTTTACCAACTAAATGACTATGATCAAAGCGGTTATGCTGTCCATATAAGGCAACCCAATAATCAGACTCTCGTTTGTCTGGATTACTGTAATTATCGATTACTGTTTGAGTAACTCGTGAATTGTAGGCTAATTCATTTTTATTTTTACGAAATTCTATTACAGCTGAGCTCGGTGTGTAGCCGTCTTTAAATACTAAACCTGAGGCTTCAAGGTATTTACCTGCAAGTCTTAGGTTAGATTGACCTGATAGAATTACTTTTCCGTTAGTTTCAGCGGTTAATATAATAGGAGAGTTTTTTGTACCTTGGCCTTCAAGTAGGATTTCGAAGTCAGACCAAGTACCATTTTTAAGTACTACTTTGTCGCCAGCAACTAGATTGGCTGCGATATCATTAAAAGCTTGTTTACTTTCTATAAAATAATCTTTGGCCGCTATTTGTGTGGATATGCAACCGATGAGAACTAGACTAAGCTTTATTGTATTAATCAAACGCATAGTTAACTCTTTTTCGTTGTGACTGAAAGTAATGCTTCATCAGAATTTAAAAAAGCTGACATTGCATAAAGACTTTAGTCAATTGGTGTCATGTGTGTTAAAGCGCCTTAAGTTAAAAACTTAAAGCGCTCAATAAGGTCGAGAAGTATTACTTTTCTAACTTTTTGAAGTAATCAAAAATTTCAGGAACGTTACCTTGACCCATACCAGCGTCAAACGCTGCTTGTAGATTAGCTGATGAACCTTCAGCGATTTTTGATTCAGTACCTAGGTCTTCTACCATTTGTAGGAAGTAGCCTAAATCTTTGTTTGCATTAGCAATTGAGAAACCAAGGTCGCTAACATTATCAACTGCATAGTTTTTACAAAATTGCATAAACGGTGAGTTAGATGGACCAGTCGACATGATGTCGAAAAGTTGTTGACGGTCAACACCAGCAAGCTCTGCCACTGCAAATGCTTGTGACATAGCACATACTGTCGTCATGCCCATAAAGTTGTTGATTAGCTTAGTTGTATGACCTGCACCTAACTCGCCAAGATGGAAAACGTTTTCACCTTGATCTTCCAGTACTGGTTTAACTTTATTGAATGTATCAATATCGCCTGCAGCCATAATGTTTAAAAGACCGTCTTTAGCATGTGCTGGTGTACGACCTAGTGGCGCGTCGATCATGCCTGCGCCTTTAGCTGCTAAATCAGCACCAATTTTTTTCGTAGATGATGGGATAGAAGTACCAAAATCAACTAATACTGCACCTTCTTTAATGCCCGCTAGGATACCGTCTTCTGCGTAAACAATTTTTTCTACAACGGCAGACGTTGTAAGACAAAACATAACAATATCAGAACCTTCAGCTAGCTCTTTTGCAGTGCTTGCTGTTTTTGCACCTCGAGCAACACATGCTGCAACCGCATCTTTACTAAGGTCCATAACAATTAGCTCATAGCCTTTGTTTTGTAAATTTTCGGCCATATTGCCGCCCATAAGGCCTAGACCAATGAAACCAATAACAGGTTTTGACATGAATAACTCCTAGATATGATGGCGCAAACTTTTATGAGTATGAGTAATGATTTACCCCATAAAATAGGTACGCTCTGTCTTTATTTTAATTCAGTAGAGTAACCCTTAGTAAGCTAATGAAATAAACCATCTATGTTCTGCAATTTTGCTATATAAAATAACTCTACCTATAAATAAGTTGTCTTATTTGGCTGAAACATTACTGGTTATATATTAACTACGACTAAGTATTACTCTGATAATTTACCAACATATTTAACCCCCTCAAAACAGAGGTTACCAATTGGTATGCAAAAACTTTATTACCATACAGTAATTTTGTCAACCAATAAGTTAACTTTGTAAAACATGTCAATTTACAATGCATTAAACCAAAAACAACTAAGTTACTTAATAACAACAACTTGGTTAATAAAAACCATATTTCAAGCAATAATTTCCAATAAATATTTAAATGTTTTCATAACCATTCACAGGTTGACCAATAATCAAACTTTCACTGTTAAACTTGTTATATTAGACAAAAATAAAGTAAATCAATAAATAAATGTTGTAACAGGATTAGCTCAACCGATTTTATTTGCCTAGCTTGCCTTCATCTATTGCAAAAGCGCATAAAGCTCATACACTGTGCAGTAAATAACAGCTTAATAAATGAAACTAAGGTAGTAAAAATGCGCTTATTACATACTATGCTGCGTGTAGCCGATTTGAATAAATCAATTGCTTTTTATACTGAAATACTAGGTATGAAGGAATTACGCAGAGCCGATAACAGTGAATACAGATACACGCTTGCTTTTGTTGGATATGGCGATGAAGTAGATAACACAGTGTTAGAACTAACTTATAACTGGGACGAAGATAGCTACGACCTTGGTAATGGATATGGCCATATTGCTATTGAGTTTGATGATATTTACAAAGCATGTGCTGATATTAAAGCTGCCGGTGGCAATGTAAGCCGTGAACCTGGGCCTGTAAAAGGTGGTACTACTGAAATTGCTTTTGTAAAAGACCCTGATGGCTATGCAATTGAGTTAATTCAGAAAAAATATGAGTGAATCTTAAATTACCTACCAACTAATTCAAGTTATAACAATTTGCTTAATGCTAGTCTGCTTATATATAGGGTCTATTTAACGTTAAGAAAATTACGCTAAAACTAGGCAAAAATTTTTGTATCTAGTTGTTCTAAATGAAAATTTTCAACGACGTTATAGTGCAATTTAATT
>NZ_JJNZ01000016.1 GCF_000690055.1 Pseudoalteromonas fuliginea
CTTTGAATATACTTTAGATAGTGAATAACCTCAATTCTGGATAATAAATCTATCTCAAGCAGCTATTTTCAGCGCTAACTGTGTTGAATTTACTTGCAATAGGCCCGCTGTTGACGCGTAAATTAGCCTTGTTTTCACTGAAAACCTCTGGCTAGAGAAAATAAATTTAAATATCACCATGATTCAATACGTTACTAAATCTCTTATCCAGAGTTCAGGTTAAATAATAAATTAAGGAATATCATAGATACGAGAGATTCAACACAAATTAAAAAGCCGTAACTGCTTAAGATGCAAATGCATTTATAATAAAAAACAGAAAAAGAACTGAACCGTGCAGTGCGATACCAATTCCATTAAGTATGTGATCTAAATTTTACGCCGAAAAATAATTCAGTTCTAGGCGTAAATTGATGTAAATGGTTGTTCCCTTTGCGAAATTTACAACAAAGAAATGGGTTGTTTTAGCAAGTAAAATAGATCAGCTATTTATTGGAATTGGTATGAATATACGCAAACTTGAAAAACTCAAAAGAAGTACACGCGAAGCAAAATGAAGGCCGTAACTGCCGCTGATAAATAGTGCTAAACGCAAAAGCCCGCTCAATTGAGCGGGCTTTTAGTATTATATTACTAATTTACAGCTGAATTAGAACTGTAAGCTTACATTTGCAAAGTAAGCATCATAATCAGAATCATCCCAGTTATTGCCATAACCTACTTCTAAACCAACATTGTTGTTGAAAAAGTGTTGAGCACCAAGAGTGTAATCATCATTTTTATTAACTGTAACAAAAACCGATGTTGCTTTGCTGAAATAGTAGTTAGATGCTAATTCCCAGTTACTTGAACCGCCATCAACATCTTCAAATTTACCTTCAACAGTTAAGTAGTTACCTTGTTGTAAATCAACAAAGTACTTTGCTGCTACTGCACGGTAATCAAACTCATCATCTGATGTTACTGTAAAGCCGATGTAATCAGTGCTGTTTAATTCGTGGTTATATGCTAAGTCAAACATAAAATGATTGTCAGCATCTTCGAAATCTACAAACGTTGCTTTTAGTACAAGGTTTGGATTAAAGAAGTAACCAGCAGAAAGTTCAATTACATCCGTGCTTGAGCCAAAATCACTATCGATATTATCGTACTGTGCACCTAATACAAAATCTTCTACAAAATACTCACCGCCAACGCGAGTAACATCTCCAAAGTCATTATCACTGTATGCACCATAAACATTTGTTTGCTTATTGATGTACTCAAATTGATCGTAAGGACCTAAAGTCGCTTTTGGAGAAAAATAATAAGTTGAGTCAACGCTCACCGTGTCATTACCATCAGTGTCCATGTATCCTACATGGCTGATTGATTGGTAAGTATCTGCGGCCATTGCAGTGGTTGCAGCGCTTGATAATAAAATGCTCGAAATAATAACGGCTAACTTTTTCATTTTTAATTTCCCTATGTATATTACTTTTTACGCTCTAGCTGTGTTGCTAAAGTCGGGGCACATCCTAGCGCCTAAAAACTGAATCAAAACTGAACGGCAGCTCAACTAACCACCTGTATTTATTAGATAAATTATAAATTATTGTTACTAAATGTTAACTTAGAGTAGTTGCTACATTTAGTCAACAACTACTTAAAATATGAATCAATAAAAAAGCCAATAAATACAATGCAATTTGTACCTAAAGTGCATGTTGACTAATAATTCGATAAACATCATTAATGTTATCGCCAGACTTAAATTCTTTACTAATTGGTGTAGGATCTGAGCCAACCCATATTTTTAGCTCGGCATCTAAGTCAAAATGGCCTGCACTTTCTTTACTAAACTTAGTTATTTTAGAGTAAGCAATGCTCACCATTTCCATTTTAGAGCCGGTCATACCTTGCTTATCAATTAAAATTAAGCGCTTATTAGTAAAAATAAACATATCACGTACTACTTTATATGCTTTTTCTACTTGCTCGCCGTCAATTAATGTATTGGCGAGGATTTTTTCTAAATCAGAATCGTCAACTTCACTTGCATTACCCATAAGTCCGCTAAGTAAACCCATTATACTTTCTCCTGTTTAAATATTTGATTCTCTAATGTATGACCATTAACTAACTGCCTGTACTGCCAGTGTTGTTGATGACAAAAATTCAGTAGTGCAATATCAAGTGGATCGCTCGTTGGCTGATACTCAACTACATATTCTTTATGTTGGCTCATATACACACGACTCACACCTGCAATTGCTTGAAGCTGTTGCTCAACATTTTGATAAGCCTCGCTTAGCATTAATGTATAAAAGTGTTTATCTGTATTATTAGTTTTTGTTTGATGCTCGCTTAGTACGCCTTTATCTAAATGAAGTACCTGTGAGCATAGTCGCTCAAGCTCTGTTAAATCGTGAGAGCTTAAAATAAATGTAGCCTGCTCACTTAATTCAGATACAAGCTCACGTACTTCTCTGGCATGAATCGGATCAAGCCCTGCGGTTGCTTCATCAAGCATTACAATTTGTGGCGCGCCAATAAGTGCTTGCGCTATCGTAACGCGCTTGCGCATACCGTGCGATAAGTCCCCTGCACGCTGCTTTGCAATTTCTTTTAAGCCAACCAAATCAAGTACACGTAGCGCCTCAGTTTGGCTTTGCTTTGCCCCCATACCTTGTAGCTTTGCATAAAAGGCGAGTTGCTTGTCTATGTTAAAGCGGGGGTCAAGTTGTGCGTCTTGCGGTAATGCACTTACTTTATTAAATAAAGCAGCACTACCAGGTTTATGCCCTAATATTTCAAGGCTGCCTTTACTTGGTGCTATATAGCCGCACAACAAACTAAATAAGGTAGTTTTACCCGCACCATTTGGCCCAACAAGCGCCACTGGCGCGCCTTTGTTAATTTCAAAGTCCACATTATTAAGCGCAAGTTTTGCACCATACGATTTACTCAAACCGCTAGCTGTAATTAATGGTCTCATAGTGAGCTCCTTGCAAAAATACGTTGAGCAACGCTTAGTAGCACTGCAGTTTGCACAAGGGGAATAGCCACAGCGCTCAATAATGGTAAATTTTGCCCCGCTAATAGCTCTAATTGCACACCCGGAAATAAATAATCAAGCAAGCCTAATGCGGGTATTTGCCATTGTAGTATTCCCACAACAATACCGCCTGCTGCAAAATATAAAATTGCCAATACAATAGATAAACGCGATGAGCGAGCAAAGGTATTTATTAACGTCATAAGTGCTACAAATGGGCACAGAGTAATCACTAATATTAAAAATATAGAAAGCGCACGAGCAAAACCACCAGCCAGTAAACTTGGATCTCTAAACCCTAGTACCGCGAGCGTAGCCACAAGCGTTATACCCACCAAGCAGGCTAATACTCCTAGCTGCCCTAAAAAACGGCCAAACAGTATTTCAAAGCGAGTGGAGCGCAGTGATAAAAACCTTAGTGTGCCGCGCTCTCTGTCGCCTACCGTTTGGTCGCTACAAATAAATAAACCAAAAACAGGAAAGCTATACAGGGCTATTAACCAGTACATAGCAAATTCGGCCTCAGGCCAATCCAATAATTTACTTAAACCAATAGAACCTGATATATCACGGGCTATTTGCTCAAAATCGGGCGCACTTACAATGCCTACTGCCTGCCCTATTGGGTAGCGCAGTATTATTAGCCACACCAATGCAAAGGCAGCTAATGCAATAAGTCCACGTTTAGTTAAAAACATACGTACAAGCTCAAATCCCGCTATTTGCGTTAATCGCCCTACGTTTATCGGTAATGGTGTTGCCATTGACTATCCTTAATGACTTTTTATTTTCTGTGTATTTATCCACACTAAGTGTAAACACCTTGAATTACCAGCAAAAAAAAGCTCACCTGTGGTGAGCTTTGTAACAATACATTTAAATGTAACAACATAAATTGCGATATAAATTATAAATACTGCTTATAAACCTCAAGTGCTTGGCTTAAATCGCTAATTAAATCTTCTACATCTTCAAGGCCTATGTGCAAGCGAATAACCGGCCCTAAATCCCAACCTGTATTTGAGCGCAACCCTTTCATAGTTAAATTAGCCGTTACTAAGCTTTCAAAACCGCCCCACGAAAAGCCCATTTTAATATGCTCAAGGCTATCTAAAAATGCATCAATCGCTTTTTGATTGCCGGTTTTCATCACAAATGAAAACAACCCATTACTGCCATCAAAGTCACGTTTAAAGAACTCATGCCCTGGGCAGCTTTCAAATGCAGGGTGTCGAATATGATCAACAAGCTCATGTTGCTCAAGCCACTTAGCTACTTCTATTGCTGCTTTTTCATGTTGATTTAAACGCACACCCATTGTACGCAGGCCTCTAAGTGCTAAATACGCATCATCGGCACTGGTACATTGCCCTAGTAAGTATGAGTTTTCGCGCAAGGTTGGCCAATACCTTTTATTAGCAACAGCCACCCCCATCATCACGTCTGAATGGCCAACAATATACTTTGTTGCAGCTTGAATACTAATATCAACACCGTGCTCTAACGGGCGATAATGCAAGCCGTTACCGTAGGTATTATCAAGCATGGTCATTACGTTGTGCTCATTGGCTACTTTTACCATAGCGGGCACATCTTGCACTTCCATCGTAATAGAACCTGGAGATTCTAAAAACAACACTTTAGTATTTGGCTGAATGTAATCTTTAATACCTGCGCCAATGGTTGGCGGGTAATAGGTTGTTGTAATGCCCAGCCCCACTAAAATTTTATCGCAAAAATCGCGAGTTGGTTCGTACACGTTATCAACCATTAAAATATGATCACCGGTTTTTAAAAACGATAAAAATACTTGGCTGATCGCCGCAGCGCCACAAGGGTACAATGCACACCCTTCGCCGCCTTCAAGTTCTGTAATCGCTTCTTGTAGCGCAAAGTGTGTTGTTGTTCCTCGGCGCCCATAAAATAACGTTTTATCGCCACGGGTTTTAGCTGCTTCTTTTAAATCTGCTACGGTATCAAATACAATGGTAGATGCACGCTGTACAACGGGATTTACTACGCCATGTGTATAGGCTTTTTTTCGCCCTGATGATACCAGCTGAGTGTTTTTATTACTTTTACTCGACATTGTTAATCCTTAAGGGTTTGTGCGCCAATGCTCAATTAAATAACGAGAGATAGAATCGGTTCTAGGCAGCTTTAAATGCTCCCCTTCTTCGTGCCAATTACCAAATTGCTCTAAGTCTTCACGGCTAAACCATTTTGCATCGTCTAGCTCTTCTTTATCTACGTTAATTTGCTCAGATGTCGCCTGTGCAAAAAAACCTAGCATAATTGACGATGGGAACGGCCATGGCTGAGATGCAACATAACGTACGTTATCAACCTCTATGCCTGCCTCTTCTTTAACTTCACGCGCAACAGCTTGTTCCAGTGTCTCCCCTGGGTCTACAAATCCAGCAAGCGACGAATACATACCAGTGGGCCACGCAGCTTGGCGACCTAACAGGCATCGCTCTACTCCGTCAGCAAAGACTTTAGTAACGACCATAATTACCGCAGGATCGGTACGCGGGAATGTAGGATGCTTACAGTTTTCGTTTTCACAGACTCTAGAATGCCCGGCTTCCACTGAACGGTTTTTACTACCGCAGCGCCCACAAAAACGGTGCGTGGCATGCCAATAACATAACCCTCTCGCAAGGGCGGCTATTGAGGCATATTTAATGGTTACTTGAGGCCCATATTGGCGAATATCAAAAAACTGAGCGCCCTCTATTAAAGGCGAAAGTACGCTTTCATCCAGATCAGAAACATCCAATGCAAACACACCATGTTTAGCATTGTTTAAACCAACAAAAATAGCACTCGTTAAATCTAAATGTGCCACTTGTTGATACGTTAAATAGCTTACTTTAGGGGTATCTTTAATAAATAGGGTTTGATTATTTTTAACTAAAACCCATTTACTTTGCGCCGACATTTGCGCTTTAAGCCACGATGGGTCTTTACGAAAATTTGAGCCTCTATCTAGTGGCATGTTGCTGTAATGAAGCATGTAAGTCCTTGGTAACTCGTTATGCTTTAAAATTACCATAATCATTTAGCAAACCCAATTGATTACAGTAATAAAAAAGCCTATATAAGGCTTAATTCATCTATTACGGCTTTGTATTAAAATCTCTCATGTTGCAGGCACTTAGCTTGCACCTTTTTAACTATTTTTTACTGTTAAAGTAGCAAAGTATTATCAATTAAATGAAATTGCTCTGCGCTTTGTTTTAATACCTCTGCAGTTAACCGGTCAGCACCGTATACATCGCACGGTACATTATATTGATTTTTTAAATGCCCAAGTAACAAAGCAAAGTCACCATCGCCAGAGAGCAAAATAACCTTATCAAGGCTTTTACCCTGCTCTAACATGTCTATTGTTATGCCTACATCCCAGTCACCTTTTGCACTGCCATCACGACGTTGAATAAATGGCTTTAGCTTTACCTCAAAACCAATCGCACGCAAAATATTTTGAAACTGATTTTGCTTTTCATCTCCTCGATAAATAGCATACGCAAAAGCACACTCAATATTGTATTGCGCCTGCATTACCCGCCAAAACGCATTGTAGTCAAAGTTTTTTCCGTAACTCTCGCGGCACGTGTAATAAATATTTTGCACATCAACAAAAATACCGACCTGTGGTTTCGTGCTTTGCTGCTCGTTTTGTAAAGTCATTTAGTGTCCTAGTGAGGATTAATAGCAATAAAAGTAACGTTATAAAATAAGTGTACCTTGCAATTTATATTTAAGTAACCTAAATTAGTTACATACCCTTATGTAACCAATATTGGTTACATATTAAAAAGTAACCATTTTGAGATTTTTATGATTGGTGTGATCAGCGGCGATATTATTAAATCGCAAACAATCCCTAAGCAGCAATACGATGCCATGCTTTACCAACTAGAGCAAAGTTTGCGAAATATTTCGGGTGAGCAAACCCTTTGGAATATATACCGAGGCGATGCCTTTCAGTTACAAGTTAACAATCCTGAGCTCCTTTTTAAAAATGCCATACTTGTATATTTACACCTTAAATCGTCAGGTTATGAACTACGACAAAGCTTGGCGCTTGGGCAAATAGATAACCCACGCAGCGATATAAAAACAGCAACGGGTTCTGCTTTTACGCTTTCGGGACAAGGCCTTGATAAAATAGGCAATCAACGCTTTGTTTTTAATATTAACGAGCAGCAGCTCGATGAAAGCTTAAATCTTAATTTAACTTTTGCCGACGTATTGCTCACTAAAATCACACAAAAACAAGCAAATGCCCTGTATGTCTATTTAACATCACCAGACAACAGCCACGCGGCACTGGCTAAAGAGCTTAAAACAAGTCGCGAAAACGTAACCAAACTACTAAATTTAGCGCACTACCAACTTATAGAGCGCTTTATTAAGCACACACAACACGTTATAAAAAATATAATTAAAGGAGGTGAATAATGGAATTTTCACTTTTACTGGTCGCGCTTATTATTGGCCACTTACTCGCTGATTTTTACTGGCAACCTATGAGTTGGGTAAACGACAGAAATACCCGTCACTTTAAAGCCAGTAAGCTTTATTTTCATGTACTAGTGCATGGTATAACAAGTGCACTCATCATTACCGTTTGGGAATACACCTTTGGGTGGCAACAACTAAGCAGTGTTTTAATTACCACGGCGAGCATTATGTTGAGCCATTACTTTATTGATATAGCTAAATCGTATTCTAATAAAGGCGTGGTGCCTTTTTTGCTAGATCAAATAGCGCACATACTCGTTATTATTGCGCTCAGTATTTGGTTAACTGATAACAGTAGCTTTATGGCTGCAATTAAAAATATGCTCACTGATCCCAAAATACTGTGGGTGGTATGCGGTTATTTAATTATTTTAAGTCCCAGCGCCGTATTTATAAGAATGATGTTAGAGCGTTTAACAAGTAACTTTTCAAGTACTGGTAGCTTACCACTTGCAGGGCAAAGCATTGGTATGTTGGAACGCGTACTTATGCTGAGCTTTATATTGCTTGACCAATTTGCAGGGCTTGGTTTTTTACTTGCGGCAAAGTCGGTATTTAGGTTTGGCGATTTAAGTGCAAGTAAAGATAAAAAACTTACCGAGTACGTTATGCTTGGCACACTACTTAGCGTAAGTGTTACTTTATTTGTCGGCTTGGGTATTAACTATTTAATCAGGTAGGCAATACAGTAAGTACAAATTACAGGCAATAAAAAACGCGCTGCTTCTATCGATTAAAAAGAAGGGAGCGCGTTTTTTGTATCAACCTTTAATCAAGTTCTAAATTAATTAAACGCCAATATAATCATTAATAATGATTAATCGTTATTTGTGCGACGACGGCGTTGGCCATTACCGCCAACAGATTCACGCTTTGCCCATGGGTTTTGCGCGCTGTCATCTGTTTTAGCAGCTGGCTTTTTAGAACCACCACGGCGTGGGCCAGTACCATTACCACCATTGTTCGGCTTTTTGCTGTTAGGCTTGCTGCTATCAGATTTAGGCTTATTAAAAGGCTGCTTTTTCTTAGGCTTTTTAGCCGGCAGTGGGCGAGCATCTAATGCGCGCTCTGCTACTGGGTTAATAGGCTCAAAACCGTCTTCTTCAGCACGTGGAATAAGCTCACCAATAAAGCGTTCAATACCGTATAAATCAACAGCATCATCAACCGTTACAAACGAAATCGCATGACCCGACGCACCAGCACGGCCTGTACGGCCAATACGGTGAACATAATCTTCATATACGTTTGGTAAGTCGTAGTTAACAACATGCGGTAATTCAACAATGTCTAAGCCACGTGCAACAATGTCTGTTGCTACTAATACGCGTACTTCACCACTTTTAAAACCATCAAGTGCTTTAACACGTGCGCCTTGTGATTTATTACCATGGATAGCCGCGCCTACAATGTCATCGCGCTCAAGTTGTTTAACTAAGCGGTTAGCACCGTGCTTTGTACGGCTAAACACTAAGACTTGTTGCCAATCGTTAGTGCGAATCAAGTGGCTTAGCAATGCTGTTTTACGTGTTTTATCTACCGCGTAAACGCACTGAGTAACACTTTTCGCTGTGGTATTTTTTGCTGCAACTGAAATTTCAACTGGGTCATTAATTAACCCTTTTGCTAATGCACGAATTTCGTCAGAAAATGTAGCCGAAAACATCAAGTTTTGACGTTTAGCAGGCATTTTAGCAATTAAGCGTTTAATGTCGTGAATAAAGCCCATGTCTAACATACGGTCAGCTTCATCGAGTACAAGCACTTCAACGCTATCAAATTTAACTGCATTTTGATTATGTAAGTCGATTAAACGGCCCGGCGTTGCTACTAAAATATCAACACCTTTACGAAGACGCTGCATTTGTGGGTTAATTTTAACGCCACCGTAAACTACAAATGAGCTCACATCCGAATGCTTAGCGTACTCTTCAACGTTTTCGCTTACTTGCAAAGCAAGTTCACGTGTAGGCGTTAAAATAAGCGCACGTACGTGATTACTTTTAGCTTTAGGGCCCGACGACAAGCGCTCAATAAGGGGTAATGTAAAACCTGCTGTTTTACCTGTACCTGTTTGTGCTGCTGCCATAACATCACGGCGTTCAATAATTGCAGGAATTGCTTGAGCCTGAATCGGCGTTGGCGTTTCATAGCCCTTTTCTAAAACCGCATTAACCAAAGACTGTGATAAACCTAAACCTTCAAAACTCATATAAACTCTCTTTTAAATAAGGCTACATTAGCCAGTTGCGCGCATTATACCTGTAGTAGCTAAGAATGCATGCCATTATTTACGTTGCAGGCAATTGAGCATAGTTTATTAAAATTAAACCTGTGATCAAGTTGCTCAAAAATGCAAAAAACGGCCATAGGCCGTTTTATATTTATACTTAATTACTCTAAGTATTAGAGTTACTTAACACCTAACTCACGCAAACGTTCTTGCAAGTAGCTATCTGCCGTGTAGCGCTCTGAAAGCACAACATCTGGATGCGGGTGTAAAAATAACGGTAGTGAAATACGCGATTTAGTAGATGCTTTACCCGTTGGGTTAATTACACGGTGAATTGTCGATGGAAAATACCCGCCCGACGCTTCTTGTAGCATGTCGCCGATATTAATAATTAAGCTGCCAAAATCACATGGCACGTCTAACCAACCGCCATCTGTTTTTTGAACTTGTAAACCAGGCTCATTCGAAGCTGGTAATACAGTCAATAAATTAATATCGCCATGGGCTGCTGCGCGAATAGCACCTGGCTCTTCATCACCCGTCATTGGTGGGTAATGTAGGATACGTAACAATGTTTGCTCAGAGCCTGCAATCATGTCTTTTAAATCAATCGAAAACTTAGCACGTACATCAGCCGGAGATTCAGCCTGAACCCAGCTTAACAATGTGCCAGCAAATTCACTTGCTAAACGGTAGTATTGACGTACATCAGCTTCAAGCTGGGCAGGAACGCGACCTTTAGGGTACACATGGAAGTACTCTTTAATGTCTTTTATTGTAAAGCCTTTCGCTACTTCAGATACTGAAGGCGGAAAATAACCGTCTTGAGTTTCTTTAGAGAATAAAAAGTCGTGCTTTTGCTCTGAGTTAAAAAAGTCTTGCCAATTTTTGTAAATAGACTCAACTAAAGACTGTGGGATTGGGTGGTTTTTTAAAACGCCAAATCCAGTATTTCTTAACGATTCAACAAATTGTGCAGCCGCATCGGGAGCTTTATAATCAACAGTAGGTAATTGCATTGTACGTTCCAGTGAATAGGTTGTGTGAAGTGAGTTGCTTTTAATAGTGCTAAATTACTTATATAAAGTAGCAAAGCCTTCATTATAGCGCTATGCGAGGATAGACAAATGACCTCAAAAACATAAGGACATATGTCCGCAAAGTAACGTTACTGATACTAGGTTTGATCAAAATCAATTTATAAAAAAACGTTGAATTTGCAAGGTTTAGTGCTTATATATGGTCTACTAATGTAATGTATTTTATTTGTGTAAATAAGGCTCCCCATGCGACAAAAAGTATCTTTTAAAAGCGGCGATTTAGAACTTGCCGGCCAACTTGAACTTCCCTCTGGTGACATAAAGTTTTACGCGCTATTTGCACACTGCTTCACATGCGGTAAAGACATTGCAGCAGCTACACGGATTAGCCGTGCACTCACACAACAAGGGATTGCCGTACTGCGTTTCGACTTTACCGGTTTAGGTAATAGTGATGGCGACTTTGCTAACAGTAACTTTTCATCAAACATTCAAGATTTAGTATCAGCGGCAAATCATTTACGTGAGCATTTTGCGGCGCCGCAACTACTCATTGGCCACAGTTTAGGCGGGGCTGCCGTTCTTGCTGCTGCGGAGCATATTCCTGAAGTATCGGCTATTACAACCATTGGCGCACCGTCAGATGCGCAGCACGTAGCGCATAACTTTGAAGCACACCTTGATGAAATTAACGCAGCAGGTGAAGCTAAAGTTAACTTAGCTGGTCGTGAATTTACCATTAAAAAGCAATTTATTGACGATATAGCCAAGTACGATAAAAGCCACATAAGTAAACTTAAGCGCGCATTATTAGTAATGCACTCCCCTATTGATGCGACGGTAAATATTAGTGAAGCTGAAAAAATTTATGCATCAGCTAAACACCCTAAAAGCTTTATTAGTCTAGATAACGCCGATCACCTTTTAACAAATAAAAACGATGCTGACTACGCTGCACAAATAATTGCAACGTGGGCAAACCGTTATGTTAAGTACGACAAAACTAAATACACGGCAAGTTTAACGGGTGGCAATGTACTTGTTGAAGAAAAAGACCATGTATTTACTCAGCACGTAAGTACAAAAGATCATACTTGGCTTGCAGATGAGCCAATAAAAGTAGGCGGTAAAAACTTAGGTCCCGATCCGTATCATCACTTATTAGCGGGGCTTGGTGCTTGTACGGCAATGACATTGCGTATGTACGCTACACGTAAAAACTTACCACTGGAGCATGTAAAAGTAGAGCTTGATCACACTCGCGATTACAACAAAGATTGCGACGATTGTGAGCAAACAGGTAACCTTGAAGCCATTACCCGTAAAATCACCTTACGTGGCGACTTAACAGAGCCACAACGCCAGCGTTTACTCGAAATAGCCGATAAATGCCCTGTGCATAAAACACTGCATAACAACCCGGTTATTGTAAGTGAACTGGTAGAATAACTCCCGTAAAATTAATATAGCGCAGCTAACAGTGCGCTCTTAAATTAATTCACCAAGTTATGTTGCCCTTGGTGAAAAGCAACTTTACCAAACGACTCCAGTTCTAAAAACTTAGAGTTAAATAGACTCGGCGGTAACTTCTGTTTCAATAACCCATGGAAATTATCATCATGGGTTGAAATTATTATTTGCTTACCATGAGTAACACTTAAATTCCTCAATAAATCAATTACACCAAGCGCATTGATGCTATCCATTGACTGAATAGGATCATCAATAAATATACAATCAACATCGTTTTCACCATTTTTTACATTAAGGGCTTTAGCTAAAAAAATACTCAGACTGAGTACATTTATTTGCGCAGAACTAAAGCTCAAGGTTGGTGAGATTGTATCGTTACCTTCATTATTTTCAACATACACTTGTAGTTTTGGTTTTCCCTCGTCAGAAAATAAACATTGGAATGTAATTCTCTTAAAGTCAGGATGTGGATCTATTTTTCTATAAATAGTATTAATCAAATCAACATGAAAGTACTGGTCAATCTGCGATTTTAGAGAATCATTAATAAGCCTTAAATCTGCAATCAATGTTTGTTTTATCGATTCACAACTTACAATTCTCTGTTTTAACTCATTTAGTCTTTTAGTAGACTTAGTAAACTCAACATAAGTTAATACTTGATCTGAAAGCTCTTTTAAAGATCCTAAACCATTGACCTGAGCTTTACCTTGCTCAAATTTATGATGATACGTTGATACTTCATCTCCAAAACTTTGCTTAAGTGAAACCCAATCATCACCCTCTAATAAGTGCCCTAGGTTAAACCTGTTCACTGTTGTGAAAAATTCGCGTAATAATGAGTTTAATTCTGTGATTTTTGATGTGTTTTTAGCTTTCTGAGTTTTTAAGCTCTCTTTATTTTCTGGTAAGTGATTAAAAAACGATGGCGAATAAAGCTCTTTTAAAGTATCAACTTTCGCTTCAACGATTTTAACCTCCTCGTTACGAAATTCGAATTTATGATTTAACGCTTTCAACGCTTCACTAATTGAGCTTTTTAACTCTCCCTCATTTAAGTGATCTTTAAACGAGTCATTAGCTATTTTTAATTCCGTTAAAAATCCTGAATAATCGGTGATAAAATTCTCAACTTTATTCTCTTGGTTATTGGCAATCGTAAGTTCTGTAATTAAATGGGTATGTTCTTTAGTTAAAACTCTACGTTCATTTTCAACACCGGCTAACTTTTCTTCAATTTCAGATATTAAAACGTAATTTCTATTGAGTTCACTTTCAACAGCTGACACGAAAGGCTCGTATTCTTTGTAATCTGTTATTTTTTTTAACTTATCAAGTTCAGCTCTATACAAGCTTAAATTTTTAAGTTTTTCTTTTGCTAATTGCTTTTTCTCAAAAATCTGTCGAAGTTGCTCTCTCAAAACTATTAAGTGACTTTCTTTTTCAATATTAAAGTTTACCCTTAACTTTTCTAAAGTGCCCTCTGCTAACTTTATACTTGTTTGGCAGTCTTCGAGCTCTTGAAAAAGCAATTGCTGATACTCAGATAAAATGGAATTAGTACTGATAGACTCTGCCAATACTTCAAAGGAATCATGCTTATGTTGGCATAAAGGACAATTCTCATTTTGGTTTTGGCTAATTAACTCAGTACCAAGCTCAATAAGTTTAGTTATTGAATTATTTTTTATTTTTGTTTTTTCTATTCTAGCTTCTATATCTTTCTTTTTACTTACTAATTCACTACTTTTGGATTTAGTATTTAAATATTCTGTGACTATTGAAGAGATTTTTTCATTTATGAAATCATGTTCTAAAAAAGAGTCACTATTTTCAATCGTTACGTTTTTAACCCTCACACCTATAGATTTTAAATTGGATTCCTTCTCTTCTAATTCACTTTGTTCGGTTTCAATTGCACTGCTATTTAACTGTTCGATAATAGCTTCTAACCGCACTATTTCACTGTAATAGGAAGTTGCATTTTTTCTCTTACTATTAAACTCTTCCCTTGCAACAAAAAGTGTATTTCTTTGCTTTTCTAAATCATTTAAAACAGTCGTTTTATTCTCAAAAAACCTGACGTTTTCACTTAATCTATCACTTATTTCTTTTGTTTTTTTCGATAAACTTGGCTGTAAATTTATTTTTTCAACAAACTTAGGGAACTCTTTTTCCTTTGCAAGTAAGCTATTGAAATGAAGCTCATCAGTCTTTTTCTTTTCTTGTAAAACTTGCAATTCATTGCTTAGCTCTTCATAAGCTTTGATATCAACTTCTTGCTTAGATAACTGAGCAACTATTTCTTTTAGCTTTTTTATTTCATTGTGATGATTTTCATAAGTAGTAAAAGAATTCAGGTGTGATTCTAAATATTCTTTCTGTGAAAAAAACTGTGTAACCTCATTATTAATATTACTTTTATGAACATTAATTTGCAGCTCTAGATTTGCATGTTTCTCTTCATTAAAACCATCATCTAATAGATTTAAATTACTACCTTGTTTATTTAGCTCAACGATAAAATTGTTTGTTGTTAGTAAACAGTTTGAGTCAAAATTAGTTTCACTATTTCGCTCTTTCATTAAGTTTTTATCGTTAATATCTTTTGCTTCATCCTCAAGCTTAACTAATTTACTTTTTAGAGTGCTCAGCATTAATTGAATTTGTTGACGGGTCACCTCAAGTGAGTTATCCCCACCAAGTTGTTCTTCCATGAATCTTTCGTATCGAGATTCAGGCTTAAGCTCTCTTAAAAAACCATCAACTGCTTCTTGAGTGAGCATAACTGAACGAAAATATCGTTCCTCGGGTTCTGTCTTTTTATTTTCAAAAGAATAATCTTTACTTCCTGAGCGAGGTGAACTAACTTTCCTTTGATACTCATCACCGTCGGTAAAAACTTTCACTATAGTTTCAAGATCATCAGGAGTGTAGTGGTCAACTAATTTTGG
>NZ_JJNZ01000017.1 GCF_000690055.1 Pseudoalteromonas fuliginea
GCCAAGAGCTCATGCCGAACTCAGTAGTGAAACAAAACAGCTCGAAGGCGAGCCCCGGCCAACGATAGTGTAGCATTTGCTATGTGAAAGTAGGACATTACCAGGCTTCAAATTGTAGAGAGCCCGACTAGAAATAGTCGGGCTTTTTTACGTCTGCAGAAAAGTGATTCAGGGATTCCTCTAGAGCGAAGGACTTCTTAGTAAATCATTTATATCAATCAGCAATAATATTTAATCCATTTTAGAGGTTAAATCTGACCCTAACTGCGTTAAAAACCTCAAATATGAAACAACTGAATAACGAATTGTTGCCCTTCTTTTATCGACTCTGCTTAGTTATTGCTCTAATCTCAATTTATAGTCTGTTCCATTGTCTCGTTTATAAAATGTGACAGAGTTCGTTTAGGTGAAATTAGAATAATAAGGGCTTAATCATGAGTAAAGTTGAAAACCATCCGCATGGTATTTTTTGTTGGTCAGAACTTTGTACGCACAATTGGAAAGACGGTAAGGCGTTTTATACATCATTATTTGATTGGGGACATGAGGATCAACCTATTGGAGAGAACATATACTACACCATGCTACAAAAGCAAGGTGATGATATCGCTGCAATGTACGAAATGCCTAAAGAGCAAATTAGTGCAGAGATACCAAGTTATTGGTTGGCATATATTGCAGTCGATAATGTTGATGATTGTGCGCTAAAAGCGAAAGAGCTAGGTGCTGAAATTATTGCCGGTCCTCATGATGTTATGAATGCAGGTCGCATGCTTATGCTAAAAGATCCAGTAGGCGCAACTGTTGCACTATGGCAGGGGAATGATCATAAAGGTTGT
Source organism: Pseudoalteromonas fuliginea (assembly GCF_000690055.1). Classification (GTDB taxonomy): domain Bacteria; phylum Pseudomonadota; class Gammaproteobacteria; order Enterobacterales; family Alteromonadaceae; genus Pseudoalteromonas; species Pseudoalteromonas fuliginea. The sequence goes on from NZ_JJNZ01000017.1 coordinate 840, forward strand.
AAGCGCTTAGGTGAATTAAATACGCCTTATTGGCATGAGTTAGCAACAAGAGATAGTAGAGTAAGTAGAGACTTTTACTGTGCTTTACTAGGCTGGGAAAGCGAAATAAAGCCTATGGAAGGGATGGACTACATTTTATTTTTAGTCGATGGACAACCAATTGCCGGTATGCTTGAAATGACAAGTGAATGGCCTGATGATACCCCTGTTCATTGGATGATTTATTTTGCAGTAGAGAGTTGCGATGTAATTGTTAGTAAAGCCGCTAACTTAGGCGGGCAAGTATGTGTTCCTGCAACAGACATCCCCGATGTTGGTCGCTTTAGTGTTATATGCGACCCTCAAGGTGCTGTATTTTCTGTGATCGAATCTGTTATGGATGACGTTTAAATAGTTACATTAGCTTTAGCGTTAATTTACTCGCTAGTTTGATATAATACTCGTCAATTAAATCGTCAGAAAGTGAAGAGAACGCAATGGAATTTGAACAAGATAGTAATTTAACCCTCCCTTTATTTCTATTAGATGAATCATTAAGTAATAGAGACTTAGAGCAGCCTGATTTTGAAATATCAATTGGACTTGATGATGAGTTACTTGCTCAAATTTGCCAGAACCCAAGTGAAGATAGCAGTGTCGCTATTACTGTTAGCGGTTATGAGTTGCTTATAACTAATCCTCTGTACTTAGCTATATTAGATCAAGAGCACGATGCGCAGATAACATTAACGCATGGCCCTCTTTTAAGTATTGTTTTGAATACTGAAGGTCAGAATACATTCGTTTCTCCTCAAATGGATATGATGCCCACCTTTGATTTAGGTGATGAGGACGACGAATGAGAAAAGTACTAATAAGTACGATAGTACTCATTATTTTAAGTGGTTGTGCATATTTGGGAAATGCTCACTACGATGATATTTTTGGACCTGAACAAACACAAGAGAGAATTGTGCCTCATACAACAGGTGCTGGTGCTGATTTTTTACAAAATGTAAAACCTGTACTCGATACCCGCTGCGTAGTTTGTCATGGTTGTTACGATGCACCTTGCCAGCTTAAGCTCTCATCACCTGAAGGTATTGACCGAGGTTTGAGTAAAGAGCTCGTTTACGATGGAACTCGTTTATTGGCAACGACCCCAAGCCGTTTATTATTTGATGCAACTAATACTCAGCAATGGCGAGAAAAAAACTTTACGCCAGTGCTAAATGAGCGCGTGCAAAGTGAAGAAGCTAACTTAGCGGGCAGTGTGTTATTTAATAGCTTAGTGTTAAAGCAAAGCCATGAATTGCCAGTAAATGAAGCGTTAGGTGATGAGTTTGACTTTTCGTTAGCGCGTTCGCAAACCTGCGCAACAATGGGGGAGTTCGATCGATTGGCAAGTGATCAACCTCATGGCGGCATGCCTTATGGTTTACCTGGTGTTTCGCGTGAAGAGTTTAATCATTTACAGAACTGGCTTAAAGGTGGTGGTAAAATGTCACATATTCAGCCACCAAGTAAGTATGATCAGAATAAAATAGCAGGCTGGGAAGCATTTTTAAATCAAGATAGCTTAAAGTATCAGTTATCAGCACGGTATATTTATGAGCATTGGTTTTTAGCACATATTTATTTTACTTCAGAAAACCCACAAAGCTTTTTCAAATTAGTTCGCTCAAGTACGCCTCCTGGTGAGGAAATAAAGTTAATTAACACGCGCCGCCCATACGATGACCCTAAAGTTAGCCGTGTTTATTATCGTTTTATGCAAGAGCGTACAACCATACTTTCTAAAACACATTTACCTCTTGAGCTTAATGAAGCTAAATTACTGCGTTTATATGAGCAGTTTATTGCGCCAGATTATACTGTTACGAAAATGCCTAGTTATGAGGCTAAGGCAGCATCTAACCCTTTTAAAACTTTCGAAGTTATTCCAATTAATTCTAAGTATCAATTTATGCTTGATGAGGCAGAGTTAATTATTATGGGCTTTATAAAAGGGCCTGTTTGTCGTGGTCAGATTGCTTTAAATGTTATAAACGATCATTTTTGGGTGGCTTTTGCTGATCCTAATAAAGTAGCGACTCCGGCTGTAGGGGAAATGCTAATGCAACATGAAGAGGCATTAGAACTTCCTGCCGCTGAGGAAAGTAATGCCTTACCCATTTCTAGCTGGGTTAAATATTCAGTTCGCGAGAAAAAGTATTTACAGGCGAAAGTTGAGCTGGCTAACAAAATGTTCAAAGGTGGTGAGCACCTTACAACAGACTTACTTTGGAAAGGTGATGGGCATAATAAAAATGCGGCACTAACTATTTTCCGCCATTTTGATAGTGCAACTGTAGTTAAAGGTTTTATTGGTCAAGAGCCTAAAACCACCTGGATATTAGATTATGCTTTGTTTGAGCGTATTCATTACTTACTGGTCGCTGGTTTTGATGTGTACGGTAATATAGGCCATCAATTAGTGACGCGTTTGTATATGGACTTTTTACGTTTAGAGGGAGAGCAAAACTTTTTAGCTTTATTACCTGAAAATAAACGCAATCAAATTAAAAAATACTGGTACCGAAAATCGCCGCCAAGCTTAGCTAAGTTTTTTAAAAATAATCGCGAATTTAGTCAACCTAGTGGTATTGAGTATAAAACGGATGATCCTCAACACGAGCTTTATGAGTTAATGAAAGAAGCATTAGCACCTGTGTTAAATGAGCAATATGATTATACTCAAGTTCCTAAAGATCTAAGTGTAATTAATTCTATGCCAGCAAAAGCTGTTAACTTATTACCGCAATTATCTTTTGTATTAGTTAAGCAAACTGATGGTAGCCATAAGGCGTACACGATTATCCATCATAATGCGCACTACAATATATCTAGTTTATTAAACGAAGATGGGCAGCGTGCTTATGATGAAGATACCGCGACTATTGTTCCTGGCTTTATCGGTGATTACCCAGCAGCTATTTGGTATTTAAATAACGGGCAGCAAGTAAATGCTTTTGCCGAGCAATTGCCTATGATGCAAATAGAAGCCGATTATGGTGCTTTGAAATCTAAGTTTGGTATTCGACGTACTCATCCACAGTTTTGGCAATACAGCGATATATTGCACGATACAGCTAAAAAGTATCGTGGGATAGAATATGGAATGTTCGATTATAATCGATTAGAGAATCGCTAATATAATTTTACTACTATGGCCCAGCTTGATGCTGGGCTTTTTTATTGGGTATTAATAATTCGCTTAATTATTTTGACTGATTCTTCGTTTTAAAAAATTAGTCTACACTTATATAAAAAAACTGGTTTATACATGTTCAATATTATTAAAAGCGTGAGAACACGTTACCGATGGGCACTAATTGCAATAGCGCTATTAATAAGTGGCTCTGCTTTATTAATGCAGCATAGTTTTTCTGTTCAAAAGTTTGATGCAAAAATTATTAACATCGCTGGTAGCCAGCGTATGCTCTCACAGAAAATTGCTTGGCACAGTAATGCTATGCTTAATATCAGTAATTACTCGCCCGCTCATACTGAGTCACTTGAAAAGTCCCTTAATACATTTAAAAAGTCCCATCAAATATTATTAACTAAAAACTCTGATGACGAATACATTTACTTAAATCCAGCGTTAGTAGACTTATATTTTGGTGAAACGATTGGGCTAGATAAAGCGGTATTTGACTATATAGAACAAACAGAGCGGCTTTTGTATCAGCAAGGAGAGATAAACCACTCAGTATTTTCTATAAAGCATGTTGAAACGTTATTAACAAAGCTTGATAAGGCAGTGAGCTTATTTGAATCTCAAGCTGTTAAAAAAGTAAATTGGGTCGCCAACCTAGAGATACTATGCTGGTTATTGGCAATGACATTATTACTTATTGAGTTAAGATTTGTTTTTATGCCAATGGAAAAAGAGGTTTCAGACACGCTTTTAGAGCTACAAAAACAAAAAGATTTTGTTTATCAAACAAGTCAAAATAAAGAACATTTTATTGCCAGAGCTAGTCACGAATTTAGAACACCTTTGCAGGGACTTATTACGTCTATTGAGGAGCTAGACGTTTCTGATAAACAGCAAAGCGTTAAAACCCAAGCTAACTATTGCGCGCTTAGGTTAATAGCCATATTAGATGAATTACAAGACTTGCAGGCTTTAAGTGCAGGTAAATGGGTACCGCATTTAAATGATGAAAACCTTCTAGAGTCGTGTAATAAAGTAATAATAGCTTACAAGCATGCGTGTAAGAAAAAAGGCCTAAAACTAGTTAGCTCTTTAGATGAATCGTTAAATTGTGTATGTAAATTGGATCATCAACGTTTGCAGCACACACTTACAGAATTAATTAGTAATGCAATTAAGTTTACACAAAAAGGTGAAATTACTGTTTCAGCTAAGCTTTTAAATGATGAATTTCATTTAACAGTGAGTGACACTGGCAGTGGCTTTTCGAAGAAGATTACCAGTCTTGAATTTGACTCATTTAAACAAACCAATCACTTTCAAGGGTTAAGAACAGGCCTAACCCGGGTTCAATACGTTGTAAAAGCACTGCATGGTGAAATTACTTTTACAAATAATAAAACTCATGGTGCTTTGGTGTCTTTGTATTTACCAGTGACAATAAGTAAAGCCCTCCCAACACCTCTTAAAGTAAACGACAAGCTAACGTGTTTAGTCGTTGAAGATAACCCATTAAACATTATGTTATTAACCCGCATACTTAGCTTTTTAGGTTTAAGCTATGATTGCGCAGAAAATGGTAAAGTCGCGTGTGATATGGTGAGTGAAAATCAGTACGATATTGTTTTTATGGACCTAAACATGCCAGTAATGGATGGGTTTGAGGCGATTAAAAAAATACGTTCCGATCTTAATAAAGTAATGCCAATTATTGTTATAACAGCAAATACCTCACAAAATGATATAGAGCGAGTTTATGAATACGGAGCTAACCTCCATATTCATAAGCCAATAAGCCAGCAAGCAATTAAAGACGCATTAAATAGTATTAGCGTTGTTAGGGCGTGTTGATCTTTGGTAGTTGAATTTGCAGCAGTATGTTTGGTTTTTAGGCAAGGCAGAGCCTATGTAGTGTGGTTATTCCCCATAAATAGGCGATAACGTAGCATAAATACCAAACATGCGCTGCCCATTGGGTTCTTTCTAGGGACGATTAACTCTTTGTTACTCGGTTTTGACTTAGCCCACTAGGTTACAAACCTCGCGCCGCGATTTAATCGTCCCTAGATTGAACAAATTTCAATCCACAAAGGTCAATACGCCCTAGTGAAATAAATTAATTTTGCAGATAACAAGCTTGCTAAGCACTTTTAATATACGTTAACTTGCTGTTTTAAGGTTTATTAGGAAAAGTTAGTGCAGTCAATTACGCTTGAGCAATTTAATGGTTACTTACAAGGGCAAGGTAAAAGCCGTTACGATATATGCAACCTAGATTGGCAAGTAAACCTAGGAGAACATTGGTTACTTTTAGGTGCTAATGGAGCTGGTAAATCTGCTCTGACAGCTGCGTTAATCGGTGAGGCTAAGTGCGAAAGTGGTAAGCGTATAAGTAGTATTAATAAGCTTATGCTCGTGTCTTCAGATTCGCATAAACAGTTACTAGCTCAAGAATTAGAGCATGAAAAGCACACCCTCGTTAAAGACCTTATTTTTACAGGGCATAGTAATAATGATGAATTATTAGCGCAGCTAATAGAATTATTTAAATTTAGCTCATTACTAAATAGGCATTTTAGAGACCTTTCAACGGGTGAAACTCGTAAACTCCTACTTATAAAAGCACTCAGCTCCCATAGTAAGTTAGTCGTGCTTGACGAGCCTTTTGATGGGCTCGACGTACAATCGTGCCAGCAACTTAATAAAATACTCATAGAGCTTAGCCAAACAATTACTTTTGTTTTTGTACTAAACCGCCTAGACGAAATCCCTTCATTCATTACTCATTATGGCTATGTAAACCAAGGTTGCTTGTTACATACTTTGGCAAAGCCAGACAAGGAGCAATTGAGTGATTTACTAAAACTACTTCATTTAGAACATACCTTATTGGATGTGCCATCTCCTGATACCGAGCAAGAGCAAAAGACATTCACTGGTAATACCTTAGTTAAATTGAGTAATGCTAAAGTTAGTTATAGTGACGTAAGCATATTCAAAAATCTCAATTGGACTATAAAAAAGCATCAGCATTGGCAGCTTACTGGAGCGAACGGTTCAGGTAAAACATGCCTATTAAATTTAATAACAGGTGATAACCCACAGTGTTATAACAATGACATTGAAGTGTTCGGTTTTAAACGCGGAACCGGGGAGAGTATTTGGGATATAAAACAGCATATTGGTTTTATATCTAACGCGCTACATATGGATTACCGCGTAAGTATATCGGCTTTAAATACTGTTATCTCAGGATTTTACGACAGCATAGGTTTATATCAAAAGCCGAGCGACGCACAAATTAATATTGCTAAGCAGTGGCTGGCATTTATTGGTTTAAGTGACAAGCAAAACACCTCATTCACCCAGCTTTCGTACGGCGATCAACGTATGCTTTTAATTGTGCGAGCTATGGTAAAGCATCCAACGTTACTTATTTTAGATGAACCTTGCTTAGGCTTAGATGAAGCAAACAGGCAGCGTGTACTGCTACTAATAGAGAAAATTTGTGCTGCCAATACAAGTACTGTGATTTATGTAAATCATCATGCGGCAGACAAAATTAAAGGAATAGAGAATTACTTAAAAATGGAAGACTTTCATTAAAAGCTCACAGAAAGGTTGAGCGAGAATTCACTCAACCCATTTTTATTTTAAAGACGAGTAACGCTAAAGCCTTTATCTCGAAGCTGTTTAAGTAACCCGTGTTTTTCAGGTAAATGCAGAGCGCCTACAGCAATAAATAGCTGCTCGTTTGCTAAACGCGGTGTGAGTTGTTTAACCCAATTATTATTGCGGTTAGTTAGCATTACTTGCTCGCTAATTTCACCGTAATTACTGTCATCAAAACTCATGTTGTAGTAATCGGTTAGTGTGTCCATGTCACCGCTTTTCCATGCATTAACTAACTTGATAAAGTAAGTATTAATATCGGCTAGTTGTTCAAAGGTTTCTTCAATCATTTCATTGCTTAATAGCGCCATACCATCAAACATTTGTAGTTGTTGCTCTAGAGTTTCAAGCTCACCAATTTTTATTTTATGTTCTTTAGCGTAAGCAAGTACTTGCTTGTCTATGCCGGTTTTATCTGAATATCCTGCATTTTGAAATTCAATTTGCATCATAGTCACCATAACAGCCCAAGGCTTTAAGCCATTAAACATAGCAATATCAATCGACTTTTTAGCAAAGTAATCTTTTAGCTTGGTATAATTTTGCTTTGAAAGCTCAGTTTGTAATGTTTTACCGTCACTTAGCATCATAAATGGCATTGAACGCTGCTGCATTTCAAGTGGAGTAAGTTTGCTTATATCAACTTCAACAACCACTTCTTTGCTTGCACTAATTGCATCGGTTACATTTTTAGGTAAGCCTTTCATGCTGGTATCACCAACGTGTACAGTGCCAAATAGGTAAGAGCTGACGCCATTTTTTTCTATTTTATATAAGGCAGGAGCTGCATAACTGTTAAAGCTAAATGTTATAAGTAATGCCACAATAAAAAAGTGGCTAACACGGGTAAGAGCATTCATGGTTTGTCCTTAAAATCTCGAAGGTTAGTAGTGTAAATACTAACCTAAATTTACTTCAGAGGTAACGTTAATATAAACGTTAGCGTATTGTTTTCGGTATTACTGGCCGTAATAGTAAAGCCATTTAAGTTACATAAGCTCTGTACAATTGATAATCCTAAACCATGGCGCTGGTTATTAGTTCTAGATGAATCTAGCTGATAGAGCGGGTCAAAAATAGCAGTGAGCTGTTCACTACTTAGTGGTTTATTTACTTTGTTACTAACAGAGATGCTCATGTTTGTGCTGTTATTTACGGCAGTTAATTTAATTGGCGCCTCAGGGAGTCCATAAAATAGTCCGTTATCGATTAAGTTACATAAAATGGTATTTAAACTAAATTCGTCAACATTAAGTGTAATCTCGTCACTTATTTCGTTATTTAAACGCGTTTTGATACTTGGATGCTTAAAGGTCAGCTCATCAATAATTTGATTTACTAAGTTATTTAGAATGATATTTTGCGCATTTAATTGCATTGTACTGCTACTTGAGCGCTGCAACAGTAATAGGTTGCTAGCAATTGTTTTCATGCGCTGTGAAATATTAAGTACATCACTGGTATAGGTGTCGCTAATACGTTTATCGTCAGGGTAGCGAATAGCCACCTCTGAGAGGCTTATGAGTTCAGCTATTGGGGTTTTTAGCTCGTGTGCAATGTCGCTTGTTAGGCGTTTTTCATTACTATAGAGTTGCTGATTAACGGTAATAAACTTATTTAGCTCGTTACGTATGGGTTCTATTTCTTCTACTTTAAAGTCGCTTTCTATTGTTTGCGCAACACCGGTAATATCGAGTAACTTAATTTGATCATTTAAATTATGTAGCGGGTGCAGGCCTTTATTTACAATACGTGTCACTAAATAGCGCACACCAAACACACCAAGCACACAGGTTAAAATAAAGACTACATCAATAATAATCAGTACTTTATTAAGTTCGGCTGTCGGCGCTGCAATCGCAAGAGTCATGGTATTAAAAACAGCAGAGTGAGTGGGGTTTCTATCGTCTTTTTGGGCTACAAAGTGACTTATAAGTGCGCGGCCATCACGCCCGTTAGGGAGCTCGTAATCTATAATTTTAGATTCGTTTATCGGCATTTCTAAAAAAGGCAGGTTAGCATTTTTATAAAGCGCTAATGAGTCCGAGCGCTCAAACACATCACGGCCATGCCATAACTGGTAAAACTCCGTGGCATCGGCTGCTTCATACTCCGACATAAATTCACCAGCAAAATCAAATTCAACCACGTTGTTGTCATCTTCAACTAAGGTTTTTAAGTAGTTAGCTTTGTTAGTTAAAGACTGATTGAACTGATCTTCCACCCAAGTATCAACGCTTAAATCAACGGTTAAAAATATGGTGAATAAAATAACTGAGATCACAGCGCTAATATTATTAACGAGTTTACGTTTTATTGAGTGACTTTTATTTTGTTGTTGCGACATAACCAAATCCACGTTTATTTTTTATCGGGAGCTCGCCGTCAAACTGTCTTACTTTTTTACGTATGGTTGAGATGTGTGCTTCAAGCGCATTTTTAGAGAGCATATCAAACTGACCTACCACCGCTTCACTTATAAGCTCGAGTCCTAATACTCGCTCTGGGGCATTAAATAAGCATTCTATTATTTTGTATTCATTGCGAGTGAGCTCAATGACATGTTGCTTGTAGTGAAGAGTTTTAAGCGAGAGATCTAATACGCAATCACCTACGGTAAGGGTATTTTGTTGGTTTTGCAGTGAACCACGACGAAGTAATGCAAGGACACGAGCATGGAGTTCTTCAAACGAAAATGGCTTAGTTAAATAATCGTCAGCGCCTTTCATAAGACCGTTAATTTTATCTTGAGGCTCACTTCGTGCAGATAAAATTAGCACACGGCTTTGGCTATTACTGCTGCGCAGTGCTTGTAAAATACTCATGCCATCAACACTGGGTAGCATTAAATCAAGTACAAGGAGGTCGTAGTTTCCACTCAGTGCCATACTCAACCCTTCTGAGCCATCACCTGTTTCATCTACGGTAAAACCAAGGTTGCTAAGGCCAACTTGCAAGCTGCGTCTTAGTGCTTCAGAGTCTTCAATAACGAGGATTTTCATGTTTACTCGGTTTATAAAAATAGCCTTGTTACTTTAACAAGGCTTTATTATCAAGTCACTGCAAGAATAATAACTAATGGTACCAACCATTTGTATAAGCTAGATTACCTAAGTTCGCGTGGGCTAGGGCTTTTTTAACTAGTTGCTCATCGTTTTCATATGGCACAAGCTGGTTATTGCTATACGTATAGGTGGTTGCTGGTTTTTGTGGTTGTAACACCACCACTTTATTATCGTGCATGTAGGCAAAGTTTTTGTCGTATTGCATCATTGCGCGTTGTTTGTTGTCGCTAATTGGCTTTGATAAATCATGACCTATCATAGGGTGCTTACCACTTGCGCCAATTAAAGACAGTAGAGTAACAGGAATATCGAGCTGGCTGGCTAGTTGGCTATCTCGTTTATGGGTAATACCTTTACCAAAAATAACGGCCGGAATTTTAAAGTGATCAACCGGTACTAAACTCGCCCCAGATACGCGCGAGTCGTGATCGGCAATAACTATAAATACAGTGTCGTCCCAGTAGCTCGATTTTTTAGCTTTTTCGATAAAGGTGCCTAGTGCGTAATCGGCATACTTGGCAGCATTATTACGAGTTTGTTTTTGTTTATCGTACAGCGTTATTTTATCGTCAGGAAAGTCATACGGACTATGGTTAGAACTTGAGAATATAAGACTAAAAAAGGGTTTGTTTTGATTTTTAAGCTTAGTAAGTTCTATGTTGGCTTGGTCGTACAAGTCTTCGTCTGATGCGCCCCACGAGCCATTAAAGTCTATTTTTTTAAAATTATTTGTATCTACGATACTTTTAAAACCGTTGCCTAAAAAGAAGCTGCGCATGTTATCAAAATGGCTTTCGCCCCCATAAATAAACTGCGTGTTGTAATTTTTCTTCGCTAAAAAATCAGCAATGGTAAAAAAGTCACGCTGTGATTTATCAAGCTTAACAACCGCACGCGAAGGCGTTGGTGTAAATCCTGTAATTACCGCCTCAATACCACGCACTGAACGTGTACCCGTGGCGTATAAATTATCAAACCCCCAGCCTTGTTTATAAAGGGCGTCTATATTAGGTGTAAGTGGTAAACCGCCAAGCGTGCCTACATAACGAGCACCTAAACTTTCTTGTAAAATAATGACTAGATTTTTTGGTTTACCTATATTACTTGCTTCATGAAACGTTTTTGTAGGGGCGGTTACATCACTAAATGTGCCTTGCGTATTTTGCATGTTACTACGCACAATACTAAGTAATTCATCGGTGGGCATTTTACCGTAATAGTCTTGACTCGATTGCTCATTAGAAAGTTGCTTAACTGCAAACGCGACGCTATAAAGTGAGTTAAGGGTTAAGTCGTTAAGTAAGTGATCGGTAGAAAACGAGACCATGGCGGGGTTAAGTGGTCTGTGCCCTAATGAGTTGCGGGCGCCAAAAATAGTTAAGCATACTAAAACAAGCGCTAAAATTGATTGATTTAAGCCTGTTAGTGATGACTGGCTTTGCCATTGATTGCTAAATACTTTACTTGCAAATTTACAGCTTAAAACAAGTGCTATAACAGCAATAAATACTTCTAACTTATAGCCTGAAAAAATCATTTTTGAGACTTCTTTAGGGTAAATTAAATATTCTATAAATAAGCGGTTTGGGCGTAAATCGTACTCGTTTATAAACGTAGGCGTAATCACTTCAAAAAAAACAAGTAAAGCAGACATCGTCACTAAATAAATTTTAATGAGGCCGCGTACTTTATTTTGCCAACCTACGCTTTGCATCAGTAAAGTAAGTAGTAATGCGGGCATAATAATGTAGCTTAGAGTGGCTATATCTACTCTTAACCCACCTATAAATATAGATAACCACGCATGCAATCCAAATACACGCTCCCCTTGCCATACACTTAGTCCAAAGCGAGCAAGTGTTAAAAAGCTAAGTGCCAAAACAGTAAATACAACAAAAATCCATATAGGGCCAAGTGCATTTTGTATTTTAGGTATAAAAGTTAGCTTTATGCCCATAACACAGCCCACCAAATAAGAGCGGCAATTAGCATAGCTATAAACACGCTTGCAGAGGCTATATCTTTAGCTAGCCCCGAAAGCTCATGGTATTCACTGCCAATTCTATCAACTACAACCTCAACTGCTGTATTTACCAGCTCAGCAAACAATACAAAAAGCAGGCTGGCTATAAGCAGTAATTTATCCTTTAGTGCAATTTCTTGTAGCCACACAAACACACCGAGTAACGAAAACAGTGCTAGCTCTTGTTGGAACGCCGCTTCAAATCGACTCATCCATTTTAAGCCGTTAAAAGAATGGCTTAAGGTAAAAATAAGGCGCATTAAGCCTTGGCGTTTTATAACGGTTTTATTACTCATAGTTTTATTTCGCTTGGTGTTGTTTGGCAGCTAGCAAGTAAATCAAGTGATGCCTGATACGTTTTGCTTTTAATGCCAATTAAATTTAAAAGGGTGTGAAAAATATTGTTGTGTGAGCGTGCAGCAGTGCTGTCTAAATTAGCCAAGCAGGTATTGGTAATGCGCTGATTATGCTCATCAGCCCACATATAAAGAGGAACATGCGTTTGTGTGCTAGGTGCAAAGCTATACGGAAAACCATGTAAATAAGCCCCACCTTCGCCAAGTGATTCGCCATGATCGGAGACATATAAAAACTGTTTATCTATGTTGTTTGGCAGTGCTTTTAATTGCTCAATTACCTGGGCGTTAACAAAGTCGCTGTACGCAATTGTGTTGTCGTAGGTATTAACTAATTCATCGAGTGAGCAGTTTTGAATGTCGCTTCTGTCGCACGTGGGCGTAAATTGCTTAAATTTTTCTGGGTAGCGTTTAAAGTAGGTTGGCCCGTGTGAGCCCATCATATGTAGGACAATAACGGTGTTAGCTTGGCTTAAATTAGCGAGTTTGCGTTTAAGTGGAGCAAGGAGTGCTTCATCAAAACAATATTTCCCATCGCAAAGCGCTGATGGGGTGGTTGGGATATCAATATTAACAACACGGGTGCATACGTTTTTACAGCCACTGTTGTTATCAACCCACAGTACGTCGCTGCCAGCTTGTTGTGCTAAGTCAACCAGATTTTGTTGGTTGTCGGCTGCTAATCGATCAAAGTTGTTTTGTGTTTGCAGTGAAAACATACACGGCACAGACACTGCAGTAGCGGTGCCACAAGACGCCACATTATTAAAATACGTCACATTATGCTTTTGTGTATAAGGGTTGGTGTTGCGCTTATAACCTTGATAAGCAAAGTTTTCTGCTCGTGCGGTTTCGCCAACAACCATAACTGTTACGCTGGTGGTGTTAGGCGCAATAAGAGAGGGTGCTGCATCTATATTTTTAAATTCCATATTGGTATACAGCAGCTGATCGCGCACATATTTATAACCGCTAGAGAGATACTGAAATGGGATGAGTTCTTTTTTCAAAATGCGGTTATTGCGGCCAGTGGCTGCGTAGTCGGCGTAAAAGTTTACGACCACTAAAGCAATTAGCGTTAAGCAGGCAACAATAAGTTTTATACGACTAATTGCTTCTTGGTGAGGGCGGGTAAAGTGTATTTTTACTTTGCTTAATATAAAAACAGGTAGCGCACAAAACAGTAGTAGAAAGCCTATGAGCTGCGGATTTAAATAGCTCAACGCTTCACTTGAGTCTGTTTCAAACGTGTTTTGAATCATCGAATAGTCAAACACGACGCCGTAATTTAATGAGCCGTAAAGTACGGCACTCGAAATTATCAGTAAAAGGTAGTTAATTGGTTTTAGTAACCACCTGACCGACACTATTGAAAAGAAAATAATTAAAAGGCATAACAAAAGCAGTGGCACTGAAAGTAAAAATAGCCATGAAAAAGATGCAAGGGAGGTGATGGCGCTAAACGAACCTTGAATAAAAGGAATGTTTATAACTAAACAGTAATAACAGGCAATTATCACTACAAAGGCATTTGCACTACAGTGAATGTAAAACCGCTTACTACGATTTGGCTTTTTTTGTGCTGGTGTTTGACTAATTACGTTCATATTTAGGCTCGTTTAAAATAACAACGCCATGCTATGCAACAACACTTAAGAGTCGCTTAAGAGAACCTACGCATTACCTGAAGGTGATAAATAATTTTATTTATAAAAATATTCTCAAAAATTAATCAAACCTTAAATAAGGGATATAAGAATAGTGAATTTCTGAGAATAAAATTAGAGCATAAAAAAACCACTACCAGCTTATATAGTGAATTTTAAAACCTGATAAATTGCCTTTTAGTCTTTTTGTTAGATTAACTTTGGTGTTGACTTAAAGGGCTTAGCGCGGTACTAATATAAAAAGAAAGCGAAGGAATAACCTTCGCGATAATTGAACAAAATTTGGTATTAATTACATGCTTACAAACGCACTTAACCTAGTCCTGATTATTATCGTGGTGATTATTCCCGCGAGGGCTTCGTAGTGCTTTAAAAACTTAAGCATTAAAAAAGCCCTCCGCACTTAACCGTTCGGAGGGCTTTTTAGTTTTAAGGGTAAAATTTGTAATTGGGTTGTCACTGAGGAATGAGGGTTTATTAATGACAGGCGCAGAACTAACAATCGACTTATTGGCCAAACACGGCGTAAATGAAGTATTTGGCTACCCAGGCGGAGCTATTATGCCAATTTACGATGCGCTGTATGGCGCGCCAGTCAAACACTACCTAACTCGCCATGAGCAAGGTGCAGGGTTTGCAGCAGTTGGTTATGCTCGCAGCACACGTAAATTAGGCGTATGTTTTGCAACATCTGGCCCAGGTGCAACTAATTTAATAACCGCTCTTGCTGATGCGATGATGGACTCAGTACCATTATTGGCGATCACTGGCCAAGTGCCTACTGCAGCTATTGGTTCAGATGCCTTTCAAGAAATAGATGTACTAGGTATGTCGCTTTCGTGTACTAAGCACAGCTACATGGTAGAACGAGCTGAAGACTTAGCAGAGATATTACAAGAAGCGATTCATTTAGCGCAAAGCGGCCGCCCAGGTCCTGTACTTGTCGATATCCCAAAAGATATTCAAATGGCGCAAGTCCCTTTTAAACCTTGGCTAGCAGCTGATGAATACTTACCAGAGTTAGATTTAAAGCAAGTTGCTATTGCTAATCAATTGTTGAGTGAGGCTAAACAGCCTGTAGCGTATGTAGGTGGTGGTGTACAAGCCGCTGATGCGCAAGACGAGCTAATGCAATTTTTAAATAAAACGCAGATGCCAGCTGTATCAACACTTAAAGCGTTGGGTAGTGTGTTACCAGATTACGAACATTACTTAGGTATGTTGGGTATGCATGGTGGTCAAGCTGCTAATATCGCAGTGCAAGAATGTGATGTACTTGTATGTATAGGGGCGCGCTTTGATGACCGCGTAACAGGTAACTTAGCTAAATTTGCAGCTAAAGCTAAAGTAATCCATTTAGATATCGATGCTGCTGAAGTTGGTAAGCGAAAACCTGCTAAAGCTTCATTAATTGCTGATTTAAAAACGTCGTTACCCGCACTTGAGTGCTTTGTAACCCCTAAAGCTTGGTGTGATACAAATAAAGAAATGAATATTAAGCATGCTTGGCGTTACGACTACCCAGGTGAGAAGGTTTTTGCACCGTACTTATTAAACCAACTAAGCCAACGCATGCCAAAAACAGGGGTTGTGTGCTGCGATGTAGGTCAGCACCAAATGTGGGTAGCACAACACATGAAGTTTACTCACCCGAGTAATCATTTAAGCAGTGGTGGTGCAGGCACAATGGGCTTTGGTTTACCGGCTGCTATTGGCGCACAAGTAGCACGCCCTGATGACTTTGTTATCACTGTATCGGGCGATGGCTCAATAATGATGAATATTCAAGAGTTGGCCACGATTCGCCGTAATAATTTACCTGTAAAAATATTAATTTTAGATAACCAACGTTTAGGGATGGTTCGCCAATGGCAGGAACTATTTTTTGAAGGGCGTTATTCTGAAACTAACCTGTCGGATAACCCAGACTTTGTTCAATTAGCCGCTGTATTTGGTATTCCTGGGCAAACAATAACTCACGCTAATCAAGTTGATGATGCGATAACTGCATTAGTTAATAGTAAAGGGCCGTACATAGTACATGCCTGTATTGATGATAAAGAAAATGTTTGGCCACTTGTACCACCTGGGGCTGCTAACGACGAAATGATGACGGAGAAAGCAAAATGAAACATAGCCTAAATATTGCATTAAAAAGCCAAAGTATAGCGGTAGAGCGCTTTTTACGAGTGGTGCGTCATCGTGGTTTTGACCTTACGCATTTTCAGCTCAATATGGATGATGGTTTTTATAATGTAGACATGACGGTAGATAGTGATAAACCAATTTACCTATTAACCAGCCAGTTAAATAAGCTGGTGGATGTCAAAGAAGTCACTTTACAAAATTTACAGCAACAACAGGCTGTGTAATTACGAATTAAAAAATAATTTACGAGTAACTGAGTCTCTCGGTTATTCACCAATTTTAGAATGAGGAATGCCCGCTTATATTGCGGCAAAAACTGAGGTAACTATGGCTAAATTAAGAAGTGCAACAACAACTGAAGGACGTAAACGTGCAGGCGCAAGAGCATTATGGCGCGCAACAGGTATGACAGACTCTGATTTTGGTAAACCGATTATTGCCGTAGTTAACTCGTTTACACAATTTGTACCAGGGCATGTACACCTTAATCAGCTTAGTGAGCTTATGGGTGAGACGATAACCCAAGCGGGTGGCGTTCCTAAAGAATTTAATACCATTGCGATTGATGATGGCATTGCGATGGGACACGGCGGTATGCTTTATTCGCTGCCTTCACGCGATTTAATTGCTGACTCGGTTGAATACATGGTAAATGGTCACTGCGCCGATGCGATGATTTGTATTTCAAACTGCGACAAAATCACTCCTGGGATGATGCTTGCAGCGCTACGTTTAAACATACCGGTAATATTTGTATCGGGCGGCCCAATGGAAGCGGGTAAAACTAAACTTGCTAACATCGACATTAAACTTGATTTAGTCGATGCCATGGTTAAAGGCGCTGATGAATCGGTAAGTGATGCAGATTCAGAACAAGTTGAGCGCTCTGCATGTCCAACATGTGGTTCGTGTTCAGGCATGTTTACTGCAAACTCAATGAACTGTTTGTTAGAGGCAATAGGTTTAGCATTGCCAGGTAACGGCACGACGCTTGCTACTCATAAAGACCGTAAACAACTGTATGTTGAAGCGGGGGCTCGTATTGTTGATTTATGTCGTGAGTATTATCAAAAAGATAATCAAGATGTATTGCCACGTGCTATTGCTAACAAAACAGCCTTTATGAATGCAATGGTTGTTGATATTGCAATGGGTGGCTCGTCAAATACGGTATTGCATTTACTTGCTGCAGCGCAAGAAGCGGGCGTTGATTTTGATATGTCGCACATTGATGCGCTTTCTCGTAAAACACCGTTTTTATGTAAAGTGGCACCA
Source organism: Pseudoalteromonas fuliginea (assembly GCF_000690055.1). Classification (GTDB taxonomy): domain Bacteria; phylum Pseudomonadota; class Gammaproteobacteria; order Enterobacterales; family Alteromonadaceae; genus Pseudoalteromonas; species Pseudoalteromonas fuliginea. The sequence continues at coordinate 18,227 of NZ_JJNZ01000017.1, forward strand.
GCAACACCAGAGTATCATATTGAAGATGTACACCGTGCTGGTGGCATGATGGCAGTAGTACGCGAGCTTGGTAAAGCGGGCTTAGTTGATATGTCAGTGAATCATGTAGCTGGGTCAACTATGGCCGAGCTTGTTAAAAAATGGGATGCAACAGATCCTACTAACGAAGCGGCGCGCAAATTTTACCGTGCGGGTCCTGCGGGCATTCGTACAACTAAAGCAATGAGCCAAGAGTGTCGTTGGGACGAGGGCGATAATGACCGCGTGAATGGTTGTATTCGAAGCGTTGAACACGCTTTTCGCCAAGACGGTGGTTTAGCTGTGCTTTCGGGTAATCTAGCGGTTGATGGTTGTGTTGTAAAAAGTGCTGGCGTAGTTGATGAAATGCTACATTTTGAAGGCACCGCCATTGTATACGAATCACAAGATGATTCAGTAGAAGGGATTTTAAATAACGAAGTAAAAGCCGGCGATGTTGTTGTTATTCGTTATGAAGGCCCTAGAGGCGGCCCAGGTATGCAAGAAATGCTATACCCAACAAGCTACTTGAAATCGAAAGGCTTAGCTGAAAAATGCGCACTTATTACTGATGGTCGCTTTTCGGGTGGTACTTCGGGTTTATCAATTGGTCATGTGTCGCCAGAGGCTGCAAGTGGTGGTGCAATTGCTTATGTTGAAAATGGCGACAAAATCATTATTGATATTGCAACACGTGAAATTACGTTAGCGCTAAGCGATGAAGAACTTGAGGCACGTAAACACAAGCAATTAGCACGCGGAAAAATGGCGTACAAGCCAGTTGATCGTGAGCGCTATGTCTCGTCTGCTTTAAAAGCATATGCATTACTTGCAACAAGTGCCGATAAAGGCGCAGTGCGCGACTTAGCTAAATTGGAGGCGCTTAGTTAATTATGGTCTCTCAAGAGCTCGATTATTTTCGCGCTATTATTCAAGCAAACATGGAGCCTTTGGCTAAAGTTACCGAGGTCAGCGAAATGGCTGAGCTTGGTGCTAAATTAGGTAACCATGTTTGGTTAAAGCGTGAAGACCAACAGCCCGTGTATTCATTTAAATTACGCGGTGCGTATAACAAATTAAATAAATTACCTAAAGGCTCAGTGGTTATCACTGCTTCTGCGGGTAATCATGCTCAAGGGGTTGCACTAAGTGCTTCTCACTTAGGGCATCAAGCTACAATTGTAATGCCAGTAACAACGCCTGAAATAAAAGTAAGCGCGGTACGCGCGCTTGGCGGTGAAGTTGTGCTACATGGGCATCATTTTGATGCCGCAAAAGCATATGCGCTTGAGCTTACAGAGCAACGCAATGGTATATTTGTCCCACCATTTGATGATCCGGATGTCATTGTTGGTCAAGGCACTGTAGCACGCGAGCTAATGCAGCAATTAAACGAGCTCGATGCGGTGTTTATTCCTGTTGGCGGCGGCGGTTTACTTGCTGGGATGGCGGTTTATATTAAATCGCTGCGTCCAGATATAAAAGTAATTGGTGTAGAGGCCGACGAAAGTGCGTGTTTACAAGCAGCACTTGAAGCCGGCAAGCCAGTAGAGCTTGATCGCGTTGGCAGTTTTGCCGATGGCGTAGCGGTTAAAATTATTGGCACTGAAACATTTCGCTTAGCGCAAAAGTTTTGTGATGAAGTTATAACCGTTACCAGCGACGAAATATGTGCTGCCATGCAGGATATTTTTGTATCTACCCGTGCAATTGCAGAGCCTTCAGGTGCACTTGCAACGGCAGGGCTTAAAAAGTGGAGCCAACAGTCAGGGTTAAAAGGGTTACATTTAGCGGCTGTGCTTTCGGGTGCTAATTTAAACTTTGATCGCCTGCGTTATGTTGCAGAGCGCACTGCGCTGGGTGAAAAAAACGAAGCGTTATTAGCGGTTACTATTAAAGAAGAAAAAGGCAGTTTTAAACAGTTTTGTGCTTCTTTAGGTGGCCGTGCTATTACTGAGTTTAACTACCGTTATGCAGGACCTGGTGAAGCACAAATATTTGTAGGTATTGCCCTGCGCCAAGGCGAGCAAGAGCTTAATGAGCTAAAGCAAGACTTAACAAATAATGATTACCAATTTTGCGACCTGTCGGATAACGAACTCGCTAAATTACATGTGCGCTATATGGTTGGCGGAAAAGCACCAGAGCAATTACATGAGCGCTTACTTCGCTTTGAATTTCCTGAATATCCAGGTGCGCTTGCACGCTTTTTAGATACTTTAGGTAGTAATTGGAACATTACCTTATTTCATTATCGTAATCACGGTGGTTCTATGGGGAATGTACTGGCAGGTTTTGCTATTGAGCCAAGTCAGTATGAGATGTTTAACGAGCACTTAAACCGTTTAGGTTACAGTGTACAAGATGAAACACAAAATCCGTGCTTTAGCCAATTTTTAACATCAAAGCCGCAAGCAGAAAAAGCCGAAAAACTCGCCTCAGTATAGTCCTTCTTTAAAGGCAGGCACCTAACTAGGGTGCTTGCTTTATCGCAAATTTTACATATAGTTACAGGTAATCGTCATACTTTTTGAGGGCACTTGGTTGCTATTAAAAGGATTAATTTTTGTATTGTGTTTTTTTTGTAGTCACATAGTGGCGCAAGAATCAGTTACATTACAGCTAAAATGGACGCATCAGTTTCAGTTTGCCGGTTATTATATGGCAGAGCAAAAAGGCTTTTATAATGAAGCAGGCCTTGATGTAACTATAAAACCAGCTAATCCAATGATGCCTGATACTTTTGGTCCTGTTGCCAATGGAGAAGCACAGTTTGGTGTCGGACATTCAGGCATTTTACAGCAACGTATTAATGGACAACCTCTTGTTGCTATGGCTGCCTTATTACAGTTTTCACCTTACTGCTGGATGGTTAAAGACACGTCTGATATTTTTCATCCACGTGACTTTGTTAATAAACGTATCACTGCGGTGAGCAAAAATGATGGCACCGAACTACTTATTATGCTTAAACGCAGTGGCGTTGATGTCGGTAAACTCAAACTTTACGATGGCGAAAATCCAGATCAGGCTTGGATTGAAAACAAGCTAGATGCTATGCAAGTATATGTTACTAACCAGCCGTACTACATGACTCAGCAAGGCGTATCTCACCGGCTTATATGCCCACAGCGTTATGGTATGGATGTATATGGAGATATTTTATTTACCAGCGAAAGTATGCTTAAAAAAAATCCGCAAACGGTGGAAAAGTTTTATCAAGCAAGCCTAAAAGGCTGGCGCTATGCAATGATGAATATGGATGAAGCTATTGCGGTAACCCAGCAAAGATATGCACCGAGTAAAAGTTTTCATCAGCTCGCTTTTGAGGCCGAAGTACTAAGGGATTATATAACGCCACCCACGACCAGTTTAGGGCATATGTCGATAGCAAAATGGCGTTTAATTGCTGATCTATATGCAATTGAGCAAAATGAATTTGATGAGGTGAAAGCGAATTTTATATATAAATATCAAGAACCCGAAAAAGTGCAGTTATCGTGGATGTTAATTGCTGCGATGATTATTAGTATTGTTTCTATTCCTCTGTATTTACGTTTAATATTCAGCAAAAAATAACCACTTAATGAGAGTTCATCGAGCTGGTATAATTAATTGTCTTTTTTATACTTTAAGCAGTTATGACTTTAGCGGAACAATTTTTTGCACTTGATTCATTACTCATGCGTAATCGTCATTATTGGCAGTGCACTGCGTTTGATTTTGACGCGATTCCTTGGGGAGATCTGCAAGACACACTCAATAATCTAACGGATGATCAAGTAATCGCACTTGATAATGATCAAGATAAACTATATCAATTTTTTAGCAATCATATAAACCAACTTGATGAGCTCGCTAATTTATGCGAATTACCTAGCACCGCACACGCGAAAGTTGATTATCCTTTTTGGCTGAGTAACGGCATTAAAGGCCGTAAATTTGAGCAGTTAAAAGATTTTGTATCTGCACTACCTAATACTAAGCAACCAGTTTTAGAATGGTGCGCCGGTAAAGGGCACTTAGGGCGAATGCTTGCGTTTAATGGCGCAAGTAATGTGCATAGTATTGAACTGCAACAAAGCTTATGCGAGCAAGGACAAAAAAGTGTACAGCAACAAGGCTTGGTAATGCACTTTAGCCAAGCAAATGTATTAAAAGACGATATCACTCAATTTTTTAATACAGATATGCATGCTGTAGCACTTCACGCATGTGGAGGTTTACACCAAACATTTATGCGCCAAGCAAGTTTAGCAAAAGTACAACAAATTAGTTTTTCACCTTGTTGTTATCATTTATTTACGGCTAATGAATACCTTGCAATGAGTGAGGTTGCAAAACAAAGTGGACTAAACCTAACACACCGCGATTTAAAGCTCGCTTTACAAGAAACTGTTACTGCGCCTTCTCGTTTAGAAAAAGTGCGCAAAACAGAACTAGAATGGCGACTCGGTTTTGATGCACTAAGAAAGTCGATTACTGGCGAACAACACTACGTAAGTGTTCCTTCGGTTAATAAAGCTATATTCTCAGATTCGTTTAAATCATTTTGCGGATGGGCAGCAGAAAAAAAGACACTAAACATACCTCAAGATACTGATTACAATAAATATTTATCTATTGGGCAGGCTCGAAAAAAAATAACTGATCGCGTTGAACTGGTTCGACATGTGTTCAGAAGGGCAATTGAGGTTTGGCTTGTGCTCGATCGTGCTTTATATTTGCAACAGCAAGGCTATCAAGTAAGCGTTAAAACGTTTTGTGAAAAGCAGTTAACGCCTCGCAATATTTTGATTCTTGCTAATATCCACTAAATTTCCGCCCTCGACTTAATAAGAGATGCAATGAGAAAGTTAAAAAATTTATTCGATAACAATAAACGTTGGGCTGCTCGTACAAGTGAAGCAGATCCTGAGTTTTTTAAAATTTTATCTATGCAACAAAATCCTGAATATTTATGGATTGGTTGCTCAGACTCTCGTGTACCTGCTAATCAAATAGTTGATTTACTACCAGGCGAATTATTTGTACATCGTAACGTTGCTAACGTGGTTGTACATACCGATCATAACTGTTTATCGGTTATGCAGTACGCTGTAGAGGTTTTAAAAGTAAAACATATCATGGTTGTGGGGCATTACGGTTGTGGTGGCGTACAAGCCGTTTTAAGCAATGCAAAGTTTGGCTTTATTGACAACTGGCTACGCCATGTAGGGGATGTAAAAGAAAAGCACCTTGAACAACTTGACGCAATGCCAGAAAGCGAACGATTAAGCCGCCTTATTGAGCTAAATGTAATAGAGCAAGTACGTAATGTATGCCGTACTAATATAGTGCAAGATGCTTGGGAGCGTGGCCAAGAGCTAAGCGTTCATGGTTGGGTGTATGGTTTAGAAAACGGGCATCTTCATGATCTAGAATCTGTAGTGACGTGCGCGAGCGAAGAAACGCAAAGCTATAAAAGAGCAGTACAACACGTACTTAATAAAGTGGGTGAGAGTAAATAAATTCATGACTAAAACGGCGGTATTAATTGGTGCTACAGGTTTGGTCGGTAATGAGTTGCTCCATAAGCTACTTAATAGCGAGCATTATACCAAAGTGGTTACGTTGAGCCGTCGGGCTTTGCCTATTTTACACGCAAAGCTAGTTAATCATGTTATTGATTTTGAAAAATTAACTCAATACGTTGAGCTGTTTAAAGGTGACGTATTGTTTTCGTGTTTGGGCACCACCCGTAAGCAAGCTGGATCGATACAAGCTCAGCGTAAAGTTGATTTTGATTATCAGTTTATAGCGGCGCAGTTAGCGGCATGTAATGGCGTTACGCATTATTGTTTAGTGTCATCAAGCGGGGCGAACACGCACAGCAATAGCCCTTATTTAAAAATGAAGGGTGAGCTTGAGCAGCATATAAAAGCACTCGCTTTTGATAAAGTAAGCATTTTTCAACCGTCTTTATTGTTAGGTGATCGTGAGCAATTTAGAGTGGCAGAAAAAATAGGCAGTATTATTTTTCCTGTTATTACACGACTTCCATTTTTAAAGCGTTACAAACCAATAACTGGCGAGCAAGTTGCGCAAAAAATGCTGAGTGTGAGTTTAGCGCAACAGACTAAGTTATTTTATTACGTACTTGATGAGCTATTTGAATAAACTTAGTAAAACGCAAAAGGCAGCCTAAGCTGCCTTTGTAATTATTCAGTATCAGTCTCAGTGCTAAGTTGTTGCTCAAGCAATGCAACTTTAGCTTCAAGTTCGGTTAACTTTTCGCGAGTACGAATAAGTACTTGGCTTTGCACATCAAATTCTTCACGGCTCACAAAGTCCATCTCAGCAAGCTTGTTTTGTAAAACTTGCTTTGTTTTACCTTCGAGTGTGTCTGCTAGGTTTTTTACACCTTGTGGCATATTGCTAGTAATTTGCTTAGCAATTTCTTCAAGTTTTGCTGGGTTGATCATATTTGTCCCTTCGGCATTGCCTAAATGATAATAACTAATATTACCTTATACCCACGGTATTTAACACATGATCATCTTTACCTTAATTAATTAAGGCAATTGCTATGCTCGCAGTAATGGTTACGTTAAAATTGCGCGTCTTTTAAATTTCTTTGGTCGTTATGAAACTCAATCCTAAACAAGATGAAGCCGTAAAATATATTAGTGGTCCATGCTTAGTACTCGCAGGCGCAGGCTCTGGTAAAACCCGTGTTATTACGAATAAAATCGCTTATTTAGTGAAAAAATGTGAGTACAAAGCGCGAAATATAGCCGCCGTTACTTTTACCAATAAAGCAGCGAAAGAAATGCGTGAGCGAGTACTGCAAACGCTCGGTAAGCAAGACGCTAAAGGTTTATGGGTATCAACGTTTCATACACTCGGTTTAGAAATAATAAAAAAAGAATTAAGCACATTGGGGTTTAAACCTGGCTTTTCGTTATTTGATGATCAAGATACTAATCAGCTTCTTAGTGAGCTCACCGAAGACGAACTAAAAAAAGACAAAGACCTACTCAAACTACTTAAAATGGAAATTGGTAGTTGGAAAAACGAATTAGTACTGCCAGAGCAAGCAATACGTGAAGCGCGCGATGCGCAAAAAGCCTTGTTTGCACAGCTTTATGCTCGCTATCAAAATCAGCTACGTGCATATAACGCACTGGATTTTGATGATTTAATTATGATCCCTACTTTGTTACTCACTAATAATGCCACTTCGCGTGAGCGTTGGCAGCAACGCTTTAAATATTTGTTGGTGGATGAGTATCAAGATACCAACACGAGCCAATATCAACTTGTTAAATTGCTAGTAGGCGAGCGTGCCCGTTTTACCGTGGTAGGTGATGACGACCAATCAATTTATTCTTGGCGTGGTGCACGTCCGCAAAACTTAGTGTTATTAGGTAAAGACTACCCAGGGCTTAGGCTAATAAAGCTTGAGCAAAATTATCGAAGTGCAGGGCGAATACTAAAAGCGGCTAACATTTTAATTGCCAATAACCCTCACGATATAGAGAAAAAGCTATTTAGTGAGCTAGGTTACGGTGAACCGATAAAAGTAATAGGGTGTCGCGATGAAGAGCATGAATCTGAGCGCGTAGTTGCTGAAATAATCTCGCATAAGTTTATGAAGCGCACAAGCTATAAAGACTACGCTATTTTGTATCGTGGTAATCATCAAGCGCGTGGCTTTGAAAAATCACTAATGAGTAACCGTATCCCTTATAAAATTAGTGGCGGTATGTCGTTTTTTGCTCGCTCAGAAATTAAAGATATTATGGCGTATTTACGTTTGCTAGTTAATCAAGATGATGACAATGCATTTTTACGTATCGTAAATACACCACGACGTGAAATAGGTACGGTTACCCTTGAAAAGCTTGGCACATTAGCTAACGAAAAACATGCGAGCTTGTTTGCTACTTGCTTTGATAACGATTTAGGCTACAGACTAAAAGGGCGTGGCTTTAATGCGCTTGCTGGATTTGCTCGTTGGGTTGTTGAGCTATCTGATAACGCGGTACGAAGCGACACGCTTGAAGCAGTTAAAGACTTGGTGCGTAATATTAACTACGAGGCGTATTTGTACGAGTCGTCCCCTAGCGCAAAAGCCGCTGAAATGCGCATGAAAAACGTATCCGAGCTATATCGTTGGATCACCGATATGTTGACCGGTGATGCCGATAACGAACCAATGACATTGGCTGAGGTTGTTAGTAAGCTAACCCTTCGCGATATGCTTGAGCGTAACGAAGAAGAAGATGAAACTGATGCAGTGCACTTATCAACACTACATGCATCAAAGGGCTTAGAGTACCCATACGTATTTATGGTGGGTATGGAAGAGGGCTTACTTCCGCATCAGGTCAGTATTGATGAGGACAACGTAGATGAAGAGCGCCGCTTAGCTTATGTTGGTATTACTCGCGCACAGCAGGAGTTAACACTTACTTATGCAAAAATTCGTCGTCAATTTGGTGAAACCTCACAAACTGAGTTAAGCCGATTTGTACAAGAGTTACCGCAGGACGATCTCGCGTTCGAAAACAAAAAGGCGCCAAATACGCAAGCAGAGCGCATGGAAAAAGGCCAAGCAAGAGTCGCTAATTTACGGGCTATGTTTAATAAAAAACCTGAGTAATTAACTACTATAAAGGGTAATTTCTTAGCTGAGCTGTGATTGCGTTGTGCTTGTTGGAGATTGCTCAGCGCAAACAAGAGAATGTTGTTTACCGACAAAAAAAGCTAAACCGTGTTTATCTAATAATGTTCTAAAGTTGAGTATTGATGGGCCCTTGGCTATTACCTTTATTGTTTTAAGTTTAGTTATTGCTAATACGCCTTGTAACTGAAAATCATAGCTTTCCTGCTGTAGAATACGCTTGCTAAATGTTGAACTTAGTAATAAATAGTCGAAGTTAACGTCGGTTAATAAATTAAGTTCACATCTATCTCTAGCAAAATTGTTTAATCCAATGGAGTAGCCAAGCTGGGGAAGTTTTTTTAGATTTTCGAGTTGTGTAGCACATGCATGGCGAATTTCTTGCTCATCAAATAATAGACAAAGCTGGCTTTGGCCAATTTGTTTGCTCAGTACTTCGGTGAATAAAGTAAATTCATGAGGCTCTAATAACAGGCAAGAGCAGGGCACAAGTGCCATACTTACATTAGCTTCAAGCGCTTGTGCATAAGCTCGTTGTAGTAGCTGTAATTCTACCTCAAGATGCTGTTCTTTGTCGGATGCAAACTTTTTCAAAATATCAAAGCTAGTAAAACCAAGTATTGGGTGTTCACCAAATGCTTCAAATAATGATTCAGATTGATGTTGCTCATCTAAGGTAATAATTTCTGAGCTTCTAAAGCTCATTGGTAATGCATCTAAATGATGCAATATATGTAATTCTTGCTGTGATACTGATTGTGACAAGAGTGGATGAAATAACTCGTAGCGATTTCGGCCCGAATTTTTTGCATAATACATAGCTGCATCAGCATCGCGAATAATTTCGTCTGTGTGTGTATAGTCGTGCTTTGAGTAGGTTATTCCTATACTCGCGCCGCTTTGAAGAGAGGTACCTTTTAAACTAAATGGTTTCTTCATTAAATCAATAATACGATTTGCAACGTCTTCCGCTTGCTGTGGCTCGGTTAAATGCGTTAATAAAATAACAAATTCATCCCCGCCTAAGCGAGCAAGTAAATCGTGCTCGCGTATGCACTGAGAAAATAGCTCTGCGACACTAATTAAAAATTGATCACCGGCATGATGTCCTAACTGGTCGTTTATATCTTTAAATTTGTCTAAATCTATAAATAACACAGCAAAATGATGTTCAGGAAAGCGTTGAAAATGTTGTAGCGTTTTTTCTAGTTGTGTTAAAAATAAACTACGATTAGGCAAACTAGTGAGAGAGTCATGATGTGCATCATGATAAAGCTGCTGTTCTATTTTTTTTCGCTCTTCCATTTGCATTTGTAAATGTAAATTAGTTTGACGTAACTCTTTCGTTTTTTCGCTCACCCGAAACTCTAGCTCTTGGTGGCTTTTTTTTATTGCTTGGTTAGCTAGTTTGGTTTGCAATACAGCTGCAATTTGATGCGATACAAAGGTGATAAGTTCGCAATCATCTTGGTTAAAAATATGTTTGTTGTAATAGGCTTGGCAAACAATTAAACCCATAACTCCTTGCGAGGTCTTTAGTGGAGCACCCAACCAACTGGTGGCCATTTGCTCTTTTTTTACTGGTTTAGCTCGTTGTACTACGCCTTTCTCTATTAATTTTTTTGCTCTGCACGGATGTATAAGTTGTGTTTCTTCGGTGCTTATAACTAGCTCACTATAGCCTTTAGCAAAGCGTCTTGGTTGCGTATTATCTTTAAATTCATCAACACAATAAGGAAAGCTGATCCAGCCAGATTCTTTATCATAAAGTGCAATATATAAATTTTCTGCATAGGTAATTGTTTTTATTATTTCATGTATTTTAACGTAAGCATCGTTAAGGTTTTTAGCTTGAGTCGCTAATTCTGAAATTTTAAATAGAATTTGTTGACGTTGAAGTGCGCGTTTTCGTTGCTCTATTTCTAGGTTTAATGCGTCATTACTCTGAGTGAGTGCACGGGTACGAATTTTAACTTCTGATTCTAATAGCTCTCGTTTTTTAACACGCTCTATTGCTGTTGCTAAGTAAAGTGACATAACCTCAAGCAATTGTATTTGCTGGTCACTGTAACCTTTTCGAGTATCGTAACTTTGTGCAGCGAGCACACCAATGATATTTCTTTCCTGATAAACAGGTACGCCAACCCAATGCTCGGCGGGGGTGCCTAATGCTTTAAATAAACCTTTTGCAGCTGCGTCTTGCATTTGCTGCTTAGTAAAACAGGTTGTTTTGCCTTGTTTAAATACATAGCCAGTCGCGCCTTCATCAAAGCTGTTTGTTTGGTTGAGTGCAACTGCAATTCCATCTTTTTCATCTGAAAAGTAAGAAAGCTCTAATGATTGTGTGTCTTGGTTCGATAAAACGACATAAAAACTTTTACTAGGCACATATTTTTGTAAAATGTCATGGATAGCGGGATATAACAGAGTTAACTCAGCAACAGTACTAGCTTGCTCTGATAGTTGGATCAGCGCATTTTGTAGGTGATGGGATTGTTTGTACTTTTCGAGTAGCACTTTAAGGCGCTTGTTTTGATACGCTAACTTACTCGATGCTGAGAGTTTATCTTCCAATGACGTTAACCGACTATTATTATTGTATAGTTATTAGCCTTATAATTTCATTTTTAGCGGCGATCGTCAAGTGGATATTACCCTAATTAAGGCGCTAAAAGCGTTAAAAAGGTATTAAAAAAGGCTTACCCATAGGTAAACCTTTTTTATTTTACAAATACTTATTTAGATGTCATAAAATCGATTGCAGCGCTTATCTCATCATCAGAACAATCCATACAAGTGCCTTTTGGCGGCATTGCATTAAAACCATTAATTGCATGCCCAAGTAAAGTGTCTTTACCTTTAGCTATGCGTGGAGCCCAATCGTCAGCTGACTTTGGCGCGCCTAGTGCACCAGTGCCATGACATGCAAAACATGCACCCTGATATACTTGCTCACCAGAACGTGGGCCTGTAGGTACTGCAGCAACAGCTGCTTTATCACCTTCAAGATACACAGCACCAACCGGCGCGAGACGTTTTTTAATTGCATCTTCAGTCATAGAGTTATCATATGGCTGTGCGTATGCGGTGGTTGCTAGCAATAATAATGCAGCAGCTGTTAATTTTTTCATTTTGCCTTGCTCACTTCGATTTGAACGTGATCAATCACGATATAGATGACGGAAATTAAACCGATTATAACTCTCTGAGCCAATTTATAAAATGCTAAGAGACGTTTTTATTAATAAAACTGACTACTTTTTGCGTTAACGCAATAAAATTTAATTATTTATTGTTTTTTGTTGAGCAATTTAATAAGCGTAATCAGTCATATAATTAACTTCTTAGATCTTAAGATCAAAATTAATTCATTGTTAATACGCTAGTAACTAGTTTTGCGATCCCCGCATCCGCATCAAGAATCGATTGTGCCAACATGTAAGCAGGAGTGGTAACTAGCTTATTTGCTTCATCGATCACTACATCATCCACTGCGCAGTTAATATGTTTGGCGCCTAATGTGCTTAGTGCTTGTGCTGTATCTACATCGTTACCAATAGTGAGTTGGGCATTATCGTAAATAAATGGGATCAAAGCGGGTGCGATACACATATAACCTGCAGGCTTATTCGCTTTTGCAAATGATTTACAAGCATTAAGGACGTCCTGATTGATATTTGCTTTTGCGCCTTTAATTGCAAAATCGCATAAGTTTTTTGCAGCACCGAAACCGCCAGGTACAATTAATGCGTCAAACTGAGTCACGTCTAGTTCAATCAGTGATTTAATGTCACCTCGTGCAATGCGAGCAGCTTCTGTTAATACATTGCGTTTATCAGGCATTACTTCACCTGTTAAATGGTTAATGGTATGAAGTTGCTCAATATCTGGTGCAAAACACTGATACGTTGCGCCATTTTTGGCTATATGTAATAAAGTTAAAATTGCTTCATTAATTTCACTACCATCGTACACACCAGACCCTGCTAATATTACTGCTACGTTTTTCATGCTTTTGTGCCCCTAAAGTCTTTTTTATAAGTCGATCGGATGAAGTTTAACATGCTCAAAATTTCTCGCGAAAATAAATTTTTAGTACAAAAATCATTCGCAGTACAAGTCGTTTTGCGGTTTATGCCATTTGCGATCACTTTGCCTTTAAAAAAATTATAAAGGATCGCTATGATCTTCGATCCATTGTGCTAGAATACTCGTCCGGTTATTGGGTTGGATGACTATAATCGAAGTGAGTAACAGCGGATGTAGTCGTTAAAAAACCTTTTTCCACATTGGTCTAAAAGAATAAAAAAAGAACCTCGTATTATCTTTTTTAAATAAAAACATGTAGTTAAAGTATTTTCTAGGCATTGTATTATGCTTTGGAAGAATTTTTTGTGGCTGTTATCTACATACTTATCCACAGCTTGCTCAAGTTGAAATGAGACAATGATTGATAATTCACAGTCGTTTTATTTCCTACCTTATGGCATGCTTACAATCACCTTAATTTTTTGCATTTAGGATCCAAATTCACCATGGCTCAGATCCCCGAAAACCCACTTATTTTAGTTGATGGCTCGTCATATTTATTTCGTGCTTATCATTCTCCGCCGCATTTAACTAATTCTAAAGGTGAGGCTACGGGCGCTATTTACGGCGTGATCAACATGCTTAAAAGCTTGATCAGACAATATGATCCCTCACACATGGTGGTTATATTTGATGCAAAAGGCAAAACGTTCCGTAACGACATGTATAGCGAGTATAAGGCAAATCGTCCGCCTATGCCGGATGACTTACGCACACAAATAGCACCAATACACAGTATTATCAAAGCGATGGGTTTTCCGCTAATTAGCATCGAAGGTGTTGAAGCCGATGATGTTATTGGCACATTTGCACGTATAGCGTCAGAGCAAAAACGACATGTACTCGTCTCCACTGGTGATAAAGATATGGCGCAACTTGTAAATGAACACGTTACGCTCATAAACACGATGACCGACAGTATTTCAGATCCCCTTACTGTGGTTGAAAAGTTTGGTGTAGGTCCTGAACTTATTATTGATTACTTAGCATTAATGGGCGATAAGGTCGATAACATCCCTGGTGTTGAAGGTTGTGGGCCTAAAACGGCGGTTAAGTGGTTAGAAAAATATGGCTCGCTTCAAGGTGTAATGGATCACGCAAGTGAGATTAAGGGTAAAATAGGTGAAAAGTTAGCAATTGCTCTTGATCATCTGCCTTTGAGCTACGAACTTGCGACAATCAAGTGTGATGTTGAAGTCGAATCTGATCTTGATACATTCAAACTTCAAGAACCTAACAAAGACGAATTAATTGCACTATATGGTGAGTGCGAATTCCGTCGTTGGTTAGCTGAGTTGCTAGATAACCCTAAAGATGCAGAAACACACTTAGCTGTACCTACCGAAGCCACTGAATTACCAAAAGTAGAAGATGCTCATTACGAAACTATTTTAACGCAAGCGCAATTTGATACGTTAATAGAGCAATTAAATAGTGCCGAGTTATTTGCATTTGATACAGAAACTACCAGCCTTGATTACATGAAAGCGCAATTAGTGGGTATGAGTTTTGCCGTAAAAGCGGGTGAAGCTGTGTATTTACCTCTAGCGCATGACTACCCAGGTGCGCCTGATCAACTAAGCCTTGAATTTGTAATGCAAAAGCTAGGTCCAATTTTGGCCGATGAAAACAAAGCTAAAGTAGGGCAAAACCTTAAATACGACAAAAGTGTATTAGCGAATGCAGGTTTTGCGCTAAATGGTATTAAGTTTGACACCATGCTTGAGTCATACGTATTTAATAGTGTGGGTACACGCCATGATATGCACTCGCTAGCACTTAAATATCTAGGCCATAAAAATATTAGCTTTGAAGATATTGCTGGCAAAGGTAAAAAGCAACTTACCTTCAACCAAATTGAACTTGAAAAAGCTGCGCCTTACGCTGCAGAAGATGCCGATATTACTTTGCGCCTACATGAAGTGCTTTGGCCAAAAATAGCGGCTGATGAAAAGCTAAAATCTGTATTCGAAGATATAGAAATGCCACTTGTTAGTGTGATTTCTGATATTGAACGCACAGGTGTAGCAATAGATAGCAATATGCTTGCAGCGCACAGCCAACGATTAGGCGAGCGTTTAATTGAACTTGAAAAAGAAGCATTTGAAATAGCAGGCGAACCATTTAATTTAAGCTCTCCTAAGCAACTACAAGTATTGTTGTTTGAAAAGCTTGGCCTGCCTATCATCAAAAAAACACCTAAAGGTGCACCTTCTACCGCAGAAGAAGTATTGCAAGAGCTTGCTCATGATTATCCACTACCTAAAGTAATTATAGAGCATCGTGGTTTATCAAAGCTTAAATCAACTTACACCGATAAATTACCATTAATGGTGAATGAGAAAACCCAGCGTGTACATACGTCTTATCATCAGGCAATTACTGCAACGGGGCGCTTGAGTTCAACAGATCCTAATTTACAAAATATTCCTATTCGTTCGGAAGAAGGGCGTCGAATTCGTGAAGCGTTTATAGCTGCAGATGGTTATAAAATTGTCGCTGCCGATTATAGTCAAATTGAGCTGCGCATTATGGCGCACCTTTCACAAGACAAAGGTTTATTAAATGCATTTGCTAACGGCTTAGATGTACACAGTGCAACTGCCGCTGAAGTATTTGGTGTAGAGCTTGATGATGTAACTACCGATATGCGCCGCAAGGCGAAAGCAGTAAACTTTGGCTTAATTTATGGTATGTCGGCATTTGGTTTAGCACGTCAACTAGATGTGCCACGCCATGAAGCGCAGCATTACATAGATAAATACTTTGAGCGTTTTCCTGGTGTATTAGAGTACATGGAAACAACACGCGAAAAAGCAGCTGAAAATGGCTATGTTGAAACAATATTTGGTCGCCGCCTACATTTACCAGAAATAAACGCACGTAATGGCGCGCGCAGGAAAGGAGCCGAACGTGCTGCTATAAACGCACCAATGCAAGGTACTGCCGCCGATATTATTAAAAAAGCAATGCTGAGTGTTAACCGTTGGGTACACGAACAGGCGCCAAATACGATTAAGCTACTAATGCAAGTACATGATGAATTAGTATTTGAAATTAAAACAGACTGCGCACCAGAATATACAAAACATATTTGTGAACTGATGTCGCAAGCTGCAGCGCTTGATGTGCCACTTATTGTTGAAGCCGACGAGGGTGACAACTGGGAACAAGCCCATTAATGCAATTTGAGCATTTTAATTAAAGCGCCTTTTGGCGCTTTTTTTATGTTTAAGTAAAAGGGCGAATAACAGCGATTCAATTAGCTATGTGCAAGCTTTAGTTAAAATAAGGTTAATTTAAGCAACTATTTGTATTAAATCGTTATATGTTCGTCAATTCGAGCTGTTTTACAGGAATATGATTGTATTTTAATGCGTGCTTTTGTTAAAGTCCCGCCTGTCCTATCCTGTAGGACATCCTGTTGATGATGCATCTGAAAGGGTGCAACAAATTGATAGCTTCTCCCCAGTTTGCTATACCGGCCTACCAACTTGTTTGGTGGGCCGTTTTTTGTTTTACACCTGAAAATCCTATCTAAAAAATTATTTATTGCGCTATACCTATTGTATTATTCATTCGTCATTTCGAGGTGGTTTGGGTACATCGCAGGTGATACCATCAAAGTAATATTATTATTTTCATTTTATTACTAAGGAGTGCGTTATGTTTAAAGCATTAGCTATTGCAGGTTTTTCTTTATCAAGTTTAGTTATTTCTAATGTTGCTCAGGCCGATTGGCAGCTAGTGAATGATAAAAGCCAACTAAGCTTTGTTTCAATTAAAAAAGATTCGATTGCTGAAGCTCACCATTTTACTAACCTTGAAGGTATGCTTTCTGATAAAGGTGAGTTTAGCGTTAATGTTGATTTAACATCAGCCGAAACTCTAATTCCTATTCGTAATGAGCGTTTAACAGCAATATTATTTGAAGCAGCTAAATTCCCCAATGCTGTTTTAACTGCAAATTTAACTAAAGAGCTGAGTAATCTTAAAAAATCTGGTCAATATGTATTGAAAGGTATTGAAGCGGAACTTGATTTTCATGGTAATAAAAAATCATTGGCTATTGATGTACTCGTTAATAGCACGCAAAGTGGCGATTTAACCGTATCATCATTAACACCTATTATTATTAATAGTAGTGATTTTGGTGTAACTGAAGGCGTTAAACAACTGCAAAAATTAGCGGGTTTACCTTCAATTGCAACAGCAGTACCTGTTACGTTTGCAATTACACTTAAAAAACAGTGATTTCTTTAAGTGAGCTTAGCAAGCAATTAAGCGAGCCAAGCAAACCTTTTAATAGTTGGCAGCCTAACCATTGTGGGGAGCAGCCAATTGTTATTAATCATGAGGGGAAATGGTTTTACGATGGCAGCGAAATAACACGCCCAGCCATGGTGAAGTTGTTTGCTTCTGTTCTATGTAAAGAAGGTGAGCAATTTTATTTAAAAACACCTGTCGAAAAAATAACAATAACGGTTGATGATGCGCCGTTTATTATTGTTGATTGGCGTTTTGAAAATACAGCGCAAGGACAGGTGTTGTGTTGTATTGATAATCTAGCTAGGCAGTGGCTGGTGAGCGCTCAGCAGCCTTTGCATATAAAAGACTACAAAGGTTCAAAGGTGCCTTATTTAAGGCTACCGTATGGTTGTAGTGCGCGAGTTTCACGCAGTGTATTTTATCAGTGGGCTGAAAAAGCCGAGTCTGATAAGCTCGGCTATTTTATTAAATCTGCCAAAGAGCAGTTTTATTTATCCTAACACCAGATCTTAAGCCTCTGGGTTAGTTTCGTCAGTGACTACTTCATCAGTAGGTGGTATAGCAATCACAGGTCCTAAAAACCATTCATCTAGCTTTTTAGCTACTTCTGGTAAACCCGTGCCTTTTAATGATGAAAATGCATGAACTGTAATATCCCCATCAAGCGTGCTTAATTCACGGCGAACTTGCAGTACTTGTGATTTACGAGGGCCTTGCTTTAGTTTGTCGGCTTTAGTTAATAGTGCTAATACTGGAATTTCACTACCAATTGCCCAATTAATTAAATCACGGTCTAAGTCTTTTAATGGATGACGAATATCCATTAAAATAACAATACCTTTTAAGCTTTGACGCTTTTGTAGGTATTCGCCTAACGACTTTTGCCATTTCTTTTTCATTTCGATTGGTACTTTAGCAAAGCCATAGCCTGGCAAATCGATAAGGCGCATATCGTCAACATCCGCTAAATCGAATGTATTGATTAGCTGGGTACGCCCAGGTGTTTTACTTGTACGTGCTAGCTTTTGATCGGTTAATGCATTTAATGCACTCGACTTACCTGCATTGGAACGACCGGCAAACGCAACTTCAATTCCCGTATCAGCAGGTAATTTAGTAATGTCGGGAGCGCTTGTTACGAAAGACGCAGTATTATATTTGATACGAGATTTGAGCACAGGCTCTCCTAAAACTTAAAAAAATAACGTTGAGTAAACCAAATTCACTCAGGGCACGTATTTTATACTATAAAGGATGTATTAAAAAGCGTATTTAAGCACCTAAAAACAGTACCTATGGTACATTTAAAACATGTTAAAGCTTAATCTAAGTCAAAACCCTGTAAATTATAAGCTTAATATGTGTAGAAAACGTGCCAGAGAATTTATTATCGTGTAGAATATATGTATTACAGCATCACGATTGTAGATGATACAGGGTCGGAAACAGAGAATTCACCATGAAAAAAATAGCACTATCTTTAACAATATTGCTTGGTGCGTTGTCAGCAAGCAACGCAACAGCATTTGATGGCGATGTAAACGCAGGTAAAGAAAAATCAGCAACGTGTGCGGCTTGTCACGGCCCAGACGGTAATGCGCCGGTTAATATTTACCCTAAAATTGCAGGTCAACATCCAGATTATATCCTTAAGCAACTTCAGGATTTAAAATTAGGTATGACGTCAGGCGGCAAAGAAGGGCGTATGGATCCAGTAATGAGCGCTATGGCTATGCCACTTAGCGAGCAAGACATGAAAGATCTAGCAGCTTATTTTTCTTCAATGAACATGACCGAAGGTGCTACACCTAAAGATGTCGTTGATGTTGGCGAAATGCTTTTTAAAGCAGGCGATGCAGAGCGTGGAATTCCATCATGTGCAGCATGTCATGGTCCACGTGGTAACGGTTCGTCACTTGCTAAGTTTCCAAAAATTTCTTTTCAGCATCCAGGATACATCAAGTCTCAACTTGAAAAATTCCGTGATGGTACTCGTCATAATGACCTAAATGGCATGATGGGCGATATTGCAAAAAAATTAACAGATAAAGACATTGAAGTACTTTCTCAGTACTTAGGTGGTTTACACTAAAGTCGTATTTATTTATTTTTAATTAATGAATAGACTACAATATGTATAAAAAAGCAGCTTAAGCTGCTTTTTTTGTGTCCGAAATTAGCGATATTACCGTTATGCTTTGTAAGACATTGACCATGCGGTGGTGTGAGAAAAGTCTTATTTTAAATATTTTTTTTTCATTAACTCATTGTAATTTAAAATAAGTTAAATTTGTTAATGTATGTAGTGTAAGAAAAAAGATATAAATTAGTTGTAACAAAATTATTAACGAGTAGATTAACCCCTGTCGCAAAAAAACAATAAAAAAACGGAAATAGCTATAAGGAAAGTAGCGCGGCACGACTACATAGCACAAGATTGGTGCTACTAAAGGAAATAATAAAAAAGAGTCAGGAAGACCGATAATAATAAAAACTCATGGAAGTTTAATAATAAAAACAAAATGGAATGCTACAAGGAACGTAAAAATAATAACAATACGGACTGATAATAATAAAAATAATAAAGACTAAAAAAAGTCGAAGGGAGAAGTGTCCAGATAATGGCGCTCAGATTAGCAGGCGGTAGAGATGTTTTCTCTACCGCCTTTTTATTTGTCCTGTTACAATACCCACCGTTTAATAACTAGCAGTAAGCTAGTTTAGGCGCTATAACACAGAGAAGCCCAACCTCTGAAGCGCAAACTGAATTCTTCTGGCTATGCCAGCATTGCGATGCCCATTAATTTGCGCCTCGCTCAAAACCTCTTAAGTGAGACGATCAAGATATGAGTAGAACGAAAAAGTCACGCAAAAGCCCAGCAAATGGACCTGTACGTTTAAGCCAAGATAAGCTTAAAGAGATGCGTGCGTTAAAAGAGCAACGAGTTAAAAAAACCAAAGGCGCTAAGCCTGGTTCGCGTAATGCACCGGATGTATTAAATGGTGATAGCCAAAATTCACAATCAGGTTCTAGAGATAAGCGTATTGGTAGTAAAAAACCAGTGCCATTGGTTGCAACTGCTGTTGAACCAAAAGTAGAAATGAAACGTAACTTGAAGCCAACTATTGAGCTTAAAAAAGTTGTACAGCCAGAGTTTACACCAGAGCAAGAGCTTGAAGCGCTTGAGAACGATGTGCGTTTACTTAAATTAGTTGAGCGCCATGAAGGTGGTGAATTACTAACAGGCAAAGATGCTAAATATTTTAATAGCCGCATTGCTCGTCATCAAGTTTTATGTGAATTGTTAGGTCTTGAAGACGAAGATGAACTAGAGCTTGAAGATGACTTTAGTGATGAAGACAAGTCAAATTCTGACTTTGATCAGTATTTATCAAATGATCTAGCAAATGAATGGCTAGATGATGAAGAAGACAAGTAATTAATAAGGGTTATTAATGAGTACCGCGGTAATTTTAGCCTTACTTTTAGGCGCTGCTATTATAGCTGGCTTGGCATTTTATGCAGGTCAGTTATTGTATAAGTTAAATGCGCAAAAAAAGTTAATTGCGAAGGCGCAGACTGAGAAAAAGCAAAAGCTTGAAAAGTCTCGCTTAGAGCGAAATGCAAAACTAGCCGATAGTATTCATTTAATTGCGCGTGCAATGAATGAAGAGCAGTGTGAGTTTTCTGAAGGCTGTTTACGTATTTGGGTACTTATGTCTCAATATGGCTTTGAGAGCGAGCGTGATTTAACGGCGCTGTATCCTGGCATTCATCAAATGTACCAGGTAGTTAAAGAGATGCCGACGCACGATGCACGTAAAAAATACTCTAAAAAAGAGATTTTTAAGTTAGATAAGGCTCGCTGGCACGCAGAAGAAACACTTAAAGATGAAGTTAAAGCCGATTGCGCTAAAATTATCATTGAATTTAAAGCCGCTCCTGGCAGCGATAAAGTAGTTTTTAACTAGCTTTAGTTTTTCGAGTACTCAAAAAAAGCAGACCTTGGTCTGCTTTTTTTATGCGTAAAAATTTTCATACTAATTGCATTAAATTAGTATCAGTTAAATCACTCGTGAAAAACGCGTCGCATTTATTTGTTTTTGTAAGTGAGCATCGAAGCACATACAAATAATACGAATGAATAAGTTTCCGCGTGGTGTTACGCTAATCTTATTATCAATTATAGTGACTAGTTCATCTTTTATAAGTGGCGCAAGCGCTACTAATGCACTCTCAAAGTAGTCATTAAATATAAGCGCGTGTTTTTCACTAAAGTCTTGTATATTTAATTCAAATTGGCAAATGAGCTGTTTAATTGCATCAGCACGAATTACATCATCATGTGTTAAGTGCATTCCTTTATTAAGAGCACTGCCGCTTTGTGTTTCGATGCTGTGGTAATAATGTTTTAATTCTTTTTGATTTTGTAAAATGGCAGTGCCAATTTGCGAAATTGATGACACGCCTAAACCTAATAAATCACAATTTCCATGGGTTGTATAACCTTGAAAGTTACGATGTAACTTGCCTTCATTTTGCGCAACAGCTAGTTCATTATCAGTTTTTGCAAAATGGTCCATACCAATAAATTGATAGCCTGCCTGCGTCATTTGCTCCAAGGTATTTTTAAACATGGTGAGCTTGTTATGTGCACTGGGTAAATCGGTATCTTTAATCTTACGCTGTGCGGCAAAGCGCTCTGGTAAATGCGCATAGTTAAACACTGATACTCTATCAGGGCTTAGCTCAATAAGTTGCTCTATAGTTTGCCTAAAGCTCTCTGGTGTTTGCAGAGGAAGCCCGTAAATCATATCTGCATTAATAGATTGAAACCCCAGCTCGCGAGCTTGTGTAATTAATTGCTTAACGATATTTGCATTTTGCGGGCGATTAACAGCAAGTTGTACGTCATCGTTAAAGTCTTGTATACCAAACGAGACGCGGTTAAAGCCAAGTATTCTTAAATCAACAAGCATATTATCGGCAAGTGAGCGTGGGTCTATTTCAATGCCGCGCTCTGTTGTGCTTGTAAAATTAAAGTGTTGCTCTAAAAGCTTAATTAAACGGGTCATTTGTTTTGCGGTTAAAAAGGTGGGAGTACCACCCCCCAAATGTAATTGCTCAACCGTGTAGCTTTTAAATAAAGGCGCTTGGGCAGTAATTTCTTTTGCTAAAAAGTCGAGATACGTATCTGCCTTAGATTGATGGCGGGTAATTATTTTATTACAACCACAGTAGTAGCACAGCTGACTACAAAACGGGATGTGAATATATAAAGAAAGAGAGCGACTTGTTGATGATTCTATAGCGCTTAGTAGGTCTTGTTGCTGGTACCCGTCACGCAGTGATAAAGCCGTGGGATAAGAGGTATAACGCGGACCAGACACATTATATTTGTTTATTAGGGTTTCATCCCATTGTGGAAGTTTAATCATCACGCGCACCTAAGTATTTATTTAGGGGGGATTATAAAAAAGTACGCAGTGAGGCGGTTTGATCTATAACAAAAAAGGCGCCGAAGCACCTTTTTTAATAAAATATCAATTAATGCGGTCTAATTAATACGTAACAGTATGGGCATCTTTGAGATATTGAAATAACTCTTTATAACCTTTACCCGGCTTTTCAGCTTTCGCTTCTTTTGCCGCATTACGAACCAATTGACGCATTTGCTGACGATCAAGAGACGGGAACTGCTCAATAGTCTCATTGATAAGGTCATCACCTTGTTCAATTAGGTCTGAACGTAGTTGCTCAATTTTTTTGACCAATACTTCAGCTTGGTTATTTTTATTAAGCATTACATCGATAATCGCTCTAATCGCGTCAATGTTTTCAACAGTACGCAGTGTTTTAGCTATGTAGTTTAAGTGGCGGCGGTACGCGTCGCTTTTGTTACTTATTTTATCAGCAACAACCATTGCTGCTTTTAAATCGTCATTTAATGGCAGGCGTTCGCGCTGTTTTTTACCCATTTTGGCAATTTCAGTACCTAACTGATGAAACTCTTGCGCTTCGCGTTTAAGCTCCGTTCTTGATACATATTCAATTTCTTCTTCAATTTCAGCAGGCTTGCCTTTTTTCTTTGCCATGGGGTGCTCTTAAATAAAAATAACTTTTACCATTATACATGAATATGATACTTAGGAATATTAGCTGATGTGATGCATTGAGTGTGTTAGCATTTAAATATAAGAAATGCGTGCATTATGCCTCTAAGGCTCAGGACTTAATTTATGAAAAGCCAACAAAACGATCCAATTTATTCTCAAATATCGCAAGTTAAAGATGCGGTATCAGAAGTACTCGAACATGCTAAAAAATTAGGTGCTACAGCTGCAGAAGCTGCTATGTCTAGCACGTCTGGTTTATCGGTTAGCACACGAATGGGTGAAGTAGAAACCATTGAGTTTAACCAAGATGGCGGCTTAGGCATTAGTGTATATGTTGGTAACAATAAAGGTTCGGCGTCGACGGCTGATTTAAATCCAAAAACATTGCGCACGGTAGTCGAAAAAGCGATTGATATAGCCAAATTTACATCGGATGATCCATTCAACGGCGTTGCTGATAAAGAGTTACTTGAATTTAATCCTAAAGATTTAGATTTATACCATCCTTGGGATGTAAGTCCTGAGGAAGGTATTGAGCTTTGTCATGCTGCTGAGCAAGCTGCATTAAATGCAGACGAGCGCATTGTTAACTCTGATGGTGCGAGTTTTTCATCGCATCAGGGATTACGTGTTTATGGTAACAGCCACGGTTTAATTGCAGGCTTTCCACGTACTCGTCACAGTATTAGTACTATGGTAATAGGTCAAGATGGCGAGCATATGCAGCGCGACTCTGCTTATACGGTTGCACGCGATCAGGCTGGTTTAAATGATGCGGCGGCAGTGGGTCTTGAAGCGGCAGCTGAAACTTTGGCTAAATTAAACAGCCAAAAGTTAGGCACAATGAAAGTGCCTGTTATTTTTAGAGCCGATATTGCAAATTCATTGTTTGGTCACTTGGTGTCGGCAATTGGTGGTGGCGCACTTTATCGTAAATCAAGTTTTTTACTTGATAGCTTAGGCACTCAGGTATTTAGTAATTGTGTGAATATTGCTGAGCGCCCACATATTTTAAAAGGGTTGGCATCGTCACCGTTTGATAGCGAAGGTGTTAAAACATTCGATAGAGAAATTATTCAAGGCGGCGAGTTACAAACGTATTTACTAGCAAGTTATGCCGCGCGTAAAATGAACATGATGCCAACAGGACATGCTGGCGGTATACATAACTGGCTTGTTGAGCAAACTCATAACGATTTAACTGCACTATTAAAAACCATGGACACTGGCTTATTAGTTACAGAGCTAATGGGGCAGGGCGTAAATACCGTAACGGGTGACTACTCTCGTGGTGCTGCTGGTTTTTGGGTTGAAAATGGTGAAATTCAATATCCGGTAAGCGAAATTACCATTGCTGGTAATTTAAAAGACATGTTTAAAGGTATTTCCGCCATTGGTGGTGATATAGAACGCCGTGGTGGTATTCAAACAGGCTCAGTACTAATAGAGCAAATGCAAATAGCCGGCGCGTAGTATTAATACGAGGTGTATACTTAAACTCAGGGTGTTTTCTTTGGGTTTAAGTATACCAATTGCATTAAATTAGTGAGTTATTTAATCGGCTAGAATGCTTATGTTTTTAATAAAATTGGTATCAATGTAATGTGTAAGTTTTACGAGGTGTAAAATGGCTAAAGATAGATATGCACCAAAACCGCTAACCGATATTATGGCGGGGTTAAATAATCGTTTATCGGCTTATGCAGGCAAAAGCCAAGCACTTGATACACAGCAAACACTACTTAAAGATTTTTTAGGTCCTAAATTGGGTGATAAATGCCGAGTCAGTAATTACCGAGACGGCACGCTAATGATAGAGGCGGTATCTGCACCTATCGCGCTTAGGCTTAATTATTTAAAAATGGATATGCTTTCACATTTTAGAGCTGCCGGAATGGCAGAACTCGGGCAAATAAAAATAACTGCAAATCCTCAAGCAACTCAAAGATTAAGTACAGCGAATAAGTCGGGCAGTCCTGCAGTTACCAACTCACGTAAAATGAGTGAGCAAACAGCGGATTACTTAAACGCGATAGCATCTTCTGCACCCCCTTCTTTAAAAGAAAAACTAGAGCGTTTAGCGCTTCACGGAAAAAATAAAAGCAAGCCTTAACTACCCACCATCTTGTTATTGGTGGGGCTAATTTTGCAGCTCACCGCATTCAAAATACTTTGTTACATATTCCATTTTATTGTTGGCCTAATGAGGTTTATGATACTGCGTGGTGTGCTTTATTATTTAAAGCTCCCTTGATACCCATTCCATTAAGTAAAAGCGTACAGGCAGTGCTATTTTTACTCCTGCTATATTCAAGAATTTAATGGAGTTGGTATGTGATACCAACCTGCATAAACCTTTGATCAATTTAACGAATTAAATTGCACTATAACGTCGTTAAAAATTTTTTATTTAGAACAACTAGATACAAAAACTTTTGCCTAGTTATAGCGTAATTTTCTTAACGTTAAATAGACCCCATACATAAGCAGATTGGTATGATTTAATTCTAACTAACAAACGGAATCATTATGAATAAAGTAACAATGGCTGCTGCAAGTATCGCACTTGCGCTTGGCTTGGTAGGTTGTGGTGAAAAACAACAAGAAACTAAAGTAACCGACACTCCAGTAGTAACAGCACCCGCTGAAAAACCACTAGAGCTTGGTATTGAATTAGCTAATATGGATAGTTCAGTACGCGCACAAGACGATTTTTACTACCATGTAAATGGTCAGTGGTTAGCTAAAACTGAAATACCAGGTGATAAATCTAACTACGGTTCTTTTTCGCAATTATATGATGAGTCGCAAAAAGCGATGAAAATAGCCCTTGAAAGTGCAGCCGCAAACAAAGCCGCTAAAAAAGGCAGTGATGAGTACAAAATTGGTGCATTTTATAAAAGCTATATGAATAAAAATGCGCGTAATGAGCTAGGTATTACGCCATTACAACCTTCATTAGATACAATTGATAGCGTTAAATCTAAAGCTGATTTAGTGGGTTTAATGGCTAAAATTCAAAAACAAGGCGGTACTTTACCGTTTGGTTGGTTTGTAAATAACGATGCTAAAAACTCAAGCGAGTATGCATTGTATTTATCTCAGTCGGGTCTTGGTTTACCAGATCGTGACTATTACTTAAAAGATGACGAAAAATTCACTAAAATTCGCGCTTCTTACGAGCAATACATCACTGATGTTTTAGCAAAATCAGGCGTTAAAAATGCAGCAGAAGCTGCTAAGAGCGTACTTGCATTTGAAAAAACACTAGCTGATGCTCAGTGGAGCCGTGTGCAAAGCCGTGATGCAACTAAATCTTATAACAAGATGACAGTAGCAGTTGCAAGCAAGTTGATGGGTGACCTTGATTTAGCTGCATTCTTTAAAGATGCGGGCGTGAGTACAAGTGATATTATTGTACGTCAACCAAGCTATTTAGAAGCACTTGCTACTATTTACAAAGACACTGATTTAGCAACGTGGAAAAACTACTTAAAATTTCATTTTGTAAGTGGTTATGCAGAGCTACTTAGCGAAGATTTAGTTAACCTTAACTTTGACTTTTACAGTACAACACTTCGTGGCGTAAAAGAACAAGCACCTCTTTGGAAGCAAGCGGTTGATGCATCTAACAGTGTACTTGGTGAAATTTTAGGTAAGGTATACGTTAAAGATAACTTCCCGCCAGAAGCTAAAGCACGCATGGAAGAGTTAGTTGATAACGTAATTAAAGGTTATGGCGTTGCTATCGAAAATCTTGAGTGGATGAGCCCTGAAACAAAGCTTGCAGCGAAAGAAAAATTAGACAAATTTACGCCTAAGATTGGTTACCCAGACACGTGGAAAGATTACTCTGAGCTAGAGATTAACTCAGACGAGCTAGTAGGCAATTACATCCGTTATAGCGAATGGGCATACGCAGATATGATTGCTAAATTGGGTAAACCAGTTGATCGCTCTGAATGGCACATGACTCCGCAAACAGTCAATGCGTATTACAATCCAGTAAACAACGAAATTGTATTTCCAGCAGCTATTTTACAACCGCCATTCTTTAATTTAGAAGCGGATGATGCTGTAAACTACGGCGCAATTGGCGCGGTAATTGGGCATGAGCTTGGTCATGGTTTTGACGACCAAGGTGCTAAATACGACGGTGACGGTAACTTACGTAACTGGTGGAGTGAGACTGACCTTAAGCAATTTGAAGAGCGTACAGCGGCTTTAGTTGCACAGTATAACGAATATAAACCATTTGAAGATGCAAGTGTTAATGGCGAGCTAACGCTTGGCGAAAACATTGGTGACTTAGGTGGGTTAACCGTTGCGCATAAAGCGTATATGCTCTCTTTAGGTGATAAAAAAGCACCCGTGATAGATGGTTACACAGGCGATCAACGCTTCTTTATGGGTTGGTCACAAATCTGGCGTCGTAACTACCGCGATGAAGAGTTACGTAATCGTTTATTAACAGACCCTCATTCACCAAGCCACTACCGTGTAATCGGTATCTTGTCGAACATGCCTGAGTTTTACGAAGCGTTTGACGTAAAAGAAGGTGATAAAATGTATATCAAACCAGAAGATCGCGTAAAAATCTGGTAATTGCATTGCTATAAATAACAAAAAACCAGTAAGTTTTTAGCTTACTGGTTTTTTTGTATCTTGAATTTGTTCATCGACTAAGCACGCGTGCATCCATTCTTCGTTACTCAGTATGTTTTTATAAAGCGCGAGTTGGTTTTGTGCTCGCTCTAAATTATGCTCTGCATGAGATACTTTAAAGTACACATCGTTATTTAAGTAATCAGTTAAAAAACGCACACTCAACATAAGCGGCATTATTTTAGCGCCTAATAATAAGCTTTCTTGCTCTAGTATACTCATGCTGCTTTTTAATGGCGTTACATAGCCTTTAACAATGGCTGAAAATATATCTTTTCGAATAACAACGTTGTGTAAGTTTGTTGAATCCTCGGCTTCGGGGGAGCAAAATGTACGTACCATGTCACCAAAGTCATAAAGCCAAAATCCTGCCATGCAGGTGTCTAAATCAATAACTGCTTTTGCATTGTGAGTTGTATTACAAAACAGCATATTATTTATTTTTGTATCGTTATGACACACTCTAAGCGGTATTTGCTTAGCTACCTGACTAAGCTCAGTAATTAAATGCTGCTGCGTTAAGCAATATTCTATTTCGTCAGCGCAGTGCTTTACTCTATTTACAGAGTTATTTGTGATTGCGGTATTTAATTGCTCAAAGCGCATCGCTAAGTTATGAAAATCAGGAATTACAGTGTGTAGTTGTTGTGCATTAAAATCTTGTAATGCATGAGCGAATACGCCAAAGGCGTAAGCCGCTTGCTCGCTCTGCTGGGTATTTTTAACAACGTCTTCGCTGTAGCTATCGCTAATATAGTTAAGGACGCGATAATACGCATTATCAATTTTTATTAAGTGTTCGTCGTTTTGTGTAGTTATATGTTTGATTATTTCAAGAGGGTAATTATTTTGCAGTTGTTTAGCATTTAAATGCTGCTCAATCAGTTTTGCATTACTTACTAACTGAGCAGGGTTTTTAAATACCTCGGTATTAAGTTTTTGCACAATAAATTGTTTATCAATACTTGTAAGTAGCCATGTACTATTTATATGACCGCTACCAATCGCACTAACTTGAGTTAGCTCAGGGGGCAGCGTTAACAGTTCGCTTAGCTTATTTTGTATTGAGATATTCATTGTGCTCACCTATGCCCTTTTTTTATGCGTATCGGGCAACTATTTTTTCGATAATTTCAGCATTCGCTTCAGGGAAATCATAATTTTCTAATTCACTAATTGCTACCCATTCGCTAGGTTGCCCTTCAGCGCCATGTGCCTCACCGCTAAAGTTACTTACTACGTGCACATCTAATTTAACGCATTTATCGCCGTAGTCATGTTCAATCACCATCAATTGGCTAGAGCTGTGAATGGTTAGTCCAACTTCTTCAATAAGCTCGCGTTTAAGTGCAACAAACACACTTTCTCCAGCTTCAACTTTACCACCAGGAAATTCCCATAAACCGCCTTGATGTTGTTCATCTGCACGTTTACAAATGAATATAGCGTTATTTTTCTTAATAACACCAACAGCTACATGTACAATTTCTATAGTCATTACTTTAAAACTCCATAAAAAAAAGCGACGCTAGCGCCGCTTTTTAATAAGCTACTGACAATATTGGGTTATTTTAATTTACCGCAACACTGTTTGAATTTTTGACCTGATTTACAAGGACAAGGGTCATTACGACCTACTTTTGGTTCTGTACGAGCCATTACTGTCGCTGTTTCTGGCGCTTCACCACCTACGTGCTCAGCTTCTTCATGTTGGTATTCGCGAGGAGCACTTTCACTTTTACGGTGTTGCTCTTCTACTTTTTCAACATCTTCTTCTGCGCGTACTTGTACTTTACTTAGAATGCTTACAACATCTACTTTCAAGTTTTCAAGCATTTCAGAGAACAGCTCAAACGATTCACGCTTGTACTCTTGCTTAGGATTCTTTTGCGCGTAACCACGTAAATGAATACCTTGGCGTAAATGATCCATTGCAGCAAGATGATCTTTCCAATGCTGATCAAGGCTCTGTAGCATAATCGCTTTTTCGAATTGACGTAAAACAGAATCGCCAACTTGCTCTTCTTTTTGCTTGTATGACTGCTCAACCGCCTGCTCAATACGCTCACGAAGTTTTTCTTCGTATAGTTTATTGTCATCTGCTAACCACTGAGTAATAGGTAACTCAATTAAGAAGTCTTGTTTTAAACGCTCTTCAAGGCCAGGAATATCCCACATTTCAGCAAGGCTTTGTGGTGCAATGTACTGATCAATTGTATTGCTAAGTACGTCACCACGAATTGCAGTAATAGTTTCTGAAATATCACCTTCTTCAAGTAGTTCGTTACGCTGAGAGTAAACAACACGACGTTGGTCGTTTGCTACATCATCGTACTCAAGTAGTTGCTTACGAACGTCGAAGTTACGTGCCTCTACTTTACGCTGTGCATTTTCAATCGCACGGTTTACCCATGGATGTTCAATTGCTTCACCGCGTTGCATACCGAGTTTACGCATCATGTTAGTCATGCGCTCACCGGCAAATATACGCATTAGCGCATCGTCCATCGATAAGTAAAAACGGCTTGAACCAGCATCACCTTGACGACCAGAACGACCACGTAATTGGTTGTCTATACGACGAGATTCGTGACGTTCAGTACCTATGATATGTAAACCGCCGGCATCAATTACTGCATCATGGCGAATTTTCCACGCTGCTTTAATTTCAGCAATTTGCTCATCAGTTGGGTTTTCAAGTTTTTCAACTTCACTGTTCCAGTTACCACCTAACACGATATCGGTACCACGACCGGCCATGTTTGTTGCAATTGTTACTGTCCCTGGTAGGCCAGCATCTGAAACGATGTCAGCTTCTTGCGCATGAAATTTAGCATTAAGTACGTTGTGCTTAATTTTTTCTTTGCGTAAAAACTGCGATAGATACTCAGAGCTTTCAATTGAAATAGTACCAACTAGCACAGGTTGTCCGCGCTCTTGGCAATCTTTAATATCAATTAAAATAGCTTCGTATTTTTCTTCTTGCGTTAGGTAAACTAAATCGGCGCGATCGTCACGAACCATCGGCTTATTAGTTGGCATAACAACAGTGTCTAGGCCGTAGATTGACTGAAATTCAAATGCTTCAGTATCGGCAGTACCTGTCATACCTGCTAATGTTTCGTATAAACGGAAGTAGTTTTGGAACGTAATAGAGGCAAGCGTTTGGTTTTCATTTTGAATTTTCACACCTTCTTTAGCTTCAACAGCTTGGTGTAAACCTTCTGACCAACGTCGACCTTCCATTGAACGACCCGTATGCTCATCGATAATGATTACTTCGTTTTCTTTTACAACGTAATCAACATCTTTTTGGTATAGCTTATGAGCACGAAGGGCGGCATAAACATGGCTTAGTAGCGTAATGCTTGCTGCTGAATAAAGCGAATCGCCTTCTTCAATTAAGCCGCGCTCAGTAAGTAGCTCTTCTACTTTAATTTGACCGCGTTCTGTTAAATGAACTTGCTTAGACTTTTCATCAATCGTGTAATCGCCGTCGCCTTCAATACCTTCTTCGTCTTCTTTTTCTTGAAGTTCAAGTAAAGGCACGATGGTGTTTATTTCAGTGTATAGCTCAGAGCTATCCTCAGCTGGGCCTGAAATAATAAGGGGGGTACGTGCTTCATCAATTAAGATTGAATCCACTTCATCGACTACAGCATAGAATAATGGACGTTGAACTCGTTCATCAATGCTAAAAGCCATGTTGTCACGAAGATAGTCAAAACCAAATTCGTTATTTGTACCGTAAGTAATATCAGCAGTGTACGCTAACTTTTTCTGCTGTGGCATCATACCAGGTACGTTACAGCCTACAGTAAGGCCTAAAAATTCAAACAACGCACGGTTTGTTTCGGCATCACGCTTAGCAAGATAGTCATTCACGGTAATTACGTGAACGCCTTTACCGGTTAAACCATTTAAATAAGCAGGTAAAGTCGCTGTAAGTGTTTTACCTTCACCAGTACGCATCTCTGCGATGCGGCCTTCATGTAAAACCATGCCGCCTAATAGCTGTACGTCAAAGTGGCGCATGCCATTAACGCGTTTTGACGCTTCACGCACCACGCCAAAGGCTTCAGGTAAAATATCGTCTAGACTTTGCCCGTTATCGTAACGTTCTCTAAACTCGGCTGTTTTAGCTTTTAAATCTTCATCAGAAAGCGCTTCAAGTTGCGTTTCTAGCGCATTAATTAGCGCGACCGTCTTTCTAAAGTTTTTAATAGTGCGGTCATTGCGACTACCAAAAAGCTTGGTAAATAAATTAGATATCATGATAAAACCGTTACAATGTATTCTTTGTCAGCCGAGTATCGGCTAACCCATTTTTAATAATTGGTAATTAATATATGCTTTTAAGTAACACTTAGAACATATTAATTAGCAATTTTGTATTAAACCGCTAAAAAGCACTGTTTATTACGTGCGCTACTATACCAGACTCTGCCAAACAACAAACTATCTCAATAAAAAGATCTGTATATAAAATCGAAAAATTTGATCTGGTTCGTAAAAATAACTTTGTATTACCCAATTACAGTAAAAATAGTAGCGAACTGTAAAGATATGGTGCTAAATAAATTAAAAACAAGGGAGGCATTCATGCTTAAATTTAACGCATGGATATGAATTCTAAACGCGCTATTTTTGCACCTAATCTATTTGATTAACCAACAACAATACTTCAAAAATGATTGATTGGTTTTTGTAAAATAATTTTTTACATCAGTGCACATACGCTTTTGATTTAGTAGAGTGGTTATAATTATATCTAGTTTTAATTTGAATTAAAGTTAGGTTTTTACACTTGTTTTCCTTATAAAATAAAGGTTTAGGTGAAAATGAAAAATAAAAGCAATAAATTGGTAGTATTAGGTGCAGGTTGGTTAGGACATGCTTTATGCGTAAGTGCGCAAAAAGCTGATTGGCAAGTACAAGGAACGCATAGAACAGATATACACGAGTTTGATTTTGAACGTCAGTTTGCACTTGAAGATGGGCAACTAACACATCAAATTGATTTACAAGATGCTTATTGGGTATGTGCTATTCCACCACGTAGCAGGCACAGTAAAAGTAATTATCCTGAAACACTCACCGCAGCGCTTAAGCTTTCAAAGGAGTTAAACGCAAAGGGCTTTTTATTGTGCTCATCAACCGGGGTATACGATCAAGAGCCTGGTGTGTATAGCGAAAGTAGCGATATTTCATGCACAAACGAGCGCCAAATAAAGCTCTATGAAGCTGAAGAGCAAGTGCTTGAACAAGATGGCAAAGTACTTCGTTTAGCTGGCTTACTAGGGCCTAATAGAGAGCCGGGGCGTTTTGTGGCAGGCAAAGAGCTCAATACATCAAGTGAGCAAGTAGTAAATATGGTGCATCAACAAGATGTAATTAATGCTATTTTTGCGGTGATAGAGCACTGGCAAGTAGGGCAAAATATTTATAATGTGGTTAATCCTGCGCACCCCACAAAAGCTGAATATTACGCGATGAAGTGTCAGCAACATGGTGGTGAAATGCCAACGTTTACAGGAACTGATTCGGCTGAGCGCAAAGTATTAGGCTCAGCCATTGAAGCCTTAGGGTTTAGCTATCAGCACGGTATTTAATATGCTGAAGGCAGGGGACTGCTCTCTATGAAGTCGCATAGCTTACCTTCACTTAGTAATGTATTAGCAGCTTCGATATCGGGAGCAAAGTAGCGGTCTTTATCATAATAACTCACATGTTCGCGTAACAACGCTTTAGCGCTTTGCACTTTATTTGATGGTTCAAGCGGCTTTCTAAATTCTAGCCCTTGAACCGATGCTAACCATTCTATTGCCAAAACACCTTGGGTATTATTGGCCATTTCATCTAAGCGCCTTGCTGCAAAGGTTGCCATAGAAACATGATCTTCTTGATTTGCAGATGTAGGCAAGCTATCGACCGAAGCCGGATGCGCTAATGATTTGTTTTCTGACGCAAGCGCTGCTGCGGTAACTTGGGCAATCATAAATCCTGAATTTACACCGCCGTTTTCAACTAAAAATGGCGGTAATTTGGATAGGTTTGAATCGATAAGTAATGCAATTCGCCTTTCTGCTAATGCGCCAATTTCGGCAATTGCGATAGCTAAGTTATCGGCGGCCATTGCAACGGGCTCTGCATGAAAGTTACCTCCCGATATTATGTCGCCTACATCGGCAAAAACTAGCGGATTGTCGGTTACACCGTTCGACTCGCATAGCAACACTTCTGCAGCTTGGCGTATCTGAGTTAGGCAAGCACCTAGCACTTGAGGTTGGCAGCGAAGGCAGTATGGATCTTGTACTTTTTCACAATTGACGTGGGAATCACTAATTTGAGAGTGCGTATCGAGTAGGTCTCTAAATACTTGAGCGGTGTCTATTTGTCCGCGCTGACCACGAATATCATGAATACGTGCATCAAATGGCGCGCGACTGCCCATTGCAGCTTCTATGCTTATTGAGCCGATAACGCAGCTTTGTGCATATAAGTTCTCGCTTCTAAATAGCCCCTGAAGTGCAAACGCAGTCGACGCTTGTGTACCATTTAATAATGCTAAGCCTTCTTTGGCTGCAAGTGTTAGGGGTTCAAGTCCCGCTATTTTTAACCCTTGTGCTGCGCTAATTATTTCTCCTTTATGTCGCATTTGACCTTCAGCTAATAGAGGTAGGCACATATGCGCAAGAGGAGCTAAATCTCCCGATGCCCCCACGGAGCCTTTTTTAGGCACGCATGGATATACTTCGCTACTAAGCAGCTGCATAAAAAATTTGATTACTTGCAGACGAATGCCCGAATAGCCGCGCGAAAGCGAATTTACTTTTAAGGTGATCATTAACCTTACTGTGCTGTCATCCATGTATTCGCCAATGCCCGCAGCGTGTGAAAGTACAATGGAGCGCTGTAATAATTCAAGTTCGTCATCGGCAATTTTAGTATTGGCTAATAATCCAAAGCCGGTGTTAATTCCATATACAGTGCGGTGTTCATTAATAACGTTTTGAACGGTTTGCGCGCTGGCTGCTATTTGCGACTCGGCATGCTTTGCAAGGCTTAACTTTACCGGTGAATTATTAATTTTTCTTAGTGTGTTTAAATCAAGTGATCCGGGTGTGAGAGTAAGTTCGAACATGATCATTCCTCGTTTAACATAGGTAGGTCTAAATTTTGCTCTTTAGCGCAGTTTTTTGCTATGTCGTATCCAGCATCAGCATGGCGCATTACACCCGTTGCAGGGTCATTCCACAGTACGCGAGCAATACGCTCTTTAGCTTCATCAGTACCATCGGCAACAATAACTACACCAGCGTGCTGACTAAATCCCATGCCTACACCGCCACCATGATGAAGTGACACCCAAGTAG
The DNA here is from genome assembly GCF_000690055.1 of Pseudoalteromonas fuliginea. Classification (GTDB taxonomy): domain Bacteria; phylum Pseudomonadota; class Gammaproteobacteria; order Enterobacterales; family Alteromonadaceae; genus Pseudoalteromonas; species Pseudoalteromonas fuliginea. Next base: position 53,429 of record NZ_JJNZ01000017.1, read on the forward strand.
CGCCACTTGCGGTATTAAGTAGTGCGTTGAGTAATGGCCAATCTGATACTGCATCTGAGCCATCTTTCATGCTCTCTGTTTCGCGGTTAGGGCTGGCAACTGAACCAGAATCGAGGTGATCGCGACCAATAACGATAGGGGCTTTAAGTTCGCCATTTTTAACCATTTCATTAAAGGCCAGTGCAAGGCGCGCTCTATCTTTAAGTCCAACCCAGCAAATACGTGCAGGTAGCCCTTGAAATTGTATGCGTTCCCGCGCCATATCAAGCCAGTTATGCAAATGTGCATCATTAGGAATAAGCTCTTTTACTTTAGCGTCGGTTTTATATATATCTTCAGGGTCGCCCGATAATGCTACCCATCTAAATGGTCCAATACCTTCACAAAATAAAGGGCGAATATAGGCAGGTACAAATCCAGGAAAATCAAATGCGTTGGTAACACCCTCATCAAACGCCATTTGACGAATATTATTACCGTAATCAGTAGTGGCGGCACCGGCTTTTTGTAGTGCCAGCATAGCTTTAACTTGGACTGCCATTGATTGTTTAGCAGCTTTTACTACGGCTTTTGGATCTTGCTCACGCATTTTTGCAGCGTGCTCCATTGTCCAGTTTTGTGGTAAGTAACCATTCAATGGGTCGTGAGCAGATGTTTGATCTGTGACTACATCAGGGGTAATGCCTGTTTTAACCAGTGTACTAAAAATATCGGCAGCGTTACCTAGTAAACCCACTGAGAGGGCTTTACCTTTAACACATGCATCGGTTATTAATTGCAGTGCGTGTTCAAGACTTGTTGCTTTTACATCAACGTAGCCTGTTTTTATACGAAAATCGATACGGCTTTCATCACATTCAACAACCAGTGCACTAAAGCCAGCCATTGTAGCTGCAAGTGGTTGCGCACCGCCCATACCACCAAGACCACCTGTTAATACCCACTTACCACTAGCGCTACCTGCAAAGTGTTGCTTTGCCATAGCTACAAAGGTCTCGTAAGTTCCTTGTACTATGCCTTGCGAGCCAATATAAATCCAAGAACCCGCCGTCATTTGCCCGTACATCATCAAGCCTTTTTTATCGAGCTCATTAAAGTGCTCCCAATTTGCCCAGTGTGGAACAAGATTTGAGTTAGCAATAAGCACGCGAGGGGCATTACAGTGGGTTTTAAATACACCAACGGGTTTTCCTGATTGTACAAGCAGGGTTTCGTCGCTTTCGAGTCTATCGAGGGTTTCTATAATTTTGTCATAACTTGGCCAATCACGAGCCGCTCGGCCAATACCACCATATACAACAAGTGCATGAGGATGTTCTGCTACTTCAGGGTCTAAATTATTCATTAGCATGCGCTTAGCTGCTTCAGTTTGCCAGCTTTTAGCACTTATTTTATCGCCATGAGGTGCACGTATTACGCGACTTGTGTCGAGTCGGTTGTTCATGTTTTTCTCCTGTTGTATATACAAGGTGATTTGTTATAAAAAAAGCGCAGTAAGCGCTATTGTTTGTTATTTTTTAAATGTTAAGTGACCACCTAAGCGATATTTACTGCCTGGTGATACAAGGCGCGCAAAGCTTACAATGCCGTTAATAGACCATGTGCGTCGAATAACTTGTAAGCATGGCTCTTCGTTATATAAGTTTAACCATTGGCACATTTCGCTGTTTGGCATAATAGCCTCTACGGTATGCCTTGCTTGGGTAAGTGGGGCAACACTAGATAGATATTCATGAGGTGTAAGCATGCTAAAGTCTTGTTGTAAGTAGCCAGTCGCAAGGGCAGGATTTACAAAACGCTCTTCTAGCTGCAAAGGGCTGTCGTTTTCGTTATGCACAAGTACACTTCGATATACAACACTGTCAACCTCAACACCAAGTGCAATGGCAATAGGTGCGACTGCATTTATTGATTCGAGTATGAGTACGCTACAGGTGTAGTTGCCGTTACGCTCTTTTACTTCATCAGCAATATTTTTTATTTCAAGTAACGATGACTGCGATTTAAATGTAGCTACAAATGTACCTAACCCTTGGCTGCGGGTTAAAATACCAGCCTCGGTTAATTCGCTTAGTGCTCTGCGGGCTGTCATCCTGCTTACACTAAATTGACTACTTAGTTCGTTTTCAGAGGGAACACGTTGGTTTTCTTGCCACGTACCGCTGCGAATTTTATCGACAATGAATTGTTTTATTTGCGCAAATTTAGGTGTCGTCATTAAATTTATGGTTACATTAAAAATAAACTATATAAATAAGATGACACAATTATCTTGTATATACAAGATGGATTGTTAGACTATATTTTCATTATTCACGATGTAAAAAGGGCTGCAATATGCAAAGCACAACACAAAATTATGAGTTAGAAGAAATCGACTTACTTTTAACTGATGCCAATATTGCCACTATGGATAGCAATATAAATGCCCCTTATGGCGCAATTGAAAATGCTGCTATAGCCATTAAAAATGGTAAAATTGCGTGGATTGGAGAGCAATCAATATTGCCTAGTTTTGATGTGTTTGCAACGCCGACATTGAGTGTAAAAGGACAATGGTTAACGCCAAGCCTAATAGACTGTCATACGCACTTAGTATTTGCAGGTTCAAGATCGCAAGAGTTTGAACAGCGCTTGCAGGGTGTAAGTTATGAGCAAATCGCAGCACAAGGCGGTGGCATAGCAAGTACGGTTAAAGCCACAAGAGCAGCCGATCGTGAACAGCTATTTGTTGATGCAAAAGATCGCTTAAATACGTTGTTAAAAGAAGGTGTAACAACCGTTGAAATAAAATCAGGCTATGGACTAGATACTGAAAACGAGATAAAAATATTAGAAGTCGCTCGTTTATTAGGTGAACATCACCCTATTGATATTAAAACTACTTTTTTAGGGGCGCATGCTCTACCGCCTGAATACAAAGGCCGTGCTGATGAATATATTGATTTGGTATGTACTGACATGCTTGATCAGGTAGTGGCTAATAATCTTGCTGATGCAGTCGATGTATTTTGTGAAAATGTAGGCTTTAGTTATTCGCAAACCAAGCGTGTTTTCCAGGCAGCTAAAAAGCATAACCTCCCAGTAAAATGCCATGCTGAACAGTTATCTAATCAACATGGTGCTGAGCTGGTGGCGCAGTTCAAAGGCCTTTCGGCGGATCATATAGAGCATCTAGGTGAAGAGGGTGTAAAAGCTATGGCAGACGCTGGGACGGTAGCGGTGTTATTGCCAGGCGCATTTTATTTTTTAAGAGAAACTAAATTCCCACCTATTGAATTACTTAATCAATATAAAGTACCGATAGCTATTGCGAGTGATTTTAACCCAGGTACATCTCCCCTATGTTCAGTGCACTTAATGATGAACATGGCGTGCACATTATTTAGATTAACACCTGAGCAAGCATTAGCTGGTGTTACTCGAAATGCAGCTAAGGCTCTAGGGTTAGATGAGCGTGGTGTTTTAAAGGTTGGCGCAAGAGCTGACATTGCGCATTGGCAAATAAATCATCCGTCACAATTAAGTTACCAATTTGGCGTAAATAGACTGTTAAACTTATGGATTTTGGGTAAACTTAGTTAGTATTAATTTCGTCCATAATAAACATGCTTTTATTGAATTTTTTAGCGAGTACAAGTGGTGCTAATTTGAGTTTTTTAACCGACAGTAACTTCCCGATATTTTTTAGTGGTGCCTTGTTAATGGCGATGATCGCGTCCTTATTTACTATAAAAAATAGCGGTATGAAGTTTAGCTACCTATGCATTGCTGCTGTTGGTTTAGCAATTTTAAGTCTGGGTAATGCTTGGTTAGCTATTTTACTTGCCTTTGGGTTTTGTTTTCATTTGTGGCAGACGTTTGAGCGTAGTAATTGGACTCTGATCATCATCAGCTCGTTTGCTAGTTTGTTATTTGTTGTACTTTTTTCTGCACATTTATTATTAGCAATCCCTTTATTTTGGATTGTTATCGCTATTTTATTCTTAGCTGTTGTCGGTTTTATCAGTGAAGATGAATTGGCTGAGGAAGTGATTGTCGAAGATAAAGCGCAAGAAATATTTATTGAAAATTCACCTCTTTCTAGCTTTGCAGACAGAAAAAAGTTACGAGAAGGCTATTATGCCTGGTGTGATGATACACCCATAAAGGCAGCACTAGTCATTATTCGCCTAGAGGGCTTTGAACAAGTTAACCAGCAAATAGGGCGAGATTTCGGTGACTTATTACTGACTCAATCAGCAAATAGAATAAAAAAACTATTAGAAAACGATGAGATTGTTGATTTAGGGTCACAAGAAAAACTGGCGCATTTAGGTGGACTTAACTTTGCCTTTATTTGTAGTTTGGCGACTCAAAATCATCTTCATGAGCACGTTATAGAGCACATTCTTGGTGCAACATTAAAACCTTTCAACGTTGCAAACTGTACCGTAGAGGTTAACGCACGAGCAAGTTATGTGGATTGCGGGGCACAAGAAAATAATTTTGATGATTTAATCTCCTACGCATATTTAGCGCTTGATAGTCACCCTCAACGAAAGGTGGTCCCGTATCATCAGCAAATGATGGTAGAGCAACTTGAGCAACAAGCACGCTTAAAAGAGTTAGCTAATATCGACTTTTCAAGTGAACTAGAGCTCTATTTTCAACCAATTATTCGTAATGATGATGGAAAAATAGAATTTTTAGAACTGTTGTTACGTTGGCAGCATCCAAAGCAAGGTATTTTATCTGCAAATAGATTTATTGATGATATTAGAATTGCAGGATTGGCTTATCCATTAGCTACTTTTGTGATAGAGCGTGCGGCAGAACTCGCAATGGCATTGCGTATAGAAGGGATAGCAATACCGCTTAGTATTAATGTATTTGGTCCTGAAATGCTTAACGAAGAGTTTGTTGAGTTTGTTGACCGCATCACAAGTGAGCATCAACTAGAGGTTGGGGATTTAATTGTTGAATGCCCGTTACACATTTTTACCAATTTAGATAATAAAGGTAGGGCGATGATTGCTAGGCTCAATAACATTGGATTAAAAGTCTGTGTTGATGGGCTCGGTGATAATCCAGTACTACTGTCTAAATTACCCAATTTAGCTGTTGAGTATATTAAAGTTGCACCGTCGTTAACTGCTGATTTTAGCAATCAAAATAATATACGCAGTTTAATTAGTGGCATGGTTGAAATGCATAACCAGCAAAAGACTAAAGTTATTTTTGAGGGCGTAGAAACGTTTGAGCAACTGAGATTTGTTAAAAGTTTAAATGCTTATGCTGCACAAGGTTATTACTTTGGTCATCCATTGAGTAGTATTGGTTTAATGAGCTGGCTAAAGCAGTGGCAGTTAACACAAGGGGAATATATTCCTCCTACTTCACGGTAAATAGCAGTATTAATTTTATTTCAATAAAAGTAAGGCGTTTACTAAAGGCCTTCTTTAGCTTGTAAATAGGTATTCACTAGCGCGCTAATTACTTGCCCACAGTGTTGTATGCCATTCTCAACGTTATTTGGATGCTGATTTGGTGCAGCTTCACATAAATGTAAATACTGAGACTGACGGTTTTTAGCGGCTAAATGCACAAAGTGCTCACTGTCGTCCACGTTAAACCCACTGCACGTATAGGCACTTACTGGCATGTAAGAAATGCTGTCTAAATCTACTTCAACTCCAAGTGGTAAGTTATCAAAGCTATTTAGTGCATTATTAACGGCTTGAGTGAGTGTAATATCCCGTCTCACTTTTATCGATTGGTAGCTATTAAATTTAAAATTAGCGTTAGCCATAGCTTCAAGAATAGCTTGATTGTTTTTCAGTTCGTGTAAACCAATCACGTGATAATTATTTAAGAGTTGTTCGTTGTACGCATACCGGAAACCGTTGCCACTGTGACGGCCTTCACAGTCTCTAAAGTCGGCATGAGGATCAAAATTTATGGCATTAACCGGTGTATTTTTATATTTACTTAAAGCACGAATAATACCTAAGCAGTTATTATGCCCCCCGCCAATAATAATTGGCTCAAGACCTGCTTTAAATACAAGGGATAATACATTTTCTACTCGTTCATCGAGTTGCTGACATAAATTTCGTAATTGATTTAACTGTTTAGGCTGTTGATTATCAAGCTGCTTACTTTTTGCCATTAGATCATCAACATTGACTTCACCTAATAAAAGTACTTTTTGTGTAGCAATAAATTGATTATGAGGTTGGTTTAAAAAACGCTTTAAAAAAGCCGGCCACGCTTCGTCTGCACCGCCATTTCCTAGGTTTGCTTTGGGGCCAATATCTTCGCAAATACCGAGTAATACATAGCGAATACCAAACTGTCCGGCATCAATAAGTGCTTGTTGCACATTAACTTGAGTATCGAGCAAGGCCATTGCTTGCCAAGCTTTTTTTTCGTTTGCGCGGATAGAGCAAATCGCTTTAACCGCGCTTTCATCATATACCTTTAAATGATTGGTCACGTTATGCTTCTACGATTTCCAATTCTAGTTCTTCAGCAGATAAAACAATGCCAGTACTGTCAGCATAAATAAAGTCGTCATCAAAAAATGATACACCAGCAAAGTTAACACCTATTGCGTCTTCGCCAGCACCTTCGCTGTCGGCAGCAACCGGTATTGAGGCAATTGCTTGAATACCTAAATCAAGTTCTTCAAGCTCATCGACATGACGTACTGCGCCGTATACAACAATGCCATTCCAGTTGTTTTCGAGTGCAAGTTCGGCTATTTCGATGTCGATAAGCGCACGACGAGTTGAACCACCGCCATCAATAAGAAGCACTAAGCCAGTACCATCTTGAGAAAGTAATTCGCGGATCAGTTCATTATTTTCAAAACATTTAACCGTTTTAATGCGACCACCAAAACTGTGGCGACCACCAAAGTTGATGAACATTGGTTCTAGCACGTCAACCACATCAGCAAAGTGGTCGCATAAATCAGAAGTGCTGTAATCCATTATTTTATCCTCAAAAGGTACATTAATTTATACCTCAGTATACCCTCCTCATAAGCAATAACAACGACTTAATCGCAGTAAATTTAGGCAAAATAAGAAGGGAATCAATAAAAGCAACAATAGTGTCTTAAAAGCGTCACGCAATTGTTATTTACAACACCTAAGCTAAAACAGTGTTCATATATTATGCAGCTAGGAGTAAGTGATGGATGGTAATAATATGCTTAAAAAAGTAGCTCAAATAGATGAGCAATTATTTTTAACTCTGTTTAATTGTAAATCGCCTTCATGGCTGAAAGTAATCGCATTTGGACTATCAAAAAGTGGTGATGGTGGCCTTTATCTACTCATATGTGGGGCTGTATGGTGGTTAAGTAACAATGAACCATATCAGTTATTACCAGTAACTTTGCTACTCGGATTTGCGATAGAAAGACCTATCTACTTTTTAGCTAAAAATCGTTTTGCTCGGGTTCGGCCGTGCGATTGTTTAGTTACAAACGCTTACATAGTACCTAGTGATAAATTTAGTTTACCTTCAGGACACAGTGCAGCTGCATTTTTAGTCGCGATGATCTTAAGCCATTTTTTTCCTGAATATACTTGGCTACTATTTGGCTGGGCCTCGGGAGTGGCAATTTCTCGAGTTGTACTCGGGGTTCATTTTCCCGCGGATATTATTCTAGGTGCTGTGGTTGGTAGTTCATGTGCGATATTTTCTTTAGCATTAGTGGTGCCTGAATGAAAATATTATATGGTATTCAAGGTACTGGGAATGGTCATATTACTCGCGCTCGGGTCATGGCTAGTGGTTTTAAGGAATTAGGAATTGATGTTGATTATATTTTTTCGGGACGTGCTAAAAAAGACTACTTTGATATGCAAGAGTTTGGGCAGTATAAAAGTTTTCGGGGGTTATCTTTTGATACAGAAAATGGTCAAGTAAAAAGCTATCGAACAGTTAGCAATGCGCGCCCTTGTAAATTGCTTGCAGATATAAAGTCGCTCGATGTAAAACAGTATGATTTTGTACTCAATGACTTTGAGCCAGTTTCTGCATGGGCTGCAAAAAGAGCTGGAATTCCGGTTGTTGGAATTAGCCATCAGGCCGCATTTTTGTCCAGTAGTGTGCCTATGTTTAGTCGCGGGATTTTACGTAAGTCACTTATTAAATACTACGCACCAGCCAATACGTATTTAGGTGTTCATTGGCAGCCTTTCGCGCATAATATTATTCCCCCTTTTATTGCTAATCATCAACATGGCAATCCAGTGGCGGTTATGAATAAAGTATTGGTGTATTTACCTTTCGAAAATTTAGACAGCATTATAGATTATTTAAAAGACTTCCCCGAAAAAGAGTTTTATTGTTATCACCCGCACGCCTGTAATCAATCTATTGGGCATATACATTTGCGTTCCCCTTCACGCACTGGCTTTTTAAATGATTTAGCAAATACAAGTGGCGTAATAGGAAACGCAGGGTTTGAGCTTGCTAGTGAAGCATTAAAATTAGGAAAAAAATTATTATTAAAACCTTTAGACGGACAGTTTGAGCAAGGCGCTAATGCACAAACGCTACTTGCAATGGGTATGGCACATGTAATGAGTTATTTAAATCCTCAAGCGCTTGATGATTGGAATACTGCGCCACAAAATAAACAGATTAATTACCCCAGTGATCCCGCTCCTTTAATTTTTTGGCTGCTTAAAAAACAATGGAATAATACACACTCATTACATAAAGGTTTATGGGGAAGTGTGAATTTATAATGATGAAAACTAAAATTAACAACACTAAATAACTATATAAAATAAAAATTTATTAATTTAATTAGTTGCTTTGACTCAATAAGCTATAATATTAAAGCATATTTAATAAAGGCGTTTGCGATGATTTTTTTACAAAATTTAACTATTAAACGACGTTTGCAATTAAACGCAGTCGTTGTTGGTTTAGCTATGGTGATTCTTTTATGTGTGATCATTTTTGAATCACGTACAACCTTAAATTTAAATAAGACTATTCAATTAGCAGAAGAGCTTAATGTACATGCACTAGCACTGCGTAAACATGAGAAAAATTTTCTATTTTATAAGCACGAAGAAGCGTTAACTGAATTTGAAACTGATTTTAAGCAGTTAAGTAGTAAAATTACAAAATTAAAGCAATCAATGAGCCAACAAGGTATTTCTGCTGCTCAGGTTGAGCATTTTGAGCAACTAATTAATAGTTATAACAATGATTTTAATACTGTTGTTAAATTACAAAAAGAGATTGGGCTGAATCCTAAAGATGGCTTATATGGTAAGCTCAGAGCTGCTGTGCATGAAGTCGAAGTACTGCTGAAAGAGCAGCAAAACTACAAGCTTTTATCATCTATGTTGCAACTTAGGCGCTCAGAAAAAGATTTCATGCTGAGATTTGATATTAAATACCTAGGGCGTTTTAATGAAGGCATAAATACGTTTAAGCAACAGATAGCATCGACTGATCTGCTAAGCAGCTACAAAGCAAAAATAACCCCTTTGATTGATATGTATCAAAATGAGTTTGAAACACTTGTACAAGCGCAAACAGCATTAGGTTTAGACCTTAATTCTGGTGCGTTAGGTGTTATGCGAGAAAGCGTCAATAAAAGCGATGTAATTGTTACTCAAATTGTTAAAGAAACAAAACTACAAGTTGAAAAGAGTGTAGAGCAAGCACAATTTTTAGCCATTTTGGTTTTTGTAATTGCAGGTGTGATTGTTCTAGCGCTTGTTTACTTTACCAGTCACTCAATCATTGTACCTATAGAGCGTGTTTATCACACCATTAACGACATTCGTCGTAATAATGATTTAAGTGTGATGATAGAGCAAACAGGTAAAGATGAAATTACCACCATGACAATCGATTTTAATAGCCTCATTGGTGACTTTAGAAACTTAATAAATGAAGTCAACACGGCTTTAAATACGCTTAATGTAGCCACTGAGCATTTATCAGAAAGCACTGCAGCAACAAGTTCAGGTATGCAAGAGCAACTTCATGAAGCAGATATGGTAGCAACCGCGGCAACTGAAATGCAGGCGACTATTCAAGATATTTCTCATAATACCGAAGCAGCAGCCAAAAAAGCGGAATCGACCAACTTAAGTGCACAGCAAGGGCGTAATGAAGTGGATTCAACGGTTAAGCATATTAGAGACCTATCTGAATCCCTTGGGAATGCATCGAGTGTGGTATCACAGCTCGAAAAAGATGGGGAGACAATTGGTTCTGTGCTTGATGTGATCCGTGGTATTGCTGAGCAAACAAATTTACTCGCACTTAATGCTGCAATTGAAGCTGCTCGAGCTGGTGAGTATGGTCGTGGTTTTGCCGTAGTAGCAGATGAAGTCCGCTCACTTGCACAACGTACACAAGAGTCTACTAGCGAGATTGAAGGGATTATTAATACATTACAACAGCGCACTCAAGAAGTTGTGAGTATTATGCATCAGTGTCGTTCACAAGGCGATGAAAGTGCCTCGCAAGCGATTAAGGCTGGAGAATTATTAGGTGCAATTACGGAAGATGTACAAACTATAATGGAAATGAGTACTCAAATAGCCGTCGCAATTGACGAGCAAAGCCAAGTGGCGTCAGAGGTTAATAAAAATGTAGTGCGTATTCGTGATATTGCTCAAGATGCATCAGGGCATGCCGCGAACAATGCACAAACAAGTGAAGAAGTATCTGAGCAGGCTCGTGTGTTATTTAGCGCGATTGATAAGTTTAAGGTATAAATAAAGCTTGTAAAAAATAACCAATAAAGTTTAAGGAATAAACTTTATTGGTACACTGTCTTTACTTTGCTTGAGCTCAATTACACGCTCTAAATATTCAGCCCACAATGTATCGTGCTGCTCTTGCAGTTTTACAAAATAGTGCCAGCTAAATAACCCGCTATTATGGCCATCATCAAAATCTAAGCGCAAGGCATAGTGTCCAACAGGTGCAATACTTTTTATTCCTACATCTTGCTTATTAAGTACTAGCTTCATTGGACCAGAGCCATGGCCTTGCACTTCAGCAGAAGGGGAGTGAACACGTAAAAATTCACAGCTAAAGACGGCTTGGCTGTCATCATCAAAGTAAACATCTAGGTTTTTACTCACACTGTGGTAATGCACTTTTGTTACGTGTTTCATTTAATATATCCCATTAAAAAGCCTCCAATATGGAGGCTTTTAGTATAACGTTTATATTCGTTTTATAGAATAAAGCGGCTTAAGTCTTCATCTTCAACAAGTGCACCTAAGTGTTTTTCAACATAAGCGGCATCGATTACTAAAGACGAACCTGCTTTTTCAGAAGCATCGTATGAAATCTCTTCCATCAATCTTTCCATTACAGTATGAAGACGACGAGCACCGATGTTTTCGGTTTTTTCGTTAACTTGCCAAGCGGCTTTAGCAATACGCTCAATTGCATCATCACTAAACTCAATTGATACCTGTTCAGTTTTAAGTAGCTCGCGTTGCTGCTCAGTAAGCGATGCATGAGGCTCTGTAAGGATGCGTTTAAAGTCATCTGCAGTGAGTGCTTCAAGTTCTACTCGAATCGGTAAGCGACCTTGTAGCTCTGGGATCATATCTGATGGCTTTGCCATCTGAAACGCACCAGAGGCAATAAACAACATATGGTCAGTTTTAACCATGCCGTGTTTAGTGTTTACTGTTGAGCCTTCAATTAGCGGTAGCAAGTCGCGCTGAACACCTTCTCGGCTCACATCAGGGCCTGAAGAATCGCCGCGCTTACAAATTTTGTCTATTTCATCAATAAACACAATACCGTTTTGCTCTACTGCAAAAATAGCTTGTTCTTTTAGCTCTTCAGGATTTACTAATTTAGCGGCTTCTTCTTCCGTTAATAGTTTGAAGGCTTCTTTGATTTTTAGTTTACGTTTAGTACGCTTATCGCCGCCCATGTTTTGAAACATGCTTTGTAGCTGGTTGGTCATATCTTCCATACCAGGAGGCGCCATAATTTCTACGTTTGGTTGTGCTTGTGCTAAATCGATTTCAATTTCTTTATCATCTAACTGACCTTCACGTAGCTTTTTACGGAATGTTTGGCGTGTTGATGAATTATCGTCGCGTTGGCTTTCGCCAAATTGGTCTTTTGCAGGAGGTAAAAGGGCATCTAAAATGCGCTCTTCTGCTGCTTCTTCGGCGCGATGTTTAAACTTTTTAGTCTGCTGTTCGCGAGTCATTTTAATTGATACATCGACTAAATCGCGTATGATTGTCTCAACTTCTTTACCAACATAGCCAACTTCAGTGAACTTAGTAGCTTCTACTTTAATGAATGGCGCATTCGCTAATTTTGCTAAACGGCGTGCAATTTCTGTTTTACCTACGCCGGTTGGACCAATCATTAAAATATTTTTTGGTGTTACTTCGCTGCGTAAATCTTCATTTAATTGCATACGACGCCAGCGATTACGAAGCGCGATAGCTACTGCTTTTTTAGCTTTAGCCTGACCTATAATATGCTGATCTAGCTCGTGAACAATTTCTCTTGGGGTCATATCAGACATAATAGTTCCTATTATAATTCTTCGATTGTTTGGAAGTTATTAGTAAATACGCAGATGTTGCCTGCAATAGTTAAACTTTTTTCTACTATTTCACGAGCGCTTAAGTCGGTATTTTCTAATAAGGCTGTTGCTGCTGATTGGGCAAAGTTACCACCACTGCCAATTGCAATTAGGTCGTTTTCTGGCTGAACCACATCACCGTTACCGGTAATAATTAAAGAGGCTGTTTCGTCTGCTACAGCGAGCAGCGCTTCGAGTTTTCGAAGTGCACGGTCACTTCGCCAATCTTTAGCCATTTCTACTGCGGCTTTAGTTAGGTTTCCTTGGTGCATTTCTAATTTGCTTTCAAAGCGTTCGAAAAGAGTGAAGGCATCAGCAGTACCGCCGGCAAAACCAGCGATTACTTTGCCATTATAAAGGCGTCGAACTTTGCGGGCGTTGCCCTTCATTACGGTGTTACCAAGGGACACTTGGCCATCGCCGCCAATTACAACTTTGTCGCCGCGGCGAACACTTACGATAGTAGTCATGTTATTCCTCATCATCGAGCTGCAGAGGCAGCTCGTAAAAAACGATTATGATGAGGTTATATGGGTGAATGGTTTATTTTCAAGTCCAGCCCCAAATTCCGCAGCCGACTATTTTTACACGTTTAAGTTTGTTTTTATCGCTTTCGGCTTGGCGTTTGGTTTTATAAGGGCCTAAACGTACTTTATACCAAGTACCATTGCTGCCTTCAGCCTGTTTTATCTCAGAAATGAGCCCTGCAAATGCGATTTTAGCTTTTAACGATTCAGCTTGTGCATGAGTTCTGAACGAACCGCATTGCATAACATAAGGACCTTTTTGCTCAAGTTCTTTTACTTCAACTTGAATCTCGTGGTTTCTAATTTCTTTAATAAATTCCGGCGTGCGTGGAATAACAACTTCTACTTTTTCAGGCGCAGTTGGGTGAGCTTGCTTTTCGACAAGTTTTGGATCGGCATTACTTTTAATAAACCATAATCCGTAAACGAAACCACCTACAAGTAAAATAGCAATGCTCACTAAAAAAATTGGAAATGGTTTTTTAGTGGGTGCTTTTTTAGTGTTTTTTCTATTTGCTGGTTTTTTGTTAATGTAATCGTGCTGTGCCATAGCGTTATTTTGGCCTTAACCTAAATCATGTCTATAGGGTCTACGTCTAAGCTCCAGCGCACTTTTTGTGCAAGTTTGCTTGAGCTTAAATAATCAACCATTTGCGCAAGGTACTGATGTAATATGCGACGATCTTGCGCTTGAATATGTAATTGAAAGCGATACATACCTGCGACTTTTTCAAGAGGTGCAGGGATCGGACCGAGCAATTGTATACCAGATACCCCATTCACAGGAACCAAATCCGTCAAAAAATCGACGACTAGTTTAATACTATGTCCTTGTGCACGGACAATGGCCATATTTGTAATGGGTGGTAAGTCCGCATCATCGCGCTCACTAAGGGCAAAACGGGCAAAATCCTGATAACCGTTATTAACTAAGTCTTGTAAAAGTGGGTGCTCTGGAAAGTGTGTTTGTAATAATACTTGGCCAGGCTCCCCTGAACGTCCTGCACGACCAGCTACCTGAGTAACTAACTGTGCTAAATGCTCTGTCGCTCTAAAATCGCATGAATATAACCCGCTATCAACGTCTAAAATTATAACGAGGCTTACATCTGCAAAGTGATGACCTTTAGCAAGCATTTGTGTGCCTACTAAAATACGCGCCCCCCCTAAGTTAATTTCATCGAGTGCCTTTTCAAGGCTACCTTTACGGCGAGTTGAATCGCGGTCTATGCGAGTAACGGGTGTATCAGGGAATTCGGTTGATAAAAATTCTTCAATTTGCTCTGTGCCTTTGCCGTTAGGAAATATTTGCGTGCTGCCACAATCAGGGCATTGGTGAGGAACAGGGTACTGGTCGCCACAGTGATGGCAGATCATTTGCCCAATCGCTTTGTGAAAAGTGGCGCTGGTGCTGCAGCGTTTACATTCACTTAGCCAGCCACACTCATGGCAAATAAGAGTGGGTGAGAAACCTCGACGATTTAAAAACACCATAACCTGTTTACCGCGGTTTAAATGTTGTCGCATAGTGGCAAGGCTAGCATGTGCAATACCTGCTTGGTCGGGCTGACCTTTCATATCGAGTAACTTAAACTGGTTGTCGGTGGCTGTTTGCGCGCGCTCGGTTAAGCTTAATAACTGATATTTGTTATTAAGTGCTTTGTGGAGCGTTTCAAGCGCGGGTGTGGCGCTGCCTAATATAAGCGGAATTTTATGCTGAAAAGCTCTATAAGCGGCTAAATCACGAGCATGGTAACGAAGGGTATCTTGTTGTTTAAATGACGAGTCGTGTTCTTCGTCAACAACAATCATACCGAGTTTTAAAAATGGCAGAAAAATACTCGAACGTGTGCCAATAACTATCGCACAACTGCCTTTTTCACAAAATCGCCATGTTTGTAGGCGTTCGTTGTCGGTAAGTGCTGAGTGCCAAAGCATAACAGGTGTATCTGGGAAGCGGCGACGAAAACGGTTTACCGTTTGCGGTGTTAGGCCGATTTCGGGCACGAGTACGAGGGCTTGCTCGCCACGTTTTAATACTTCTTCTAAGCACTGTAAATACACTTCAGTTTTACCACTGCCCGTTACGCCTTCTAATAAAAAGCTGCTAAAACCGGTACTTTGATTGATTGCTGTACAGGCCACTGCTTGTTCTTTATTAAGTACAGGTTTACTACCGACGGTTGGCGCAACGCTTTGCCATTGGTTATCGTGTTCGATAGTTTGTGTGATGAGTTCTTTAGCAATGAGGCTATCTATTGTTTTTTTACTAAAGCCAAGTGCTTTTAGTTCGGTTAACGATGACTTACCTGATTGTGATAACTGCTTTAATAAGTTGAGTTGAGTTTTAGCTTTTAATGACGGTACTTTAGCGCCTTTTTCGGTAAGCATTACCATGTTAATGCTTGTTTTGTCTGGTGATTCACCTTGGCGTAGTGCACTAGGCAGAGCTATATGAATCGTTTCGCCGAGTGGGTAACAATAATAACGCGCTGTAAAACTAAGGAGATCTAAATGTTCGCTAGATAATATTGGGGTATCGTCGATAACTTCAAAAATGCTTTTAATTTTACTCTCGGGTACTTCAGTACTCTTTTTTACTGCTAATATAACAGCCACTTTACGCTGATTACCAAAGGGTACCAAAACGCGCATTCCGGGCTTCAGATCAGAAACCAAGCCTGAGAGCTGTTCATCTACTTTATAATCAAAGGTGCGCGGTAATGGGACTTTAATAGCAACTTCAACAAAACGCATAACAACTCAACCAATAAAATTAATGGTGTAATGTACTAAATATACAGTTAAAAACCTACTAGCAAATTATAGTCATTTTATTATTTGGTTACTTTTTTAGCAAAAAATTATAATTAAACCTTGTGTGCTCGGTAGTTGTTGGATAAAATCCGCCACCAACAAATTTGTTTTAACGACGTATGGTACCAAACTACGGGTTTGGAGAGCGATGCGGCCTTAACTAGAGGTTTCTATGAAAGAAGGTATTCACCCTAAGTACGAAGTAATTTCAGCAACATGTTCATGCGGAAATGAATTCGAAACAAGCTCTACTCTTTGTAAAAACATTCACTTAGACGTATGTTCTGCGTGTCACCCGTTTTACACTGGTAAGCAAAAAGTTTTAGACACTGGCGGACGTGTTGATCGTTTCAACAAGCGTTTCGGTGCACTTGGTAGCAAGAAGTAATTTTTGCTATTTAGTTAAAAGAAGCACCTTAGGGTGCTTTTTTTGTGCCTGAAATTTATCTTTACGTGCTTTTCCTGCCTATTTATACGTTATCTCCTTTGCATAACTATTTCTTGTTCTTATTCTGAGTATGCATAAACCTTTGCAGACAAAGTACGTAATAGTCTCTATATTTTGAAGTGTTCATTTTTTAACTAAGTTGTTAAATGTAGCTAACGTGAAGATAAATGTTTTTAAAGTAGACTATTAAGCTGTTTATAGTTATTTATACTAAAAATTTGATAGTCGTTTTTAGAGAAAATGGCTCGCGGCTAAAAGTACCTCTAAAAATGCTTTTTATATGAATTTCTATTTATGAAATGTCGCTATATCTTCGCAAAGTTACTGAAAAACCTCTTAAAATTAATGAATCTAGCATATAACAGGATAGACCTGATATTGCTTGGAATTTAAAAATAATAAGGGTATCGTAACCCAGACAACACCTCTCACTTTAACTTAAATTGCAGGATACAATCGCGTTATGTCAGACTTTCGTGAACAAGCACTACATTACCATTCTCATCCCGTTCCAGGAAAAATCAGCATTGAGCTAACCAAGCCTGCCGAAACGGTTCAAGATTTAGCTTTAGCATATAGCCCAGGTGTTGCTGAACCTGTGCGTGAAATTGCTGCTGATCCTGCAAATGCTTATAAATATACCGGTAAAGGTAATATGGTTGCAGTTATCACTAATGGTACTGCAATTTTGGGCTTGGGTAATTTAGGCCCATTGGCATCAAAGCCTGTAATGGAAGGCAAGGCGCTGTTATTTAAGCGCTTTGCAGGCCTTGATTCTATTGATATCGAAGTGAAGCATAAAACAACAGAAGACTTTATTAACACGGTTGCTAATATTGCCGATACATTTGGTGGTATTAATCTTGAAGATATTAAAGCCCCAGAGTGTTTTGAAATTGAAAAGGCATTGATTGAGCGCTGTAGTATTCCGGTTTTTCATGATGATCAACACGGCACTGCAATTGTAACAGCCGCTGGTATGTTGAATGCACTTGAAGTGCAAGAGAAATCGATAGAAGAGGCTATTATAGTATGTTTAGGTGCTGGTGCGGCTGCCGTTGCCTGTATGGAACTGTTAATTAAGTGTGGTGCACTGCGTGAACACATTTACATGCTTGACCGTAAAGGCGTTATTCATACTCGTCGTGATGATTTAAACGAGTACAAACAACTATTCGCTAACAATACGGATAAGCGTACGTTACAAGATGTTATTGCCGATGCTGATGTATTTGTTGGTGTATCTGGGCCTAATTTGTTAGCAGCCGATGATTTAAAACTGATGGCTGATAAGCCGGTTGTGTTTGCGTGCTCAAACCCCGACCCTGAAATTGATCCCGCACTTGCACACAGCGCACGCAGCGATTTAATTATGGCGACAGGGCGTTCTGATTATCCAAACCAAGTGAATAATGTTTTGTGTTTCCCGTTTATTTTTCGTGGTGCACTAGATGTGCGCGCAAGTGCAATTAACGATGAAATGAAAATAGCAGCAGTAGAAGCGATTCGTAGCATTGCAAAAGAGCCTGTACCAGCTGAGGTCTTAAAAGCTGCCGGTGTTGAGAAGCTGGAATTTGGTGCTCAATATATTATTCCAAAACCGATGGATCCACGTTTATTACCACGTATAGCAAGAGCGGTTGCTCTTGCTGCTGTTGAGTCGGGTGTGGCACAAATTGATTTGCCAGAAAGCTATATGCAGTAAATCTATACCGTAAAATTTAATCATAAAAAAACCTCAGTAATTACTGAGGTTTTTTTATTTTACTTTATCTATTTATTCGTCATCTAAAACAGGGACTTCTAACCCCATTTCTTGCATTATTTTTTTCACTTCTTCTGGTACTTTTTCAGCGTTGTCTTTACGTAAGTCATCGTCATTAGGTAAAGGTTGACCTGTAAATGCATGTAAAAACGCTTCACATAGTAGCTCACTGTTTGTTGCGTGACGCAGGTTATTAATTTGACGACGAGTACGTTCGTCAGTTAATACCTTTAATACATTCAGTGGGATCGAAACGGTGATCTTCTTAACTTGTTCTGATTTTTTCCCGTGTTCTGCGTATGGGTGAATATACTCACCATTCCATTTAGCCATAAGATGTATCGTTGCCTCAGATTATTAATTGCTCACATGCGCTAAAATGCGTGTGAATATGCGTGAAATTCTATCGATTTAAAAAAGATAGTCAAATACTAGTTGTTTGGCCATCTAGCTGTTTAAATGTTTTGACTTCTCAAATTGAATAAACTACTCTTTTAGACGTCTAAACATCCAAACTAATCAGGTGACGAATATGAGCGAAAAAAACAAAGCAACCATTGCGGTCCGTAGTGGCGTTGAAGCCGATAAACACCACGGTGCAGTGGTCGCGCCAATCTATTTATCGACTACTTATTCGTTTGCCGATTTTGATACTAAACGCCAATATGATTATGGCCGCAGCGGTAATCCTAACCGCGATATCTTAGCTGAGACCCTTGCTGAACTCGAAGGGGGAGTACGCGGCATAATTACAGCCACAGGCATGGCGGCTGTACACTTAGCAACTCAGCTGCTTAATCACGACGACACGTTAGTGATCCCACACGACTGCTACGGTGGAAGCTACCGTTTATTTACGTCCCTGCAAAAGCGTGGCTTGCTAAAACTTGAGGTTTTAGATTTAACAAAACCAGAAAGTCTTCAAAAAATATTAGTAATTAAACCAAAACTCATTTGGATTGAAACACCAAGTAACCCTGTACTACGTTTAACTGATATTAAAGCGGTTACTGATATTGCTAAGCAGTGTGGCGCACTGGTGGCCGCTGACAATACATTTTTATCGCCTGCTTTACAAAATCCGATTAAGTTTGGTGTAGATATTGTGGTGCATTCAACCACTAAATATATCAACGGACACTCAGATGTAGTGGGCGGTGCTGTTATTGCTGCAACACAAGAGATCGGCGACGAGCTTGCTTGGTGGGCTAATAACATTGGTATCACAGGGGCACCTTTTGATAGCTATTTAACGCTTCGTGGTTTACGTACTTTAAATGTGCGCTTAAGGCAGCATCAAGAAAATGCATTAGCAATAGCTCAGTATCTCGAAGAATCTGAGTTCGTTAGCCAAGTTTATTACCCTGGGCTTGAGTCGCACCCCCAACATGAATTAGCGAAAGCACAGCAGCTTGGTTTTGGTGGCATGGTTAGCTTTGATATTAAAGGCGACATAAACGATGCAGCGGCATTTTTAACTAGTCTACATAACTTTAGTTTAGCTGAGTCGCTAGGCGGCGTTGAGAGCTTAATATGCCACCCTGCGACCATGACGCATGCAGGGATGGATGCAACAGCGCGCTTAGAAGCCGGCGTTGGTGATACGCTTATTCGTGTTTCTGTCGGAATAGAAGACATTGAAGATTTATTAGCAGATCTTGAACGTGTATTTACACTTGTAAAACCTGGCAGAAAAAACAATACAAATCGATTAACTAAAGGTGCGGGAACATCGAGCGGTGATGCTAAGTTAAGTGCCGCTTACCCCGCGCTTTGGTAACTAACATGACTAAAAATATACATAAATTTGGCGGTTCGAGTTTAAGTTCAGCACAGCGTTACAAAAGTGTTGCGGGTATTATATTAGAGCACACACAACCTGGTGATTGCGTTGTGGTATCAGCAGCTGGGAAAACAACCGATACACTAGTTAAGTTATGGCAAAGTTACCAGCAGCAAGATACACATGTAATTGCTGATATTTTATTACAGTTAAATAATCATCAAATAGATTTAATAGAGCAGTTATTACAAGCTAATACAAAGTGTAACGCTCTAAAAAAATTGAATGAAGAGCTATCAACAATAACGCTGTTAGCGCAAACAGGGCAGCTACAAGAAGCCCAATTGCTTGCTCATGGAGAGTTATGGTCAGCACGCGTACTCGCTGCTTACCTGCAGGAGCTTAATGCTGATGCGTGTGTTCACGATGCGCGCGCTTTATTTACATTAAATGATGGGCAGTTATTACATGAACAAAATACTCAACAGTGCGCAAACTTAATTGCGCATAATAAAATTAACGTTGTAACTGGATTTATTGCAGCTAATACAGCAGGGGATACTGTAACGCTTGGTCGTAATGGAAGTGATTATAGTGCGACCTTACTCGCTAATTATTGTCATGCAAAACAAGTCTGTATTTGGACTGACACACAAGGTGTATTTAGTACCGACCCTCGTAAAGTTAGTAAAGCGATTAAATACGCGAAGGTGTGTCGTGGACAGGCCAATTTGTTAGCACGACTAGGTAACCCCGTATTGCATGCTAAAACATTATCTCCTCTTAAAAATACGGATATAAAATTATCAGTACGAAGTAGCTTTGATGTACAAGCTAGCTCTACTGACATCGTTAAAGAAGGTAGTGCCAAGCAAAAGCGCTTTATAACAACGTTACAAAATATTGATTTATTAATAGTTGAAAACTTAAGTGAAGGAGATATTGCGCATGTGAGTCAGCTTATTCAGCATAGCTTGCATCACTTTAGTCAAAATGGTGAGACGTACTTAGTTGTGCCAGCTATTTCGACGCATCAGGTTATTAGCTATTTTGAAGGTCGAGCTAATATTAACGAATCGAGCTTACACGGGTGTGCTGTGATTGCGTCAGAGCAAGATATTAGTAAATTGCACTTATTGGCGATTAATTTATTAAATGCACATGCGATTGAACCACGATTTGCACACCAAGATAGCGGCTATATTTTATTACTTACTGATCAAGTGATTGATAGCGATATACTTAGCATATTACACGATAAGCTGATTAACAAAGGGCAGGAAATTGCTTTAATAGTCGCTGGACTTGGTAATGTAGGTGAGGTGTTTATTGAACAGTTATCTACTCAAGTTGAGCGCTTGTCAGATGACTTTAGTATTAAGCTTGTTGGCTTAGTGCGCTCTCAAAAAATGCTTTTTAATCCTAATGGGATTGGTGTATCGCAATGGAAAACCCAGTTTCAACTTGAAGCGTCTGATTATCAAAACCAAACATTATTAAATGCAATTGATGAACTTGATTACGAACATAAAGTGATTGTAGATATAACAGCGAGTGAAAAGTTTAGCCGGTTATATCCTGATTTTGTAGAAATGGATTGTCATTTAATAAGCGCTAATAAGTATGCAGGTACAGCTCCTACTAATTGGTATAAAGCACTACGTACAAGTATCTCTGAACGCAACTTACATTGGCGTTATAACACCAGTGTGGGGGCTGGTTTACCCATTAATTTTGCGCTTGCTGATTTACAAAATAGTGGCGATAAAATAACACGTATTGAGGGCGTATTTTCTGGAACGTTATCGTGGTTGTGTAGTAAGTATGATGGTTCGATTATATTTTCAGATTTAGTGCTTGAAGCGCAAAAAATGGGTTTTACGGAGCCCGATCCTCGCGAGGATTTATCTGGGCGTGATATGCAGCGAAAATTGCTTATTTTAGCCAGAGAGTTGGGGGTTGAATTAAATCTTGAGGATATTAGTCTTTCGGCATTGATGCCTGATGAACTTGCGCAAGGGAGTTGGGATGATTTTTTAAGTAAAAAGTCCCAGTTAGATAGCTTTATTCAAGAGCATGCAAAGAGAGCTAAGGCACAAAATTCGGTGCTTCGTTATACAGGCTTGCTCGAAATCGCAGAAAATGAAGTAATAGCGAAAGTCGGTATCGCGTATGTATTACAAAGTGATGTTTTGGCTAGTTTAACGCCAGGAGATAATATTTTTGTTATAAATAGTAAGTGGTATAGCGATAACGCGCTCGTTATCCAAGGCCCTGGTGCTGGTAAAGAGGTCACTGCAGCGGGTGTACATTCTGATTTGTATTGGCTGGTCCAAAATTTAAGGTAAACATTACGGCAGCCTAAAGTGGCTGCCGTTTTTATTTAACGCTATTTAAAATAGCTCTTCTTCTGTTTTTGTATCTTCCTCAAATATATCGGTAGGTTGGGAAAGTACATACTTAGTTGGGGCTGTACCTTTGTCAAAATATTCAAAGCGGCTTGTGTAATCGTTTTTGTGGCTCAGTAAACCTGTTGCTAAATCAATACGAATAGATACTAAGTCTTCGGGTGGTTCTATAGGCGCTTCTGGTGCATCTTCAAGTGCCACTTTCATAAACTCAATCCATGCTGGTTGCGCCGTTTTAGCCCCTGACTCTGCCCCTGAGATTTGACTGCTATCAAGGTTGTTATTATATGTTGAGCGGCCTAACGAGTTACCGGGGTTATCAAACCCAACCCATACAGACGTTAGTACATTACGATTAAAGCCACTAAACCAAGTATCTACTGAGTCATTAGTCGTGCCTGTTTTACCTGAGAGATCGCGTCTCTTTAATGCTTGAGCACGCCAGCCTGTTCCGCTCCAGCCTGTTTTATGTGCCCAACTACCACCGCCCCAAATACCACTATGCATTGCATCAGCAATTAAAAATGCATTCTGTTTAGAGATAATCCGTGGTGCGCATTTTTTTTCTTGTTGCTTTTCAGTTTCGAAATTCTGCATTGTTACATCGTTGTTCAATACGCTTAATGTGCTATCGCTATCGTCACAAGCTTCTGTTGGGTTTGTTTTAAATAACACGTCACCATAAGCATCCTGAATTTCAGAAATGAAGTAGGGTTCTATTAAATGCCCACCATTTGCAAAAGCACTCATACCGCGTGCAAGTTCAAGCGGCGTAATAGAAGCGCTACCAAGCGCAAGTGATTCACTGCGATTAATATCTGAATTTTTGAAGCCAAATTTTAGTAGGTGCTCTGCCGTACGCTGTAGTCCAACTCCGCGTAACAAGCGCACCGAAATAACGTTTTTAGATTGTGCCAAAGCACGACGAATACGAATAGGTCCATTATAAACAGCGGGGCTGTTTTTTGGTCGCCATGCAACGCCTTGGCTTTTATCCCATTGGTTAATTGGTGCATCGTTTAATATTGAGGCTAAGGTGTAGCCTTTTTCCAGTGCAGCAGAGTAAATAAAAGGTTTTATATTAGAGCCTACTTGGCGCTTAGCTTGTACTGCTCGGTTATATTGACTTTGTTCGAAACTATAACCACCCACAATCGCTTTAATGCGCCCATTTTGTGGGTCAAGAGAAACGATGGCACTAGATGCTTCAGGAATTTGGCTAAGTAAATAGCTACCGTCGGTATTTTTACGTAACCAAATTTGTTCGCCGGGTGCGAGTATTTCATTAGTTGCTTTAGGTGCAAAGCCTTGACGATAACGCGTGATGTATTTACGAGCCCACTTTAGGTTATCCCAAGTTAGTGTGGTTTGCTCGCCACTTTTAAGTAATACATCAGCTGTTTTGTCATTCACTGCGATTACAACGGCCGCTTTTAATTGGCCAAACTCATTTACAGATTTTAGCTCACTGAGTATTTGAGACTTGCTAAATACAGGCTGTGTTTCTGGATCCCACAACGTTTTAACAGAGCCTCTATAACCATGGCGCATATCATAATTGTGTAAATTATTGATGAGTGCTGTTTGTGCCGCTTTTTGAACTTGTGACTCAACAGTAGTAAATATTTTATAACCTGAGTTATAGGCTTTATCGATTCCGTAACGTGCCACCATTTCTGCACGCACCATTTCAGAAATATAAGGAGCATACAGATCAATTTCTGCACCGTGAAAATAAGCTGTAATAGGTTGGCTGATGGCATCGTTGTATTGTGTTTGTGTTATGTAGTTTTCTGTTAACATGCGGCCAAGAACAACATTGCGACGAGATTTTGCGCGAGTTGGGTTACGGATCGGGTTTAAGGCTGATGGCGCTTTGGGTAAGCCGGCAATCATCGCCATTTGGGCAAGTGTAAGATCTTTTAATTCTTTTCCGTAATATACCTGTGCAGCAGCGCCAATACCAAAAGCACGGTTACCTAGTTCTATTTTGTTTAAATAGAGTTCAAGAATTTCGTCTTTCGTTAGTAAATTTTCTATATGAAGCGCTATAAAAATTTCTTTAACTTTACGAATATAAGCTTTTTCACGAGTTAAGAAGAAGTTTCGAGCTAGCTGCATTGTTATTGTACTTGCACCTTGCTTTTTTTCGCCTGTTGAAATCAAAACCAATGCAGAACGAACAATACCAATAGGGTCTATTCCCACATGGTCATAAAAACGATTATCTTCAGTTGCTAAAAATGCATTTATTAAAGGTTTTGGTATTTCGTCAATCGTTACAGGGATCCGTCTTTTTTCACCAAATTGATTGATCAGAAGGCCATCTTTAGTGAATACTTGCATAGGAGTTTGTAATTGCACATCTTTTAAAACTTGCACACTTGGAATATCAGGTTTAACGTAGTAATAAAGACTGATTAAAGTAATCAGCCCAAGTAATGTGCAAATGATAAAAAATTGTAAAGTTCGTTTTAATAAAATCACTTATATTTCCCTAAATGGACTCCCAATTATGTATGGAGACTGCTAGTATATATTGATTAAAAAATGAATAATATTTTTTAAGATAAAAATTATAACTTGTTTATTATTAAAACAAAGGCCAAGTTTCAAACATGCTAAGTCAACTATTTCAAAAGCCGTCAAAAATGATGGTAGGAATTGATATTGGATCGCACTCTATCAAGGCGGTACTTTTAAGTGAAATTGAAACTGGATTTCGTCTTGAAGCATTAGCGATTGAACCAATGCCTAAGGGCGCAATGAGCGAACGTATTATTCAAGATATTGAAGCAATTGGTAATGTAATATCAAAATTAAAAAGAAAGTTACCAAAATCACTAAAATCTGCTGCTGTAGCCGTCTCTGGCCAAACAGTTATTACTAAAGTTATTTTTATGGATGTGTCATTAACTGACGCTGAACTTGAATCACAAATTGAAATTGAGGCTGATAGTCTTATTCCATACCCCCTTGATGAAGTTAGCTTAGATTTTGAAAAATTATCAACAAATGAAGCCGATCCAAGTAAAATGAATGTGTTACTTTCTGCAGCCCGCACAGAAAGTGTCGAAGCGCGAGTTGGTGCTTTAGAAGTTGCCAATTTAGAAGCGAAAGTTGTTGATGTAGAAAGCTATGCATTGAGCCGCTCGATGGATGTTTATTACAAGCAGTTACCAAGCGATGCCTTTAATAAGTGTGTTGCTGTAGTTGATATTGGTGCTGTGTTGATGTTGGTGAGTGTTGTACAAGCCGGTGAAACAATATATACCCGCGATCAAGTTTTTGGCGGCGATCAATATACCAATAGTATTGTTGCTTACTATAATAAAGGGTTCGATGAAGCTGAAATTGGAAAAACATCGGGTGATCTTCCGCCAAATTACACTTTTGAAGTACTTGCTCCTTTTCAAACATCATTACTTCAACAAGTACGTCGAGCGGTACAGATGTTTTTGACTACCAGCGGTAAAGACCAAATTGATTATATTGTTCTAACCGGTGGAACGGCCATGATAAATGGGCTAGATCGTTTATTAATAGAAGAACTTGGTATCCACTCCATTGTCGTAGAACCGTTTACGAATATGGAGATTTCTCCCAAGGTAGACCGTAATGTAATGCAACGCCATAGAACACAGTTTGCTATTGCGACAGGACTGGCATTAAGGAATTTTTCATCATGCCACATATAAATTTATTACCTTGGCGTGAATTGCAACGCGAAGAGTCAAAAAAGAAATTTGTTACTATTTTAATTGCTGTTGTTATTGTTTGTTTTGCAAGTATGTATGTATTGAACTCGTTCTATACTGCTTTGAAGGATGGACAGAATTTAAAAAATAACTACCTCAGTTCAGAAATTAGTCTATTAGATAAGAAAATTAGTGATATTAGAGATTTAGATTATAGGAAAGAAAACTTACAACAACGTATGCACCTAATTGAAGAATTACAGAGCAGTCGTAACTTAGGCACTCAAATAATGGATGAAGTTGCTAAAATAGTCCCCGCTGGTGTTTATTTAACTAAGTTAGAACGTCGAGGCAATAGAATTCATGTATTAGGGCGCAGTGAATCAAATAACCGCCTCTCCAACATGCTTAGAGAAGTACAAAACTCATATTTATTAGAGCGCCCAACAATGCAAGGCATTGTTGCTGGCAATCAATCTTCTCGTTTACTTAGTGATTTCAATATGGAGTTTTACGTTAAACCATTTGATAAAATTGGTGAGGTTCCAAATGAACCTTGATTTAAAAGCGTTTAGTGATATTGATTGGAATGAGATTGAACTTGATAATATTGGCGAATGGCCAATTGCTGTTAAGGTTATTTGCGCTACATTTGTTGCTGCTTTAGTGCTGTTTTTTAGTTATAGCTTATTGGTATCTGATGAAATTGATAGTTACCATAATGCGGTTACAAAAGAAGTTGAATTACGGACAACTTATCGTACCAAATATGCTGTAGCCAGCAGGCTTGATATTTATCGTGAACAAATGCTTAAAATGGAGGAGAAATTTTCTCAATTATTAAAGCGTTTACCTACCTCAAATGAAACCCCTGGTTTGTTAGATGATTTATCTTATGTGGGAACTACAAGTGGTTTAACTTTTTTAAAGATTGGCTGGCTGCCAGAAGTTGAAAAAGAATTTTATACTGAGCTACCTATTAAAATAGAGGTTGTAGGTACTTATCATGAGTTTGGTGAATTTGTGGGAAAAGTGGCTCAATTGCCGCGTATTGTGAGCTTACATGACTTTTCTATTTCATCCTCAGGCGAAAAGCAGTTAACATTTAGTGTGGTGGCAAAAACTTATCGCTATGAAGAAGGGGAGGTAAAGTGAAGCATTTTTCCTTTATTCCTATAGTTGCTCTCCTGCTAAGTGGTTGTAACGACGATACCTCAGAACAAAAAGAGTTTATAGATCAAGTTAAAGCGAGTACGACTGCTAGAGTTGAAGCAATTCCTGAATTAACAAAGTTCGAGCATTTTGAATATAACGCTGGGCAGCTAAGGAGTCCTTTTGTGGCCCCGCAGCCTGAAATAATCCAAAACAAATTAACTCAAGTTAAAAATTGTTTACATCCGGATCCTGAACGCCAACGTGAAACCTTAGAAAAATACCCACTGGATAATTTATCTATGAAAGGAACAATCGGATCAAGTGGACAAGCTTGGGCGCTCATTACAGCTACAGACGATACTTTACATCGTATTACAGTCGGTAATTATTTAGGTAGCTATGATGGCAAAGTACAATCAGTAAATAATGATTATATTGAGTTAATAGAATTAATCCCAGATGGGTCTGGTTGTTGGAAAGAGCGCCTGACTAAATTAGAAATGTTAGAGGCGGCAACCAATGGCGCAGGTTAATAACAAAAAAGGTAAGAACAAAATGCATAAGGGTGTACTTTGGCACAATCGTATTCAACGAGCACTATTTGCAACTTTAGCTCTGGTTATAGCCAATTCAGCTATTGCAGCGCCGTTGCTCTATGATATTCGTTATAACCCATTACTCAAGGGTGAAACCGAGTTGCAGCTGGTATTTGATGAAAAGTTAACGCAAGAACCAAAAATACAAGTATTTAATAGCCCGGCACGAATTGAAATGATGTTTGATTCGGCACAATTAGAGCAAGGTCTTGAAAATGTACAGGTAAACCAAGCTGGCATTAACAATGTTACTAATGTACTTACTGATAAGGGATTAAAAGTAACAATAAATCTTACTCGTTTGAAAATCTATGAGACGGAAGTTAATAATAATTTAGTGTCTTTA
Organism: Pseudoalteromonas fuliginea; assembly: GCF_000690055.1. Classification (GTDB taxonomy): domain Bacteria; phylum Pseudomonadota; class Gammaproteobacteria; order Enterobacterales; family Alteromonadaceae; genus Pseudoalteromonas; species Pseudoalteromonas fuliginea. Next base: position 81,579 of record NZ_JJNZ01000017.1, read on the forward strand.
CGTGTTTCTGATAACCCATTAACAGAGCAAGACGTTGATGATGAAGCAACTAGCTCTGATGCAGTGTCTGGAAATTATATCAATCGGATTCAGTCTATTGACTTTCGTCGGGGGGAGAAGGGCGAGGCAAAAATACTGGTGTTCTTACAAGATACGCAAGCCGCAATAGAAGTGCATGAAAGTGGTGGTAAAATTATTGCTGATTTTCATCATACAGATATTTTAGATGACTTACTGTATGAGTTAGATGTGCTCGATTTTGGCACCGTAGTAAGCAGCATTGAAACTTTTAAAGAAGATGGATTAAGCCGCGTTGTTATTGAACCAAATGCCGCTTTTACTTTTACCTACCAACAAATAGATAATATTCTTACTTTAACGGTGGAAAGAGACGAAACGCAAAATGCATATTTAGATGGCGGTAAAGATTACCAAGGCCGCCTAATGACATTAAATTTTCAAGATATTTCTGTTCGTGCAGTGTTACAAATCATAGCGGGCTATAATGATTTTAATTTAGTCACTAGTGACTCGGTGACAGGTAATATTACATTACGCTTAGATGGCGTGCCTTGGGATCAGGCGCTTGATGTTGTTCTTAAAATTAAAGGCTTAGACAAGCGTATGGATGGTTCTATTTTGATGGTTGCGCCATCAGAAGAGCTTGCTGCACGTGAAGCTAAAGATTTACAAGCAAAGCAGAACGTAGAAAACTTAGAGCCGCTTTACAGTGAATACATTCGTTTAAACTACGCAAAAGCAGAAGAGTTTGCTGATTTATTAAAAACAGATACAAATAGTATTATCACTCAACGTGGTAGCGTATCTGTTGATAAGCGTACTAATACATTATTACTCAAAGATACGGCCAAAAGTATTGAGAGCGTGCGACGCATGGTCGAAACACTTGATATAGCGGTTAGACAGGTTGTAATCGAATCACGTATGGTAACCGTGCGTGATAATGTAACCGAAGATTTAGGTGTGCGCTGGGGGTTTAGCGACCAGCAGGGCAGTGATGGCATATCAGGTACACTTGAAGGCGCTAATACAATATCAAATGGTATCATTCCTGATATCTCTGATCGTTTAAACGTGAATTTACCCGTGACAAACCCATCAGCAAGTATCGGCATGCATATCGCCAAGTTAGCTAACGGTACTTTGATTGATTTAGAGTTAACAGCTCTTGAGGAAGAAAACAAAGGTGAGATTATTGCGAGCCCTCGTATTACTACTGCAAACCAACAACAAGCACGAATAGAGCAAGGTACTGAAATCCCTTATGTTGAGTCAGCTTCTAGTGGTGCGACAACGGTTAGCTTTAAAAAAGCAGTACTGAGTTTACAAGTAACCCCTCATATAACTCCTGATAATAAAGTTATTTTGGATTTAATTATTACTCAAGATACGCGAGGAGATACAGTTCAAACAGGAACTGGGCCAGCTGTTGCAATTGATACTCAGCAAATTCAGACACAAGTGCTAGTGGAAAATGGGCAAACAATCGTGCTCGGCGGTATTTTTCAGCAGCAAATCATAAATTCGACTAAAAAAGTACCTCTACTTGGTGATATTCCGTACTTAGGAAGGCTGTTTAAGAGTACAAGTGAGTTTAACGAAAAGAGAGAATTACTTATTTTTGTAACACCAAAAATACAAATAGACTAAAATTAGGCGTATTTTTGTTAACCAATGGGCGATTATTCAGATTAATTGCTCGTTATATGGCTTTTTATTCTAATTGACTTGAAATACCCCAGCAATTACTGAGATAATCCCCTCCTTAATTTTGGGGCCAGGTCGTTAGGCGGGGTTTTATTTCAAATTTTAGAGTTCGTTTGTACTAAAAGATATGGCTGAGAAACGTAATATATTTCTAATTGGCCCCATGGGGGCTGGAAAAAGCACAATTGGTCGTCACATTGCCGATCAATTACACCTTGAATTTGTTGATTCTGATCAAGAAATCGAACGCCGTACCGGTGCAGATATTGCCTGGGTGTTTGATCTTGAAGGTGAAGAAGGCTTTAGACTTCGTGAAGAATCTGTTATTGGCGACTTAACTGAGATGCAAGGTATTGTACTTGCAACTGGTGGTGGTTCAGTAATGAGTAAAGAAGTTCGAAACAAGCTTTCTGCTCGCGGTATAGTAGTATACCTAGAGACACCTATAGAAAAGCAAGTTGCACGCACACAACGCGACAAGCGTCGCCCATTGCTGCAAACTGAAGAAGCACCTCGTGATGTACTAGAGCGCTTAGCAGAAGAACGCGAACCGTTATATAAAGAAGTGGCTGATTTTGTTGTACGCACTGATGAGCAAAGCGCTAAAGTTGTTGCTAACCAAATCATCGAGAAATTAGATTTTTAAAAACCAATAATAAAGGAAGACTGAGCATGCTTGAATTAACTGTTAATTTGGACGAGCGAAGTTATCCTATATATATTGGTCAATCTGCACTTCAAGATAATGGCCGCCTAATTCACTACATTGGTGATTGTCGGCCTATCATCATTACTAATGACACAGTTGCACCTTTATATCTACAAGGGCTACTTGATTCGTTAGCTGAGCTAAAACCACTCTCTTTTGTCATACCTGACGGTGAGCAATACAAATCACTAGAATGGTTTGAAAAAATATCTGCTTTTTTACTCCAAAATAACTGCGGTCGTGATACGTGCTTAATTGCATTAGGTGGTGGTGTTATAGGTGACTTAACTGGGTTTGTAGCTGCATGTTACCAACGCGGTGTGCCATTTATTCAAATACCAACCACATTGTTATCGCAAGTAGACTCATCAGTTGGTGGTAAAACAGCTGTAAATCATCCTTTAGGTAAAAATATGATTGGGGCATTTTATCAGCCACAAGCGGTTTTTATTGATACCAAATCTTTGCATACGCTACCAGCAAGAGAGTTTGCTGCCGGTATGGCTGAGGTTATAAAATATGGATTGATTTATGATACTGAATTATTTAGTTATTTAGAAAAAAACGTAAAAGACTTACAGCAATTAAATGAAGCGTGTTTACAGCATATTATTTTTAGATGTTGTGAAATTAAAGCTTTAATTGTTGCTCAAGATGAAAAAGAGCAAGGCCTTAGGGCACTTTTGAATCTGGGTCATACATTTGCCCATGCGATTGAAGCGCAGATGGGTTACGGTATTTGGCTACATGGTGAAGCTGTTGCAACAGGAATGGTGCTTGCCGCACAACTTGCTCATACACGCAAAGACTTGAGTGCTGATGAAGTGGCACGTATTATTGATGTTATTACGCAATATAACTTACCAACTAAAATACCTACAGAAATGACAAGCGAGCAGTTTTTAACGCATATGCGTAAAGACAAAAAGAATAAAAAAGGTACAATTCGGTTTATTTTACCAACCCAATTTGGTCAATGCGCATTAGTTGATGATGTATCTGACGACCAAGTTCGAGCCTTAATCGAGCAATAAATGCAGTCACAAATTTTACCAAGCCGTGCGGCTTTGGTGGATAGAATCGCATTGCAATTTGAATACGGGCAAAACCTTATCGTTTTACTTGGCACATCAGGGCTAGGTAAAAGTTATATGCTCGAAACCTTCATTACCGATAAATATAATGACTTCAATAAAGCTTTTGTACAAGTAACAGGAAAAATGACTGATACTCAGCTTATGAGTCAGTTATTAGAACAAAGCTTTAATGCTCCTTTGGTGGATCATAACTTAAGCTTATCTGAAAACTATTATCAATTGCTTCAACAGCAAACATGTGGGCCTTGTTTGTGGGTGCTTGACGGTGGTAGACATCTCTCAGAAGAAATACTCATTGAGCTTGAGTCATTGGCTAAAATGAGTCCAAGTACCTTGTATATTATGGTCGCTTCACAATCAAAACTGTTTTTTAATGATGTTGTTGAAATTTATTTAGAGCCTTTAAGTCTACGAGAAAGTAAGCAGCTTATGAGTTGGTACTTCACTGCTCTTCCTTATGACGAGGATCCTGTTTTCCAGACTTTTTTGTCTGAAGCTCGAGGGAATCCTAGTTTATTGTTGGCATGGCAACCCACTGAACATGTGGCAGATTTTACAGTTAAAGATAAAGTATCGTGGCGATTACACTTATTAACTTTACTGTTGATAATAATGTTCTTAATTATAGGTTTATTGTATAAATCAAATATGACGCAATGGTGGCAGCAATATCATCAGCAGGAGCAACCTGAGTTGCTAACGTTAGCCATTCCAGTGAGCGAAGTAAGTAATCGACTCATGCCTCCTAATGAAGCGCCTATCCCCCAAATACTTCCAGATGTAATAAACGAGACGAAGCTTAAAGAGCACCAGAATGATGTGCCCGCAATTATGCAAAGCTTAAAAAAAACGAGCGTAAAAACGGAACGGTTAGCTACAAATATAAAAATAGCTGAAGAGCCACCTAAACCGCAAGTGAAGAATGAACAATCAGATGTTGAAAAGAATTGGTACTTACAACAGCCTACTCACCACATTGTAATTCAGTTATTAGCCGTAACACAGCAGCAAATTAGTATTGAGTTTATGACTAAATATGAACTGGAAGGTGAGGCCTATACTTATCAAACTAAAAGAAACAACAAAATTTGGTGGGTAGTTACGTTTGGTAATTTTGCGAGTTTAGAGGATGCAAAATTGGCAATGAAAACATTGCCTTCTGACATTTTAAAAAATAAACCTTTTTATAAAAAAATTAGCAAAATAAAACAAGAAATAGCACTAGTTGATCAGTAAATTAAATCGCTTTAGTGTAAAATCGCGTAACACCAGATTGAAGTAAAGAGCCAATGCAGCAAAAGAGTAGAGCCTTCCTTAAATGGGCTGGCGGAAAATACAGCCTCGTTGATGATATTAACGCGCGACTAAACCAAGCAAGCAAGCATGCAGACACTTTGGTTGAACCTTTTGTTGGTGCTGGATCGGTGTTTTTAAATAGTAATTTTAAACATTATATTCTTAATGATATAAATGCAGATTTAATAAACTTATACAAAGAACTAAGAAATTCACCAGATGAGTTTATTAGTGATGCAAAAAAGCTATTTGTTGATTTGAATAACCATCCTGACGCTTACTATGAGTATCGTGTACAGTTTAATCAAAGCCGCGATGTATATGAGCGATCAATGTTATTTTTGTACATGAACCGCTATGGTTATAACGGGTTGTGTAGATACAACTTAAAAGGTATTTTTAATGTGCCTTTCGGTAAATATAAAAAGCCTTATTTTCCTGAAAAAGAAATGTATTTTTTTGCCGCGAAAGCTCAGCAAGCAACTTTCACCTGTTTAGATTACGATGATGTATTTAAATTGGTACCCGAGAATGCAGTTATCTATTGCGACCCGCCATATGTACCCTTAAGTAAAACTGCATCATTCACCTCTTATGCAAAGGGTGGCTTTAATTTAGATGATCAGGCTAACTTAGCTAATTTGGCAGAGCGGGCAGCATTTGAAAATAATACACCAGTACTTATATCTAACCACGATACAGTATGGACACGAAAGATTTATAGCCAGGCATCATTGGATCAAATTCAAGTAAAGCGGACTATTAGCCCTAAAGGCGGTTCTCGTAATAAAGTAGATGAGTTAATGGCTATGTATTTACCACTAAAGCAACAATCGCGTAAATCGAAAATACAAAAACTATAAAAAGCACAATCGCAATTATAATTATTGAATATGGAGAGTGTTTTTTGAAGTCTGAATTGCGTTTGCTTTCTGATTGAACGCCAAAAAATGCTGCTAGCACACTTTGTAACGCGCTAAAAAATTGCAGCATTATATTAAAATAGAGGATTTAAAGATGGCGCTTTTTTCGAATCATCTGAGCTGGTAAGTAGTTCTAATAAATCTAAATAATGAAACTGCGCACTTCTACTATCACCAGTAATCCACGAAACCCAAGATGAATCCTCTTCTATCTTAATACACACTTCTGCAGTATTTTTAGAAACCACAGATAGATTTTGATAATGGCAATTATTTACTGAGCTAATTTCTGGCTCAGAATTTGGAGAGAAACTAAACGCCCCAATAAACAATAATGCCGATGCAATTAATATCCCTGTTTTAAAAGCTCGCATATGTAGGCCTAATTATTTGTTACTTTTTTAATCATACCAAAGGTTGGTTAAATAACAAACTTAAATATTTAAGATAATAGTGAATAATTATTAAAAATAATAACTTAACTATTCTTTTTAATTTTAGGGATCCATCATTATCTTTTATCCGTTCTTGGGTAACTTCATTAATTAAGTTACATTAACGAAATATACTATTTATTGATGGAGTTAATCATGTTTAACCCAGAGCAAAAATATTTAATTGCCCCTTCTATATTGTCCGCTGATTTTGCAAAACTAGGCGAAGATGTTGATAAAGTACTCGATGCGGGTGCTGACGTGGTTCATTTTGATGTGATGGATAATCACTATGTACCTAATCTCACAATTGGCCCAATGGTGTGTAAAGCACTCAGAGATTACGGTATAACAGCACCTATCGACGTACATTTAATGGTTAAACCTGTAGATAGTCTTATTCCACTGTTTGCAGAGGCTGGCGCATCAATTATTACTTTTCATCCAGAAGCCAGTGAACACGTTGATCGTACAATACAGTTAATTAAAGATCATGGCTGTAAAGCAGGCTTAGTGTTTAACCCTGCAACGAGTCTAAGTTACTTAGATCATGTTATTGATAAGCTAGATACCATTTTACTAATGTCGGTTAACCCAGGTTTTGGCGGGCAAAGCTTTATCCCTCATACGCTTGAAAAATTACGCCAAGCTAAGCAACGCATTATTGAATCGGGTCGAGATATTCGCTTAGAGGTTGATGGTGGCATTAAAGTCGATAATATTGCAGCAGCAGCACAAGCAGGCGCTGACATGTTTGTGGCAGGCTCCGCTATTTTTAACCAACCTGATTACAAAGTGGTGATTGATCAAATGCGTGAGCAGCTTGGAAGTGTAAAATAATGAAGTACGACGTCGCCTTATTTGATTTAGATGGTACTTTGGTTGATAGCGTTTACGACTTGTATATTGCAATTAACCTAACCTTGAGTGACCTCGCTTTTCCTATCGTTAGCCAACGCTTAGTTGAAAGCTGGGTAGGTAATGGCATAGAAGTACTCGTTAAGCGTGCTTTGAGTGGCGATATGCAGGTGAGTGAACATTTAGACGAGTCACTTAGTGATAAAGCAATATCACGGTTTTATAAGCACTATGAACAACAAGTTGGTGAGTATAGTGTGCTGTACCAACACGTGGAAACTGGGCTTGCAGCACTTCGTGGTATGCCAAAAGCACTAATCACTAATAAGTCTCGAATATTTACAGAAAAACTACTCGATAAACTGGCACTAACGAGTCATTTTGATGTGATTGTATGCGGTGACGACATGGCAAAAAAACCGTCGCCAGAACCATTGCTATTTGCCTGCAAAAAACTAAATGCGGAGCCTAATAAAGCAATAATGATAGGTGATTCTAAAAGCGATATACTTGCAGCTAAAGCCGCTAATATAGACGTAATTGCACTTAGTTATGGCTATAACCAAGGTGAAAATCTTAAGGATTACAATCCACAGTACCTATGCGATAACTTCTTAGATATAATACCTGTTCTAACGCAGCGTTAAATATTATTCATTAAGCAAAATAAAGGAAAATCATGAGTAAACCAGTAGTTTTAAGCGGCATTCAGCCAACCGGTGGTATGACAATAGGCAACTATGTTGGCGCTATTAACCAGTGGCTAAAGTTACAGGAAGACCACGAAAGTTTCTTTATGTTAGTAGACTTACACGCTATTACTGTTCGCCAAGAGCCTGAATTACTGCGCTCTCGCGTGTTAGATGGTATTGCTCTTTACGCGGCATGTGGCATTGATCCTGAAAAATCTGCGTTATTTGTACAATCACAAGTACCTGAGCACGCACAGTTAGCATGGGTATTAAATTGTTACGCGCAAATGGGTGAGCTTAATCGAATGACTCAGTTTAAAGACAAGTCATCTAAGCATGCAAATAACGTAAACGTGGGCTTATTTTCATATCCGGTATTACAGGCTGCGGATATTTTATTATACCAAGCTGATCAAGTACCAGTAGGGGATGACCAAAAGCAGCATTTAGAGCTGACTCGCGATATAGCCACACGCTTTAATAATTTATATGGCGACGTATTTAAATTACCAGAACCGTACATTCCACAGTTTGGTGCACGCGTAATGAGCTTGCAAGATCCACTTAAAAAGATGTCTAAGTCTGACGAAAACCCAAATGGTTACATCATGTTATTAGATGAGCCTAAACAAATTGTGAAAAAGCTTAAAAAAGCAGTAACTGATTCAGATGAACAAGCACGTATTTATTTTGATCGCACAGAAAAGCCTGGCGTATCAAACTTGCTTACTTTATTGAGTGTTGCAACTAAACGTTCAATTGAAGACCTAGTGCCTGAGTATGAAGATAAAATGTATGGCCACCTGAAAAAAGACACTGCCGATGCAATTGTCAACATGATTGAGCCAATTCAAGCACGCTTTAAAGAAATCAGAGAAGATCAAAACCTACTTGATGGCATAATGAAGTCAGGTGCTGAAAAAGCAAGTGTACGTGCTGAGAAAACATTGAAATCGGTATACGATGCGCTTGGTTTTATTCCTCGCGGGTAAGTTTATTAAAATAAAAAATGCCGCTTGTTAGCGGCATTTTTTATATAGCACATATCAACATGATAGACCCAAATAGAAACAGTAGCGATATAGCTAGTTTGTCTGTTTTATCCATTATTCAGCCCCTCTTACTGTTATATCTGCCGTGCTATCAATATCAACTAGAGAAACTTTATAGCCCTTGTTTTCAAGTAAGGTAAGTAAACTATCTTGTCCTGCAAGATGGGCAACTCCAACAAGTACAAACTCATTTTTGTCGTTGTTAAACATGGCTTCTACTTTTGGTAACCAATCATTATTTCTATCTGTAATGATTTGTTTATAGCTATTCGGATCATTTTTCTGCATATCTTCAAGTGCCACTTTATTTAGGGTGTCTGTATCACCTTTGCGCCATGCAGCTAAAAGCCCTTTAAACATATCGCTATAGTTGTGAAGCTCGGCTAAGTTACGTTTAATGAAATCGTTTTCGTTGCCTTGACCCATTGCTTTAAAAAGCTCTAACTGAAATTCCATTGTTTCTAAGTAATTTTTTGTTTTGTTATCTTCAGTCGCTTTTTTAGTAAAGTAAGCATCAACCCCTTCACCCATTATATTTTGTTTTTGAAGCTCCATCGACATTAAAACAATACTAACCATAGCAGGGCGATAACCATCTAACTTAGCTAGGTTAGCGCCAAACTCGCTAAGCTTATTTTCAAGTGAAGCTTTAATCTGGGGTTCTAGCTTTTGACTTAACGTTTCGTTATTTTTATACGATAGCGCGCCTAACATTTGCATTTGTGCATTGGTGTCGGCTGGGTCAGGTAACGGTGCTTCTAAAATAATTGTATCTGCTTGTTCATAAGCATGGTTAAACTCAGCGGGCAGTGGCATTTCAGCTTTAGGTAGTATGTGAACTGTACCGCCAATAAATAGTGAGTCATTGCCATTACTTACTTGCCATACAGAGCTTTGAGCCTGTGCTGTATTTGCTAAAAAGCTACAACTAAGTAATACGCTGGCAGATACTAATTTTTTTGTGAATTTTTTCATGATAATTCCTTAATATAACTTTTAATTTTATTGTTTTTAGTTCGATAACACATTACTGAAATATGCAGTGATTGACGATGTTACCTTTGAAAGGCTTTTATCAATTTGCGTGTTTATTTTGCTCATTGAAGAGTCAAGCTCAGCTGATATTTTTTCATCCATTAAAGAAAGTAACGTTTGCGTATCAATATTACTTTTTAAAGACTCAGAAGCGTCTATTTTGTTTGCTTTTTGCAGCTTTTGATTAACAGGGTTAATCGCCTCTATACTTTTACCAATCATGTATTGCTCAAAATTACTTTGATCGGTGTGTTGTTTAGCGTCAGCTGCAATAACTGAAGTTGTATTAAAAGCAGTTGCTAGTAGTAAAGCCGGTAGTACTTTTTTCATTGTGCTATTCATAATTAAACCTTTATATTTTTAATTGCAGCCAATTTAGAATCACAAATGATTTTTTACTAAGCTGCTTGTTGATGACGGTTTAAAGAATATCGCTGAATTTATTGAGAGTCGCTTATCTAGTTGTGAGCAATTAATAGATAAGGTTTTGAAACTAAATAATTGTTTAAATTTAGTATGTTAGATTTAAACCTTATAATGCTAATATAAGGTTTAAAATGCTTTTTCTATAAAATAAAGTGTAGATGTGATACGGTTTATAAAAATAAAAATACGTAAAGACTATGAATTATCAAATCGGACCTTGGCAATTTATTAGTAATCGCTGTGTGATTACTTCAAACCATTTAGAAAGAGAGTTAGATCCACTTTTAGTAAAGTTATTACTCCACTTTATAGACAAGCCTCAACAAATCGTTTCCCGCCAAGAGCTTATTGAGAGTGTATGGCAACAGAGCTTTGTTGATGATAATGCGATTAACCGTGCAATCTCAGAGTTAAGAAAGCAGCTTGCCCACCCAATTGAAAAAGCGCCGCTTTTAAAAACGCATTACCGTAAAGGATATAGCCTAACAGTAATAGCTGAGCGTTTAACGCAAGCAAACGTCTCCAAAGAGTCTGCAAACATTTTGCCTGACTCACCGGGTATTTCTGCCAAAAATGAAGAGATAGCTACTGCAACTACTTCTCAACCAGTTCAAAAAAAGAATAGTAAAAAGTTTTTGATTTATTCTTTACTCGTCATTATTTGCCTGTGCTCTTTAGTATGGTTTGGGTTGTTTTTTATTAATGCACCTTCTAGCGAAAATATTAAACAGATCACGGTTAATAAGGTAGCAAGCACGTGGAATATAGGCAGTGAGGTTCACCCTGAGATGTCCTCAGATAAACAATATTTAGCTTATACAAATGTTGAACCTGAAAATGACATAATGCATGCATTTGTAAAGCGACTATCTGATCAAAGGGAAGTTGAAATTACCTATCCTGGCTTTCAAGTATCTATTTTATCGTGGCAGTTAAATCAGCACTCTGTGTTGTTACAAGCGACCAACTTAAAGCAGCAAAAGTGTGAAATGGTACTGGTTGATTTAAGCCAGTTTCCTGTTATAGGAGAGGCTACTTTAATTAAAAAGTGCGACCTTAGATACACAGGTTATGCGCAAGTAGACGAAAGTGGTGAGCATATTTATTACACCGAATATAAAAATGAGCATGAGGGTTCAGGTTTATATAAATATGATTTAGAACTTAAAAAAGAATTCATAGTGATCCCACCACCAGGCGTCATGTATGGCGTAATCATGCCTCGTTTATCTCATTCTGGTAGTAAAATAGCATATGTACTTAGTCAAAAGGGTAAGCCTTTTTCTGTATTTAGCTACAACTTTGAGACTCATGAAACCAAGCGGTTATTTAAAGCAAAGAAAAGCATAATTAGCTTCGCGTTTGACTGGCTTGCAGACGATAAAGGCGTGATTGTTTTTGAAGACTCTGAGCTTTCAACCATTGTGTTTGATGAAAATAATATTATTAAACGCACACTAACGGTTACCCCAGCAATTTCACCTTATTATATTGCAGTTCACTCTGATAACAGCCTATTTTACTCGGAAAATATGACACAGGCATACTCGCTGATTAAAGCTACAGACCCTTTTGGTGATAATCCTGAGTATGAAGCACTTTATAAAAGTGATAAAGACGAGTACAACATTGCTGAAATAATTAATAAGGAAGGGACAGCACATGTTTTTGTATCAGAGCGTTCTGGCAGCAGTCAATTGTGGCTCTCTCAAAATGGTCTTACAAAGCAACTTAGCTTTTTTAATTACGATGATGGCTCATCAACTTTTGTATTGGGAGGACTAAGAGCCTCTCCTAATAAGCAACGCATGATATTCATGAAAAATAAAGGCTTTTCACTTTATGACGTAAACGCTCAAAAATTTTATCCATTTGAAGAATTTAATAAGCATAAAATAGTAAGCTATATTTGGTCAAAAAATAACGACAGCATTATTTATGTTAAGCGACTTGGTTCAAAAAATATATTGGCAGAATTTAATTTAGTAACACGTGATACACGTGTAATTGAAGGTATAAAAGCTAATAAACTCATTTCAGATAGTAAAGGTAACGGGTACGTAACCAATGATAATCAGTTAATTCGCCTTTCAGATAGGCAAAGCTGGGAATTACCTAAAAACGCCAAAAAGTCAGTTGCATATGGAGTTAGCAAAGACTATTTCTATTATTCAGATTCTATTTCTAGAGTCGCTAGACTAAATTTACACGATCAAACTATACAAGATATACACGTGGACTTTCGACCTATTGGTTTTGAAGTGAGTTCAGATAACGAAATTTTATTCACGGGTGCTAAATACAAAGATATGCAAATTATACAAATTAGTTGGGATGAATAAAAAGTTTATCAAGGACTAACAGTCGGGAGCTAAATATAAAAAACACCAAGTAGTTAAACTACTTGGTGTTTTTTATTGGTATTAAAGCAATGGCTTTAAGTAATGCCCAGTATGTGAACGCTCACATTCGGCTACTTCTTCAGGCGTGCCTGCAATGAGTATTTCACCGCCGCCAGCTCCGCCTTCAGGTCCTAAATCTATCACCCAATCTGCTGTTTTAATAACATCGAGGTTGTGCTCAATAACAACAATTGTATTTCCGTGGTCGCGCAGACGATGAAGTACAACAAGCAGCTGCTCAATATCAGCAAAGTGTAAGCCTGTTGTTGGCTCATCTAATATGTAGAGTGTTTTACCTGTATCACGCTTTGATAGCTCGCGTGCTAGTTTTACACGTTGCGCCTCACCACCTGAAAGAGTGGTAGCGGCTTGACCTAAGCGGACATACGATAAACCAACGTCCATTAGGGTTTTAAGCTTACGGGCAATAGCCGGTATTTTATCAAAGTAATCATGAGCGTCTTCAACAGTCATCTCAAGTACTTGGTGTATGTTTTTACCTTTGTATTGTACTTCGAGCGTTTCACGGTTATAGCGTTTGCTCTTACACACATCACACGGTACATACACATCAGGTAAAAAGTGCATTTCAACTTTAATTAAGCCATCACCTTGGCACGCTTCACAGCGTCCGCCTTTAACGTTAAAGCTAAAGCGACCTACTTTGTAGCCACGTGAACGCGCTTCTTGTGTGCCTGCAAATAACTCACGAATGCCGGTAAATATACCTGTGTAGGTTGCCGGATTTGAACGCGGAGTACGACCAATCGGACTTTGATCAATATCAATCACTTTATCAAAATGATCTAAACCGCTAATTGATTTATACGGTGCCGCTTCGGCAGTGGTTGCGCCATTTAGCTCTGTATGAGCAAGTTTAAATAAAGTGTCGTTTATTAGCGTTGATTTCCCCGAGCCCGATACACCTGTCACACAGGTCATTAAACCAAATGGGATTTTTAAATCCACATTTTTAAGGTTATTACCCGTTGCGCCAAATAGTTCTAGCCATTTGTCGTTCGTTGGGTGACGTTCTTTTGGTATTTCTATTTTACGTACGCCTGATAAAAATTGGCCCGTAACAGACTCTTTGCTTGCTAAAATATCATCGCGTGTACCTTGTGCAATAATATGCCCACCATGAACACCCGCACCTGGACCAATATCAATAATATGATCAGCGGCTCGAATAGCATCTTCATCGTGCTCTACCACAATAACGGTGTTACCTAAGTCGCGTAAATGGACCAGTGTTTGTAGTAAGCGGTCGTTATCGCGTTGATGTAGCCCAATTGATGGCTCATCTAGTACGTACATTACACCTACAAGACCGGCACCAATTTGACTGGCTAAGCGGATACGTTGAGCCTCACCACCTGATAATGTATCGGCGCTGCGCTCAAGTGATAAGTAATTTAGGCCAACGTTAATTAAAAACGATAAACGGTCGCGAATTTCTTTTAATATTTTTTCAGCTATTTGGCCTTTTTGTCCGGTTAACTCTAAACTTTCAAAAAATTCCATGGCTTCACCAATACTCATGCATGTGATTGCAGGTAAGTTGGTTTGTCCAATAAATACATTTCGAGACTCTTCGCGTAAGCGCGAGCCATGACAGCTAGGACACGCTTGGCTTGTTTGGTATTTAGCAAGTTCTTCGCGTACAGAGTTTGACTCGGTCTCGCGGTAGCGGCGATTCATGTTATTTAAAACGCCTTCAAACTCATGGTTACGCGTAATTAAATCGCCACGGTCGTTACGGTAATTAAACGCAATTTTAGTGCTACCAGAGCCGTCTAAAATAATTTTTTTCGAGTCGCTGTCTAAATCTTGATAAGGCACGTCTAAATCAAAATTGTAATGATCCGCAACCGCTTGCAGCATTTGATAGTAATAAAAGCTGCGTTTATCCCATCCTTTAATTGCACCGCCAGCAAGGCTTAATTCCGGGTTATGCACTACGCGATTAGGATCAAAATATTGACGTATACCTAAACCATCACAGGTTTGACACGCACCAGCTGGGTTATTAAACGAAAACAAACGCGGCTCAAGTTCAGTCATTGCATAGCCACAAGTAGGGCAGGCAAAATTTGCTGAAAATAGAATCTCTTCAGCGCTGCTATCATCCATGTATGCTACATGTGCAACGCCATTAGACATTTCAAGTGCAGTTTCGAACGATTCTGCTAAGCGTTGTTGTAAGCCATCTTTTACTTTAAATCTGTCTACAACAACTTCTATTGTATGTTTTTTATGAAGCTCAAGCGTTGGAGGATCAGACAAGTCACATACTTCACCGTCTATACGGGCGCGAATATAACCTTGGCTAGATAGCTGTTCTAATAACTTAACATGCTCACCTTTACGCTCTTTTACTATTGGCGCAAGCAGCATTAATTTACTGCCCTCAGGTAGAGCCAAAACAGTATCTACCATTTGGCTCACTGTTTGCGCAGCAAGTGGTAAATCATGTGTAGGACATCGTGGTTCGCCAACGCGGGCAAACATGAGTCGTAAGTAATCGTAAATTTCGGTAATAGTACCTACGGTTGAACGCGGGTTATGAGACGTTGACTTTTGCTCAATAGAAATGGCAGGAGAGAGGCCTTCAATGTGATCTACATCAGGCTTTTCCATAAGCGATAAAAATTGTCTTGCATACGCAGAGAGTGATTCAACATACCGGCGCTGCCCTTCTGCATAAAGTGTATCAAATGCAAGTGATGACTTCCCCGAACCAGATAGGCCAGTAATAACTATTAATTTATCACGTGGGATGGTTAGGCTGATGTCTTTTAAATTGTGCGTGCGGGCGCCTCGGACTTCAATGTTTTCCATGCTATCTCGTTTATTACCAAAATTATTTACTCAGTATCGCATAATACGAAGCAATATTAATCCTTGATCAATGAAAAATCCTTACTTATAGGCGATTAATTATTGCCAAGCTTATGGTAGAATCCCAACCTCAATTTTTCATAGAGTAAGATCACGCAGATAATGACCGCATCTTCACTTAATTCACGAGAAAAACGCGCCGCTGTATCACTGGCGAGTGTGTTTGCATTTAGAATGCTCGGCTTGTTTATGCTGATGCCTGTATTGGCTATTTATGGACAATCGCTTGAAGGTTTTTCGCCTATTTGGATTGGTTTTGCCATTGGTGCGTATGGTTTAACGCAAGCTGTATTACAAATACCTATGGGTCGATTATCCGATAAGATTGGTCGTAAAAAGGTTATTGTTGGTGGCTTAGTTGTATTTGCTATTGGCTCTGTAGTTGCGGCATTAGCGGACTCTATCCAAATGGTTACCGTAGGCCGCGCTCTACAAGGTATGGGCGCAATAGCCAGTGCGCTACTCGCGTTTGCTTCAGATTTAAGCCGCGATGAGCAACGACCAAAAGTAATGGCCGTTATTGGTATGAGCATAGGAATGAGCTTTGCCTTTGCTATGTTACTTGGACCAATTGTTGCAGCTTCGTGGGGTATTGCGGGTGTATTTTGGTTGACTGCTATTTTAGCTGTCTTTGGTATATTTATAGTGACCATGCTAGTGCCAAAGGCGGTAAATAAAGCACCCAAGGGCGATACATTAGCAAGCTTTAGCGACATTAAAAAATTAATTAAACACCCTCAGTTAGCACGATTAAATGCAGGTGTATTGTTATTGCATTTAACGCTAACCACAATTTTTGTGGTACTGCCGAGTCAATTAATTAAAGATGGTTTGGTTGCCGACCAGCATTGGTATTTATATATCCCAGTGTTGTTTTTAGCCTTTTTATTAATGGTACCAATAATGATTGTGGCCATTAAAAAAGAGAAAGAAAAACAAGCGTTCATTGGCTCAGTAGCCTTGTTAACTATTAGTATGTTAGCAATGTCGGTATGGGTTAATAGTGTAGTAGGCATTGCTGTGTGTATGCTGCTTTATTTTGTGGCGTTTAACTTTTTAGAAGCCACTATGCCTGCGCTTGTATCGCGAATAGCACCTGCAAGCCAAAAAGGTTCAGCAATGGGTGGCTACTCATCTAGTCAGTTTTTAGGCGCCTTTTTGGGCGGTATGTTAGGTGGCTATGTAGCACAAACTACAACGACGCAAGCTGTGTTTGCGGCAGCGGCACTTGTTGGGTTAATATGGCTTATTATTGCGTGGAAAATGCAAGTCCCACCCAAAAGTAAAGTTATTAGTTTAATGACCAAATTAGATTCTGAAGAGCATGCTCAAACACTTGCTTCTCAGTTAGTTGCTTTACCAGGCGTAATAGAAGCAACTGTGGTTCGCGATGAAAGTCGCAGCTATTTAAAGATTAATGATAAAGAATTTGACCTAGACCAAGCGCGTAAAGTAGCTGGTTTAATCTAACATTTATAGGAGATGGTTTCATGGCACGCGGTGTGAACAAAGTAATTTTGGTTGGTAATTTAGGGCAAGATCCTGAAGTTCGTTATATGCCTAACGGCAACGGTGTAGCAAATATTACCTTAGCAACTTCAGATAGCTATAAAGATAAAAACACTGGCCAAATGGTTGATAAAACTGAGTGGCACCGTGTTGTATTTTTTGGCAAGTTAGCTGAAATTGTTGGTGAATATTGTCGTAAAGGTTCACAAATTTATGTTGAAGGTAAGCTTCAAACACGTAAGTGGACCGATCAACAAGGCCAAGAAAAATACACTACAGAAATAGTTGTAGATGGCTTTACTGGTCAAATGCAAATGTTGGGCGCACGTGGTGGCGATCAACAAAGTGGTGGTTACCAAGGTAATCAGCCGCAAGGTGGGCAACAAGGTGGTGGTTACCAAGGTAATCAAGCGCAAAGTGCTCAACAAAGTGGTGGTTACGGTCAAAATAATCAAGGCCAAAATAACCAGCAACAAGGTGGTTATGCTCCACAACAGCAAGCAGCACCTGCAGCGCAACCTCAGTCAGCGCCAGCACCACAACAAAATAACCAATACCAACAACCGCAAGGCGGCTTTGCACCACAACAAAATAGTGCACCGCAGCAACAAGGTGGTTTCGCTCCTAAACCACAAAGTGCTCCGCAAGGTGGCGCATCAAACCCAATGGAACCAACCATTGATTTTGATGACGATATTCCGTTCTAGCTTACGTATAATTTAAAAGTGTAAATATAAATCGCTTTTAATTAAAGTGTTAAACCAAACCCAGTGTAAAAACTGGGTTTTTTGTTTTTAAAAAGATGTAAAAATGACATGGTGTATCTATAAAACACTATGTCACTATTATCTAAACAATTAGCCACGTAACTGAAGCTAATGTTTATATCAATATTATTAAAATATGACTCATTCTTGCGAGCTAAATAACTTATCTACTTTGTTTCTTCTCTGTTGTAGAAGTATTTGCCAATCGTATCAGTTGCTCATTTTATTTTATGTAATTTGTATTAGTTGATATATAAATGATTGCAATCTATCCTCTACAGACTTTTTTAAATGAAGCTATGGGAAATATGAAAACTCATATCGTAACAGTATTTCTATTTTTTCAGCTTTTTAGTGCTAATTTGCATGCTCAAGTATCATCCGAGACTACGCAAGTTCTATTAATTAATTCTATAAATCAAGATATGCCATGGCAGAAAAGTGTTGAGGTTGGATTACGTGCAGAATTAACTAGACAAGCTTTTGACTTTGATCTCTTTGTTGAAAATATGGATGTTGGTCGCTTTGATGAAGTACAGCAAAAAAAAGTGATGAAACTGTATTTACAGCAAAAGTATCAGAACAGAAAAATTGATATCATTGTTACTCAATCGGTATCAGCTGCAGCGTTATTGACTGAATTTTATGGTTTTTTCCCAGATGTACCAAAAATATATCTAGAGCCAGGCGCTAATTTTACAGTACCTGAGAGTATCAATACGGTTACAATAAATGCTAAATTAGACTACAAGCAGGCAACTCAAGATGCAGTTAATTTAATAAACCCAAAAGAGCTCATTGTTATTTTAGATACGACGAATGACATGGGGCGTAATTTTTATCAAAATCTTCTTCCGGTTATTGGTAATGATTTTCCTCATTTGAGGATAAAAAAATGGTTTGATGTGCCAACCGAGACCTTAATAAATAAAATAAATAATGCCCCATCTGATGCCATTGTATTGTTTACTCCTATTTTTCGAAAGTATAAGGGGAAGCAGTTAAGTCCTTTTCAGTTTGTAAAATTACTAACAAGTGATAACCAAGCTCCTATTTTTAGTTATTGGCATGCGTTATTAGGTTCTGGTATTGTTGGCGGGTACTTATTATCGGGCGAAACCATTGGTAATCGCATCGCAGAATCAATCATTTTTTTTAAGGAAAATAAAAGCTTAAAACCGATTGATGATGAAAAACTCAGTGCGCACTATTATGATTGGAGACAATTAAAAAAGTTTAAAATAGATCCTCAACGTTTACCCCAAGGGTCGATGCTTTCCTATTACGAACCTACCTATTTTGAAGAAAACAAAATGCTTATTTATAGCGCAATTATTATTATATTAACGCTAAGTAGTTTTTTAATGTTTTTTTTAATTTTGAATAGCAAACGCGTACAGCTGTTAAAAGAGTTAGATAGCGAAAAATTAAAACTAGAATTTCGTGTTGAGCAACGAACCAAAGAGTTATTAACAGCAAAAGATGAAGCGGAGCATTTAGCTTTGGTTAAATCAGAGTTTTTGGCTAATATGAGTCATGAGATAAGAACCCCAATGAATGGAGTTATAGGCCTCACCAATATTTTACTTGAAAGTGAATTGCCACTAAAACAAAGGCAGTACCTAGATAAAATTAAATACTCTTCGGATCAATTGTTAATCGTGATAAACGATATCTTAGACTTTTCTAAAATTGAATCAGGAAATACTAACCTCGAAGAATTTCCTTTTTCGGTTAACGCTGTTGTAGATTACATAAAAACAACGTTTGAAAACCAAGCTCAGGACAAGGGCATTAAATTTATA
Organism: Pseudoalteromonas fuliginea; assembly: GCF_000690055.1. Classification (GTDB taxonomy): domain Bacteria; phylum Pseudomonadota; class Gammaproteobacteria; order Enterobacterales; family Alteromonadaceae; genus Pseudoalteromonas; species Pseudoalteromonas fuliginea. The sequence continues at coordinate 101,213 of NZ_JJNZ01000017.1, forward strand.
GTTAATGTAGCGTCAAATGTTCCACCTGATTTAGTCGGAGATGTTGTTCGCATTAATCAAGTGCTATTAAATTTATGCTCTAATGCAATAAAGTTTACTTCACACGGGAAGGTGTCTGTTTGCATTCATGCAGAGCAAATACTGAACGATGATGAATCAATATTAATACACTTTATTGTTAAAGATTCAGGCATTGGTATCGCACCTCAAAACGTATCTCACTTATTTGATGCATTTACGCAAGAAGATAGCTCTACGACCCGAAACTTTGGCGGCACAGGATTAGGTTTAACAATAAGTAGACGTTTGTGTAAGTTAATGGAAGGCGATATTTCTGTCGTAAGTACGCAACATTTAGGCAGTGAATTTACTGCATCAGTGAAAGTAAAAGTTAATAAGAAAATTGTTATTGCAGATTCTTTCAATTCAATTCAAACCAGTATTTTAGATTCAAAAAATTCAGCTAATCATCCATCTTTAATTGGTTTAAAGGTGTTAGTAGCCGAAGATAACGAGATTAACAAATTAGTTATTACCGCAATGTTGGAGAAAAAAGGTGTGGTAATTCATTTAGTCGATAATGGGTTTGAATGTATTCAAGCCCATAAATCTCAACAATTCGACTTAATATTAATGGATATCCATATGCCAATTATGGATGGTATTGAAGCGAGTAAAATGATACGAAATGACAGCGATAAAACGATTGCCAATATTCCAATCATCGCTTTAACAGCTAATGTTATGGAAAATGATATTGCATACTATTTATCCGTTGGCATGAATGCACATGTGGCCAAGCCGACCAAAGCATCTGAGCTGTATCGTATTATTGATCAGTGTTTAAAAAGCAACTCAGATTATTTCGATAAAACACAGTAATTAAAGAGATTTAAGGAATCTAAAAATATATATAGTCGTTTAATTTTGTTGACTTCAATTTAATATAAATTAAGTGTTTATGTCTTATTTTGTGATATTAAAATAGATCAAATTAGGCCCATAAATGCTGAGCATATGATAGCCGTAGCTGGCTAACGAAAATAAATTTAAGTACATTATGGTTCAATGTGTTAGTAAATTATTTAGTCACGATTCAGGTTAAATATACTGTTTGCCTGTCGGGATTATTGATCAATGCTCTATTTAGGAGATCTATAGAGAGTCAGTGGAATGATAATCATTGCTTTAGATCGCTTAAATTCATAATTCCTCGTTTATATAGAGCTTTTTTAAAATTAGTAATGAACATTTAAACTTGCTTTATTGACTTGTGCTAATGGGGATCTTGAACAACACTTTAGTTATTAATTTAACGAGTGGGCAAGCTATGCAAAAGGAAAGGTTCTGGATTTTTAATCAATTTAAAGTCATCTATTTTTCCCTGCTTGCATTAATAATTTTGGGTTTTAATTTTATTTTGAATGATGCATTACATGAAAAAATACATCACTCAGGCCAGCTATTAGTTAAACAAGTTTTTGAACTTGAAATAACCCCCTCTTCAAATAATAAGATACTTGCAGCCCTCGTAAAAAATGAAGGGTTTATGCTTAAGCCGAATTCATCTCTTACGCACTTTGGTCATATTATAAAGTTAGAGCTAGAGGTCTATAACTATAAAACGCTGAGCTTAAATCTATACCACCCTCCTGTATGGATAATAGAAAGCTATTTATTTATATTGCTTAACTTGGTTATGTTTGGAGCTGCTAGCTGGTTTTATCGTTGGTGGAACACGTTACATGTCAACAATATTTCACGTTCGAAAAACTTACTCGCCAGCACAACTCCATCAGTTAAAGAGCACAATACACAGGTTGTTAAAGTATTAAAAAATTTCGAATTAAGCTCGCTGTACACAACAGCACCTGTATGTCACAGCTTGTTTGTACTGGTTCAATGTAATTGCCATTTTGATAACAATATTGATAAAGAAGCCAGCTTTGAAGTGTTAATGGTGAAAAACTTTTCTGAATTGAGTTGTGTTTCAGTAAGGTTATTAAATTGCGGTAACTTAGCGATTACATTATCAGAGGTTCCTTTTTCAGAACTTGAACGATATGTACAACATTTACATAAAAGTATTTTTTTAGCATGCAGAAACTATCAAAAAAATATCACCAGAAAAGACATTAAAGTCGGTGCATGTGATTATCGGCTTAGAGCTGATCAAGCAACTGTTTATCAGCTTGCAAAAGCTGCTTTAGTTTTATCCCAACGTAGCTTGTTAAAGCATTGTCATCGATTACCTCTAAATCAAAGTCAAACACGAGTACTTTCTAGTAAACAAGTTATCGATAATATTAAAAAGAATAAGTTTATACTTTTTTTTCAGCCTCTATTCGAACTCTCAAGTGGCGATATTTTACAACATGAAGTATTGCTTAGAGTTAGGCACAGTAAGCATGGTTTGATTGCTGCTCGCTATTTTATCGATCAAACGTATAGCCGCCAAGATACTTTAATATTAGATAAAGGTGTTTTAATTCAAGTTAAAAAACTACTATTAGCAGAGCCTTCGCAATTAACCGTAAGTGTTAATTTATGTTCTGACAGCTGGATAAACAAAAAGTTTTGGAGCTGGTTTAGCGTTCAAATTAATGATTTTAAACTGAGTAGTAAGTTACAATTTGAAATAAGTGAAGTCGAGTTTTTTAATCATCATGAGGCTTTAAAGGACGTATTTATAATAATGAAAAAAGGAGGCTCTCGAATTATCATCGATAATGTAAAGTGTAGTGAAAATTTAATGAAGTTAGCTGACCACCAAGAGGTGTGTGGGTTAAAGTTATCGTATGAGTTAGTACATCTAGTGGATGAAAAAACACAAAACCAAAATCAAATAAAAACAATTATAAGTATAAGTAATACATTAAACTTACCTGTGTTTGCGGTGGGTGTTGAAACTCAAAAAGAGCTATTAATGCTAACAAAATTAGGGGTAGCAGGGGCTCAAGGGTTTTATTTTTCAGAGCCGTTAGAGGAACTCACTCAGGCCGTATTTCATTAAATCAGATCTCTATACCTTAACCCGTTTAAACCTTGCATTCCTCCTGTATGTATCGCCATAATTTTACTACCTGTAGGGAAAAAATCTTTTTCAATTAATTGCCAAAGTGCATACATCATTTTACCACTATAAATTGGCTCCAAAGGAAGTTGATGTTCATCACTCATTTTTTGACAGAACTGCCATAGTTCGGGTGTGAACTTACCATACCCTCCATCGTGAAAATCAGTGAGTAGTTGCCAATTATTTTGCTTATCGGCTTTATTACTTAATTTACCTACCTCTTTTTTTAAGTAATCTGCTTGTTTTAATACAGCAACCCCTATTATTTGGGTGGTTTCTTCACTGCCTTCAATTAGACCCGCTAATGTACCGCCACTACCTGTAGGACAAATTAGGTAGTCATGCTTAGGAAGGCTTTTTGCTAACTCAGTACAGCCCAATAGAGCAAAAGAGTTAGTACCACCTTCAGGAAGTATATAGGCATTAGGAAAGCGAGCTTGAAGTGACTTTAAGTAATCATCATCGTTTCGTCGTCGGTATTCAATACGATTAACAACGTGCAGCTTCATTCCGCATTGCTTTGCAAATTCAAGTGTGGGGTTATTACTGTCGAGCTCAGGGCCTCGTATAATTGCGTGCGTAGTTAAACCAAATTCTTTTCCGGCAGCAGCACAAGCATGAATATGATTTGAAAAGGCGCCTCCGAAAGTCAGTAATTCAGTTTTTCCAAGTTTCTGCATATTGGCTAGGTTATATTTTAATTTACGCCATTTATTACCACTTATTAATGGGTGTATTAAGTCATCTCGTTGAATACTCACAGAGATATTTTTGTTTTTTAGAAGCTGAGAGTCTATTTTTTGAATATAATTATTTTCTTTTATTTTTAATTGCTTAGACATTTTATCTTCTGTTTTTGTTTAGTGCATTGATAATAAATATATGATTAATCCGCAGCCTACTTAGGGTTAATCTATTATTTTAGAGTGCTACATTGTATTTTTAAAGGTGCACCATAGGCAAGTAATCTACACATGTAGCGTATCAATACATGGATGTAGAAATATCTTAGTTTATGCTTGGGCAATTAAGCATTAAAAACCTTATCGTGATTTTTATAAAGGTATATGAACGTTGGATAATAGATTTAAATATCATCATAGCTCTATGTTTTAAGGTCCAAGGTCTATTTTCCTTTCGGGGTTGAATTTTCAGCAGCAGGTTTGGTTTTTAGGCAAGGCAGAGTCTATGTTATGTGGTTATACCAACCTGCTTATATAGGGTTTATTTAACGATAATAAAATAGCGCATAAAACTATTCGATAAGCAGCATAAATGCCAACTGCGTTGTCCTTTGGGATCGTCTTAGGGGCAATTTATTTTTTATTTATTCTTACATGGACGTAAGTCATTAGAGTAACGCAGAAGCAGTTACTAAGCCTACGAGGTTACAAATTTCGCGCCGCGATTAAATAGCCCCTAGATAGAACAAGTTTGATTCTTAAAAGATCAACAGGCTCTGGTAAGTCCCTTACCTAGAGTTCAGGTTAGGTCGCGTTATTTATAAAGTCATATTTTTAAATGCAATACAAAAGTCTTGTTAATACTGAAAAGACGGGAAGTGAACTTGTGGCTATTTTATAATTTTGCCGCTTAAAGGGAAATGATCGGGTTATTTACTGGCGTGGTACACGTGAATAGTTGTAAACTCAGATAATAATTGAACAAAGCTTGTATTTTGTGCTGCAAGTACATAGCATAAGGCTTTAATTATAAAAAATAATAACGACCAAATAATTGCCGCTTTTTGGGACTGGAATATATGCGAATTACTCCTTTATCTCTGTTAATTTCAGCTAGTTTGTTAGCTAGTAGTGCATTTGCACAAGATACAGCAACTGTAACTGGAATTGAGTCAGAAATTAGTATTAAACAAACAGAATACGATAGCTCGACAAGAATACTTGATAAACATCTTAAAGAAGAAAATCAGTTACAAACTCAACTGGAGTTACTTCGTTCTCGTTCAACTGAATTAGATAAAGAAAAAAACCAAGCACTTGACGCAATGAACGAAATGTATCGTCGCTTAATTGACGATCCTACGTTAGATATCAGTACAACTCAGTCGCGTTATCAAAAAGCGGTGGTTGATCACAAGCAAAATAAAGACGATATTTCTATGCAGTTGGCGGCAATTGCATCCCACCGTAAAGACATTGAACAGATCCGTGTTGCTAAGCATACGTTACTAAACACCTTAGAGAGTTTAAAAGAGCAACTAACAACAGCGCGAGTTGAACGTTTACGTAATGAGTTTACGCGTGAGGGTACGCTAGAAGTTAATCATACAATTAACTGTAAACGCACCGAAACACTTGCAGCTTGTGAACAACGCGGCCAACAAATGGGCTTACAAAAAGCAACAAAACGTTTTGTAGACCAAATTTTTGCCAACTTAACGGAAGAGCGCTTAGTAGAGCCAAAACGTAATATGGCGGGCGCTCAAGTACAAATTTTAAGTAGTCATGTAGTGAGCAGCGCCTTTAGTGGGCAAGGTAATTACAACGTTAATTTAAGCGTCACAATGCGTGGTGAAGTCAACAGCAGTCGTTTATGTAACTTACTAAGTGTTGATAACCATTATTGTTCTGAGTATGGGACACCACTTACCGCTGTGTATCAGCCGACTTATGGCACTACTTTTTCAGATAGTCAGTTAACATTCAGTAATAGCGCGGATAATAGCGCAACAGTTCAGGTATCTCGTTTAGATGAGCCGTCAGTAAGTAATTACACAATGAAACCTGTTGCTAGCAATAATCGTGTTATTACCACAAATGATAACAATAAACAGGTAGAGTTAACGCTTCGCTCTAATGTTTACGACGACGAAGTTTTTATTGATGGTGTTAGTTTTGGTTCCACTCGTTTAGTAACTAGTTTACCGCGTGGAGTTCATAATGTAGAAGTGCGTAAGTTGGGTTACAAACCCTACCAAGCACGTGTAGATTTAAATAAAGCACAGACTATTCATGTAAATTTAGTAAAAAAGCCTGAGTCGATTGCTGCACCGACATACACTCGTGAGCAAACAGAAGTGACTACCCGTCAGGTTAATGAAAATATAAATGTATTAAATGAAAATGTTCAGACCGCTGTTGTTGTTATTCCAGCAGGCAAGTTTAAAATGGGCGATATTAACGGTAATGGTTTAGCGAATGAGCGTCCGGTTGTTGAAAAAGTGATCGCCAATTCATTTGCGATGCAAAGTCGAGAAGTGACCGTTGGAGCCTATGAAAAATTTGTAGCAAATACCGGTTACAAAACACAAGCAGAGCAAAATAAAGGGTGCGCATATTATTTAAATGGCGAACCAGTATGGGAAGCAAACTTAAATTGGCGCAACCCAGGATTTGATCAAAATAGTAACTTTCCTGCTGTATGCTTAACCTATAACGATGCTAAAGCGTATGCAGAATGGTTATCAGGTCAAACCGGGCAGCAATTTCGTTTACCTAATGAAGTTGAATGGGAATATGCTGCACGAGCCGGTACTGAAACCGAATACCCTTGGGGTAACGAAATTGGTAAAGGTTTAGCTAACTGTGGTTGGTGTGGTAGTGAATGGTCAAATAAGCGCGCTGCACCAGTTGGTTCTTTTTCACCGAATGCATTTGGACTATACGATACCGTAGGTAATGTATGGGAATGGACCAATAAAGAATCAGGTGAATCTGATATTGCAGTAAGAGGTGGGGCGTGGAATTTTGCACCAAGTCTTGCTCGTGCTTCAACGCGCTTAATTTTAGCACCTGATTTTAGATCTAATTACATTGGTTTTCGTCTAGTACGTGAACGATAAAATTTAAGAAGGAAGCTTAGCTTCCTTTTTTCACAAATTTACAAAGGCAGCTGCGCTTTATATTGCTCACATAACTAAGCATGTTAAAGTAAGGCAGCTAACATAAGAACGTATTTCAAAGGTCATCCAGCCTCATGTTTAAAAAACTCCGTGGTATTTTTTCTAACGATCTATCGATCGATTTGGGTACAGCCAATACCCTAATTTATGTAAAAGAAGAGGGTATTGTATTAAACGAACCTTCAGTTGTAGCTATTCGCCAAGAGCGTGCTGGTGGACCTAAAAGTGTAGCCTCAGTAGGAACTGAAGCAAAGCAAATGTTAGGTCGTACGCCAGGTAATATTAAAGCAATTCGTCCAATGAAAGATGGTGTAATTGCTGACTTTTATGTAACAGAAAAAATGTTACAGCACTTTATCAAGCAAGTGCACAACAATAACTTTATGCGCCCAAGTCCACGTGTGCTAATTTGTGTTCCATGTGGTGCTACTCAAGTAGAAAAACGAGCAATACGTGAATCTGCAATGGGTGCCGGTGCTCGTGAAGTTTACTTAATTGAAGAACCAATGGCAGCCGCTATTGGCGCAGGCTTACCAGTATCAGAAGCAACCGGTTCTATGGTTGTTGATATTGGTGGCGGTACAACTGAAGTTGCTATTATTTCACTTAACGGTGTTGTTTACTCATCATCTGTACGTATTGGTGGCGATAAGTTCGACGAAGCGATTATTAACTATGTGCGCCGTAACTTTGGTAGCTTAATTGGTGAAGCAACAGCTGAGAACATTAAGCATCAAATTGGCTCTGCGTTTAAAACTGACGAGCCAATCGAAATAGAAGTGCGTGGTCGTAACCTTGCAGAAGGTGTTCCGCGTTCATTTACACTTAACTCACACGAAATCTTAGAAGCGCTACAAGAGCCATTAATGGGTATTGTAAGTGCAGTTATGGTTGCACTAGAACAGTCTCCACCAGAGCTTGCGTCAGATATTTCTGCGCACGGAATGGTATTGACTGGCGGCGGTGCATTGCTAAAAGATTTAGACCGTTTATTGATGGAAGAGACGGGTATTCCGGTTGTTGTTGCCGATGATCCACTTACATGTGTTGCACGTGGCGGTGGTAAAGCGCTGGAAATGATCGATGTTCATGGTGGTGATGTTTTTAGTTACGATTAATGAAATTAATGTTTGGACGAGCCGTCTCCTTACAACTGCGACTTTTTGTCGCAGTGTTTTTGAGTATCGTACTCATAATTGGTGATAGATACACACAAGGTGGTACGGTTGTTCGTACTAGCCTCAATACCCTCGTTAGCCCGTTAATTTATGTTGCTAATTTACCATACGAACTTTTTAGTTTTAGTGCCAAAAGCCTGCATACACGGGATCAACTTCTTACTGAAAACGAAGCGCTTAAAAAAAAGCAAATGTTACAAAGTGAGCAACTTCAGCAATATCAATTCTTAGCCAGAGAAAATCAAAAACTACGTGCCTTACTTGGCTCATCGGCAAAGCAGTCTAATCGTAAAATTATTGCGCAAGTGCTTTCAGTTCATTCAAATCCATATAGTCACCAAGTGGTAATTAATCGTGGTACAACCGATGAACTCAGTGAGGGGCAAGCCGTTATTGATGAAATGGGAGTGGTAGGGCAACTTACTAAAGTAGGATCGACGACATCACGGGTATTGCTAATGACAGACACCACACATGCTACGCCGGTACGTATTTTACGTAATGATGTGCGCACCGTGGTCGAAGGCATTGGTAAAATTAATGTCGTTAAACTCTCGCATGTGCCACATAGCTTAGATGTGCGTATTGGCGATGTACTCGTTACGTCAGGTTTAGGCGGCACATTCCCAGAAGGCTACCCCGTGGCTGTTGTAACTGAAATTAACCGAGATGAAGGTCAGCCATTTGCTCAAGTATATGCCGAGCCAATTGCTCAGCTAGATCGTATTCGTTTATTAGTTATTTTGTGGCGCAATAAGCAGGAGCGTCTAAATAATGATTAGCCGTTATTCATTGTTAATAGGGTTGAGCATATTTTTTGCCTTAGTTATGGCGTTAATGCCATTACCTTTTTCGTTTGAACCATTTCGCCCTGATTGGGTATTACTTGTTTTGATGTATTGGTCACTTGCATTACCGCATCGTTTAAATATTGCTACAGCATGGGTGGTTGGCTTATTAATTGATTTAGCTTCTGGTTCGCCACTTGGTGTGAATTCACTGACTTATTCGATTTGTATTTTTGTAACTGCAAGCAATTTCCAAAAAATTCGTAATTTTTCGCTTTGGCAGCAAAGCTTATTAATTGGTTTGTTTTTAACGCTTTATCATTTAATGCAGTTTTGGTTAAATCACTTTTTACTCGGTGTTTATTTTAATCCACAATATTTATGGCCAGTGCTTACCGGTATGGTGAGTTGGTTTTGGGTATTTTCATTACTTCGTAAGTACCGCAGACATTTTAGGATCAGGTAAATGACTACCTCAGTGTATTTGGCATCAGCCTCTCCCCGCCGTAAAGAATTACTAAATCAGTTAGGCATCGAGTTTTCGCAATTTAGTGTTGATGCAGACGAAAGCCAGTTGCCTAATGAGCAGCCGCATAATTATGTAGAGCGTTTAGCGCGTTTAAAGGCAAGCTTAGGTGTTGAGCTTGGCTATACCGACCGACCGGTGCTTGGTAGTGATACAGTGGTTGTTATTGATAACGAGTCTTTATGTAAGCCTCGTGATGAAGCTGACTTTACGCAAACATTAAAGCGCTTATCAGGTAACACACATCAAGTGTTAACGGCTATCGCATTTGCTAGTAAAGATAAAATACTTAGTTGCGTAGTAAGTACTGACGTTACGTTTAAAACCCTCACCGATGAAGAAATAAAAGCATATTGGCTAAGTGGTGAACCACAAGATAAAGCCGGTGGCTATGGAATACAAGGTTTAGGCGGTCGCTTTGTTACTCATATTTCGGGTAGCTATTTTTGTGTTGTAGGCTTACCTTTATATGAGACCGAACAATTATTACAAGCATTCTTAAGAAGGTAACATGAGTACAGAATTACTGATCAATGTCACACCAAGCGAAAGCCGTGTTGCCTTAATAGAAAACGGTGTATTACAAGAAATTCAACTTGAGCGTATTGGCAACCTCGGTATTGTTGGTAATATTTACTTAGGGAAAATAAGTCGTGTATTACCAGGAATGCAAGCTGCTTTTGTTGATATAGGCCTTGAAAAAGCGGCCTTTTTGCATGCGTCAGATATCGTAAACAGCGCATCAATTGTAGAAGGCGTTGACGACACTCCGATAAAAAAAGTACAAGATATTCGTGAGTTAGTTCGCCAAGGTCAATACATTATGGTGCAAGTGGTTAAAGATCCGCTTGGTACTAAAGGTGCAAGACTCACCACAGATATAACAATTCCTTCTCGTTATTTAGTATTTATGCCCGATGCTACTCATGTAGGAGTTAGCCAACGCATCGAAACCGAAGAAGAGCGTGCACGCCTTAAAAAAATAGTTGCGGAATATGGCGATGAAAATGGCAGTTTTATTGTGCGTACAGCAGCCGAAGGGGCAATCGAAGCTGAGCTAAGGCATGACGCTGAATTTTTAAGAAAGTTATGGGAAAAAATAGTATCTCGCAGAAAAAAAACAAGTAAAGCGAGCATCTTACATGAAGACTTAACACTTGCGTTCAGAACGCTTCGTGATTATGTAGGTGAAGACATGGAGCGTATTCGTGTCGATTCAAAATTGACTTATCAAGAGCTTAAGTTATTTACTGATGAGTTTGTACCACAGCTTTCTAAAGTACTTGAGTATTATCCAGGTGAGCGCCCAATATTTGATTTGTTTGATGTCGAAAATGAAATTCAAAAAGCATTACATCGTAAAGTAACGTTAAAATCGGGCGGTTATATCATTATTGATCAAACCGAAGCGATGACCACGGTTGATGTAAACACTGGAGCTTTTGTTGGCCATCGTAATTTAGAAGAAACTATTTTTAATACCAATGTAGAAGCTACTTCGGCTATCGCCCGTCAACTCAGACTACGTAATTTAGGCGGCATTATTATTATCGATTTTATTGATATGGTAAGCGAAGACCACAAACGCCGCGTATTACATTCGCTTGAATCTGCGTTATCGAAAGATTGCACCAAAACGAATATAAATGGTCTTTCTGCACTCGGTTTAGTGGAAATGACCCGTAAGCGTACGCGCGAAAGTCTAGAACATATTTTATGTGATGTATGTCCTGCATGTTCAGGTCGTGGTTCGCAAAAAACAGTTGAAACAGTGTGCTATGAAATATTACGCGAGATAGTGCGCGTTAATCGTGCTTACGCAGCCGATAAATTTATGGTATACGCTGCCCCAGCAGTGAGTGAATCTTTACTTAATGACGAATATCATAACCTAGCGGAACTTGAGCTTTTTATTGGTAAGCAAGTACATATTCAAACCGAGAGTTTATACAGCCAAGAACAGTTTGATGTGGTAATGATGTAATGAAAGCAAAAGCGGTCTGTTTTTTTTGTTTTAGAAAGTTATGGCAAACCTGCGCCATAATTTTGGTATTACTGGCCGTTATTGTTTCTATTTTAAAATATACACTTCCTTATGCTAATGACTATAAAGGCGATATTGAAACTTACTTACACAGTAAATTTGATGTCAGCCTTTCAATTGGTTCTATTTCAGCAAGTTGGCAGGGTAGTGGCCCCGCTTTGGTTCTTGAAGATTTATCCTTTAAAGATAATGAAACGGCTCCTATTTCTCTTACCATCGCAAAAACCAGTTTAGAGCTTAATTTGTGGGAAAGCTTAAAAACGCTACAGTTAAAATCTAATTATTTTGTTATTAGTGGCTTTCACACCAGCGTTAATGTGGGCAACTTATTTAATGGCAATGAGCAAGGTGAAGTTTCTTTTGAACAAAAAGAACTCATTGAAGGTCTTTTTTTAGGTGAAACTGGGCATTTTGCAATTGAGAATTCAAGCGTCAACTTCATACTTGAAGATGGTAAAGAGCGTAAAGTAATGCTTAAAAATATTACTTGGCAAAATGAAGATAAAAAACACCTCGGCAGTGGTAGCTTGGCATTGCCTGGTATCTCAGTTGGTAATTTTGATGCGCGCATTGCTTTATCGGGTAAGACCTTGGAAAAGGTGATTGGTGATATGTATGTGCAAGCAAATAAAGTAGATGTATCTAACTGGTTAGCGCAATACATAACAAGTGAAAAGCAGCAATTACACAGTGATATAAATTTACAAGCTTGGTTTAAGCTCGAAAAAGGGCTATTTAGCGATATAAAAGTGCAATGGTTACCAAGCTTTGTGCGTTGGCAGTATGAAGAAAAAAATCAACAAGTTAGTTTAAGCGAAGGGGGATTTCATTTATACCCAGAGCAAAATGGCTGGCGCTTAAAAAGTACAGGTTTAACATTTGCTAGTAACAGCAAGGCTTGGCCAAGTTTAGAGTTTGAAGCAAAGCTAGATGCGCAAAACAAAGTATGGTTACAGCAAGTTGATTTAGAGCTACTAAATAATTTAGCTGGATTAACTAATTTTAATGGTTTAGCCCCTTTTTTAGAGCGTGAACCAAGTGGTTTGATTAAACAAGCATATTTAAATTTTGAAAGCGTTGAGCAGTGGCAGCTATGGTTTGAGGCTGACAATATTGGTTGGCAAGAACTCGATTCAGTACCGGCTGCTCAAGGGTTAAGAGTAAGTGGTCTTGTAAATCAAGCAAGCGGACGTATTAGCTTATTTGGCGAAAATGGCACGCTTGTTACTGGCGAAAACTTTAGTAATGATATCCAATATAATCAAATTAATATCGATTTAGATTTAGTAAATCGAAAAGAAGGTTGGCACATCAGTAGTGATGAAATTTGGTTTGATAATAATGAAATAACACTTGCTGCTGAAATGCAGCTGAGCCTCGGGGATACGCCTCGTTTAGATTTATATGCAGAAGCATTTGCACCAGATGCCAATATTGCAGGGCATTACTTCCCGCTAAAAGCAATGAGCCCTGAGCTTGTAAGTTACTTAAATGGCGCAATTAAAGCTGGAGAAATAACGAAGGCCCAAGTGCTGTTTGCAGGCCCGCTTACAAGCTTTCCATTTACTGATGGGTTAGGGCAATTTGATGTACTTGCGCAAATAGATAACGCAACGTACCAGTTTGATCCACAGTGGCCTTCAGTGACAAATGCGAATGTACAATTACATTTTGCCAATGAACGTATGGATATTTATAGCCAGCAAGGTAAGTTAGTCAATTTAGACTTGGGTAACAGCGTACAAGTTAGTATTGCTGATTTAATGGACGCCGATGAACTCATTGTGCAAATAGATAAAAAAGTAGCGATGGAAAAATTGCATGACTTTTTTACAGCCACTCCGATTGCCAACCCACTTGCTGAAATATTTAGTATTGTTCAAGGTAAAGGAGAAGCTAATGCAAGCATTGAGTTATTAGTTGGCTCTAAGTTTAAAGATGGTGCAAGCGTGAGTGGGACGGTCGGCTTAAACGGCTTGCCACTTTATATCGCCACTCCAGGAATTGACCTTAAAGATTTAAACGGTGAATTACACTTTAAAAACGATGATATATCCCTCAAAGATGCTACTGCAACGTGGCTGGGAATGCCGTTAAGTATTAATTACGACAGTAAAAGTAATAACGAAGATTATCGTGTAAATATAGATATAAGCGCTCAGCTAGATGCTGAAACACTTATCGACAGCGCTCAAGGTATTTTAAAAGATTACCTGAAAGGGAAAAGTGATGTAGAGATTGGTGTAGTACTTGATTTTACTGAGCAAGGCTTTAATTATCGTGCACAAGTTAGTTCAGATCTGATTGGTTTAATCAGTGATTTACCTGCACCGTATGGTAAAACGAGTGATAAAATATGGGCACTTGATGCTGTTGTGCAAGGCGATAAAATTTCAAATTTAATTACAGCCAATGCCAATCAACAATTTTATTTCAATGCCATATTAGAAAACGGTAAGCCGCAATTTAGTAATGCACACTTTATATTAGGTGGGCAGGATTTAGGGCTGAATCAAAAAGATTTAAGTGTAAATATCAATCTTGAGCAAACAGAGCTAACGCCTTGGCTTGATCTTATTGATCAAATAACCAATGCAGCCAGATCAAACCCTGAAAATCAATCATCTGGCATTATGCCACCGTTAAATGAAGTGGTAGCAAGCATTGGAAAAATCAATGTGAGTAACATTGTATTTAATGATTTTGAAATGCGTTTAGCACCTTCTAAAAATGATTTATATTTGAAGTTAAATGCTAAAGAGTTGCGTGCTGATGTATTTATTCCAACCTCTCAACCGAGCCAGCCCATACGAATTAATACCGATTACTTAAGGCTTAATTTTGCTGAAAAAATTAAGCCAGAGTTTGAAGTGGCCGACGTATTCCCCATAGCTGATTTAAGTTGGTTAACAAAACTACCGGCCATAGAGTTTGAATGTGGTGATTGTAAAATTGCACGCTATCAACTCGATAAGGTAAGCGCTTCATTATTAGGTGATGGAAAGCGACTCTTAATTTCAGAACTGGTGGTTGATAAAGGCGATCATGTACTGCGCACTAAAGGACAGTGGGAAAACGGCTTAACGGAGTTTTCAGGAGAGTTAAAAAGTGATGACATCGGTTCTTTATTCAATGAGTTTGATATCACTACGGCTATTAAAGATTCTAAAGCAAATATTAACTATAGCCTAGCATGGCAAGCGGCCCCTTACGACTTTGATGTTGAAAGTCTAAGTGGTGAAATTGAGTGGGATTTAGGCGAAGGTCATTTAACTGAAATCAGCGATGGTGGTGCACGCGTATTTTCGTTACTGAGTCTTGATTCATTAGTACGTAAGCTAAAACTTGATTTTAGAGATGTCTTTTCAAAGGGCTTTTTTTATAACAGTATGCAAGGCTCTATGCAGTTAGAAAACGGTATTGCTTACACTAAAGATACCAAAATGGACGGCGTGCCCGCCGATTTAACTATTAAAGGTTATGCAAATTTAAACACGCTTGATATAGATTATGACCTTGCTGTAGCGCCACAGGTAACCTCAAGTATTCCGGTTATAGTTGCATGGATGGTCAACCCAGTAACAGGGCTTGCTGCCTTAGCAATTGATAAAGTTATTCATTCTGCGCGCGTCATCTCAGAGATCAACTTTAAAGTAACGGGTAAAATGAACGATCCTATTGTTCAAGAACTCGACAGAAAAAGTCGTGAAGTTACGCTTCCTCAAGCTGCGCAAAATCAGCCACAAGCATCAGTCGATTTAAAACTTAAAGATGCACAAGTAACAGTAACGCAATGAACAAAACTGAAATACTAAGCACTCCCACAATAGTTGCCTTGCAAATGTGTTCAGGGCTAAGCCCTGATAACAACATAGCAAGCTTAAAGCGTGCACTTAAAACACTTCCAGCAACAAGACCATTACTTGTTTGTTTGCCTGAGGCTTTTTTAGTGTTTAGTAAAAGTGGTAACGATACGTTACGTGTTGCTAAGCAAGTTGAGCGATACAAACTACAACTTAGTGAATTGTGCCAACACCATAATATTTGGTTAAATGCAGGGACAATGCCTGAGCCATTTAACGAACGTAAATATTATGCAGCATCGCACTTATATAATAATCAAGGCGAGCTGGTTGCAACGTATAACAAAATACATTTATTTGATGTAAACGTAGATGATCAAACAGGTAGCTATCGAGAGTCAGATTTTACCCAAGCAGGTAGCGATGTGGTTGTTGTTGATTCTCCCTTTGGTAAAATAGGCTTAACAGTATGTTATGATCTGCGCTTTAGTGGCTTATTCAATGAACTAGTACGCCAAGGCGCCGATATTATTTTAGTACCAAGTGCATTTACAGTCGTCACAGGACAAGCGCATTGGCAGCCATTATTAGCAGCTCGCGCAATAGAAACACAATGTTATGTAGTTGCAGCAGCTCAGTACGGTACACATGAAAATGGCCGACAAACATATGGCCACAGTATTATTATTTCACCTTGGGGAAATATCCTGAGTGAATTGCCAACAGGCACCGGTTTTATAAGCTGCAACGCAGATTTAGACCAGTTACAAAAAATTAGACGAGATATGCCCGTGCAGTCTCATCAACGATTTAGAGAGCATTTATTATGAATTCGGTTGAACAGCATTTACTACATGACAGCCTGCTAAATAGAGAAGAGCTCGAAAAAACGCTCGCTTACATACATCAGCATAAAGTGGATTACGCTGACTTATATTTTCAATCAAGCCACCACGAATCGTGGGTGCTTGAAGACGGCTTAGTTAAAGAAGGTTCTTATAACGTTGAACGTGGTGTTGGTGTACGTGCTGTAAGTGGCGAAAAAACAGGTTTTTCTTACTCTGATGCAATAAACCTTGAAGCGCTAAATAAAGCGGCAACAGCAGCGCGTAGCATTGCCGATGCTGGCGAAGATAGAGCAATTAAAGTATTTAGCGATGTTAAAGCTAAAGAGCAGTTTGCACCGCATCAACCAATTTCGAGTATGAGCGATACCGACAAGGTTAATTTATTACGCGAACTTGAAAACTACATTCGTGAATTAGCACCCGATGCAGAGCAAGTAATTAGCTCAATGTCTGCGGTATACGAAGAAGTATTAATCGCGGCAAGTGATGGCACGTTTGCTACCGATATTCGCCCACTTATTCGCTTAAACTGTTCAGTACTGCTTGAAAAAAATGGTCGCCGTGAACGCGGCGGCGCAGGCGGTGGTGCACGTTTAGATTATGGCTATTTTAAAGAGCTTGTTGATGGTAAACCGCGTTGGATGGAGTTTGCTGAAGAAGCTGTACGCCAAGCTAAAGTAAATCTTGAAGCTATTGATGCACCTGCCGGCACGATGGAAGTTGTACTTGGTAATGGTTGGCCTGGTGTGCTTTTACACGAAGCAGTAGGACATGGACTTGAAGGCGACTTTAACCGCAAAGGCGCGTCTGCGTTTAGTGGTAAAGTGGGCCAAAAAGTAGCATCTGAGCTGTGTACTGTTGTTGATGATGGCACCATGGCTGATCGCCGTGGGTCACTTAATGTTGATGATGAAGGCACACCAGCTGCTTACAACGTACTTATCGAAAACGGTATTTTAAAAGGCTATATGCAAGATAAGCTAAACGCGCGTTTAATGGGTGTAAATCCTACCGGTAACGCACGTCGTGAGTCTTATGCGCATTTACCAATGCCTCGCATGACTAACACCTACATGTTAGGTGGTGAGCACAGCCAAGCCGATATTATCAGTAGTGTTAAAAAAGGGGTATTCGCGCCTAACTTTGGCGGCGGACAAGTTGATATAACCTCAGGTAAGTTTGTATTTAGCGCATCAGAAGCGTATTTAATCGAAAATGGTAAAATTACCCAGCCAATTAAAGGCGCAACGCTTATTGGTAATGGACCAGAAGTAATGCAGCAAATATCTATGGTTGGTAACGACTTAGCACTTGATAAAGGTGTTGGTGTTTGTGGTAAAGATGGTCAAAGCGTACCGGTAGGCGTAGGCCAACCAAGCCTTAAAATTGATCAGTTAACGGTCGGTGGTACAGCTTAAATATTACTCAAGCGCGAAGTGAATTCGTACCTACGTGCTTGACGTTTATTGTAGGTGAGGTTTTACACCTCGCTTTTTACGTTTAAGCTGGGCTCTATGCGCGAAGTAAATTCGCACTTATATGCTTGATGTTTATTGTAGGTGAGGTTTCACACCTCGCTTTTTAAATACAGACTTAGAAATAGAGCGCGAAATAAATTCGCACCTACGATTTGCATTCTTACTTTGGGTAGGTGAGGTTTTACACCTCGCTTTTTAAATACAGACTTAGAAATAGAGCGCGAAATAAACTCGCACCTACGATTTGTATTTTTACTCTGGGTAGGTGAGGTTTTACACTCGCTTTTTAAATATACGCTCAGAAATAGAGCACGAAATAAATTCGCACCTACGATTTGCATTCTTACTCTGGGTAGGTGAGGTTTTACACCTCGCTTTTTAAATATAGGCTCAGAAATAGAGCGCGAAATAAATTCGCACCTACAATTTGCATTTTTACTCTGTGTAGGTGAGGTTTTACACCTCGCTTTTTAAATATAGGCTCAGAAATAGAGCGCGAAATAAATTCGCACCTACGATTTGTATTTTTACTTTGGGTAGGTGAGGTTTATACTTCTCCCTCATCCCCTTTAGTTTTTTCAGCCTCTTTATACCATAACGAAAAAAAGCACTCTGTTAATTTGTGCTCTATCTCAAGCGCTTTTTCTGTAGGACAAAACAAGGTAAAGCTTGCTTTAAACTCACCTAAATCGGTTGTACCAAAGTGAATTACAGGCTCTGGACCAGATATTTTTGCATCAAGTTTACGCTCAATCATCGAATTATAGCGGCTTGCTACTTCTTGAAACTCTTCGCAGTACAGCTTAGCCTGTTCAGTTAATGTGTCGTGAATAGGGTACGGGTTAAAGCTCTCTCTTCGGACAATAATAAAATGATGTGTAACAAAGCGTTTTACAAAGTTTAAGTTTTTAATCGAGCTGGTAATCAGCTTATTATTTGGTATATATATGGTTTTTCTCGAAAATTGATAAGTATGTATATCAATTTCATGCATGGTTGTTTTTATCCAATCGGTTTCAGCAACTTCACCAAAGTAATCACCAACTTGTATCCAATCACCCACTCTAAATGGGCGTGTTGTTACTAGGTAAAAAAAGCCTATTACACACTGAATAAATTCACGCGTTGCAAGTACAATCGCTACAGCAAAAGCAGCAATAGAAAGTGCAAAGTTTTGAATCTCTGTAGACCATACAAAGAGAAGTGATATCACCATTACAAAGTTAATAAAGTGCTTAATATTATGCGCGATGTAGCGAATATCTTTTTCTTTTTTCTCGGCGCGACTTTTTGCTAACTTATCGACAAGTATCTTAAGCACAAATGCAATTGTTAACATTATTAGTGAGAGAAGAAACGGATGCAGTAATATATCTTTAGTCATAAATTCCTAATGGTTTAAAGTTGATAAACACGACCAGTTTATTGATTTATTTTGCCAATGGGCTAATTTAACGCAAATAAAAACCCTTTAGCAAATTAATGCTAAGGAGTATTCGTTTTTATCAGTAATTTTCAATGGTTAAACCAACCTACTCTATTTGATCTCTGGTTAAGAGGTTTACTAACATATTGAACTACAGTGATATTTAAGTTTATTTCTCTCTAGCTAGAGATTTCAGTAAATTAAACGCAGTTAGCGCTGAAAACAACTGCTTGAGATAAATTTATTATCCAGAGTTCAGGTTATTTAGATATGAGGTCTATTTAACGATAGGTAAATTGCACTATAACTAGAGTCTGTTTATCTTTTAGGTAAGGGTTAGCCTATGTTGTGCGGTTACCCCCATCAATAGGCGATAAAGCAGTATAAATACCAAACATGTGCAGCCCTAGGTTAAATAAATTTTAATACTTAAAGACTAGGTAATATTTTTTATATCTAGTTGTTTTAAATAAAAATTATAACAACGCTATTGGAAGGGGAATTCGTTAAATTGTACCGGTACTTATGTCAGTTGGTATTAAAGGCTATTTAACATCAATAATGCCTTTGCTTGTATTTTATCGAGAGTAAATTAGATGTACCGTGGTGGAATAGTCCAGATCCTATAGATAATTTAGTGTGAAGCACGCATTTCAAGTGAAGATGGGTATTGTGGTTTTAATCGATAAGACAAGCTGCTAGATACGTATTTCCGGCTTTTATTTAAGTACGCGCAATATAGAATTAGAATACTTATCAAGCATTAAATTTATTTCACTAAGTACTTTCCCTTTACTTCATAAGCTCCATTTAACCCATATTTTATAAGTCGGAAATAACAAAACAACTACTTATAAGTTAGAAGGTATTGAACCGTCCTATTGAGACTAGAACTGCTAATTTTTTGTCAGTGCAGTTTTATTTGATGAGGTTTAAGTTCACAGACTTTAATTTATAACGCTATTCTAATAATTAAAACTACATACAGTAATAAAAGCGATTATTAGTTTTTATCACTCCTCTACCTTGCAATATATTGGCGCTTTTTTGTTGTAATGCTTTGTAATAGACACGAATCAAAAAAGTAATACTATTATTTCCTTAAATACAGACAAGTAAGAAAAACACGATTAATGATAAATAACTACATTTTGTTATTTTTTTGTTTTTCTTTTGTTTTATTTTTGTTCACATAACTCTTGGTTCTACGTCATCGCTTCGTAAATTCAATTTAAAGCGGAGAGATGATGTTTTTATCAAGGAGTTCCCATTCAAGCGTTCAGCTTGAAACTAATCCCCACCTAAAGTTTTGGGTTATTTGGTCAGATTATGAAAAACGAGTGCGGGCTTGTTGCTATAAATGGTTATATAGCGACCAAGATCGAGTTGAAGACGCCATGGCACAAGCGTGTGAAAAAGCGCTTAAAGTTTATATACAAGACAGCTCTCAAATAGAAAACATGTTTGCTTGGCTTTGTCGGATAGCCCATAACATCTGTATGGATATACATCGCTTAAATAGTAAAGAAAGCGATTTAGTGAAACAAGCCAACAGCTCCTCAACACAGTTTTATTTTACGGAGAGCCAGTCACAAACATTGGAAAGTGAGTATGAACGTATTCACCTATATCAGAAGTTGATGGATGCCATTAATGATTTGCCTAATGATTTAAAGCAAGTGATCCAGTATAAATTTATTTATGAAATGGAGTACTCAGAAATAGCAAACCAATTACAAATTAGCCAAGAAAATGCAAGAAAGCGTGTGCAATTGGCTCGTAAGAAACTAAGTGCATTACAGTATGTATAAGCCCTCATGTTCAGGTCATCGGTTTTTCTTGGCTTGTAACCACAAAATAATTTAAAAAATCTTTTTCACAAACAGATGAATACCCCGTTATTCAAATAACGGGGTATCTGACCAAGATACCCAAATTTAAATCGAACATTCGCATCACCTTAGCTGGGATTGATGTGGCGGAGCTTGGCTGGAGCATTAATATGAAAAATGAAAGGCAGTGGTTTGTGGTTTATACCAAAGCCAATAGTGAGAAAAAATTTGCTGTACAGGTCAATCTTTTGCAAAGTGATTGTGAAGCATTTTTGCCTTTAATAGATCAGGCCCGCCAATGGAGTGACCGAACCAAAGTGGTAAGCGTACCGTTATTTAAATCATACGTATTTGTTTATATTGACGGTAATGAATTTCAACAGTTAAAACGCCTACCAGGTTTCGTTTCATATATTAAATTTAATAATCTACCAGCTGTGATTTCTCAGCAAGAAATGAAAAAAATTCAACGTTTTATATCTACAGGTAAAGTGGTTGAAGTGCTGTCTAATCGTTTGCTAGTAGGAACTAAAGTGGAAATTGTTAGCGGTAATTTACAAGGGTATTGCGGTATTCTGGTTGAGCGACGTAATCAACAATTAGTCGCAATTGAAGTCGAGGGATTAGCGCAAAGTATGATGCTAACTTTACCTGAAATGCTATTGAAACCGATTGTTGAGGTTTAATTATGGCGTATCTAAGTGAAACAAATATACAAACGCTGAAAGCCCAATTATTGCGTTATGAGGGGTTATCATTAAAACCATATAGATGTACCGAAGGAAAATTAACGATCGGTATTGGCCGTAACTTAGAAGATAAAGGTTTGTCATTGGATGAGGTAGATTACCTATTAAACAATGACATTAATAATGTTATAGCACAGGTTGCAGTGCATATTCGCGTTTTCAAATTATTGAATGAAACTAAAAAGATTATTTTGCTAGATATGGCGTTTAATCTTGGGGTTGCAGGGCTATGTAAGTTTAAAAATATGCTCAGGGCACTGGAAGATAAAAATTACCCTTTAGCAGCGGCTGAAATGCTTGACTCTAGATGGGCTAAGCAGGTTGGAGTGAGAGCTGATGAGCTGGCACAAAAAATGGCTCTAGGAGAGTGATATGAGTGCCATTATACCTCAATTACAAGTGCCTCATTCAGAGCAAGAGCGGCGAGTTGCTTATCATCTCTATCAGTTTGGTAGTGCGCTAAAAGCACAAGATGAACATCTAAGTGATACTGTTAAAGAGCTACATGAGCAGTTAAATAAACTAATTTTTATGCCACGGTTTAACCATCTTACTGATTTATTTTCGTTGTCTCATTCTGAAACTAAGTTGCTAGCACTTGTTTATATTCAAGTTCAAGATCCAGACGTAATAGCCCCATTTTTAGGATTAAGTTGGTTTGAGCAAGGGCCAACATTGAGTTTAGATAAGTTAGTAACATTAGTGGACGAATCTTTAAATAAATACAACACCATAGCAGAATTTGGCCCTAAATCAGCATTGTTTAAATGGGGGTTAATATACCTAACAAATGAGAGTATAGGTTTACAAAGCGCAGTGAATATTGCCCCTTATTTACATGAATTTTTGCAATGTGGTACTACAAGCTGTGATTACCTTAGTTTCTTTACTTTAGTAGACACGGCGCAGGACCCAGTATTTGATAGTTGTTTTAGTTTACCAGAAGAGGTTGCAGCTCAATCATTACTTATTATCGACAGTGAAAATGATGAAATAACCGCCTGGTATACTCAGCAGTTGGCATTACGGTGCGATACCACGTTGGCACACTATGTAGCAGAGCCAAACAATGGTTTCAACATATCTCATTTAGCGCATGAATTTGCCTGCTTACAGCTCATAGCTCAAACGCAACCAGTATTATTGTATTGGCCCGAAATTGGTAGCTTGTTACAACACAACTTAATTCAATTAAATACTCTAGTTGAGCAATGTACAAAATTGGCGTTAATAACAACAACAGCTAGCCCCTTGTTTGACGAGGTATTTACGCAATCATTAAAAATTAAAGTACAAGTACCAAATTTGTCACAATTAAAAGAGGCTTGGTTGTCGTTATGTAATAGCGAGCAACATACGCATTTAGATAAAGCCCAAGCTCAGCAGTTGGTGGCTAAATATCCCGTAGCGTTACCTCATATGAAGCAGCTAGCAAACAATGCTAAGGCAGATAAAAGTGATGAACAAGATTACTGGGAAACATTGCAAGCGCTGTGTTTTTCAGCGCAAAGTCAACACTGCGATGAACTAGCTAAATTGTGTCAAGCGCGCTTTACCCTCGACGACATGATATTGAATGACAAAATTACGGTGCAATTGCAGGAGTTAATCGCCAGAATTAATTTTAAAGCTTCATTACAACAGCGTCTACCTAGTTTTAATCAAGGATGTAAAGCGCTATTTTGGGGTAAACCAGGCACTGGTAAATCTATGGCCGCAGAAGCCATTGCAGGTGAATTGCAACTACCACTGTACATAGTTAATTTGGCCAATATTGCCAGTAAATGGATAGGTGAAACTGAAAAGCACTTAGCTAAGCTATTTGATTCAGCTCAGAAATATAATGCGGTACTCATGTTTGACGAAGCAGATGCGATTTTTGCAAAACGCAGCGAGGTAGAGTCAAGCCATGATAAAAACGCCAATATGGGCGTAAGTTACCTACTTCAACGTATGGAACACTACACGGGCTTGTTGTTACTAAGTACTAACTTTAAAAGTAACCTTGATGAGGCATTTTTACGTCGCTTTCAAGGGGTAATTGAGTTTACTTTACCTGATAAACAGCAGCGCGTTGATATTTGGCAGCGTAATTTAAGCACCAATGCAGATAGTGATTTATGCCAAGGCATTAGCCAACTTGCAGCATTGTTTGAGCTCAGTGCTGCGCAAATAATCAATATCTGCGAAATGGCATTGTTGCAAAGTTTGATCGCTGACAAAAAGTTGATTAGTCGAGCCGAGATTGCCAATGCATTACATAGAGAACTCTCAAAACAACATGCCGGCTTTATGACCCAGCAATCTTTATCAACGTGGTTAACGGGAGGGCACAATGGACGCAACCTTAATTTATAAAGTACAACAGGCACTTGATTCGTTTATTAAAGACAAAGTTTTATCGCTCAATAATAACGATGATGTAGTAGATACTTCTATTGTATTGAGCTTTCAAGCGCCAGATAATGAATTTACTACTAGTTTAGGCAGCGACCCCGCAATAAATTGTTATTTAGTTGGTATAACTGAAGATATTCAGCGTCGTCAAAGTGAGCCACCTCGTACGCAAATAAATTTTACGCAAACTCACCGTACACAATTCATTGAGCCTAAATTTGTGTCATTGACTTATATGCTAACCGTTTGGAGTAAAAACCCACAGCAAAGCGCTGCGATAGAGCATTTGATCATGGGCTATTTAATTGCAGGTATAGGACGGTACGATTTTCTACCTGAAGAGTTACTACTCACACAACAAATTGATATATCACCTTATGGTATCCGCAGCCAAATATTCGGTAATGAGTACAGTGAAAAAGTAACTGGGCAAGTATGGCAGGCACTCGGGAGTACGCCTAAAGCAACCATTCTCTATACGCTCTCTTTGCCTATGCCAGTATTTGAGCCAGTACAACTGCCAATAGTAAAAGAAATTAATAAACTCTTAGATAACAAAGCTTAATTTAACCTCAATTATTTCACCTAACAGATCCCATAATTTAATCGGCAGTTGTTGAGCATTCAGCTCAGCGGCTGAAATCATCATTTATTTATTAGATTACAGAGGAATATTATGAGTACTTCAGAACTCAATGAACGATTAAAAAGCTACTTTCAGCGTGGTGATATCCCTACTCAACAAGAATTTGGGGATCTAATTGATACGGCAACAAGCAGTATCAATAATGATCGTTTACCAGAGCAGATAGATTTAACTCAAATTGGAGAAAATTCATCGCTTAAAGTGAAAGAGGTTATAGCTAATGGCGCACAAATCACGAATATTGCCAACAATCATTTACCGTCGAAAATAGATTTAACGCAGAGTGGGTTGGTCACCGATTCAAGTGTAAAAGCGGGTGAATTAATTGGTGATGGCGCACAAATCACGAATATTGCCAACAATCATTTACCGCCTCAAATAGATTTAACGCAGAGTGGATTGGTCACCGATTCAAGTGTAAAAGCGGATGAATTAATTGGTGATGGGGCAAAAATAAGCAATATAGCCAACAATCATTTACCGCCTCAAATAGATTTAACGCAGAGTGGATTGGTCACCGATTCAAGTGTAAAAGCAGGTGAATTTATTGGTGATGGGGCAAAAATAAGCAATATTGCCAACAATCATTTACCGCCTCAAATAGATTTAACGCAGAGTGGATTGGTCATCGATTCAAGTGTAAAAGCGGGTGAATTAATTGGTGATGGCGCACAAATCACGAATATTGCCAACAATCATTTACCGCCTCAAATAGATTTAACGCAGAGTGGCTTAGTCACTGATTCAAGTGTAAAAGCAGGTGAATTTATTGGTGATGGGTCAGGCCTTATAAACTTACCTCAGATTGATCTCCCTTCGCAAATTGACTTAACCCAAGCGGGAACGGTGACGGATTCAAGCATAAAAGCAGGTGAATTTATTGGTGATGGATCTGGCCTTATAAACTTACCTCAGATTGATCTCCCTTCGCAAATTGACTTAACCCAAGCGGGAACGGTGACGGATTCGCGCATTGAAGCAGGTGAATTTATTGGTGATGGATCTGGCCTTATAAACTTACCTCAGATTGATCTCCCTTCGCAAATTGACTTAACCCAAGCGGGAACGATGACGGATTCGCGCATTGAAGCAGGTGAATTTATTGGTGATGGATCTGGCCTTATAAACTTACCTCAGATTGATCTCCCTTCGCAAGTTGACTTAACCCAAGCGGGAACGGTGACGGATTCGCGCATTGAAGCAGGTGAATTTATTGGTGATGGGGCTAGGTTATCTAATATTCAAACTACTAGTTTACCCATTGCAACGTTTGCAGATATTCAAATGGGTGATACAAGCAAGCTGACTACCGCACAACACGGTGGCTGGTTAAATCAAAAAGTAGAAGCGCTTACATGCCCCAATTTGTTGCCGCTGCTGATTGCATGTGTTGAGACAACACAAAACATCGATATTGATAACGTTCCTAGTGAAATTGATGGTTATATGCTTGTTGATGGTGATTTGGTGTTATTGAACGCCCAAACGAATAAGAGTGAAAACCGCATATGGCAAGTAAATGAACTATCAAGCTCATTTTCTTTACAGTCTGTAGTCCGCTATGAACCTGTTGACATGGTTCACGGCGATGCGGTGATCATAACTCAAGGTGACATTTATAAAGATCAAGCATTTATGCTTAGGGCTATTTACGATAATGATGCTGATTTTGAGTATCAATGGAAAATGACAGCCAGTTTAGTGACTGTTGGTGATGGGCTTATACAGAGTAAAAACCGCTTCAGTGTAAATTTCGCTTCAGCTAATGATCTCGCTAATGGCAGAGTTGATAAGGTTATTGATAGTGCTTTATTAAAGCAAAACTTAACTTCGCTTGGGCAACAGCTTCAAAACCAAATGCTTAATATTAACCCTCAAGTACACACTACTGACTTTACTATTGACGCAAATTCCATTCATTTTTTAGATCTTACAGATGACACTACATTGACAGCTATAATTGATGAAAAAGTCACCTATTTTAGGGTGCAGGACTTTAGTGGAACTTGGGGGACAAACAGCCAAGTTATTCTTAAATTTGCAGATAACTCCAGCCTTACAATATTGCTCAACAGCTCACATGCTTATTATGATTTATACAAAGTAAATGACATTTTTTATTCCTATGACTCAACTGGCAAATTCTTTCTCTAAGGCAACCAGTTATTAATTTAGTCATCAATTCAAACACCCCCTCCCTCTAAAAGGAAAACCCTATGAATAATTTTGTAAACGTGATCCAAAAACTTGAAGAACTGAGTGCTCGTGATAGTAATAAAGCTAGAAGCCTAAACTTATTAAATAGTGTTATTTATCAGGTTCGTGCTGATATGAACCAATATTTAGGTATGCAAACAACTGACTTACACAGGGTAGAAGATATTGCAGATGTGCTTGGCTATGCTGGTCGTGTAGTCGCCGCTAGTGATGACTTTCCAGTGACCCCGGTTGAGCCTGCCATGTTTGGCGCAACAGAGTTTTACACGGGGGATTACTTTTTGGTTAAAAATGGTTCTGATCGCGGTATTTATCCAATCACCATTTTTGATGATGGGGCTGGTTTTAAAACGTACGACCTAGACCCTGCTTTAAAACGATATTTAGGCGATGTTGCCGTTGTTGTACTTAAATTAGTTGAAAATGATTTAGTACAAAAACACAGTATATTCAACCTCTCCAACGATATATGGCAAGAGCGTGTAATTGCGTAATCACGTAATTATACGGTACAACTAAGCCATGTTTACGACCTTTCGAGAAAAGCTAAAACACTACTTCATTACAGGTGCAAAACCAACCCAGGCGCAGTTTGCCGAGTTTTTAGATGCAGCGTTTATTCAAAGTGATGATGGCATTACGAAGAAGTCATCTGCAGCGGGGCAAGTACTGACCTTTTTACTGCAAGAACACCATCATAACAATGCAGTTTTTCAACAAAGTGTGTGTATTCAAGGCGATTTAATTGTAGAGGGGCAGCTACTCGGTGCCCCTTCATCAAGCGCCACAACACCAACCAGCCGAGTTTATGAAACATCAAACTACAGTGCGGCTAACGCAAATACCCAACAAGTTAGCGTGCCAATTGGCTGTATTTTACTCTACTGCGGCGCACAAATCCCCGACGGCTTTTTAGCCTGCGATGGCCTAAACGGTACTCCTAGTTTGGCACCGTTGGTGGATAACCCCATTCAACCGATTCGTTACATTATTAAAATGCATTAATGCTGCTTTTTATTCATTGACATCTTATATACGGCAGCTTCATTTAACCTATTATTATACCTTGGAATTTTTATGTACCAGTCACTTAGTCAAAAGCAGCAAGAACACGACACGCTCCCCGTACAACGCCAAGCAATAAGCCGAGAAACGCGTTTAAAAGACAACGTAGGCAGCATGATGGGCGTCGATTTAAGCCACGTTGCTGTGCATACCAACTCATCCAAGCCCGCGCAACTTAATGCCCACGCCTATGCCCAAGGCAGAGAAGTACACATCAGCCCGGGGCAAGACCGCCATTTAGGGCATGAGCTTGCTCACATTGGCCAGCAAATGCAAGGTCGCGTACAAGCCACTACCCAGTTTGCAGGGCAAGCGGTGAATGATGATCCAAAATTAGAACATGAAGCCGATGTGATAGGGGCAAGAGCAGAGAGTATGTGACTAAGTTAGAGCGTCATGTCGAATTGACAAGCTTTGTTTTAAGTTAAGTGTTATGAAGCAAGTGACTTGACCCCTTATCTCTCTCAAGTGTTATGAAGCAAGTGACTTGACCCCTTATCTCTCTCAGCTACCAGCCTAAGAAAAATTTTTTATCGAGCATTACAGAGTTCAAAAATCCACAAAAAAGCATCGCTGCATACTTTGCGGCATTCGTTCGCTACACACCTATTAGAAAGAGGTACTGACTTGAGATATATCCAAGCATTGCTAGGGCATTCTAGCTCTAAAACGACCGAGATTTATACGCACATAACCACGAAAGGTTTTGAGGGGATAAGTTCACCGCTGGATGAGATTGACGGGTTGTGAATAGATGACCAAAAGAGTGGCGCTTTAACAGCCCATGCGGGTATTAAAGAGCCACCGCTAATGGGAAGTAGATGAAGTTTAAAAAAGTGGACTTTTAACAGCCAAAATAGGTGTTAAAAGTCCAGAAATGATAATGAGATAGTCAGAATAAACGCCACATCCACCACTGTGTGGTGTATCTGGGATTGTTATAGGCAACTAAAAACAGCCTATAACAGTAAATAAAGCCAATTTAAAAAGGGTTGAGATATGTATGCACAATTAGAGAAGCCAAAAGAAAATAAAAGTCGAGTAGTTACAAATTCGGTTGTTCAGAAAAAAACTGCTTTATTACAACTAAAAAAATTTACAGATGAAGCAAATACGATCAGTTCTTATGCTCGGGCAATGATACCGAACTCAGGTAATCGTACTAAAGAAGTGATTGCTTCAAATGGCAAATCTTATGCAGGCGTGGCACTGATTCATTATTTAATTGATAAAGATCATGCTGGAAGCTGGGAGAATCGCACTAATTTAGCCAAACGCGCAACATTAGCAGTTGACATAAAGGCTGCTAATTGCAATCAATTTGCTGCACTCGCTTACAGTGAAGCACTGAGAACTACTAAAGCCGATAATGTGAGTTTAGAATATGATGCACACCATGCTTATGCTGTTGCCTATGATAATGAAGATAAAGCAAAACCTGAGGAACAAACAATTATTGATCCATGGGTAAAAACAACGGGTTTACGCAAAGATCTCCAAACATATTATAAGGGAAGGGAAGGGCATCAAAAAGCAACGACTAAAGCCGATTCTGGAAATTGGTATTATTCACAATACACCGAAGAATTACTTAAGAAGTATGGTCGTTCAGTTGATGATGAGATATACAATGATACAGCTAAATATGGTTTTGATTTGGCAAAGGAAAAAGAAAAAGAAGGAGCTGCTTCATTTTAAATTATGTAAATAGCACGCCATTTTTGGGCTGTAGTGAAAAAACGATTTATTTTAAGTTAAAATGTTTAAAGAAAGCAAAAAAAGGGGTCAAATCACTTGCTTCATGACATGAGTCGACTACCTTCAAAGGAGTATTATTAAAACAAGTAGTTCACAATGCCAAGGCCACAACGAATTGAGTACGAACATGCTTTTTATCATGTTATGAACCGTGGGCGCGGACGGCAAAATACCTTTCACGACGAATTATACTTTCAAGCCTTTTTAACCACATTGGGTGAGGCACAAGCGCGCTTTGATTGCGTTATTCATGCGTATTGCCTTATGACGAACCACTATCATTTGTTGATTGAAACACCCAAAGCGAATTTAGGCCATGTTATGCGCCATATTAATGGGGTTTATACTCAGCGATATAATAAGTTGAAGCATACCGATGGGCCATTATTTCGCGGGAGGTATAAGGCGATATTGGTCGAAAAAGATGAGTATCTGCTGCAATTAAGCCGCTATATCCATCGTAATCCTATTGATATGACTATGCCGCTGGTGGATGACTTAGCGCACTATTCTTGGTCGAGCTACCCAGCTTATATCGGGAAAGTAAAACCACCAGAATGGCTTACGCGCGACTTTACTTATCAAATACTGGGTCATCGTCACAAGTTTAAGCAGTACAAAGCTTATGTATTACGAGGTAGCAGTGATGAACTCACTGACTTTTACGACAAAGGTAATATTGCATCGGTTTTGGGCAGTGATGGTTTTAAACGTTGGTTGAAAAACACTCAGCTTATAAATAGCCCCGAACCTGAGGTTTTACAGCAACTAAAACCGAATATCACAATGAATGAGGTGGTTATGGCGGTTGCTGATTATTATGCTTGCCCGCTATCTAAAATTACCAGTGTGCTTAAAGGGCCAAGCAAAGGATTTGAAGGACGTAAAGTTGCCATGTATTTTTGCCAAGAGGTTTTGGCTGAAAAGTTAAGTAATATTGCAGAGTATTTTAACCTTGGTCATAGTGGCTCTGTGAGTTTTATTACTCATCAAATAAGAGAAAAGCGCAGAGAGGATAAGCAATTTTCAAAACAATTAGATGCTATTTTTGACAGTATTATGAAGCAAGCGATTTGACCCCTTAAACTTCCTTTTGACAGTATTATGAAGCAAGCGATTTGACCCCTTAAACTTCCTTTATGAAGCAAGCGATTTGACCCCTTAAACTTCCTCTGACCCCTTAAATTTCCTACATGATTGTACTTTCATTTATTGTGATAATGTTGGATTTCACATTTTTACTTTTCACGCGTCTGTTCAGGTATGCAATTTATTTTATTTGAGTAAGGGATGGTTATGCCGCTTGTATGTGTGGATGGTGCTGCGATTAAAATTACAGTTAATGGCGCCCAGCAGCTAGTAAAAACCAGTGATAAA
Organism: Pseudoalteromonas fuliginea; assembly: GCF_000690055.1. Classification (GTDB taxonomy): domain Bacteria; phylum Pseudomonadota; class Gammaproteobacteria; order Enterobacterales; family Alteromonadaceae; genus Pseudoalteromonas; species Pseudoalteromonas fuliginea. The sequence continues at coordinate 132,286 of NZ_JJNZ01000017.1, forward strand.
ATTCCAACTGCGACTAAAAACAAATTCTCACAAGGTAAAAAAGCAGTGCTCACTGAGGATGATGTAAAACAGTGGTTGCAAAAATTTCAGTCAAACTACGATAACGCTGCTTTTAAGGGCGGTATTGCGATGGGTAAAGTCATTTCTGGTAAGCCAAATTTAACGGTTAAAGGTAAGTCTAAAACAGCGCTAGTCACCAAAGACACGCAAATAATGGCGCTACTACAAATTTCAAAACCAGCGCAAAGTCCACAAGGTGTACCCGATCCCGTACCTATGATCAATATTACTATTGAGTTTACTGATGCAGGGCAGACAAAGCTTACAGTTGTTTAGTTCGTGGAGTGTTATTACTCTTCATCAGTAAAAAAGCATATTTAATTTAAAGCAGGAGAATAAATGATGGGACTGTTATCGGTTTTATTTTCTTCCAAAGCACAAGAGCCTATTAACGCAATCGGCTCAATACTAGATGAGTTATTTACTAGTGATGAAGAAACGCTAAATTTAGATATTCTCAAACAACGTGTAGCGCAGCAACCTAATTTAGTTCAAGCAAAAATTAATCAAGTGCAAGCATCTCACCGTAGTTTATTTGTGGCGGGTGCCCGGCCTTTTTTAATGTGGGTGTGCGGCCTTGGCTTTTTATTTGCCTTTGTTATTAATCCTATATTGCAGTGGTTGTTGCCAGAGATTGGTACTCCACAATTACCACTCGACGTCATGATGGAGCTTACTTTGGCCATGTTGGGGTTAGCGGGCTTACGAACCGTTGAAAAACTCAAAGGTGTTTCTCGCTAGCTATAAAATAATGCATTACAAAATTATATTTCAATTAGTTTTCACATTTCTTATCGAACAACGTCTTCTGAACACAATATAAATAAACTTGTTATTAGGGCTGTTTACCTTTCGAGGTTGAATTTACAGCGGTATGTTTGGTTTGTAGGCAACGCAGCGCAGCGCCTATGCTGCGTTATTCCCTATAAATAGGCGATAACGCAGTATAAAAAACCAAACATGTGTAGCCCTTTGGGTTCGCCCTAGGGGCGATTTACTCTTTGTTGCTTGGTTTCAATTTATTGTTACATGGATGTAAGCCAGTAGGGTAACGCAAGATCAGTTACCGAGCCCACTAGGTTATAAACCTCGCAACGTGATTAATCGTCCCTAGATAGAACAAGCTGTAATCTTAAAAGGTTAACAGGCCTTAACGTGACAGATGAAGCTGGTTGTGAGGTAACTCAAATTTTCTTCTAAGTAAGTTTCAATTATTTTGCCATCAGTTGTGACTGATGAGGCGGAGCCGTGGGTTAACCCATAAAGTCTTTTGAGTACTAAGTAGGATCCGCCAGACGTTTATCCATTTTATTTGGTGGGTAGGCATTGATAAAAGGCTTGCTTGGTGCTCAATCCCTAATTCTTGCCATTTCGGCGTTTAAGAATGCGTTCTATTAACTAAAGGAAATACTATGTCTCAATATAAAACCCCTGACGTCTACGTTAGAGAAAAATCAATTCTACCGCCGTCAGTCGCAGAGGTGGCAACGGCAATTCCAGCATTTATTGGTCATACCACTCAACTTAATGAAGCCGGTGATGCTGCCAACTTTTTAAACATGCCTGTGCGTATTACTAGCATGGTGCAGTTTGAAGCAAACTTTGGTGGCCCATACAAAGAGAGCTTTACGCTAATGCCTAGCTCTAAAGGTTATGATATTACCAATGTAGCGGCTGTTGCTGATGATCTTGCAAAACTAGAAGGTGCTAAGTTCTTTCTTCATCAAGCAGTTAGTCACTTTTTTGCTAATGGTGGTGGGGCGTGTTATGTCGTTTCTATTGGTATGGCAGGTACACTTGCGTCAAAAGAGTCTTATAGCGCTGGCATTGACCTTTTAAATAAGGTTGATGAAGTAACACTTATTTCATCTCCAGAAGCAATTGGTTTAGACGAAGTTGGCCACTACGAGGTGCAAAATAAGGCGCTTAAACATGCAGAAAAACGCATGGACCGTTTTGCATTAGTTGATGTGCAAATGCAAGAAACGCCTGCTGGGACTACTGCAATTGTTCATGACTCTGAACGTTTGCGCGCCAAAGTAACGCAGGGTTTAAAATATGGTGCATCTTACTACCCATATTTAAAGACGACTATCGCACGCAGTTACGATGAAGCAAACGTGACTGTTAAGGTGGTAGAAGATGAAACAGCAGACCCTATAACTTACAAAGATGTGATGCTATCTGTACTAGGTAATGATGACAGTACAAATACAGATTATAACGCGCAAATTTATAATCAAGCTAAGGCGGCGTTAGCAAAAAGTTATCTCGTATTGCCTCCGTCACCTGCCGTTGCGGGTATTATCGCTAAAACCGACAAAGAACGCGGAGTATGGAAAGCACCTGCTAACGTAGCTTTATCGCAAGTGCTTGCGCCAACGCTTGCTATTGATAGCACTGAGCAAGAGAGCCTTAACGTTGATGCCATTTCTGGTAAATCAATCAACGCGATTCGTACCTTTGTTGGTAAAGGGACTTTGGTTTGGGGTGCACGTACTCTTGCTGGTAATGACAATGAGTGGCGCTATGTATCGGTTCGCCGTTTATTTAACTTAGTGGAAGAGTCAATTCAAAAAGCCACACAGTTTGCGGTGTTTGAGCCAAACACGCCTTTCACTTGGTTAAAGCTCAAAACCATGATTGAAAGTTACCTTGAGAATTTATGGCGTCAAGGTGCTTTCTTTGGTGAGACCCCAGATCAAGCCTTCTTTGTAAACGTAGGCCTTGGCCAAACCATGACCGAAGACGACATCAATAATGGTGTAATGAATATAGAAATTGGTTTAGCTGCGGTACGCCCTGCTGAGTTTATTGTATTAACCTTCTCACATAAGAGCTTAGAAGGCTAACGAACCCGACCAAGGTTGGTTGGGGGTCATATTTATACGTTTTATGTTTTCTCAATCAGCCTTTTTAATTTACTTATTTACCTAAGTTTTATTGTAACTTGGGCACTAAAATTATTATTTTTTGGAGTTTTTTATGGCTACTACAGCAGCAGACATTGCAGCAGAATACCCGATCCCGGTATATCGATTTGTCGTTAGTTTTGGTGAGGAGAGCATTCCGTTTTCTGAAGTGTCGGGCTTAGACATTGGTGTTGAAACCATTACTTACAAAGATGGTTACGGCAAAAAGCACATGCCTGGGCAATCAACCGATGTGAATATCACACTTAAACGAGGTTTAGTGCGTCAAAAGAGTCAGTTTTATGATTGGATTTCATCAATTAGCTTAAATTTGGTTGATAAAAAAGACATTACTATTTCACTCACTAACGAAGACCGTTCACAGCCATTGGTTACTTGGAAGGTGATTAATGCTTTTCCTAAAAAGCTTACAGCGCCAAGTATTAATGGTGGCTCAAACGAAGCCAGTGTGGAGTCGTTAGAAATGATGGCCGATGATATTAAGATCGAATTCCATTAATTTTATTCTCCTTGTCTTGGGCACGTTAGTGCCCTTTTTGGACATTACTATGATTCAAGAACTAACAACACCTATGGTGGGATACCGCTTTGCTGCGCTAATTACATCAGCGGCTATACCGAATCCGATAGATATTTTTTTTAAGGAAATCAGTGGCCTAAAAGTTAATCGCAACATTGAGTATGACGGTAATCGAGCAACGGTAGGCAGTAATAAACAATCGCGCACCTTAACTTTGAAACGTGGTGTACTGCGCACTGGTAGCACCTTGGAATTAACAAACTTTATTAGTTTACCGCAGTGGAATCAGTTTGCGGTTCGCAACGATATTTTGATCACTTTACTTAGCGATAACAACCTACCCACAAAAGCATGGCTAGTCACTCGCGCATTTATGGAAAGTTGGGAGTGGGACAGTCTAGATGCAACGCGTAACGATGTACTCATTGAGTCTATTACGTTTAGCTATCAAAACTTGGTGACAGTGCCAATTCCTTTTACTTAACACATTAAAGACAAGGTGATGCTAATGGAAATTCAATGTGATGCGATTCATGTTAAAGCTCGTTTATCTGGACAAAGTGAACCTGATGGCGATAGGCCGCAATCACAAAGTACTAGCACAGGCGAAAATACTGGGACTATTAATAACCAAGTTGAACAAATCGAAAAATCTTTAAAACGCTACATAGACAAGCAGTTTCAGCAATTTACTAAACAAAAAAGGCCATAAAAATGATAGGTATTGGCGCAAATGCGGCTGGGTCACCGCTATGTAAAGTGACCTTTTATAGTAAAATAGAGCGTGGCTCTGGTAACCAGCTGGCTGAGATGACACTTGCGTATGATGCAAAATCGTTGCAAACCAGCTATTCCAACAGTATTCAAAAATCACAAACGATAGGCGCCGAAAGCGGCGCAAGCCAATATCAAAAGTCTTCGCCTTCAAAGCTATCGGTGACCTTTTTGCTAGATGACACCATTATTGATTTACCCACCGAATTACTAGCAAAGTTGCAAGGGAACATAGAAACAGAAAAAAACATCCAAACTTTGTTGAAGTATGGCACCGCAGTTCAGAGTGAAACACACGAACCCACTTATGTGACAGTCCAACCATTGAATATGGTACTTAATCATGGCCCAAGTGGGACATTTGATGGCATGTTATGCACCACTAAAGTGGAAACTGAACTGGTAGATAACAAAGGACGCCGTTTAAAAGCCAAAGTTCATTGTTGTGTGGTGGAGTGTTTATCTGAAAAAGAAATGAAACTTAAATCAGGTAAAAGTTCTCCCGACTTAACTCATGTTATCCAACATAAGGCGGGCAGTTCGGTGCTTGTGCAAAGTGCAAAAATATACGGCAACCAACAGTTTGTACATCAGGTGGCGATGGTTAATCGTCTACCTTCTATTCGTAGCGCTGAGGTGGGTACGCAAATCATTTATCCGCCGTTGGAGCGTTAGTATGGATTTGCGATATACCATTGCCGTAGAGGGCAACAAAATCAGTGATAAATTTGCCTTGCGAGAAGCAACTGTAAAAAACGGCGTTAATCAAATTGCGCATCTGAGTTTAGTAATTGACGACGGTGATATGGCCAAAGAAACCTTTGCTAAAACTGATGAAGGGCTATTCACTATGGGTAAAGCGATAGAGCTAAAAGCCGGCTTTGGTGATGGCGAACAAAGTGTACTATTTAGCGGTGTTATTACTGCTCAAGGTATAGGCTTTGAACGGCAACCATTTATGCATATTGAAGCTCGAGCCGATACAATTAAGCTGTGTCAAAGTGCCATGAGTAAACTCTATGATGAAAAAGCCAAAGACGGCGATATTCTCAGTGATTTACTCACTACATACGGTGCAACGCCTGGCACTATAGCGGCCAGTAAAATTGAACATCACCAATTTTTAGTGGTGGATGAACAGCCATGGGCGGTGTTTATGCGCCGAGTGCTGTGCAATGGTTTTGCATTTTTTAACGATGGCAAAAATCACGTTGTTGATTTGGCAAAACACACTCCCACTGCGCATGAATTTAACGTGGCAATGGATGGCTGTGTTGATTTCGCTTTGCACTGTGATGTGAGTTCGCATCTTAAAAAACTGCAATACAGTAGTTGGGATATAAAAGAACAAAAACTCTACGACAATGCTGATCCAGTCATGCCGGCTGCTAAGTTTAAAACTCACAGTGATGCAGATACGGCGATGGCTTTACCTGATACTTTACGCCTATCACAAGCACCTATTGAAAAATTAGAGTTGGCGGCTAAAGCCGGTGCTGAGCAATATTATCGATTACTCGATATGTACCAAGGGCATGTACGTATAGATATGTCTGCGCAAAAAGCGCTTACTAAAGTCAAGCATTTAGATGCACTGACACTCTCTGGAGTGGGAAAGGAATATAGTGGTGATTATGTGGTGGGTGAAATTCATCACCATTTGTCGAGTGATGGCTGGTTTAGTGAATTCATACTGGGTGTTCCTTTAACGCTAAGTATTTGGTCAGACTATGCTAAACCAAGTTATACCCCAATATTGATAGGGAAAGTAGCTGCATTTAAAGCCGATGCACAAGCATTACACCGTATCCCAGTTTTATTACCCAGTGCCAGTGGTGAAAAACCACTTTGGGCACGGTTAGCCAGTCCTTTCTCAGGAGCTGAAGAGGGGTTGTTTCTGCCCCCAGACATAGATACAGAAGTAATGGTTGGATTTATTGGGGGCGATAGTCGTTACCCTGTGATTTTAGGTGCATGTCATAACCCCAAAGCAAAGCCACCATTTGAATATGATGATAAAAATGAGCAGCGCGGATTGTTTTTTAAAGAGCAAGCATTAGCGTTGCAATTCACCTTAAAAGAGCCGCTACTTACACTACAAAGTAGCGCCGATCACACCATCACTTTTGACGCTAAAGAAGGCTTAAAACTAACCCAAAAAGATATGACGTCTTTGGTTGCAGGGGAGTCATTAATGATTGAAAGCAAAGATAAGTCTACCTTAGAGGTGGCAAAAGCCATTAATTTTAAAACTTCAGATAGCATCACACTAGAAGGCAAAGGTGTGGATGTAAAATAACCTCAAATTAAGGCTAAAAGGAGCAGCAATGTTAAATCAAGCTTTTCTAGGAACTGGCTGGAGCTTTCCCGTGCAGTTTAGCAACCCCGCCACAGGGCCTGGTATGGATAGCGGTGAAACCTTACTTAAACAAGCGATTCATTTGACTTTAAATACCTTAGTCGGAGAGCGGCCTTTGTCGCCCAATATGGGTTCTGGTCTTTCGAGTTATTCATTTGCTGATGCGAATGAACAGAGTTTATCGCAACTAAGACAAGAAATTGCCACCGTGTTACTTAATCATGAACCTCGTATTACTCTGCAAACCATCGAATTTGATAGCAGCGAATTGTACGACGGCGTGCTGTTAATTCAGCTTAACTACGTGATACGGCAAACCAACAGCCGTAGCAACATGGTGTTTCCATTCTACTTGACTGAGCAGTCAGTTTAGCCACTATCAAAGTACGTTCTGTCATCTTTGTGAGCACGCTTTATTTTATTGCATTTTAATTAAATCTATTACTTATCAAGGTACTATCATGACTTTGAAGTCTAACAACAACCTCACCGTTGCGACGCTTAATACAGTTAACCCAAGTGAAGTGGGACGAAGTCAACTAGGGCGGCATATTAAAGCGTTATCTCGTTCTTTTTTTGACATAGAGCCGCGTACTGTAGACGCTTGGTTGAAGTACTTATCTGTGCTGGCCAAACAAGTAAACTATATCGATGAGCGTGTATTATCAGCTAATGGCACATGGGAAAACCTACTACCCGAGCCAGAAAAGCTTGCGGGTCTTGCGCAGCTACTTGAACATGGTAACGCGGATGAACATATTAAACAGTTAGCCAGTCGTCCTGATATGGCGTTATTACTCACCTTTATAGATTTATTACAACACAGTAATGCTCAGTTTAATCAATTTGTAGCGCGGCATTTAGATCATTTTTATGGCGAAGTGTTGCGCTTTGAGCCGTTATCAGAAAGCGCAGACAGTGCGCATTTAGTAATGTCGTTGAATAATGTTGATATGCTGACTTTACCTGCGGGAACACAATTTGATGGTGGTAAAGATGCAGAGGGAGCCCCTCTTATTTACAGTACTGATGAAGTAGTGACTATTAGCAAAGCGCAAGTGGATTATGTTGCTACTGTTAATAAAATCAAGTCTTCAGACCGAATCAGTTTAAATCAGCAAGTATTACTTGATAATGAGCAGAGTATATTACTTGAGCAAAGCGAGCCTACTTTTGGGCAAAAGCTAGCTGAACAAGTGTCATCAAGTGTTGAGGTTGGCTTTAAAATTGCCTCACAAGATTTATTTTTAAGTGGCGGTGAACGTATCGTCAGCTTAGGTTTTGGAGAACAAGCACTGTTACAAAATTGGTTAACTTGGTTTGACTTCTATATTTCAACCAGTGAAGGGATAAAAGAAATCGATGCAGCTCAATTGAGCGTTGTTGAACAGCATCTGCAATTAACATTCAATAGTTTGTTTCCTGCCATAACACCATTAGAAGATACGCCTATTGGCGAAGATAAAGCCCTGCCTTTTATTGCTTTGGTACTTAAAAATGATTATTACTATCTGCTCTATAGTGATGATTCGAGTGTATTTACGCGCTTTAATAGTTTCACAATCTCACAAATGAGTTTAACTACACAAGTGAGCGGTCTAGGTGGCGTGGTTGCGAATAATGGCGAGATAGATTTAGATACCTCAAAGCCATTTGAGCCGTTTGGTCTGACGCCAAGGTTGGCGTCTAAAGTTCATTTTACTCACCCCGAACTGGTTATCAAAAATATCACTCATGCTAATGTCGAGTTTGCATGGTTAGATAGACCCGATAATTTTGATAATTATTATCGTGCCTACAGTTATTATTACAGTGCACAGCATAGTCTAGATGAACGCTATTTTGATAGCAGCGCCTCATGTGGTATTGATCAACCTTGTGAAGGCATTGAATTGTTGGTGGAAACACTGTTTTCAAGTGATTGCCACTGCTTAACTTGGCCACACACTGTGGTGAATATTTCTCGCTCAGATGCGAGAAGTGATGCGCAAACGCATCTTGAGTTGTTTTATAATGAAGATTCGGGCGCGTTGCCTGAAGTAAAAAATAATATCGCTATTAACACACTAACCTTTGTGTATAACGATAATAATGCATTGCGTGACTATCAGTTATTACCTCTTGATGAGCCAACAGCTAGTAAATGGCCTAAGTATTATACCTTAGAGTTATCAGAGCAAGATTTTGCCCACAAAGATTATACCAAAGTGATTGAGCTATTTGCTTATAAGAATGCTAATTCAAATAACCCTGTATTAGTGAATGCACCTTACACCCCAACTCTTGATAGCTTAACTTTACACTATGAGAGTGAAAGTATTACTTCATCAGCGCTGACAGTGGGTAATCCTATTTTTTTAGAGCATATAACTCCTGTAGGGCGACCAATTGAGCAATTAAACAAGCAAAGCCTATTGTCTTTACTGCCCAGAATAGAAAAATTTGGTTATTTGTATATAGCGCTTAGCCAAGTCAATACGCCAGGGCAAGTGCGTATGTACTATCAGGTTGACCCCGTTGATGGTTATAACATGGGTGATAACCCGTTATTTGTATGGGAGTACTTTAACGCAGGTACTTGGCATCGTTTCAAGCGTGAAGAATCACAAGGTCAAGCGGGTGAGGGACGCATCCTCAGAGACAGCACTTATGATCTACTCGATTCGGGGTTAGTGGTATTTTATTTACCTGAACTGACACAAGACGGTTCATTTAATCACGATGGTAAGCTTTGGCTACGCGCCACGGTAGATCATAGTCAAACTGAAGTGCCGAGTAGCTTCGTTAATGCTTTTCCTATTTACTCCAAACTCAAAGGGGTGTTTGCGCAAGGTATGAAGGTGACTCTAACCAGCCAAGGTAATGACGCCTCTCATTTTGATCAACCATTACCCAGTGAGTCTATTAGTAAGTTGCTATTACCCAACCCTAACGTTGATAAAGTATTGCAGCCTTTTGCTTCTTTTGATGCCAAAGTAGCAGAAAAAACAGTGCAATTTGACCGTCGGGTGAGTGAACGATTACATCATCGACAGCGCTTATTAAGCGGGTGGGATTATGAGCACTTCGTTTTACAAACTTTCCCGCAGTTGCATTCGGTACGTCCTGTGGTTAATGCATCTGGTTTATCGCTTGTAGTTGTACCGCTTAATTATGATGTTACGGTGTTGCAGCCCAAGGTGCCGCGTTATCTTAAGCGACAAGTTAGGGAGCAGGTAAATGCGTTGTCTGTACCAAACTTAACAATTGAAATAGATGATCCAAATTATGTTGAAGTACAGCTGGAATTGATCGTAAAAATTGATCCATTATACGATATTCAAAGCACTGTTATTGACCTGAACGAGATGGTAGTAGATTCACTAACACCATGGAATAAATTAGATAAACCGCTTGAGCGTACTATTTATTTAGCATCAATAGCACAAGTGCTAGAAACCCACCCTGCAGTGGATATGATTCAAGTGATCCGTGCCACTAAAAAAGGTCAAACTGAGAAACAATACAGCGTAATTAGCGCCGATAATGCACATGATATTTTAGTGCCTGCTCGCAATCACAAAATAGCCCTCGCTAATACCTTAGGCGATGTATTTGAAGGTATTGGCAAATGGGAAATTGAACTGGATTTTGTTGTTCAATAAGCCCGTATTCCCCCACTAAATTAATTATTAAACGGCCGCTTACAAAATAATTGAAATTAATTTTCACAGTTTTTGGATGCGTGCGTCTTGTAGTTATTCATATGACTAATTCAGGAATGTTATGGACAATCAAGTTCTGCAGATCTTAAATATTGCGCCCAGAAATACGGGGCAAGATTTAGAGGCACTGCGTCAGCAAGGCATAGCTAGAATACAACAATTCGCGCCCAATACCTGGACCGATCACAACCGTTTTGATCCTGGTGTAACGGTACTAGAAGTGTTGGTGTATGTGCTGTCTGATCTCAGTTATAAGTTGGACTATCCAATTCCGGAGCTATTAGCGCAACCACATAGTGGGGGGAGTGTTAAATTTTACGAGCCCGAGCAAGTGTTATTTAGTCACTGCGTGACAGAAGATGACTATCGACGCCTTATTTTAGATTTACTAGAAGTTAAAAATGTACATGTTATATCGCGTCAAACCGAAGACTCAAATGCCACTGTTTTAGATTTTAATGTGCTGTTGTACTCAACTAATGACGACAAAAAAACAAATGTAACACAGCTGATTAGTCGTGTATTTAGCCAAGCTCGATGCGTGAACCATAGACTAGGTGATATTACATTTTATGACGTCAGTAAAGTGACAATAGGCATGACCTTGTCATTACAACATGTTGATAATTTAGTGGCTTTATTAACGGATTTGTATACGTTAATCGGTCGGGAGATCTCCCCTGATATCCCTAAGTATTCTGCGCAGCAGTTATTACAACTTGGCATGAGTACTGGGCAAATCTATCAAGGACCCAAATTACATCATGGCTTTGTACTAGATGAAGACTTACATAAGTCATCTTATAGCGTGCGCTTGTTTAGCTCAGACATTTTAAGTGTATTACATGGGTATGAAAACATAGAGCGCGTTAACGCGTTTCGGTTTTTAGCCGATCAGAATAATGCGGATGGGAACTACAATGCTCAAGATGGTTATGAGTTTTGGCAAATTCAATTTGGTAGCGATGATAACGAGAAAATCGTTAACATTGCGCAATTAGGCTTTGATGAAGATAATTTTTTTAATGGCTTAAATTTACTGATTGATGGTCAGTCATATCAGCTAACCGAACAAGAAAAAACCCTGATACGCCAAGGTTTGCAGGTGCTTAATCAAGCTCCTCAAGTTACTCAGTCAGTCATGTTACCTAAATTTGAGCAAGCAGGGCATTTAGGATTAAGTGACTATCGTTCATTACAGAATGAACTTCCACAAGTGTATGCTGTTGCAGAGCACACCTTAAATGAAGCTATTGATAGTACTGAAAAGGCTCGATTACTACAGTTTAAAGGGTATTTACATCTGTTTGATCAAATACTGGCAGATCAGCATAAACAACTTGATGTTTTACCCGATATTCTCTCGCTTCCAAAGCCGCAATCATTTGAAAGTTTGGGTAAGTTACTCGATTGTATGTTGGCTAGTGAGTCGTTAAATGCTCAACAGGTCGACGTATTTTGGCAGCATGCTTGCACTTTACCGCATTCGCAATTAAGTCAGGCGCTAGAAGAAATAAGTGGAATTGAGCATTTGTTAGATACTCAATCGCTTAATTACAGGCAGCGGGGCATGCAACACAGCCTTGAGAGTGACTTTTCTATTGCACAATTGACACGATTAAATCAAAGCGTAGACCATTTACTAGCGCGATTTGCTGAACGTCCTGTTGATAGTAATTTATTAAAATACAAAGCGGTATTTGCGCTTTATGCACCAAGCTTAAAAGATGAACGAGATCCTAACCCTGATGAATCATTGCTTGAGCGTTTGGTATTGTTGCGTCAGTACATAGATAAATGCCGCTTGCTAAGTGAGATTGGTGATTTAGGGCAGAATCGTTGTCGTGGTTTTGATTATCTTTCTAAAACTTTACAGTATCAGCATTGCAGTTCTATGGCTAAGGGTATTATGCGCCGCCTTGGTATGTCGCACCCTGGTCAAATGCCATTGGCCACCCATAACCGAGAAAGCTTTTACTTGGTTGAAGGGAGTTTACTTACAACGCCAGCACTGAGCGATACTTTACATGTCATTTTACCTGATTGGACAACTCGTTTTGCCACAGCAGAATTTCAGGATTTTGTACAACGTACGATCCGTGAATACACGCCGTTGCATATGCCTGTGCAATGTCTATGGCTAGACAGAGAAACGATGAGTTTATTTGAACGCTTATATTATGGTTGGTTGAATTATTTTGCGCAAACTCAACGTACTCGTTTTAGTGAGCAAAATGACACTCTGCTAAATATTACAGAGCAACTTAGCCAGCTACTAAGTTCTTTTTTAATTGAACCCAAAAGTACTGATGACAAAGGCCACACACATTGGCTGCTTGCAGATTTAATACTCACGTATCAAGCACTGCAGCATGGTAATTGGAATGCAATAAAAGCCACCATAGTGGAGCTACTCAATACCTACGATAGTGAACATTCAAATACTGATTTTATTATCACAGGGCAAAACGCTGATCAAATACATGATTCGGTTAATGAGAATATCCTAAGCCACGATGCGAACTTTCCCGATGGATTTGATGCCGATACTATTTTTTATCTAACAGCACAGCATCACATTGATGAAATCTGTCGCCCTAGTCTACAAGAGCATGCATCCCGTCAGCAGCGGCTCGCCATTAGCTATACGCCTTTGGCTTATTTAAAGCCACTTTTTCCTGTGTCTATTTCTGCTATTAATCCAATTTCGCCAGAGAAGTACCAATTTATCGTTGCTAACAGCACGCCAAATCGAATTTAATTAAGGAACACATAATGACTACACTTAATGATCAAAATGCGACGTTACCTGCGCATGCAACAACAGTAATTGAAAAGGAAAACCGCGATTCACTTATTGAGAAGTTTGATGATCTAAAAACGCCCTCAGGCAATGATTTTGAGGCGTTGATCCGCTCTAGTTTCAATCAAGTAGATGATCCTATTCAAGTGGTTAAAGTAGATGATAAAAGTGAATTAGAAGTGTCTGCACCTCTGACTATCACATCTGATACACAAACCAATGAAAAGTTGAAATTAAGTGCTAACGAATTGAGCATGACACAAGGTGAGACGCAAACGCTAAATCTCGATAGTGACAGCATGGAAATGTTTGACGGTGTATTGTCGCTTTCAAAAGACGATAAAAAGCTGCAAGTTTCGGGCACTGTACAAGCAAGTATGCTCAATGCGACTGCTCAGGTGAATACGGTTCAACTTAATACTGATGCATTGCTGGTTAACAATGCCAGTACAGAAATCTTACGTGCCGAGCTTGATGAAAATACAGCACCTAAAGTCACGATATCTGGTGATGCAAAGATCACAAAATCTGTTACAGCTCAATCACTTAATGTGACGGATACAATTGATGCGTCAGATTTGGTGGTGTCAGTATCATCGACACTTGCAAATGCCAGTGCCAATACATTAGTGGTTACAGGTAAAACAATACTTAGCGACAAGCTTGAAGGTGAAAATGCGATATTTACCAGGCATCTAGAAGTAAGTGACACATTAGGTGTGGGGATTGATGCGCAAAGTACGCAAGCTAAACTGCACATATCAAAACGTAGTAGTGATATGGATGCCTTGCTGCGAGTAGATGACTATAACAACGATACCACGCCATTTTTTATTAATTCTGAAGGTAAGGTTGGTGTGGGCACGACGGATGTTGCTGCCGATTTTCATGTGGCCAGTGATGCGCTTTTTGGTGATATACGAAATGCGCATTATGTGAAACTTAACGGGCTAGATAAAAGTCACTTTGAAGGTAATGTTAGTGTCTCTGAATCAATGTCAGTGGGTGTGAATGAATTACCGATTGACGCTGGAAGCTTAGCGGTATCAGGTAAGCTTGCATTGGGCAAAGTTAACGCTACGGCTAAGTTAGATGTGAATGGTAACACCGGAGAGTCATTATTAAATATAGCGACGAACGCAGCACAGTTTGTCAAAGTCACAGATGCCCCATTGCTAGATGAATCAAAAATTACGGTGTACCAAGCAACTAAAATCAAAGATGCTTTAAGCGTTGAGGGACATGTCACTGGCGAAAGCGTAACAGTAAATCAGCACCTTGATAGTGATACAGCAACAATAAATGGCCAGTTAATTGCTGGCAGTACAACGACTGATAGTTTAACGGTGAACACTCACGCTGATATTGAACAAGCGCAGATTTATAATCAGCTTAATATTGCTTCAAACAATGATCAACTAAACTGGGAGTGCGACGCAAAGCTTGCTGTATTGAGTAGTCCAAGTAACCCTTCAGGCGTTGAGATCAGTCATTTTAACGGCCAAGCAGTGACGCCTATTATCACCAGTAAGATGGATAAATTAGGTCTTTTTGAATCTAACCCAATGAAGTCCTTGCACGTAGGAGCTGATGCGCTGTTTGCGCACTCTGTAGATTTTGCCAGTGATATTAATGTATTGAACAATAATGACGAAGCCATTTTTAGCGTCAACGATATGAATGTGGTTGTGGGGAACAGTAATTTTTCCACACAACTTAGTGTGCATGGCGGTGCTGGTATTTTTGGTAATACAGAGGTTCATGGTCAATTAACGGTGGGTGTTGCTGGTAATCCATTATTAAGAACTGCCAACTCGCAAGTGCATATCACCCAATTGAGTGAACAAGCGGCAATAAAAGTGGAACATGCCACTGAAGGTTTTGCAACTTATATGGCTGCCGGTCAACTTGCTATTAACCAGCCATTACCAGTATCTGATGTGAATTTTGCACTAACTGGCCAAGCTTGTGTGACTGGTCAAGTGCAGATCATGGGGGAGGCGAACTCAGGTGAAGAGGTTGCGCTTGAAGTTCAAGGCGACACTAAACTAAAAAACAAGCTGTGTGTTAATGGCACGGCTCAAGTTGATGATGGTTTATCACTTAGCGTAACGAATAATAGCGCGCAGCAACAAAAAGATGCCTTAGCTGTGCAAGGTTCTAGCCACCTAGCTGGCACTTTATCTGTGACAGATGCCGTTGATTTTCATAATGGCTTAACGGTAACAGATGGTGATGTGACCTTTTCTGATAACTTCAATGCTAATGGTCCAACGACCGTCGATAATACACTTACAGTGAATGGCCATGTGAGTGTTATGGATGGTATGAAAATATCGCCCACTGAAAGCGGTAATGCGTTACTTGTTGAAGGCGGAGCGCAATTTGATACTGATGTAGAGATAGAGGGTGACTTAAATCTATCAGATAAACCGGCAAACGCACGGTTACATATTCAAGAGCAAGGAAAGCAAGGGCTTTATATTGAAAGGCAGGGAGGCCAGGCGGGTTTAGTATTTAACGACGGTCGATTAGGTGTGGGTGTTGAGCGACCCGATTATGCGCTCGATGTTGCTGAAGATAGTCAGTTTAGAAAAGACGTTGGGATCAAAGGGCGCTTAGAGGTCGATGAAAGTTTACATGTTGATGAGTATGCCAGCTTTAGAAGTAACATTAATGTGTACGGTAATAGCGAACTCGCAGGAGAAGCGCGCTTTGGTTTACCTTTTAGTAGCGTTATTGATGACGAATCAGCAGGTATGCCTGCGGGTATAGCACAAGTGGCTATTGACCAAAATCATTTTGCAAAAGCTTTTGCTGTTTACCATCAAGGTGCAAAACCCGTTGTGATTGAAGGCGGTAAGCTTGGTGTACAAACCGACTCACCAACACAAGCATTGGATGTTAACGGCAATGCAGTATTTAGAGGTGATGTTGAGCTTAAAGGAACGTTGCACGGCTCTGGTCGATTAGAGTGCTTGGATGGAGCAAAAATATTTGGCGATGTTGAGCTGCGATCGGACTTAACTGTTAGTGATGATGTTCATCTCAAAGATACGTTGTTAGTGGATGGTATCTCAACATTTAATCGCCATGTTGAAGTGAAAAGTGAAAGTACATTCCAAGGTTCGGTAAGGCTCAATGATGAGCTTTCGGTCCAAAATCACACGTCATTGCGAGATACCCTTACAGTTGCTAAGCAAGCAACGTTCCAAGGCGGTATAAACATTGAAGGATTAGAGGTTGGTTCACAGGTGTCTGTTACACCAGCAGCCACGTTCAATAATGCAGTAACAGTGCATGGTCAAGTTAATTTACTTAGTACTTTGCAAATGGGAAGCCGTATAACGGGGCCCTCTATGTCGGTATTTGGCACTGAGGGTGAGCATCTTATCAATGTTGAGTCGGGCAAAGATGCTGCTCCATTAATGATTCAAGCTAATGGCCACGATGCCCTACACATAACATCAGAAGGTAATGTTGGTATCGGCACGCAAACACCAAGCCATAAATTAGATATTGAAGGGGATGTACGTGTTCGCAATGCATTGCTGGTGGATAATAGCTTAAGCTTTGCTGATGGTGCCATCATACAAAGTGATTGCACTGTTAATGGGTCACTTAATTCATCAACACTCCAATTGGGTGAAACCCAAATGATTGACTGTATATCAGCTGATGTTGATCTTGGTGGTGATATGGCTTCAGATGAAGCTCTGGCAACACAGGCTGCCGTAAAAGCGTATATAGATGCACATTGTTGGTCGTGGGCTAAAAGTAACAAAGTACTGTTGATACAAAATCAGCAAGAGTTTGATGAAGTGATGAGCCGAGAGTTGCTCTGCAATGTGACTCTTTTACTACTGCCACACACCAGTCATCCACAAATGAACCGAGTTTACAAATTGAAACAACAAGTACGCATAGGTTCAAACGTTAGTATTATAGGTTTTAATGAACGAGAAACGCGCATTGTAAAAGAACATGCAGGGTGTCGCTTTTTAATTCATGGTCAAAGTGACGCGCTGATCAAAAGTGTTGAAATGCGTGGTTTTACCTTCGATGGTTCATTACTTAATGGTGGCTTGTATGAAGGTAATGGAGGCGCATTTCATTTACGTTATGTGCAAAGCACAAAACTTAATTGTGTCATCGAAAATCACCATGTTAATGGTGATGGTGGGGCTATTTACGGTGAAGCTGACGTCAGTGGTGTCGAAGCTAGCAATATTAAACACTGTTCAGCAACACGCCAAGGTGGCGGTGTGTATGGTGTGCGAGAGTCAACTTTAGATGTGTCGTCATGTCACTCTGAATATGGCGCAGGTGTTGCGTATTGCGATGATTGTCAAGTAGTTGCACGTGCTAACACCGCGGTGCTATACGGTGGTGGCGCATATAAATGTCAAAACCTGATGGCACAGGGTTATTGGCGAAGTAACCGTGCGGAGGCGAGTGTTGGGCATCATATTTATAGTGCAGGAGGAGACATTAGTCACGATGACCATACACATCAAGATTACTGGTGGCATGCATTATATTTAGATGGCCCAGTGATGTGTGGTACTCAACCTTGGCGCAATGATCACTTTTAATTATGAAACTAACCATCAAACAGTTTAGGGCTGATATACAGGCCCCTCAATCAGCTTTGCGTGCATCAGACATAACCTTGGATGATGTTCAAAGTCAATTTTCAGAGTGGATCATGCAAGGTCTATCACAAATGGACTGGCCTGAATTAGATGAATCAGACTTACAGCTTGATACGATTAAGTTACCCGATTTGGTTATTGATTTGGCTGAAATTGATTGGCAATTTGTAATGCTAGACCCATTTGCAGCGTTTAAACATTATGTTTATCCGCTGCTGAGCGACAGCATAGCAAGGCCATTAAAACAATACCGTAAACAGAACTCTGCTCAGTTCGCGGTGATAAATAGCCAAGGTGCAACTCGTCTTAATAGGGTTTTACTTAGTTTACTTACAAAATTAAGTAAACAAAATCCACAGGGAATAATGGCCAAGACGACGCTTAGACTTGAGTTAAAAAGGCAAATTAGTGAAGCAATTAAAACCATCTCTAACCCGCTTCAACAACTCCAAGCAGAGCCAAATTGGCCGCAACTTAGGCAAAGGTTTGTACAGTTATTCAAACAAGATAAAACGGTACTCCTGTTGCTGGTGGCGCCACTTTATAATGCGCAAGAACAGCAAAGAGTTAGCAAATTGTTGGCTTGCTTAAGTATGGCGCAATGTGATCGTTTTATTCGCTTATTAGAATTTACGACGAGTATCACTGAGCATACTGAACGCGAACAACAGTGCATTTTGTTGCTCTCACTACATGAATTATTTGTTGCCCATAGCGCTTTTAGCGAGCGATTATTACTACAAACTACTGCTGTACTTAATACACCTAAATATAGGCAAATGCTCAGCATGTGGTGTGTATTAAATAAAGCGCAGTGTAATAAAAAATTACTGAGTGATTTACAGCGTATTGTGACTAGTGCTGCGAAGCAAAGTGATCTAGCAATTGAGCTGGTTGAGCACACAGAGTTGGTTAACAATGACATTAGGAAACTAAATATAGCCAAAAAAGTCAATGCTTTAGGGGTAAAGCAACAACAAACTTTAAAACAGGTATTAACATTATTACAGATCCTTGCTGATTCACATGCTTTACCAAAGCAAAGGCTAAAAGCTTGGTTCGCACTGCAGGTTATTCGCGCCAATCAAACACGACTAAGCGTAACTTTAGCTTCCAAATTAACCCAAATAACTCAAGCGGTCGGCGATACTTTTCGAAAGAGAGAAACACCGCAGCATACAGTAGATAAAATAGTAAAACTAACAGACAAGCTAGGTTCTGAAGGACTATTTAGTTGCCACGTAAATAACCAAAAATTGGGAGTGTTGAGGCTCTATAGCTTGTTGAGTCGGTTGCCTGATGTGCCAGCTCTACTCTTAGAGAGACCGATTAAATGGCAAGTAAAAAAGCGTATACCTGAACAAGAAATACAATGCTGGTTTGATGACGTAAATAGATGGAGTAAGCAATATCAGCAAATAGCGACGAAGAAGCAATTAGATGAGTTCGCTATACAAGTTAACCATAATGAACTATCGACTGTGCTCAAACAGATTAAAATTTGGTTGGTGCAGTATCAACAAACGATGTCCCTAGATGCCTATGATCACATAGTACTACCTTGTGTTATTGAACTATTGAAAAGCTTACCTATTCAAAAAAACTCGAACTTATGGTTGCAATTACACAGTACAGAAAGTGGTCATGCATTTAATCGGATCGTTGAAAAGTTACAGGTAGAGTGTCAACGCGCTCTTTCAGATGAATCAACTACTCAAGCTAACTTAACCGGATTGTTATTTGATGGTGCGCAGAGTGAAAAAGCTATGCATGAGTGTTTAGATAAACTTTATCAAAAACTTAACCGCAATTTAGTAAACATGGTTCAAAGTTTTGAGCAACAACATGCTTTAACATCTGGGCAAACTGCAATGAATAACCGTGGCTCTATTACTTGGCAATGTTACGCTAGAGTCACCCACATGGCTAAATTTGGGTATAAATTACAGTTTTGCTATCAGCCATCATTACAGCGTGTTTATCGTTTTGTTTTAAATCAGCAAGTATGGCTTGCTAATGAACTAAGTTCATTACTTTTTGGTGAAATAAAGCAAGATGAGCAGTGCAAGCAGCTGCAAAAAATAATTACACAGCATGTTCAGTCGTTAGGTTTGATTGAAAAAGAGCTACTTCAAAAGTTACCGCTCATAGCGCGTGCCGAGGTTGGTTTGGATGCTTGGTTCACACCTTTGATTAGTCATGCAACAAAACATCTAACAGAAATGAATAGTGTATGGCTGCAGCCTTTTAATATTGAGGAACTTTATACATCACGCATAGCAAATTTCAATGATGAACAAGTTACGGTTTTTCAGCCACAAAAAAATGAGCGACGAGCTGACAGCGTTACTCATAACATAACCCAAGAATATGAGGTGGATGAAAAACCTCTAGCGGTGCAATGTAATTTACAAAAGCATAAAGTTGATACGCATATTACACATGGAGCGGTATCAACCTTGGTTGAAGACGAGCAAGTGTCTTTCACTAAAGCTACCTTAAATGCCACTAAAGACGATGACAAACTACGTAATAATTTTCTACCAGATGTACTTACGCATGAAGATAACAATGACAGCGTATTGTTAAACATGAGTAGCGATATGAACATAAGTCATAAACCTTCAGAAACGTTTGAGTATAGCGATGAAAATCAAGTTAATGTCGATAAAACACAAGTGACACTCGATAAAAACTCAGCGCAAGTACCTAAGCTCAATATGCAAAAAATAGCGTTTGAAAATAATAATACACGTCAAAGTAAGGGGGGTATAAAACAAACTCAAAGCTCACATGTCGAGCTGGATATAGAGACAATTAAAGACGATGAAGTACACCATGGTTCAGCGTTATCAGCACAGAATAATAAGCTTAATAAAGTGAGTTCATATCCAGAGGAAACCATAGGTACTCATTCATCAATATTAGTTAAACATGACGCAAAAGAAGCATTGATAGCACAGACGCTCGTAACTTTGCCTCAAGGAGAGAAAAACCAAGTAGTAACCCCCTCAGAAACGCTACTTAACGCATTAATGGCGGTTGAACGCGTTGATGAAACGCAAAACTTATTAGCTCATATAGAAAAACGAGCTGATGTTCAATCAACACTGCAAAATTCTGATCTCAAACAGGCAATTAAACAAAGTAAAAGACTTTTAACAAAGCTTGCCAGAACCACGTCTTCAGAGGGCGAAAAAGGGGTTGTTCAAAGTGCTATTTCACAAGTTAAAACGCAGCTAGCGCAATTACAACAAATGAATGAACAGCAAAGTGAGCCTGTCACATTTGATGTGGGTTTGGTTATTCTATGGCCTTTTTTACCTACTTTGTTTACCAGGCTTGAGCTGATGGATGAAGGGGAGTTTAAAAACGATGACACGCAAATGCAGGCGCATGCCGTGCTTTGTTATATCGCTAATATTGATCCACTTATTGAAGTTAGTTTAACCGTTAATGCGTTGCTGGGACTGCCATTAGATACCCAAATAGAGGAACCCATTGAGTTGAATGAACAGACAATTATAGCAATTGATCATATGTTACATGCGCTTGTGAATCGTTGGGAAGTGTTAAAAAGAATGCCAACGATTGAGTTTTCTAAGATGTTTATTACACGAGAGGGGACGGTTGAGCAAACAGAATCAGGTTGTCATATTCGCGTAGTGACTATGCCGCAAGACGTTCTAATGTCAAAGTTGCCTTGGGGGCTTGGCATGGTGACATTGCCTTGGTTAGGTCAAGCGTTACTTCATATTGAATGGAAGTATGGTTTTTAACAAACAAGTTACAGAGGATTTTTATGCATACCTATAGCGAAACCAACACGCATGAGTTGATTCTTACACATCAGCATAAATCAACACTTTATGACGCTGCTAAAGCGAAAGCCGATAGCACTCGCCTACTTAGCGAATACGATCGCAAGCGTTACTTTGACGAGCTGTTTTCACACACAGTGTTAGCGCAGTTAAGTGATATAAAAATAGAGTTGGCCAGTCATGGTTACGCGAGTGAAGTTATAACGGAAACAGCTCAGTTAGAGAGTGGCAACACTGTTGTTGATTTTATTTATGAAGTCACATTTAAATTTAATGGTAATTTACAAAGTGACGACACAATAGCCTCCGGTGATAGTCAAATGGTATTTTTCACACAACCAGGCAGCAATCATATTGCTTGTCGTTATAAAACAGCACAGTTAAATAGTCAGATACAACACTTATATTTTGACGATGAAGGATACAGTCATTTTCTAGCGAATGGCGAGTCTAAGACTTTGTGGCACGGGCATTTAAGGAATCATTCAGAGCTAGCATCAATCCTTGATGATTTTATTTCACTTATTTTTATTGAAAAAAGGACTAGTTTGAGTCGAATTTAATTCACATTTCTAATGCCCGCACGTTATTCCTAGAAGTTCTAACAAAGGAAGTGATAATGGCAAATTATGTGCAGGCATTTGAAAAAGTCTTTGCTTTAAAGCGTGAAGCAGCAAACATTTATAGTGTCAATATTGAGGATCTCACCTGCTGGCAAACCATGAAGGACATTGGCTTCTCCTCATCTGAGCTATACCAACTATTTAAACATCATTACTGTGAAGAAATATGGCTGCAGTTGCAGGGAGAAAATATCCAGCAACAAAGTATTGCTAATTTATTATTTAAAGCATCAGTTAAAGGCTATGTTGACGAATTATTAGTGCAATTTCAGCAGTGTTTTTCACTCCCTATTAGTGGCGTAATGTGTTCGTACACGCTGCAACAAATTAATCAAACTGATCAGCCTAGGCTCACTATATGGCTTCGTTTATATACTCTTTATTTTGATATTTATGCCAATCAAACACACCTATATTCTCAACTCGAATATTCACCGGAACAACACTTTTTTAGTCCTCAAGTTTGGCTTCATTAAGTAGCCCTATTTAAAGACATAACCCTCTTCCATACTCTCCTTCCTTCTCCTGTTAATAACGACTATTGCAGCGACTGACTAAGGAGGCTTTTGCCTCCCCCTCCTTCCCCAAAAAATTTATCAATCAGAGGAGTAATTTTGATGAAAAAAAATTTTGAGAGTTCATCGGACTGCGATGCAAAAACCAAATCTAACCCCGAGCTTGAGCAAACAAATATAGATCAATCTACCAATCGTACTATGCCTCAAGATATTGTCATTATGTTAATAGGACGATGGGCGATGCCCACTACGGTAGTGTTAGTCTTAGTAACTTGCCTTGCTGGATATTTTCTTGAGCTTCAAGCGTTTACTGCCGTGGTAGGAATGATATCGCCGGTAGTGATGGCACTAATTATGGTTATAAAAGAAGCTTTGATAGGAGGTAGAAACAAGCGTAACCGAAAGAAGTAACAAAGCTGGCAGTAAGTTCCCATACTGTTATCCAATTCAACAAAACATAAGACCGTAAGGCGATAATAAGGGTAGGGCGTTTATCAAGAAGTTTAAAAGTAGAATGGTTACCTACAGCCGTTTATCGAAATAACTCAGAAATAGAGAAAGATATAGGTTGTTACTGTATAGATTAAAGCTTGGAGGGCTACATAGTCACAATAGGCGGCTCGCCTTACTGCTACGGATGGAAAAATTAATTTACTGTCTAAAGTTAGTTGATCACTCCCCTCATTGATAAAGTGATTAATGCGGGGAGTTTAACGTTTTCAGATATTGAAAACGTTTATGTGTATCTTTTTTACACTAACCTCTCATGGTTACAAACTCTTCTGAGCCAGTCGGGTGAATAGCCACAACAGCATCAAAATCAGCTTTAGTTGCACCCATTTTCATGGCAACGGCAAAACCTTGAATCATTTCATCAACCGCAAAACCAATACCATGTAGGCCAACTACTTTTTCGTCTGGGCCGGCACATACAAGCTTCATTTTACAAGGCTGGCGATGTTTAGTTACCGCTGTGTACATAGCCGTAAAGCCAGATTGGTAAATCTTAACGTTTTCTTCGCCATACTGAGAAATCGCTTCTTGTTCAGTAAGGCCAATAGTACCAATTGGTGGGTGACTAAATACAACAGTAGGAACTAGGCTGTAATCCATTTTTAAATCATCAGGTAGTTCTTTATTAAATAAACGCTCTGATAAAGTTCGCCCTGCTTTAACTGCTACAGGCGTAAGCTCAATACCGTTTTCGATAATATCACCAACAGCATAAACGTTTTTAGCTGTGGTATTTTGAAACTCATCAACTTTAACAAAACCATCGCTGTTAACTTCTACGCCGGCAGCAGCTACATTAATTGCATCTGTTGTTGGCTGGCGGCCAATGGCCCAAATTACTTGGTCAACGTTATGAGTTTTGCCGTTATCTAAATGTAGCGTTACAGAGCCATCATTTTCTTTAACTAATTTATGAGGTACAGATTCTGTATGAAGAGTTGGGCCTTCAGCAGCCATAACATCAACAAGTGTTTCAACTATGTATGGGTCAAAGTTACGAAGTGGAGAATGTTTACGAACAAATAAATGTGTTTCAGTACCTAAACCGTGTAATACACCAGCAAGTTCGACGGCTATGTAGCCTGCGCCAATAACGGCAACGCGCTTAGGTTGCTCTTTTAGTTCAAAAAAGCCATTTGAATCGATACCGTGCTCAGCGCCTTCAATATGCGGAATGCTTGGGCGACCACCTACTGCAATTAATATATGGTCGGCTGTGTAGTGCTCGCCGTTTACTTCAACTGTTTTATTATCTACAAATTTAGCAAAGCCTTTAATTACAGTAACGCCATTGCTTGCAAGGCCACTGTCATAACCTTTATGAATTCGGCCTATGTAGGCTTCACGGCTTTCTACTAACTTGCTCCAATCAAAGCCTTTAACTTCAACATTAAAGCCGTAATCTGGGGCATATAAATTAATTGCTTCAGCAACCTGAGCACCGTGCCACATTACTTTTTTAGGTACGCAACCCACGTTTACACATGTGCCGCCCATGTGTTTTGCTTCTATAAGTGCTACTTTAGCGCCACGCATTGCCGCTCTATTTGCAGAGGCAATACCACCACTGCCACCACCGATTGCAATATAATCAAAGTGTTGTGTCATTTTATGTCCTTAGGCGTTGAGTTTTATGCGCATTAGCATAACATTAAGTTTTAAAAATAAAGAGTGTTTAGGTGACCTATGTTTAGTAAAAAAACATTCGAATTTCTTGCTCAGCTTGATCAAAACAATAATAGAGACTGGTTTAACGACCATAAATCACAGTATGAGGAATACGTAAGAGAGCCCGCTTTAGATTTCATTAGGCAAATGCAAGCACCACTTGCTGAGGTTTCTAGCCATTTTGTCGCATCAGATAAAAAAGTCGGCGGTAGTTTAATGAGAATCCATAAAGACGCGCGTTTTAGTAAAGATAAAGCCCCATATAAAATTAATGTAGGAATTCAATTTCGCCATTTTATGGGAAAAGACGTACACGCCCCAGGTTTTTACTTTCACTTAGCAAATGACGAATGTTTTATAGGTGCTGGTATTTGGCGACCAGAATCAAAGGCGCTTAACGCAATTAGAACCTGCATAGATGAAAACCCAAATAGCTATAAAAAAGCAATTTATGATGAGCAATTTAAATCTATATTTGAAATGTCAGGAGAGTCGCTAAAACGCCCACCAAGAGGTTTTGAAAAAGAGCATCCCTTAATAGATGAGCTCAAACGAAAAGACTTTATAGCCATTAGCCCACTTACTCAAAAGCAAATATGCAGTAATAACCTAGTTGATACGGTAGTAGGGCGTGTTGATCTTTGGTGGGTGAATTTGCAGCAGTGTGTTTGGTTTTTAGGCAAGGCAGAGCCTATATAGTGTGGTTATTCCCCATAAATAGGCGATAACGCAGCATAAATACCAAACATGCGCTGCCCTTTGGGTTCTTTATAGGGACGATTAACTCTTTGTTGCTCGGTTTTTACTTAGCCCACTAGGTTACAAACCTCGCGCCGTGATTTAATCGCCCCTAGATTGAACAAATTTCAATCCACAAAGTTCAACACGCCCTAGAGCGTTATAAAGTGGCTGATTCATTAATGGGTTATTTGTGCTTTGCTTTAGAGCAACCTTATTAAAATTACACAACTTAAAAGCAGTTGAGTTGTTTTTTTACTTTTAGACCCAATTTAAAACGTAATGCATTAACGCAAAGAGAGTATTTATGAGCAACCCACTAATTGGCCTTGAAGGCTTACCACCATTTTCAAAAATAAAGCCTGAGTACGTAGTACCAGCACTAAAAGACGGTATTGAGCTTTGTCGTAAAGCCATTGATGACGTGTTAGCGAAAGGTTCGTACACGTGGGATGACTTAGTATTACCCCTTGAAGAAGCCGACGACAAATTATCGCGCATGTTCTCCCCTGTATCGCATTTAAATTCAGTAATGAATAATGACGAATTACGTGAAGCTTACGAGCAGTGCTTACCGTTAATATCTGAATATTCAACATTTGTAGGTCAGCACCAAGGTTTATACAACGCGTATAATACGCTTTATAACAGCGACGAATTTAAAACGCTGACTACAGCACAACAAAAAACAATTACTAATGCGCTTCGTGATTTCAAATTATCGGGTATTGCATTAGCGCCAAAGCAGCAAAAACGCTACGGCGAAATTAGCGCGCGTTTATCAGAACTTGCCTCAAAATTTGGTAACAACGTAATGGATGCCACACTTGCTTGGCACAAACATATTACTGATGAAAGCGACTTAGCTGGCTTGCCAGAATCTGCTTTAGCGCTTGCAGCAGATACTGCAAAAAGTAAAGAGTTAGACGGTTGGGTATTTACCCTTGATTTTCCGTCGTATTTACCAATTATGACCTATGCAGATAACCGCGAACTCCGCAGAGAAACTTACACCGCGTTTTCTACGCGCGCGTCAGATCAAGGCCCTAACGCTGGTGAATTTGATAACTCAGGTATTATGAGCGAAGAGCTTGCGCTTCGCCATGAACTTGCACAGTTACTAGGATTTAACAGCTACGCTGAAAAGTCACTGGCAACTAAAATGGCCGAAACACCGGCGCAAGTATTCTCGTTTTTAGAAGACCTAGCGGCTAAATCAAAACCACAAGCAGAGCAAGAAGTGGCAGAGTTAAAAGCCTATGCTGAGCAAAAACATGGTATTTCTGAATTACAGGCATGGGATTTTGGTTACTACAGCGAAAAACTTAAGCAAGAAAAGTACGCTATTTCAGATGAAGTATTACGTCCTTACTTCCCAGCAAATAAAGTATTAAGTGGCTTATTCGAAACCGTTAACCGTTTATTTGGTATTAGCGTAAAAGAAGTTACTGACTTTGATACTTATCACAAAGATGTACGCTTTTTTGAAATTGTAGATAGCAGCAATACCTTACGTGGACGTTTTTATCTCGATTTATATGCACGCGACCGTAAACGCGGTGGGGCGTGGATGGACGACTGTATGGGTCGTAAAGTGCGTGCTAACGGCGAACTACAAACTCCAGTGGCTTATTTAGTGTGTAACTTTAATAAAGCGGTTGGCGATAAACCTGCATTGTTTACTCATGACGAGGTAACAACCTTATTCCACGAGTTTGGTCATGGTATTCACCACATGCTTACACAAGTTGATGATGCTCCTGTTGCGGGTATTAATGGTGTAGCGTGGGATGCGGTAGAGCTTCCTAGTCAGTTTTTAGAAAACTGGTGTTATGAAGAAGAAGCATTGAGCTTTATTTCAGGTCATTATGAAACGGGCGAGCCGTTACCTAAAGAGCTACTTGATAAGCTACTAGCGGCTAAAAACTACAACTCAGGCATGCAAATGCTACGTCAAATTGAGTTCTCGTTATTCGACTTTAAAATCCACAATGATTATAAAGCGGGTGAAGAGTGTCAAATTCAAGCCGTACTAAACGATGTGCGTAGCCGTACCTCGGTCGTTAATCCACCTGAGTTTAACCGTTTTCAGCATGGCTTTAGCCATATTTTTGCAGGCGGTTACAGCGCTGGTTATTACTCATATAAATGGGCTGAAGTTCTATCTGCTGATGCTTATTCTAAATTTGAAGAAGAAGGTATTTTTAACCCGCAAACCGGGCAAGCTTTCATGCAAAATATTTTAGAAAAAGGCGGCAGTGAAGAGCCAATGGAATTATTTAAAAAGTTCCGTGGTCGTGAGCCTAATGTTGACGCGTTACTACGCCACAGCGGTATTGCAGCTTAAAAAAGCTAATATTTAGCACAAACCAAATTAAAGCGCCTAATGGCGCTTTTTTATTATCTAAATTTTAGGGCGTGTTGATCTTTGGTGGGTGAATTTGCAGCAGACTGTTTGGTATTTAGGCAAGGCAGAGCCTATGTAGTGTGGTTATTCCCCATAAATAGGCGATAACGCAGCATAAATGCCAAACATGCGCTGCCCTTTGGG
>NZ_JJNZ01000018.1 GCF_000690055.1 Pseudoalteromonas fuliginea
CAACCAAAAAACATTACGAGCTTTGCTCGTCGCGTCAGCAAGCTGTACGCCTACAGGTAAAGCTGAACTCGGGGTTTAATATTTACTGTAGACGCCGAGCTTGCTCGCGTGAAAGCGCAGCTTTTAATCAAATCGTTATAGTTACGCTTACAACCAAAAAACATTACGAGCTTTGCTCGTCGCGTCAGCAAGCTGTACGCCTACAAATAAAGCTAAACTCGGGTTTAATATTTATTGCAGACGCCGAGCTTGCTCGAGTGAAAAGCGCAGCTTTTAATTAAATCGTTTATTCTAGTTACGCTTATAACCAAAAATTAAGCACTTATGATTCAATCAATATGTTGTTTAAAATATAGCCTTGCCATTTATTTAACAGCAATTTATTCTAGGTTACAGTTGATGTAGTCGCATAAAAGGTGATCAATAAAATATAAACTAAAATCAAAAGGATTTTTAAAATGATATCACTAACATCACTTGATCGCGTTGTTCCTTCCTCATATTTAGCACCAGCTAAAGCCCACGACTTACTCGAAAGCCTATCTTCTGCCGCAAATTTAAAAAAGTACTTTAATATTGATGAAGCAAATAGCACTAAGCTTTCTGATATTATTACTTTGGTTAACAGTGCTTATGGAATTATTAAAGACCCCAATATAGATGACCTAGTCGAGGAAATAAAAAAGGTCATTGAATTTATAGTCGTACTTTTTTCAGCTGAACAAATAAAAAAAATTAAAAGCTCTGAAATTTATCAAGAAGCCTATAAAGCATTTCAACTTTGGTCTGTTCTTGAAACACCAATTGGTGAACAAACTAACGGATTAAAAAAAGAGTTTGAATTTACTAAAGAGCACAAATCAAAAATTGATCAACTTAGTGTTGGTGTAACAGCTGGTGCCTACGGTGAATTTAGTATCTCTGTTTTAAATGACACAAAGCGCCCAACATTTTTATCCAAAACACTTCCAAATGGGTTTTGCCTCGTCAATCAAGATGTAAAAGCTGCCTATGATATTAATGTATCAACATCAACCTCTGCTAATATTTTTAAAATAGGTGCCGGTTTAGATAAATCAGGTAGTGTGGAGTTTGATTCGTACTACCAAGTAAATGAAGAAACTACTAGCTATAAAACCCTGTGGAGTATGTTTAAAAAACCAGTTCGCCCTTGGAACTTGAACGATATAAACACTCAATTAGTCAAGCGTACTAGTAGTGATGCTAGAGAGGGATATCGTGCATTTTCAATTAAAATGGCATCTTCTCTAATATTATCTGGCGAATTAGAAATTGGAAAATCGCTCGCTTCAAAAACAAATCTTAAAGGGCACCTTATTGGAGTAGACGCCTCCGTAGCAGTCTCACTTTCAAGGCGCCAAGAAATAGCTGGTGACTTGGAACTTGATGTATATCGTAATGATCAACAGCAAATAGAACTATTACTAACTTTAAGAGAAACAGAGCAGACAAAAAACACCTTAAAACTAGCACTTGAAGCAGAAATTGAAGGAATGGATGCACTCGCCAAACAGTACATAGAAATGCTGCTTGGTAAAGGTAATGAACTGGTTAGTAAGCTTGAGGAATACAGTAACCCTGGCCAAATCTTGGTTGATGACATATTACATACAATTGATGAAGATACATGGTACAAGCCAATAGCCGAAATCACACTAGGACAAAATGAGATCGATGATGTAATTAAAAAGTTACTTGATGATGAGCTAATCGTGCAATTCAATAAGACATTGCTCTCAACAGAAGCGGCCCCAGACGACTTAGCAACATCTATAATTAATAGATTACTGAGTTTATTTGGTGTTGTGCAATCAAATGCTGACCCTATTTTTATGGCTGCTCAGCACAAGTCAGAAAAATATCTGTCTGAAAAAATAAAAATATTACAGCAAAAACTTCGTGAGAAAGCGGATGAGTTTGCTAACGATTTAAAAGAGAAAACAGCTTCCCAACTAAAACCTATCGCTTCGCTCGGCGATGACGTAGCACAGACGATTGCTAATTTTGATCAAAATATAGAAGCTAATTTTAATCGTGTAATAAATCGATACCAGATATTTAAAAAGAACATCACTGAAAAATTAGAAAAAGCAGCCAACATTAAGTTTGGTCTTAATTTAGAATCGATTAAACAACAACGTTTATTCGAACTTCAAAAATTAAAAATAACAATCCTCCAACCAGAAAATAAACAAGTACAAACCTTATTCCGCTGTTTAGCGATAGGCGACGGGAAAAAAGCCTCATTACTTATGCAAGCATTAAACAGAGCGGGTGCAATAAACTTAATACCTATCACTACACGGTTTGAAACAGCACTTAATAGTTCAACTCGGCTGGGCCTAAACATTATTGGCTTTGATATTAGTAAAGTACGCGATATTAATCGAGACTTAACGGTTGAAGTTGATGCCAATGGTAACTTATATGTTAAACACGATTACACCATTAAAGGAACTGCATCAGGGCTTTCAGAATCCAGACAAGCAAAATTAGGAATCATCTTTGGTGTTGCGCAATCAGCATTAGATCCCGAGTTTAATGGTGCTATTTCACTTGAATATACAAATCAAGATAACAAACTGCACAATTTAAGAGAGATTGAAGACTTCTTTGATTCCCTTGATTTGTCGACCCACCGTCATGCCGACTCTTTACCAATAGATGTACCCATACTTATTCCCGAGCAAAATATAAAAGTCGCAATTAGTCGTTATCAACATAGTATTGAAAACAGCAACATTTATACTAGTAGCGTCATAGCAATGACGATGCGTTCTGGGCATGAAGTCTATGCACAATTTGAACAGCTAAATGGCGATAAGCTATATCATAATGCAGCACGTTATTTAATTTACTTACAAAGTGGTTCGCCTTTTGAAAGGAAAGTTATTTTTAATATACTGCATTTATATGCCCTAAAAGATGAATCATATAATGATCTAAGTATATTGTTTGACCATTTATTAGATGGGGATTCTAGTAGAACCGTTGATTACCGTCGTATTAAAAAAGATTTAAAAAATACAGATAAATGGGATGACTATCTTGCGCTTGTCCCTGATTCTCAAAATGGTGCCAATGCAAATAAGTCGTGGAAGGGAGTAGCTAAACGCCTTACAACCATTGGAAAAGCTGCAAGAGCGCTAAAGCGTTTTCCAACAACATTAAAAAATGTAAAAAAAGCAGTTAAAGCATTTGATGCCAGTACAAACCATTTTGAAACGCTAGAAAAACTAAATCAAACCTTACTAAAACTCACTCACGAATTGGAAGAAGACTTAGATTATTGGATTGGGGTTAAAAGCATAACGCAAAACCTGATAGATGATTTATTCTCAAAATTAGGATGGGGTAAAGCAGGAATAAATACGCGTTTACTTATTTTTTGTATTTTACTAGAGGACTCTATCGAACATGAGAGTTCACTATTTTTAACGACCATCACGTTAAGTAATCAGTCCAACAATAGAGAAATCATTAAAATTTGATAATTAACCTGAATTCTGGTTAAGATACTTACTAACCTACTGAATTATATTGATATTTAAATTTATTTTCTCTAGCCAGAGATTTTCAGTGAAAACAAGGCGAATTTACGCGTCAATAGCTGACCTATTGCAAGTAAATTCAACGCAGTGAGCGCTGAAAATAGTTGCTTGAGGTAGATTTATTATCCAGAGTTCAGGTTAACTAGCGGCCCATAATAAGCTCGCTTACTATAGTTATTGTTTAGGGTAATTGGAAGGGAAAAATGCTTTTTTAGCATCTTCATCAAACTCTTTTTTAAAGGCTATATCAGTACCAATTACGCGTGCACGTGCAACCGCTGGGCGGCTATCAATGCTTTCAAACCAACGTTTAAGATTAGGATAAGGCGCTAAGCCCTCTTCACCTAATACAACCGACGCTTTATCAATCCACCCCCATGCAGATACATCAGCAATGGTATATGTATCACCCACAATAAAGT
This sequence comes from Pseudoalteromonas fuliginea, assembly GCF_000690055.1. Taxonomy (GTDB): domain Bacteria; phylum Pseudomonadota; class Gammaproteobacteria; order Enterobacterales; family Alteromonadaceae; genus Pseudoalteromonas; species Pseudoalteromonas fuliginea. The sequence goes on from NZ_JJNZ01000018.1 coordinate 3,995, forward strand.
CACGACCTTCAAGGTGCGTATCAAGCACTTCGTAGTGACGCTGTGCTTCACGCAAATATCGATTAACCGCGTAATCAAGCCCTTCTGGCGCCATATGTCTAAAGTGTACACTTTGCCCAGAATACGGACCCAAACCAGATGCAATAAACATTAACCACGACAGCATTTCAGCGCGGTCATCGGCCTTCCCCTCTAGCTTTGCATATTTTTCAGAAAGGTACATTAAAATAGCATTCGAATCGAACACACGCGTTTCACCATCAACAATGGCAGGTGCTTTAGCGTTTGGATTAATTGCTTTAAATTCAGGTGTATGTTGCTCACCTTTCAAAGTATCAAGAGGAACAAGCTCAAACGGCAAGCCTGTTTCTTCTAAAAAGAGTGCCACCTTCATTGGGTTAGGCGTATGGTGAAAATAAAATTTAATCATGTAAAGTCCCTCAATAATTGAACAATGATTAAAGCACAACTTGAGCGGGTGTTCAAATTAAGTTTTTAATAGATAAATATACGGTTAAAACGTGATTTAATTGTGAGTATTTCGTGATACTTCATCTACAAATATCACTTATGCTACAGACAGTATAAATCTTTTCGAGAAGTAACATGCCTTTTAAAACACTGTCTCAATCGCTTTTTCCAGCATTGGCTGGGTTAATAATATTTTGCTCTCAAAGCCAAGCTGCTGAGCAAGTAACCATTACAAGTACAGCTAATCCAACTACCTTTTTAGAGCTTTACACATCGCAAGGCTGCAGTAGTTGCCCACCAGCAGAGCGCTGGATTTCAACGTTTACAGATGATGAAAAACTATGGACTGATTTAATCCCTATTAATTTTCATGTTACTTATTGGGATTATTTAGGATGGAAAGACCCCTTTGCCTCTGCTGTTTTTAGTAAAAGACAACGCACCTATAAAGCCTTAGGTAAAAGCCGTATTGTAGCAACACCCGGGTTTATGGTTAACGGCAGCGGATGGCAAGGTTGGTTTTATAAACAAACCATACCTATAACTAAAACCCCTTATTTAGGTAATTTAAAAGCGACTATAAACAACAGTAAAATTAACCTCGAATACGATACCGTTAATACCAAAGATGATACTAACCAAAACTTAACAGCTCATGTAGCTCTGTTAGGCTTTGGTATAGAAACACCAATACACAGCGGCGAAAACGCAGGCCATAAGTTAAAACACGACTTTGTCGTTATAGGTTACGAGCAAAGTAACATGCAAACTAAGCAGCAATTATCATTAACTGACTTAACCCTGCCTCGCGCTAAAAAAATATCGCCAACAAAGCAAGCATTAGTGTTTTGGGTATCTAAAAAAGGCGACCCGACTCCACTGCAAGTTGCAGCAGATTGGTTTTAATATGGATAAAATAAAAAGCTAAAGTTTAAAAAGTATCAGCTGTTTAAAATCTATCTCAAAAAAGTCTAAAAGTAGGCCACCATAATGCCTTTAACTATACAACTTGTTAGTAATCCACTCATGGTCATATACGTAAATATAAAGCGTTGCTAGGTATCTCTTTTTAAAACAAAAGAGACTAAAAATAGGGTCGCGATAATAACCACACTCAGCACAACTCCATAAATAAATGAGCCGCAAAAATGTGGTAAAACAGATAAGGAGAGCGCGGTTAAGTTAGTGCCAAAGAATGCTATTGGTTCTTTAACTTTTCGTAATAAAGCGAATAGGAATATGGCGAAAGTTAGGTCATATAATAGAATAACAGCTGTATGTTGCAGTACTGGCTAATTCAAATCACATAAACACTATTTTTATCAACGTAAAACTGACATCCAGAGCTCTAAATACTGCACTCCCAGAGTTTAAAAAGTTTTACCCGATTAAAAAAGTAACTTACTAAAAAATTTACTGCTGACTCAATAACCACTCTTTTGGCGCTTGCCCCGTTTTTTTCCTAAATACACGGGCAAGTGCGGAGCCATTTTCGTACCCAACTTGATTAGCCACTAAATCCATATTTTGATTTTTTAAAATAAGCTTTTTAGCAACCGATAAACGCCAATCAGCCAAATAGTCAGCCGGTGTTTGCTCAATTACTCGCTTAAAGGTATCGGCAAATTTAGAACGCGACATACCACACTCCTCAGCCATAGCGCTAAGCGACCAGCTTTGCTCTGGGGTTTGATGTATTTTAATTAATACCTTAGCCAACTGAGGATGGGCAAACCCTGCCATCATTCCGCTTTTAATTGTTCCTTCTTCTAGTACTTTTCGCAGCACACTAATTAAAAATACATCGCATAAGCGATCTATAATTAAATGCTTACCGCTGGCGTCTTTAAATGCCTCATCAAAAATCCAAAAAGCACTTTGCGCTAATAATCCATCACCCGTTAATTCGTAATTTAAGCAATAAGGCAGCGCCTGCAATAAAGGGCTATGCCCACCGCTTTGATAGCTAATTTGTGCACACACTAAATCAGCCCCCTCCCCCTTATCCGAAAATAAACAGTGCCCTGTAGAGTGAGGAAAAAATATAACCGAAGGCTTAGACAAAACGACTTCGAAGCCATTATTACTGCGCACTTTTAACGTACCTGAGCGCAATAAATGTAAATGCCCAACACCTTTATCGTCACTAAAGTCGCTAGTACCACACATGTTCCCACTAAAAAACACATTGGCATTGAGTGAAAAATGCCTCAGCACACTCGAAAGTACGTCCATAAACGCCTCTTTGGATTATTGGTATGAAAATACAGACTAATAGACGCATATTAACCAAGCAATAACGATAAAGTACAGTTGAGTTTTAAACAAACACACTAATTAAATTCCCCTTTGGAGATACACATGAAATTTTCGACACTCACTAAATCAGCTTTTTTTGCAGCATCGGTACTTGCAAGTTCACTAAGCTTTGCAGCAGACATAGACGCAAATGCCGACGTTAACGACATTGCAATTAGTGGTTACGATACCGTTGCTTACTTTACCCAAAACAAAGCGATAACAGGCAGTTCTGAATATACTGCAACGCATAAAAATGCCATTTATAAGTTCAGCTCAGCTAAGCACCGCGACTTATTTAGAGCTAACCCAGAAAAATACGCCCCACAATTTGGTGGCTTTTGTGCATTTGGTGTATCAATGGAGAAAAAGTTTGACGTAGATCCAGAGGCTTTCAAAATTGTTGAAAACAAACTTTATTTAAATCTTGATAAATCGGTTCAAAAACAATGGCTAAAAGACGTACCAGGCTTTATTAATTCAGCCGATTCAAACTGGTTTGACATAAAAGACAAAACAGCCAAAGAGCTTTAATTAGTAAAATTTAACTTAAATATAATATTATGAGGTTGCTTTAGCTTACGCCAGCAACCTTAAGTTTAGTGCGTTTTAGAATTAGTAAAAGAGAGTTTTATGTTGAAATCGTTGTTAGTTATTATAAGTGTTACCTTTTTATCGTTCAGTGCACACGCAGATAAAGCCTCTGATAAAGTCGCGATAAAAGCTGCAGTAAACGACTACTTTCAGGGTCAAGGTGAGGCGAGTAAAGAGCGTTTATTTCGCGCATTTGCAGCAGAGCACGCAACAATGGTTGGTGTAGTAAAAAACGACGACGGTAAAGAAGTTATTAAGTCGTATAAAGATATGACCAGTGTACTTAACCAATGGGCATCAAACAAAAATCCAGCGGGTGGAAACCTCGATGGTGAAATTATTAGTATGAACATAGTTGACGATCGTTTAGCTGTTGTTTTATTTCGCTCTACTAACCGTTTTTATGATGCACTAACATTATCTAAATTAGATAATGAATGGAAAATAATCGCTAAAGCTTACATTTTGCAATAACTGTTAAGCCAGTAATCGCTGTTATAAATTTTAGCCTATTTATTTAATCATTAACTTGGTTCAAATATTACTTTGATTTATTTAACAGCGATTTTAAATCAGCAAACGGAGAATGCGTTGCAGCCTCTACTTTTCGCTCTGTAGTCGACCCGCCATACATAATGTGTTCGTGGTATTTATTGTGCTCATTATCGTGGCAATAAATACACAATAACTCCCAATTACTGCCATCCTCAGGATTATTACTGTGGTTGTGATCAACATGATGCACCGTTAACTCACGTAAATTAGAGTACTCAAACTCACGAGCACAACGCCCGCATACCCAAGGGTACAATCTTAAGGCTTTTATTCGATAGCCTTCCTCTTGCTTCACATAAGCTTGAGGTACATCGTTATTCTTACTCATAATATTCCAGTTAAATTTGTTATTTCTATGCTTAACAAGTAAATAGCCAATATGTTAAAGCAAATATAAAAGTAAAACGTTCGTAAGGGATCTAACTTAAGCTACGTTTCGTATAAATCAGGTCTAATTATAAAGTTGAGCAACATGGAAAATATATTCCAAACAAGTCGGTTTTTGGTTGTAATCGCCGTTATTACCGCTGCAATATCATCATTACTCGTTTATGTTTCATGCATTAATATTGTAGCTAATATAGTAATAACAACGCTATTTGACCTGCCTGATTCAGCTAAAGCCGGTAAAGCCCTAATAGTTGAACTACTGAAAATTCTTGATTTGCTACTAATCGGAATTACCTTACAAGTTATTGCTATTAGCTTGTACCGACTATTTATAACACCATCTAAGCCTGAGGAAAGTAAATTTCTAGCTGCTTTTAATATTAAAGACTTTCATGATTTAAAAATAACTCTGGTACAAGTAACTTCAGTTGTACTGGTAATACTATTTTTAGAGCACGCAGTTGAGTTCGGCGGCACAATAGAAACACTCTACTTAGGTATTGCCATTGCGATCGTTATTGCAGCATCTACATTTGCATGGCGCTCAATGAAAGACTAACTAAACACATATTACTATTAAGTAATTACATGCAGGTGTAATTACTTACCCCTAAAATTCTGAAAAACTTAAGTGAGAGCCCCAGCACTCAATATTAAAAAAACTTAATTACTGACAAGTCACCAAAAGAAGTATCTATATGCCTACCTGTTTGCTCCCACGCACGTAGTACTACCATGAGTTTTTTGTTACTTTAAGTCCAAGAAATACCACCGCCGTATGCCGCTACTTTTTCACCGCCCGAATCTTTTAACCCCAGCCCAGGGTCTGTATTTCGAATATTTCCCTTACCTACTTTGTATTCAGCAAATACGTGAACATTATGCGGCAACGAAAATGATAAAAGCGAGCCAATACTCGCCCCGTACGAATTAGAAATTAACTTAGTGACCTGTGGTGCAGACGAATTTAAAAAATCAGCCTGAAACACAATATTATCTTTATTCTCAAGAGATGCATGCTTGAAAGACCACGTGCCAACAACACTTAACGACAAGTCAAATTTGCTACTTAGCTTTGGTCTATTAAGAAAAAAATGCTCAAACAAAGACTTTTTATTATTAAAGATATAAAAGTTGTGTTGGCCAGATAGCTCAAACTTGGTTGAACGTGTATTTTGCGAGAAAATTTGATCCGTTTGATTGCCGCATAAATTGCTAGCCGTGCCTTGCAGCCCTTCAAGCGCTTGATAGTTAAAAGTGATGTTAGAATTTTTAAATTTTCTATAAGAAAGCAGTATATCTTGTGTTTTTGTTTCAACATCATCTTCAAAAATATCGGCTGAATAACCAATTTCAATGTCGTTAATAGCAAAAAAACGCCCAGCCAAATCATCGTATAGTTATGCGTACTGACTTTAAATAAAGCTCTTTATCTAACTTTTTTAACTGCTTTCAAAACCAGACTTACTTACATGCTTAATTAGCTCCGGAAAAAACGCTAGAAACACGCCTTCTAATTCATCGTAGTTACGCGCTATATCATCAGCCGCACCCGAAAAAGTGTTAGTAAAACGAATACGCTTGGCAATATTATCAAGTGCTAGCCCTATTCCATCAATGGTTTCGTATTCTTTAAACCAATCGTTTTTAGTCATACTTGTTACAACATGCTGCATACACGTTGGCATAACAGGTATGCGCTGATTTAAAAGCTGGTAGCTGGTGTACTTAAACTCACTTAAAGATTGCTTGCTAAAGTGTTGCCAATGCACAATTAAAAAGTGATCAAACACCACATCAATAGCCACACCAGCAAATCGCTTACGCTCGGGTGAAAAGTACTGCTTGGCGTGTTTAACTAAAGGATGGGAGTCGGTAAATTTATCGACTAAATAGTGGTTATCGAGCCCATTTTTAACCGTGCTTGGTAAGTGTTCTACATGCCTTTTACCACCAAAGTCGCCCAATAAGTTCCCAAAGTGAGAATCGGCTGTAGGCTGTGCTAAATAAAGGTGAGCTAAATAATTCAAAGTGTTCTCGGGTTTGGTATTAATAATAACTTAATTGTAAGCGCTACTTAAAGTGAGATTTATGCCTAATCAAAAGCAAAATAGCATAAAAAAGGTGAAACTAAGTTTCACCTTTTTTATTAATTTTGAAACTAATTAATTAGCATTACGCTGTAGAAACATTACTTGCGCCTGCATTATTAAGTATTTCTTCAATAGCGTTTTTGTTGTCACTATCGTACTTAATACCAATTAATATAGAGCCTTTTTCAATGGCATCTTCGTAATACTTAATTTCATGCTCAGGGATAAACGCACCAACTGCGGCCCCTAAAGTACCACCTACTGCAGCGCCTGCGCCACCAGCAGCAAATGCAGCGACTAATGGACCGGCAACTAATAAGCCTGTACCACCTGTTGCTACAGTCCCTACGGCAGTAAACCCTCCAATAATTGCAGCAAGAATACCACCTGAAGCCGCGCCTATAATGCCGCCCTCGGCAGCTTTAGTACCTTCGTCTACAGCAAAATCTTCCTTTGCGTATGAGTCGTTGGCTACAATGCTTATGTCAGCTTCGTTGATACCTAAAGCTTCTAATCTGTAAATTGCGAGTGTTGCTTGTGATGCACTTTCGAATAACCCAGTAATAACGGTACTCATAATAACTCCTTTATTTATTTAAGAAAATACACTTACTACTGAGCAAAACTCGAACCAAATAAATTATTATTTTAAATCAATGAGATAAATTAAAATCCAGTTCTAACATTCTTATTATTAAAGTAAAAATTACTAAATTTTGTAAAAAACTCCTACCCATATAATTACACTCATCAACAAGTAGTGCGCGTTTTTATATAAATAACATGAACTCTAGTTAAGTAGATCCCAGAGTTCACTTACAGCACATAAAGGTATTGATGCCCTGTGGCAAGCATGAATAGCGTAACTATAAATAAAAACGAGCTTCCAAGTCACCATGCCCTGGACATAAGCAACTGACGAGTAATTTATTTCATGACGTTTACGTTCAAATCACTTAATTGCCTCCGGCATCAAACGTAATGATCGGGGCCAGAGAAAGCGAAGACTCCTTCCTTTTCACTGTAATCTGTACCACTGCAATCCTAGGGCGAAAAAACCTTAAACAAGGTTTTAGTCATTGCCTAAATTAATTGCCCAACAAAGTTAACACTATTATGGGCTAGGATTGGAAATACCAAGCTCCCCGTTCGCTCTCTTAGCCACAGTAAAATAAAACCATAACCTCCGGTTAATAAAATAGAGGTAAACGAAAAGTACCACTCACCAGCGCTAAACATAACGCCGTGCACCAAGCCAAATAACAAAACTAAAAGTAATCCACCTATATTTATCGGCGCGCTCGCCAAACTGTATCGCTTAGATACTATTGCCAAGGAAATACAAAATAGTAAGACCCCTCTAAACATCGGTTCTTCGTCAAACCCTGGCATGGTTGCTTGATAAAGTAATGTTTCTAAATCATAGCGAGGCTCGCCACTCCAGAACCATGAAACAATGACTTGGAGAACTACAAACAAGCACAGAACAATAAAAGCAGGTTTTAAAGAACCTTCACTTTGTTTGAAAGTAAAACCAGCATCAGCAATACGAAAGCCATGTTTATATTTCGCTAAGGCTAGGATTGCACTCCCCCACAGGATAATTACAGCTATTTTTCCTGACCAATTCCAAGACATATCAGTAAAAAATATATCCAAAGGAATTACCTCGGCGCCTCTAAATAGAGCAAAAACGTAACACGTAAAAATGCCTAATGAGATTAAAGACCACGTTATATTTATATCGACTTTATTAAATGCTTTTAATGTTAAAGCTAAAATTAAGATAGCACCGACATTTGCAAATACGGCTATGAATGCATCTTCCATGTATACCTCTTTAGTAAGAGCGCATTGCTTCTTACTTTTATTATTGTTTAAGTAGTTTCTAATACTAATCCTAAATTGGATATTATTAAACAACTACTTAGTTAGTAAAGTAGCCTTAGGCTTCATAAATTACAGAGGCGTATTTGGAGAGCTTTTGTAAACGCAGTAAACTTTGAATAAAATTTTATACCTTGAGCGAAACACTTAAGCACTGGCGGTAGAATCCGCTTATTGAGCTATCACCCAACGCATCGGCAAACTATGCGCCAACAACGAATAACATTCACATTTATCTATAGCTCTGTTTGTTACATTAGCTATGCGTTGGGTTTCGTTTAACTCAAATCAACCTACGGTTGTTGCTTGCCTACAAGCTTGCGTATAATGCCCCCATTCCGGCTGCATTTTTTAGCCGCTAACTTGGATTTTAATAATGAAAAAACTCTCTGCGGTGCAAATAAAACAGCAAGCACTTGTACTTAATACAGCTGAAAAATTAGAAGAACTAGGCCGCGCTGAGCTCCCAGGCATGCTGCAATGCTGGTTTGATGTTCAATATCATTTATTTCCAAGTTCACTACTTTTGTGTTTTCAGTTTGAAAGCGAGCAAGCCTTAGCGGCCGCAGAGCCAAATTTATTAAAATGGCAAAAACGCTTAAGTGGCGAAATGCTTAAAAAAGGCGTTATTTTAAAAGATATGCGCAAGCATTTAATATTTACGCTCAAAGGGCCTGATGACTAAATTAGGCTTAGGTAATAGTGAGCAATCCCAACTAAAACCCATGATTAAAAAAGTGGATACTGCCACGCTCGTTTATAAATCGATATTTGGATCTGTAATACGAGCAAAAACCAGCTTAAGCTTATCTAGCGGCAATCGATTACTGAGCTTCTGATATTGCCCTGGGATCAACTGCTGATCTTTTTGTTCAGCAACCACAAATGAAAATACATAGTTGCCCTCTACCCCCATTCTTAAATCACTAATAACAACCTGTTCATTTTGTTGATAAACACCGTAAAGCCCTTTGGTAAATCGTTTTAATAACACGATCTGCTTTGCATCATTGAGCTTAGTTAGCAACGCGTTTTCTGTAGGGTAAAATTGAATATCAACGTTTTTAACTTCATCAAACACAGATACATAAATCTCATAATGACCTTGCTTAGTAATAGCCACAGCGCGCCACAGCAAAGTATTAAGCGGAGTCGGCGTGCTTTCAAAATGTGAGAATGTGATATTTTTTTGATTCAGCGCCTGATAAATTTTACTATTAATGTGGTATTTAGCCGCAAAGCCCCAAATTAAATACAACGAACTAATGACTAACGCGCTCGTGTTTATAAGTTGTGCATGCGGTCGCATACGTGCAAAACACAGCGCTATACAAGACAACACAAGAGGCAAAGTATACGCAGGGTCAATAATAAATATACTCGAAATACTAAAAGGATATGTCGACAACGGCCATAACAACTGCGTACCGTAAACGGTAAAATTATCGAGTAATGAATGCGTACTTAAAATTAAAAAAATGCCAGCCGACCAACGCGTCATCGTTATACATTTAGCCCAATTCATTTTGAGTAAAAGCCACGCAAATAAGGGGCTCAATAACAGCTGTATAAACAAAGAATGACTAAAGCTACGATGATAAACAAAATTTTCAACATCGCCACCAAAATTAATTAGCACATCTAAATCTGGTAAAGTGCCAAACGCCGCCCCAATTAATAAAGATTTGCGACCTAATTTACTGCCCAATGTTGCATAAGCAACTGCACTGCCAAGCACCACTTGTGTGAGTGAATCCAATTAAATCCCCTTTTTTCAAATCAATTAAAGCACGCATTATAATGTACTGCTTCGCAGGCTCTGTCGATCTTAAAAAATAGACACTTGTTGGGTTTGGTAAAATATACATTAGCGAGAAAGACGCAAAGTGAGACCCCTCAAGCGACTCATTATCTATTGCATCGTGTTTGGATTAGTAATTAAAAAACACTAAATCACTGCGTTATAAAATGAAAAAGGCAAGATACAAAAAGCTCAAGGTGGCATTTTGGCGATAAATTTGGAGTAGTAAGATTTACCTCGTTTAAATTTGTAAGCCCTGAATACGTATGTAATGGGTATCTATCGCACCACCTGAACAGTAACATAATTATAACGTATATTTAACGAGCGATGATTTTTATCTATGTCTTCATATATTTCTCATTTACAAGCCTTTAGAGGCATTGCGATTTTAAGTATTGTCGCAGCACATGCGTGGTCATTTGCTATTTTTTGGACTGGCGATTTAGATTCCCTCGGTTTAAAAACGCTTTTTTACTCAACTGAACTATTGTTTCACGGCAGCACACTATACTTCGCCATTATTTCGGGATTACTTTTCAGCAAAATTTTACAGAATAAAGGGTGGATTTCATTTTATAAGAGTAAAATACTAAATGTTGTTTTACCCTATGTTGCCGCAAGCACAATAGCGACAGCTGTGTACTGGCAATATTATCTTGCTGATGGTGCAGCAACCGATATATCGTTTATTATCACAGTCGCCACAAACCTAGTATCCGGAACCGCAGCTATTCAATTTTGGTACATCCCGATTTTATTAGTACTTTTCATATTGACACCATTGCTAGATTTTGTGAATAAACGCACACCAAAGCTGATGTTTTTTCTTGCATGCGTGCCCTTGGTTATATCCCGCAGCGCCTTTCCTGATTTTCTAAGCATGCAGAGTTTGGTGTATTTTTGTGGTGCATATTGTTTCGGAATGATAATAGGGAGTCATTACGAAAAGACAATGGCTAAGGTCAATCAATATAAAACGTGGTTAATCACTTTTATTGCCTTGATCAGCGCAGCCATCCTTACCCAATATATTAATGAATATAAAGTAGATGGGTGGTATTCATCTCGACAAACTCTTTTCTACATTCAAAAAATATTAGCTTGTTTACTACTCTTAAAGTGGCTTCAAAATATTGAAACACGTCTACCCAAAACCATATGCAACATTGGTGAATATTCGTTTTCTATTTATTTTTACCATGTTTTCTTCGTTGGTTTTCTAATTATGGGCCTGCAAGACTATATTCAAAGTCATCGAGATGCTTTCATTATCGGCTTATTAGGTATTGCAAATATGATTGTTGGTGTCGGTGCAACGATGGCCTTCGCATGGCTAATAAAGAAACCAATAGGGCGACACTCACGAAAGCTAATCGGCACCTAACGTATTGGTACAATTAAATAAGGGTTGTGGTGAGTACTTGTCGTTCGGATAAAAATGTGGGGTTCCTCAAGGTTTGGTCCTTTTGGATTTCAAGTAAAAAATTTGTCATGCCAAACACCGCCTACTAAAAAAGTAACTTAACAGTAAAGTGGAGTGCTTATGTTACGGTGCCATTAATTGAGAGCATGGTGTTATCCAATAAACCTTCATAACTATTAAAAGAAAAAATATCATAATTTATAAGGCCACAAATGTGGCCTTATAATACAAAATTAAACGTAATTATTAATCTAATTCAGCATTTAAAAATACATATACGTAATTACTAAATTCAGGCTTAGTTAAATGCCCGCCTTCAGTAATCGTATCTAAAAGCTTTGCATAACTGTTTGCATCAGTTGCATTACCTGCGTAACCAAACAGAAATAATGTGAGTTCTTCTAATATAACTTCATCAGTAGGTTCAGGAAACACAGTACCAAAAGATAAATCTGGAATTTGACCGCTTATGCCACCTCTTATTGTCCAATCAAATCGGCTTTCTGCTTCATCATCAACCAAAAAGCTGTAATCCCATACTGCTCTTGCAAATCGGCTATCAACATTACTAAAATCAAAGCTTGAATCATTGCTTTCAGTAAATTGAAGTAAACTGAATCCTAAGTCTTCGGTTATAGTAGGTAGCTCTGTCAACTCATAACTACCATCTGAATCTACACTACTTCGAGCATAACTATGCATGTCGATTCGGGCACCATCAACTCTTGTTGGCTCAACCGATGAATCTGTTTGTACATAAAAGTTATGCTCAGTCACCGTTGGGAAAACAAATAGCGGTTCAGGGGAGTTAATGTATGTAAACTGTACAAACTCATAGGAATTTATATCTTCTATATACCCTCGAGTACTAACAGAAGCTGCATTAAAACTGCCTTGATTAGCCACCTCCACACCATCATGGCTAAAATCTGTATCCGTTATTTTTATCACAGACGCATTTTGCGGAACTTCAATAACAGCCACTTTAGCGTCATTTGAAAAGTAAGATTTTGCGGTAAGGTAAAGGTTTTCTGTCGTTGGGCAAATAAAAACAGAATCTGAAATTTCTGAGCCTTCGTATTGATACACCCTGTAATCATTAGGTATTGTATTTAGTTCAGATGTATCTATGCTCACTGCGCGACAACCACAGCTTTCGCTAAACTTATTAAAATGGTATTTACCTAAATTAGTTCTATTTTCAATATCAAGCTCTGTAAATATGTGCGTATAAGCACCATCGGCTTCATCAACAACATCACCCAGTACTGATACATGTTTTGTACCAGAAGGTAGTTCACCTGAAAAACTACCTTGGGCGTCGGTTTTAACAGAGCCGATAGCATCACCATCATCATTGTGAAATACCACATCAGTTTGATACGCAGAATCGGTTCCACACTGGCGAGTTAATGTTTGTAATGAAATGGTTTGAAGCTGAGCAGTGCTGCCGCCATTTGATGAGCTTACAGAGTTCCCCTCTGATGAAGAGCCGCCACATGCGCTGAGCGTTAAAGAAAGTGCAATAGCGAGTGGGGTAAGTATAAATTTATTCATTCTTATTAGTCCATTATGTTTATTCCATTTCATTATCTCAATTTAAATAGGTCAAAAACAGGTTAGCAAGTAACTAAATTGAAATGATTTGTAAACAAAAATAAAACATACACCTCACAAATAAAACCAACAAATAGTCATCCCTGCAAAGTTAAACATTTATTAAAACTAAAGTTACTCGCTAAAACCTAGAATACAGAAGAATGCTAAGTGTCAGGTCTTGTTTCTGCCAAGACCAAAACAAGTATCACGTTTAACACCTTTCCCCGTCACCATGCCCTGAAAATAGGCAAGCATGGATATGTTTTCACGGCGTTATTACCCAGCACACAGTGCATATTCACACCAATCGACGCCATTACTAGGTGCGTAGTCATATTTAAATTGAGTTTAAATAATAAGAACACTTGGTTTTTGAATAAAAAGATCAAGAAAACACAGCTGCCTGCTTAACCGGAACTTTCTAATGGGTGCCCCTTTGATTTTTCTATCGGCTAAAGTAATTATTCACAAAATAATATAGGTAAAAAAATTAAAAGTACGCAAAGCATAAAAATTGCAAAATACACTTTAAATAGTATGGAGACTTGAGCTGGTACCTTGTTTCTATCATTTAATAAATTATAACGTTTTGCATAACAATCAAATAAAAATACACTGCCATAATGAAGTAAACCATGGATCACCATAAAAATATTTAGGGAATAGTAACGATTTCCTGACTCTAAAATATCTTCAACCGTTCTGAGCTTTTCCCCTTTTAAATAAAAGGCTAACGGTAAAAAAATGATAAAAATGACACCTAGACCAATCCCAAATAAAAGTAAGCCAAAAAGTTCGATATCAATAGTCACTTTTCGATCTTTTCATATAAAACCCCTCCCAATTTATCTCCTTTTCCTGAGAAATATTTTCTATCTAGCTACCCGTACCTCCTCCAACTACAATACCGCACCATAGTAAACTTGTTACTCCAGAGGGCAGACCAAAAAACCAAATGAGTTAAACTTTGACTTCATACATCAAACTATCTCGAAGTTTTTCGAACTGTAAGTTGACCTTATCATCTGCAATTATTAACTTATTTAGCCTGCATACCGTTTGGGATATGGCTGAATAATGTTGAACATTAAAAACAACGGCTAACGCTTTCAAATTTTGCCCTGTTAAATCTTGGCATAACTTTATGGCAAACATACAAGGTAAGTTTTTCTCTCTACGCCCTTTCTTAACCGTTACAATATCATGTGTATCTATACAAAAATATTTAGCTAAGTACGCAACAACATCATCAGTTGAACGCCTCTGAACAACAACGCTTTTTTCGTTGTCTGATTTTGCAATATACCCCTTAATATTCTGAATAAATTCATCGCCGCCCAACACCGAAAATAACTTTTTAGCGCCATAAAAAGCACTTATTTCTTTATTGTTTTCATATTCAACAAACTGTTTGTACGCAGCATATTTGAGCTTTTTTCCTTGAAGCGAAAATATAAAGTCTCGAACTAACCATTTTGGCGTCGCTGTTTTTTTGATAAAAGCTGAATAGCTAGACCATTTATAGTCAATTAGCTCATCTACTAACGGTGTACTTGTTTCTATTGGGTTACGATGTATGTAACGACTAACGTGCAGTAAGTAATTATCAGCATCCACCAGCACCGCTTTGTTTTGCAATTCGTTATAACCCAACAGTTAAAAAATATTATCAACGAAAGCTGGCTAAAGCAAACAAGGTAGTCGCTATTAAAACAGTTGCGCATAAGCTTGCAAGAGCGTGTTATCACGTGCTTAAAGACAATGTACCATTCGATGAACACAAGGCGTTTGCTTAGCGTCTATAAAACAAATTAGGTTAACGTGTTGAGCTAGTAATGGGGTTGGTAAAACCATTAGATTTGATTGAGCCTGCACGTTAACCGCTCATATTTTAAATACTGGATATGCCCAATGTTTGAGCCACAAAGGGTTGGTTATGTGTAAGCATAAACCACAGACTTGTTACAGCGCAGTGTGTAGACACAGCCAGAAACTGGACTGACATTGGTACTAAACGATGACTGAGGCGAAAGCCAAGGGCCTTAATTAATCATCAATAATGCTTAATTAGACTGCCTAAATACATATGGCGTTCTTTATTCAAGGAACGGTGCATATTCACACCAATCGACGTCATTACTAGGTGCGTAGTCATATTTAAATTGAGTTTAAATAATAAGAACACTTGGTTTTTGAATAAAAAGATCAAGAAAACACAGCTGCGTGCTTGACCGGAACTTTCTAATGGGTGACCCCTTTGGTTTTCGTAACAGTGCCGGTCATGTTGAAATCATACCACCATTTTTTTCTAACCACCTAATAAACATACCTTTTTATCTAAATTGCGAAACCAACAATCAAAAGCTTTTAATGTACTTATACGAAGTTAAAACTAGGTTTCCTCAGCTATACAGGATAGTTGATGAATTCATGAGTATGGATTCAAATAGTCAGTGTGAAGGTTAACCTTCACACTGAAAACTAATCTACTGCTTAGATAGAGCGTCTCTTAGAGGTTTAAACCTATCATCAACTTTAAAGATCTCAACTTCATACAAATTACTGACAACTTCAGTAATTTCTGAGCTTGTATATAAGTTGTACTCTAATAGGAATCTTATTGTTTTAGGTTTATTTTTTGATGAAGAACCTCTTTGTAATAATGAATAAATAACAGATTCTGTATGAGTATCATCAAAACTGTTTTCTTCACTATTTATAGAAAACTTTTCAAATTTTACACCCAAAATTGATAGATATTCTGCTAATTCATAATTTCCATTTGCTAAAGCGCTATTGAACAAAGTTGTGTTGTCATCATTTCGGCCATAGGGATCTAACCCTAAGTTAATAAGAACTTCAAAATTCTTAGGGTTATGCCTGACTGAATAATCAAGCATTGAGGAAAAGTTAAGATCAAATTGCATTTCAGCCAATTTATTAAAAAGCAATCCCGCATCATGTCCTTTCATACGAATTATCGAATCTAAAATGGAAATGCCTTTTTCATTCCTCCTTTGTATGTCACTCTCACTTAGCTCACCTGCATCTAACATTTTTATTAATTGGTCCGTCAATGTAACACCGCTACTTTTTGATTCTTTATAAATATCCGCAATGGATAGTACATTAGAATTAGGCAGCTTTACCTTTTGAGTTTTTTCAGTATTCATTTTGGAATCAATAATCTTTTTGGGAGCGCCACTTTCAGACTCAGTTATCAAAATAGAAGAGTTATCTAATTTTCTATATGTGTTAAAAGATCCTATATCATTTGACTTTACAAACCATAAGGTAGTGACAACCCCAAAAAAAAAGGAAGTAACGCAAGCAAATACTGTTATATATTTTTTCATTTTTTTGTTTCAGATTTCCTATCTAATTTCATTACAAGTAACCTAACCTCTACATAGACTAACAACCCTACAAACACATACTCAATATTATTGGGAATGAAATCCTGTTCAATGAAGCCATTAGATTTAAGATAGAAATATACCAACAGCCAAAAAACGATTACACTGGCAGACTTTAAATATTGCAAGTTATTCCCCCTTTATTAATTTGTACAATTCTGTAGTAATTTTTCACCTTGAACATCACACCACTTTATTGCTTTATGAACAAGGGCCGAACCAACTGCTCCGCAAAAAGATGCTCCTATCCCCCAAGTTATACGTCCACAAAGGACGCCAGCAGCAGTTGTGGTTAAAAAATACGTATCTTTACAGGACTCAATAGTTAGCTTTGCATTTTCTTCACATTGGTCATCTCTGTATACAATTTCTTTCCCAGTACAGTTCACATCAAAATGAAATGATTCTATAGGATCTACTGCAACAACATCATTAGCATCAAAATTCACTGTTTGTGTCCATCTAGGGGTATCTTGTGGATGATCACCGCAAACAAAGTCCCTAGTTTCTTCAGTTACTGCAAATTTGCAATAAAAATCAGTTAAACCAATATCTTCACCATCATAACAAAAGTCAGCAATTGCAGTGTCAGAAAAAACCGCAAGCAAAAAGCTTAAAAAATAAATATTAATTTTCATATTCGTCCTTGTCTAAGTTGTCACGTAAATGGTAACACAAATGAGAATGAGATGAAGTACCATTAAAATAAAAACTTATCTTTAACACGTATACGAATTTACTTAATCCTAGTAGATGAATACCATTTAACTATAAATTGAATGGTCTTTTATCGAATTAATGCACTCCATCAGAAAACATCATTGCGGCTATAATTAATTTACGGAGTTCGACTTTTCATCAAATAAAAACAACTGTAGCCGCTGAGTTGTTTCTAATAAATAATTTATCTGGTTAATTAGAGTTTGCGCTGTGACTCCAAATGATATTGTCAGTAGAGTGCTTGAGTGTAAGTTTTCATTTTTCTGAATAACTTCAACCCAGATACTGATTCATAATGCGGAGGGCCTGCTCTTGTTTCTTGCCAAGACCAAACACCAGCCTCACGTTTAACACCCTTCCCCGTCATCACGCCCTGAAAATAAGCAATTGATGAGTAATGCATTTCATGGATGAAATGAAAGCCATGCTTGCACATGGATGTGCTTTCATGACGTTTACGTTCACATCGATTGTGGTTTGAAGGATTAAGCGTGATGCTCGGGTGCGCTGAGAGTGTCCAGAGAGGGACCAGCGGCAGCCCCTCTTTGGCTGCTGTCGCCAGCGCGACAAAACCTTGAATAAGGTTTCTAATTTCTAGAAGTACCAAACGTATTCGCGTTATCTGTAATAGTAACCTCTAGCACCTATTTAAATACTTATTCGGGCTATCGCCCGCGCGTCAGCAAGCTGTTCGCCAACAACAGTTAAACACCTTTTGGGCTTCGCCCAACACGCCAGCAAGCTGTGCGTCTACAATGTTTAAACACACACAAAAGCCGTTGCATTGCTGCAACGGCTTTTATAATTTTGATAAATTTTCAAACTATAATGGAACTTACTACCCATTAAAGGTCAAAAAATTAGTCTGTGCTCTTAGTCGCGATAAGTCTCAACCGCAGGGCATGAACATACTAAGTTACGGTCGCCGTATACGTCATCTATACGTGTAACCGTTGGCCAGAACTTGTTTTTAGCCACTGCAGGCACTGGGAATGCAGCGTAAAAACGGTCGTACGCGCGGTCCCATTCGTTACCTAATACGTCGCCTTGTGTATGCGGTGCAAACACTAGCGGGTTGTTTTCGATTGACCATTCGCCAGAGATTACTTTTTCAATTTCGCCTTTAATCGACACCATTGCTTCGATAAAACGGTCAATCTCACCTTTTGATTCAGACTCAGTTGGCTCAATCATTAATGTACCAGCTACTGGGAACGACATAGTTGGTGAATGGAAGCCGTAGTCTTGCAAGCGCTTAGCTACGTCCATTTCAGTAATGCCTGATAGCTCTTTAAGCGGGCGTAAGTCAACAATACATTCGTGAGCAACACGGTTGTTACGGCCACGGTATAAAATTGGGAAGTGCTTGCTTAGCTCATGCGTTAAGTAGTTAGCATTAACGATAGCCATTTCAGTGGCTTGTTTTAAGCCCTCTGACCCCATCATGGTGATGTAAGCCCATGAAATAGGTAAAATAGCAGCTGAGCCGTAAGGCGCTGCCGATACCGCACCGTTACCGATGTTAGTACCTGGTACGTTAATTACGCTGTGGTTTGGCATAAACGGCGCAAGGTGCGATTTAACACCAATTGGGCCAACACCTGGGCCACCGCCACCGTGTGGAATACAAAACGTTTTATGCAAGTTTAAGTGCGATACGTCTGAGCCAATAAAGCCTGGGCTTGTTACGCCAACTTGCGCGTTCATGTTTGCGCCGTCCATGTAAACTTGGCCGCCGTGCTCATGAATAATGTCGCAAATTTCGCGAATTGTTTCTTCGTATACACCATGCGTAGACGGATATGTGATCATAATACACGATAAGTTTTCAGACACTTCCTCAGCTTTCGCTTTAAGGTCGGCCATGTCTACGTTACCGTTTTTGTCGCAGTTAACTACCACAATTTTCATGCTCGCCATTTGCGCTGATGCAGGGTTAGTACCGTGCGCAGAGCTTGGGATTAAACATACATTACGGTGTGCATCGCCGCGTGACTCGTGATATTTACGAATCGCGATTAAGCCTGCATATTCACCTTGCGCGCCAGAGTTTGGCTGAAGTGATACTGCATCGTAACCGGTAATGTTTACTAGCCAGTCGTGTAGCTCGTTAATCATTATTTGGTAACCCTCTGCTTGATCTAGCGGGCAGAATGGGTGAAGGTTTGCAAACTCAGGCCACGTAATTGGGATCATCTCAGCAGTCGCGTTTAGTTTCATGGTACATGAGCCTAACGAGATCATTGAGTGATTAAGCGATAAGTCTTTGCTTTCTAGTCGCTTAATGTAGCGAAGTATGTCTGTTTCGCTGTGGTAGCTGTTAAAGTTTGGATGCGTTAGTACTTCGTCGTCACGTACTAAACTTGCAGGGATTGACTCGCTGCCATTTGCTTCAACGTCGGCTGCAATAGCGTCAACACTTAGGCCATGGCCTTCGCCTAAAATAATATCGAATAACTCAGTAATATCGGCACGTGTTGTTGTCTCTGATACCGAAATTGAGTACTCGCCTTCGAGATTTGTTGCAAAGTTTACGCCTTTTGCAATTGCACGCGCTATTACGTCGTCTTTGCTATCGCTTACTACTGTTAGCGTATCAAACCAAGTGCTGTGCTTAAGTGCGATGCCTTTAGCTTTAAGACCACTTGCTAAAATATCAGCAAAGCGATGTATACGCTGCGCGATAGTTTTTAAGCCTTGTGGACCGTGGTATACCGCATAAAACGCTGCCATGTTGGCAAGTAATACTTGCGCTGTACAAATGTTTGAGTTGGCTTTGTCGCGACGAATGTGTTGTTCGCGCGTTTGCATTGCCATACGTAGTGCGTCGTTACCTAAACGGTCTTTAGATACACCAATAATACGACCTGGTAATGAACGTTTGTACGCGTCACGTGTTGCAAAAAATGCAGCGTGTGGGCCGCCGTAACCCATAGGTACGCCAAAACGTTGAGCCGAACCAAGTACTACGTCTGCGCCTAGCTTACCCGGTGCTTTTAATAGTAATAAACTCATTATGTCGGCAGCAACACAGGCAATGGCCTTTTTGCTTTGTACGCCAGCAATTAGGTCAGTTATGTCTACCACTTCGCCTGATGTAGTTGGGTATTGGAACAATGCGCCAAAAATATCGTGGTTTACGGCATCTTCTGCTTTACCTACAATTATTTCAAAACCAAACTGCTCGGCACGCGTTGTTACTACGTCGATTGTTTGTGTGTGTACGTCGTCGGCAATAAAAAAGGCATTGGCTTTTTTAGCTTTTGATACGCGTTTTGCAAGGCCCATAGCCTCTGCAGCGGCTGTTGATTCGTCAAGTAGTGATGCACTTGCTAAATCAAGACCAGTTAAATCTAGGGTCATAGTTTGGAAGTTTAATAATGATTCTAAACGCCCTTGTGCAATCTCCGGCTGATACGGTGTGTACGCTGTATACCAACCTGGATTTTCTAGTACGTTACGTAAAATTACGTGCGGTACGTTAGTTGGGTGGTAGCCTTGGCCAATGTACGATTTGAAAACTTTATTTTTGCTTGCTACTGATTTTAAGTAGCTTAGTGTTTCAACTTCAGTACGGCTTTGTCCAACTGTTAACGGTTGCTCTAGACGAATGCTAGCCGGTACAGTTTGGTCAATGAGCTCTTGCACACTCGATACTTCTAAAGCACTTAGCATATCGCTTACTTGTGCTGGGCTTGGCCCAATATGGCGGCGAATAAAATCTTGCTTTTGCTCTAGTTCTTCAAGAGATTTGGCGTTTGACATGTGTCCAGATTCCTATGATCCTAAATGCTAATGGGTAACTAGCATTAATTAAAATATTTGACGATTTAACAGTTCACTCAGTATGGGGTTGTGAGCTGTAAAATCATAAAAGCCCCATTTTTATACATTAAACGGGGCTTTTAGTTATCTTCAAAAAATGATTATTCTTCGTCGATAGTGTGCGAGTAACCTTCAGCGTCTAATAAGTTGTCTAGCTCAGACTCGTCAGATGCTTTAATACGGAATAACCAACCGTCGCCATAAGCGTCGTTGTTTACTGTTTCTGGTGAGTCTTCAAGTTCTTCATTAATAGCAACAATTTCGCCACTGATCGGTGCGTAAATATCTGATGCCGCTTTAACCGACTCTGCTACTGCACAGTCTTCGCCGGCGTCTACTTCGTCGCCAACTTCTGGTAATTCAACAAATACCATGTCGCCAAGAAGTTCTTGTGCATGCTCAGAAATACCAACAGTAAATGTACCGTCGCCCTCGTTACGAACCCACTCGTGTGAAGGTGCGTATTTTAACTCGCTAGGAATGTTGCTCATTTTATTTGTCCTTTGGTTTATATTGGGAGGATACCAATCAAAATAATGATTGTGATTGGTATAACCAAATTATTTAAATTATTGATTTACCGTTACGTACAAAGCTAGGCTTTACTACTTTAACGTTTACTAATTTTTTACGCATTTCTACTTGAGCTGTATCGCCTGTTGAACGTGGTACACGTGCAAGGGCTACACTAAAACCAAGTGTTGGTGAGAAAGTACCTGAGGTAATAACCCCTTCACCACCATCAACAATTACTTTAGAACCGCTACGCAAAACGCCTTTTTCTTCAAACACTAAGCCAACAAGTTTGTCAGTGCTTTTTTCTGCGCGTTGCTTAACAAGCACGTCACGACCAATAAAGTCGCGATCTTCTGGTTCCCATGCAATGGTCCATGCCATGTTAGCTGCAAGTGGTGATACGCTTTCGTCCATATCTAGGCCGTAAAGGTTCATACCTGCTTCTAAACGTAGCGTGTCGCGTGCACCTAAACCAGCAGGCGCTACACCTGCGTCTACCAGTTGTTGCCATAAATCGGCTGCTTGGTCGTTCGGTACTACTATTTCGTAACCGTCTTCGCCAGTATAACCCGTTGTGGCAATAAATAAATCACCTACTTGAACACCAAAAAATGGCTTCATACCTTCAACAGCGGCTTGTTGCTCAGCATTTAAAAGAGTGGCTGTTTTTGCTTTAGCGTTAGGGCCTTGTACTGCAATCATTGCAAACTCTGGGCGCTCTGTAACAGTGACGTCAAAGTCGCTCGATATGTTAGCTAAATGCGCTAGGTCTTTTTCGCGCGTTGCTGAGTTAACAACTAGGCGGTAAAACGTTTCGCTAAAGAAATAAATAATTAAGTCGTCTATTACACCGCCTTGCTCGTTAAGCATGCCTGTGTAAAGCGCTTTACCTGGTACGGTTAATTTTGCAACGTCGTTAGCTACTAGCTTACGTAAAAATGCTTTTGCTTGAGGCCCTTCAATATCAACAATAGTCATATGTGATACGTCAAACATACCAGCGTCGGTACGCACGCTATTGTGTTCTTCTATTTGTGAGCCGTAGTTGATTGGCATTTCCCAGCCATGAAAATCAACCATTTTTGCGCCCGCTTCTAGGTGCTTAGCATGTAGTACAGTTTTAGAAGTCATAACATTCCTTCACGTTTAAATTAACCCTGTTTAGGGCGTGGCTTAAATAGATATAAAAACAGGCAAGCATTGTTATGCTTACCTGTTGTTTGTATTCGTTATGCGGCTTCACTATGCATAAGTGCAAAACCTTGCGCTTGCATGTAGCTTTGCCATTTTTGTAATTCTTGTTGTTTAGCGACTAATACAAAGTGTTGTTCGTCGTTATTATCAATGGCGGTAATAAATACATCACCGCTTTGTGCACCGTAACAAAGTTGCGCGTCAGAAAGGCGCAAACCTGGTGTTAATTTAAAAGCATTTACTAGGGTGTCAAATGCATTGCTACCGCTTAGAGTAAAAGTAGCTAGGTCGGTTCGCATTACATAATCGATATCAAAACGAAGTTGTTGCTCATTTATAAGCGCTTGTAATTGAAGGCTTGCGCTGTGTGGCAGTACGAATCTAAACGCAGTTTCACTAAAGTAATAAACAGCAAAGCTGTAGTCAGAATTATAGTCGCCATCAAGCGTGCCTTTTAAGCCTAAACCGCTGGCGGTAAGCTTAGTTAAATCAAGGCCTAAAATAGAACTTAAAAATACACTGGTTTCGGTGCCACTAAAATCCATTACAACATTGCTGCTGTTTGCTTGCAAAGCGTTAGTAACCGCACTACTTGCGTTGCTGTGGCGGGCAAACATTATTGGGTTAAAAGTCATAACAAACACCTGTGTATTTTCAATGCTAAAAGTATATTGCGCGAGGTGTGTAACAACAAATTGTAATTATTTATCAATTGATAAATAATACTTATATATATAGCCATATAAATTGTAATTATAAATATGAAAAACATATCAACCGACAGTTTACGCACCTTTGTAATGGTAGTTGAAGTGAGTGGTTTTGCTAAAGCAGGCGACTTACTTGGCCTATCGCAACCTGCGGTAAGCCTACAAATAAAACGTTTAGAAGATGTGCTTGGCTATAAACTATTTAAAAAACAAGGACAGCGCCAAGTATTAAACCAGTACGGCGAGCTATTACTGCCTATGGCAAAGCAGATGATGCAGCACAACGATGCTATTTTGCAGCAGTTCACCTCAGAAAACATTGCAGGTAAAGTGCGCTTAGGTATTCCGAGCGAATTTGCAGCGCGTATTTTACCCTCAATTATTGGCGACTTTGTGGCACTCTACCCAGAGGTATCGTTAGAAGTTAAATCGCGTTTAAGTAAACATTTGCTTTCGGCCTCAAGGCAAGATCAGTTTGATTTAGTGCTGGCGCTAAATGAGCGTCTCAGCTCTGAAAAATTCCCTATTTTTATGCAAGACAAACTCGTATGGGTAGGCGATTTATCACTTGCACAAAACGACGTGGTTACGCTAGTTACCGCACCAGAGGGGTGTATTTATCGTCGCCGTGCTACTGATGCATTAAAAAGTGCAGGTATAAAATACCGAATTGTCTATAGCAACGCCGATTTAACCGGTCTTATTGCCGCGTTAAAAGAAGGCTTAGGTATTACGGTACTTGCTAAAAGCACAGTACCGAGTGAACTTAACTATCAAGTTCAAACCAAGCATTTACCTGCTCTTGGTAATATTGGTATTAGTTTGGTTAAAAGTTCGGGCGAGTCGGAAAATGCAGTAGATAAACTTGCTGAGTTTATCGCACTACGCTTAGGCTAACACCAATAAACATAACCAATTGAAAAATAAAATGAATTAACGATAATCACATCTAAACTAGTTAATATAAAGCGCTTAAAAGTAAATATACCCAGTTCAAACTTTATAACTAGTTAAGTAATTACAAACTGCTACAAAAGAAATAATTTAGTTAACTAAGTTGCATAAGTAGGTGTTTTTAGTTCTAAAAAACTGAATCATTAAATAGTTAATAACATTGATTCGTATTCGTTAACGTGTTCCAATTACGCCAATTTGGATAATTGACATAATTAGGAACACAATGAACCCTAAATTTTTAGTATCTACCCTAGCAACTGCGGTTGCTTTGTCTTTTAGCGCTACTGCAATAGCAAAAGACACCAGCAATAAAGAACAACGCTTTGAACAAATTACCGTTATTGGCTCTCAGCAGGCAATTAACGATATTCCTGGTTCGGCTACGTTTATTTCTGAAGAAGAGCTTCAAAAATTCCAGTTTACCGATATTTCTCGCGTTTTAGCATCTGTTCCAGGCGTTTACGTGCAAGAAGAAGATGGCTACGGCCTTCGTCCTAATATTGGTATGCGCGGTACAGGTACTGGCCGTAACGATAAAATATCAGTAATGGAAGACGGTGTGTTAGTTGCACCAGCGCCATATTCGGCACCTTCTGCTTACTACTTCCCTACTATGGGTCGTATGGAATCTATTGAAGTATTAAAAGGCGCAGCCTCAGTTAAGTACGGCCCGCGTACTACGGGTGGTGTTTTAAACTTACTTTCTCGCAGCTTACCCACTGAGCCAAATAGCTCAAAAGGTATGGTAGATGCAGCCCTTGGTAGCGACGGTTACTACAAAGGCCACGCTTACTTTGGTAAAGAAAAAAATAACACAGCAGGTTTAATTGAAGTATTTACTTACGGCGCAGATGGCTTTAAAGAGCTGCCAGTAGGTAATGACAACACCGGTTTTGAAAAAACAGATTTACTATTAAAGTTTGGCCACACGTTTGGTCAAAACGATGCGCATAATCTTGAGCTAAAAATTAAGTACTCTGACGAAACATCAGACGAAACATACATGGGCTTAACTGACGAAGATTATAAACAGAGTCCTTACCGTCGTTATGCTGCATCGCAAAACGATGAAATGAATACGCGCCACAACGCATATCAACTTAACTACGCGTACCGTTTTGGTGATGGCTATGAGTTTTTAGCAACCGCTTACTTAAACGATTTTCATCGCAACTGGTACAAAGCCAGCAAAGTAAGCGAAAGCTACCTTGAGCAATACAGCGAATTTGAAGCAAACCCGACAAGCGAAGGCATTGAAGGTATTGCTGTTAAAGCTAATAATCGCGATTACCAAGCTAAGGGTATTCAGTCTGAATTACATATTCCGGCAGGCGATCATTACATCACTGTTGGTGTGCGTTACCACGAAGACGAAATGGATCGTTTTCAGTGGGAAGACAAATACACACTTAATCAAGACCTAAGCTTAACGCTTACAGAGCAAGGCGTTCCGGGCTCTGATAGCAACCGCGTAGATAGTGCCGAAGCAAGCACCTTGTTTATTCAAGACGAGTGGACAATTGATGCATTAGTAATAAGTGCTGGTCTTCGTTATGAAGACATTACTATTACGCGTGAAGAGTGGTCTAAATCAGATCCAACGCGCAGCAACGGTTTAACTAAAGATGTGTCGAACGATACCGAAATTTTAGTTCCGTCGTTAGGTGCTACTTACACGCTTAACGAAAACGTAACGCTACTTGCGGGCATTCAAAAAGGTTATGCGCCAGCAGCACCTGGTAATGCAGACCAAGAAGAAGAAGAAAGCGTAAACATTGAGTTTGGCTCTCGCTTCAACATGGATAGCTTTAGTGGTGAAATAATTGCCTTTTATTCTGACTACGACAACATGCACGGTAACTGTACTGCAGCGGTTGGTTGTAGCGACGACAACATTGGCGACCAATACAACTACGGTGAAGTAGAAGTAGCAGGCTTTGAATTTAGTGCAGCACGTACGTTTGCAACTGATACAGCTATGTTCCCAGTTAAATTAACATACACCTACACAGACTCTGAGTTTAAAAACGATTTTGATTCAGAAATTTGGGGCGCGGTAGAAAAAGGCGATGCAATGCCTTACGTACCAGAAAACCAAGTAGCGTTATCGTTAGGTGCAGAGTTTTCTGCGTTTGTAGTTAACAGCCAAATACGTTACGTATCTGATGCGCATGCTAACTTAACTGAGGCGGGCTTAAACGCAATTGATAGCCGCGTAGTATGGGATTTAGCCGCTAAATACTTAATCGATGAAAATCAAAAAGTATACCTAAGCGTTGATAACTTGTTTGATAAAACATACGTTGCTAACCGTTCAAACGGTGGCATTCAGCCAGGTAAGCCGCGTACTGTACAGATGGGCTACACTTACTCATTCTAAATTAAAAGCTGGTTAAACGGTTCACTAACAGCGTTAATAATTTTTTATGTAAAAGCACTACACATCTAAACTATTACCTTGTTATTAAACCGTTTACCTGCGCTTTGTATAGGAGAAATAGTTCACTAGCTACGTTAAAAGTAACTCATATAAGAACACTATATTTTGTTATTTTTGCCTTATACCAATCTGCTTATATATGAGGTCTATTTAACGTTAAGAAAATTACACTAGAACTAGGCAATAATTTTTGTATCTAGTTGTTCTAAATAAAAAATTTTTAACGACGTTATAGTGCAATTTAATTCGTTAAATTGATCAAAGATTTATGCAGCTTGGTATTACTATAGAGCTATTTTCCTATCGCTATAATAGAGCATCAATTGGTGTAAAGTTAAAGCGTAAATTACAGACACAAAAAAGCCGAGATTGAATTTCAATCTCGGCTTTTTTAATACTTAATTTTAATTAGGTATTATTTATTAGGTATTAGTTATTTGCGTTACGTTGGCGTAAAACTTCAAACAAACAAATACCCGTGGCTACCGATACGTTTAAGCTTGAAACTGTACCTGCCATTGGAATTTTAACAAGCATATCGCAATGCTCACGCGTTAAGCGTCGCATGCCCTCGCCCTCTGCACCCATAACAATAGCCATTGGGCCTGTTAAGCTTGCATCAAATACGTGGTTATCAGTTTCGCCAGCAGTGCCTACAACCCATACGCCTGCATCTTTAATTTCGCGAAGCGTACGCGCGAGGTTAGTCACTTGAATAAGCGGTACTGTTTCGGCTGCGCCACAAGCTACTTTACGCGCTGTGCCGTTAAGCTTTGCAGAGCGATCTTTAGGTACAATGATAGCGTGAACACCAGCAGCGTCTGCACTACGCAGGCATGCGCCTAAGTTATGCGGATCGGTAATACCATCAAGCACCAGTAAAAACGGTGTGTCTTCACGAGCGATTATCGCATCAAGATCTTTTTCGTTAAACGTTGGCGCTGCTTTTACGTTAGCAATAATACCTTGATGCTGCTCACCTTTTGATTTGCTATCAAGGGCTTTGCGCTGCATAAACTGTACTGAAATACCAAATTTACGTGCTTCATCAATAATCGGAGTTGAGCGTTTGTCGTCACGACCTTTAAGGGCATAAATTTCTACAAAGCGCTCTGGTTCGCTTTCTAAAATTGCTTCAACAGAATGAAAGCCAAAAATTAATTCATTACTCACGTATTGTCTGCTCCTGGGCTAGTACGTTTACGGGCATTTTTGCCTGCTCTTTTAGGCTTTTTAACGGCCTTTTTCTTCGGTTTTTTCTTTACGGCAGTGTCTGCTGCTTTTTTATCTGCAGGTTTTGTTGCAGACTTATTTGCAGGCTTGCCTTTATCTTTATTTGCTGGCTTTTTTTTACCTTTTGGTTTGTCATCGCTGTGCGACTTTTTACCCGGTACTTTGCCTGCTTTTAATTGCGAACGCACACTTGCTGGCGCATGCTCAGATTTGCCTGAGCCTTTTTTAGGTGCACGACGACGTGAGTATCTGTCTTGTGCAACATCGCCTTTAAGCGTTAAGTTTATACGGCGATCGTCTAAACTAACCGATGCAACTTTAACTGTTACTTTATCGCCAAGGCGATAAACAGTATGCGAGTGCTCACCTATTAGGGTGTGTTTTGCAGCATCATGTGCAAAAAACTCATCGCCTAAATTAGTAACGTGAATAAGCCCATCAATTTGTAAATCATCTAAACGAATAAACAAGCCAAAGTTAGTGACCGATGAAATAACACCGTTAAACTCGTCACCTACGTGATCTTGCATAAACTCACATTTAAGCCAGTCGGCTACTTCGCGAGTTGCATCATCGGCGCGGCGCTCTGTTGTAGAACACTGCTCACCTAGTTGATCAACTTCGTCGTCTGTATAAGCATATTCGCCAGACGTTTGCTGACCTTGTGCTTTTATTACTGCTTTAATAGCACGATGCACGACTAAATCTGGGTAACGACGTATTGGCGATGTAAAATGCGCGTAAGCCGATAACGCTAAACCAAAGTGACCAATGTTATCTGGCTGATATACAGCTTGTTTCATTGAACGCAGTAACATAGTTTGAATAAGTTCAGCTTCTGGGCGGTCACCTAGTCGCGCTAATACTTGCGTTATTTCTTTTGGTGTTGGCTCGTCGCTTAATGTACTTTCAATACCTAACTCGCCTAAAAACTTAGTAAAGTTACCTAGTTTTTCTTGGTCTGGTTCGTCATGCACACGATAAAGCGCACTCGCTTCATGCTTTTCAAGAATTTTAGCCGCCGATACGTTGGCTAAAATCATACATTCTTCAATGAGTTTGTGCGCGTCGTTACGAATAACAGGCACTATTGATTCTATTTTACGTTGAGCGTTAAATACAAAACGTGTTTCTAGGGTTTCAAACTCAATGGCACCACGGTCTTGGCGTGCTGCTTTAAGTGCCATGTACATTTGCTGTAAATCAGTTAAATGTGGCACAACGGCTGAGTATTCTTCGCGTAGTTTTTCGTCGTTTTGTAAAATGGCATTTACTTTGGTGTAAGTTAAACGTGCATGCGAGTTCATCACGGCTTCGTAAAACTTATAACCCGAAAGTTTACCCGCGCTCGATACGGTCATTTCGGCAACCATACATAAGCGATCTACTTTTGGATTAAGCGAACATAATCCGTTAGAAAGCACTTTTGGTAGCATCGGAATTACTTGCTCAGGAAAATACACTGAGTTACCACGCAAAATTGCTTCTTTGTTAAGCGGCGTGTTCATTCCTACGTAATGCGATACATCGGCAATGGCAACCCATAAGCGCCAGCCACCTGATTTTTTAGGTTCACAGTATACGGCGTCATCAAAGTCGCGTGCATCTTCGCCATCAATAGTTACAAGTGGTAAATCACGTAAATCTACGCGACCTTGTTTGTCAGCTTCTTCAACAAATTCACCTAGGTGAGCAACTTGTGCTTCAACTTCTTCTGGCCATACATGTGGAATATCGTGATTGCGCAGTGCAACTTCAATTTCCATACCTGGGGCTAAATGCTCACCAAGTACATCTATAACTTTACCTACCGCGTTCATGTTACGGCTTGGATTTTGCGTAATTTTAACCTGCACCATTTGGTTATGGCGGGCACCGTTTTCGTTGCCTGGTAAAATCATTATATCTTGCGTTATGCGCGGGTCTTCAGCGACTACCACAGCAACACCGTGCTCAACAAAGTAACGGCCAACAATTGGCGCGCGCTCGTTAGTAAGCACTTTTATAATACGTGCATCGCATTTTGAGCCAGAACCACGTTTAGTGCCTTTAGCTAGTACAATGTCGCCATGTAACACCATATTCATTTGGTGCTTAGCAATGAACCAATCTTTACTCTCGCCTTCAACTTCTAAAAAGCCGAAACCGTCTCTGTGGCCTATTACTTTGCCTTTGGTTAAACCGGCTTCGTCAATTAGGGCGTAGCATTTAAATTTATTGAAATACAGCTGTCCGTCACGCTCCATAGCGCGAAGGCGGCGTTTAAATGCTATTTGGCGTTCGTCATCGTTTACTGCTAGTTCTTCACATAATTGCGCGTAGTTAGCAGGCTTTGAACGCTCTTGAAGGTGAGTAAGTATAAACTCACGACTAGGGACTGGGTTTTCGTACTTTTCTTGTTCTCGACTGAGATTTGGATCTTGGTTTGACATTCACTATCTTGTTAGTTGGTTATGTAGGTATTTTAACCCATATAGTTATAATGAGACAGGTAAAAGCTATTAAACTTTTAAGAAAGCACTTTTACCTTACTGTTTACCTTGGTGTATAGTTGAAAAATCTAGCGCAATGGAGCTTAACGATCCCTTAACTGCAAAGCATTTAGTCATCTAGTAACAATACTAAGACTTATACTATTTTTTTTGTAGGTTTTTCCACAGCAGTTTACTTATATTATCAATAAAGCTTGGGTCTTCTTCTTTCATCGTAAGTAAAATCTGCTTATTCATTTGTGTTTTATTTTGAGCGTAAATCCAACGGTTTTTATTAAACTGCTGGGCAAACTCAAGTGCACCCGCTTGTAGTTCGTCATTATTTGCAAACACAGCTTCAACTACTTTGTTCTCTAGCAGCTGCTCTGCACCAACCCGCTCTCCTGACATAGCTAGACGATTAAAGAATGTTTGCGAAATTGCTTTATTAATTATAGGAAACATCGACGGAACAAACGGCACCATAACATCCACTTCAGGAAAACAAAAAAAGCCTTTATCTGACTTCATAAATCTAAAATCGCACGCACACGCAAGCACCGAACCATTGCCATAGGTATGCCCGTTTAACGCAGCAATAATAGGCGTAGGAAAAGTAACTATGCGCTTAAACAAGTCACTTATTTGAATCATAAAGTCAGAAATAGCTGCAGGTAAAATACTTGGATTGGACATCCATTGAAGGTCGATGCCCAATGACCAATTTTTATCACTCGAGGACGTTAAAATAACTGACTTAATATTTTGATCTGCTTCAATGTGGTCTAGGTGTA
This sequence comes from Pseudoalteromonas fuliginea, assembly GCF_000690055.1. GTDB lineage: Bacteria > Pseudomonadota > Gammaproteobacteria > Enterobacterales > Alteromonadaceae > Pseudoalteromonas > Pseudoalteromonas fuliginea. The sequence goes on from NZ_JJNZ01000018.1 coordinate 35,385, forward strand.
AATTAAACTCAGCCAAAAACGCTGGATTATGACGGTTTTCAGCGGTATTCATGGTGAGTATAGCGGTGTTATTTTTAGTTGTTAGTTCTATTAAATTTGCCATTAAATCCTCTTTTTTGCTTTTTAAGTTAACTTTAAGCGCAGTTCATTATTTTTATAGTTATCAATAATACCAACTCGATTAATTAAGTGGTCTATTTTGGGGCAAGAAAACCTTGTCGATTATAAGGCAAATTAGTTGTTCTATATCAGAAAATTTTAACACAGTTAGTGTCAGATTTAATCCCTCAAATTGATTAAGTATTATTGCGGATTGGTATAAGGCATGTTTATTTTTTGAGGTTAAATTTCCAGCGGTATGTTTAACTTGGCGCTTATAAAATTCGAGGTTTGGTAATTAATCGTCTTGAATTCAAGTGTTTAGTTTGGATGAATTTCAAAAAATAAGAAGCACTTAATTTAACTCAATATAAACATTAAAAAAGGCGCTCTTAAATTAAGCATCGTTCTTTACAAAACTTATTGTCGATGTTTTACTTTCCTATCGCTTCTTTGGCGAACAAGTGTTTTATTGGCCCTAGGTTATCAACTAGCGACAACCCTACTCCGCGAATAAGCTTTTTAAACGGATTAGTCCCTTCAAATAACTCTTTTAGCCCTTGCATCATGGCTATGTGTTTTTGTGCATCGAGCTTACGAGTGCGCTCGTAATCGCGCAGTGTGCGAGTGCTTGCAAACTCCTTGCTATCACTTGTTAAAAGCTCAATTAAATAAGCCGCATCTTTTAGGCCTAGGTTCATACCAAGCCCTGCAAGTGGATGGATTGTATGTGCAGCATCGCCAATGAGTACCACTTTGCCTGAAACCCATTGCTGAGCGTAGCGCATTTTAAGTGGGAAAGCAGCGCGCTTACTTTGCACTTCACACAAACCGCATTGACCATCTATTGCAGCCATAACGGCTTTATTAAAGGCACAATCGTCCATTGCAAGCAGCTCATCGCAGTGGTTTGGGCTTGTAGACCATACTATTGAATGCGTATTTGCATCGCTCAGAGGTAAAAATGCCAGTGGCCCGGTTGGTAAAAACACTTGGCGTGCGGTATTTGCGTGCGGCTCTTTAGTTTTAACAGTCGCAACTAGCGCATGGTGATCGTAATCTTTAAAGCTCAGCGCCATATTAAATTGTTTACGTATAGCTGAATTTGCACCATCAGCCGCCACCAGCAGTTTTGCAATAATTGGCTCGCCGCTTTTAAGCGTTATAAATACATCAGATTCGCTTTGATGTATTTGCTGATATTGCGTATCAAACATTAGTGTTGCACTTGGTTGTTGCTCTAGCTCTTTTATAAGCGCGTAGCGGATAATATCGTTTTCAACAATATGGCCTAAATGCTCAAGCTCAAGTTGTTCGTTATCAAACGCTATTTTGCCAAAACTGTCGGCATCACGTACATCCATATGCGTATAAGCGCACGCTCGCTGTGCGATAATTTCGGGCCATACGTTTAATTGCTCAAGCAAGGTTTGACTTGCAATGCTTAGCGCACTTACGCGCAAACCATATTCGTCAGTTGGCAACGCTTGTGTTGGTGCGCCGTCGAGTACAACGACGCTTATATCGGCTTTTGCCAATCCAAGTGCCAGTGTCAACCCTACGCAGCCACCACCTACAATACAAACCTGTGCTTGCTTCATAAACGCCTACCTTGTTTAACTTGCCCCATTAACTGTTTGGCTAATGGCGCTTTTAATGCGGGAAATAAATCCATCGAAAACAACCCAATACTGCGCCCCAATGCGAGCACTCGCGATGAGTTTGAAAAAAGCCTAACAAGTGCATCGGTTAAACTCATTACGGTTTTTATATCATCACTGCGCTTTTTTGAATATTCACGTGTAAACGCATAGCTGCCTAAATCGTGTTGGCTGTTTGCTATTAAATTACTAAGTACTTGCACGTCGCGAAGGCCCAAATTAAAACCTTGCCCTGCAATAGGATGAATAGCATGTGCAGCATTACCAATAACCACTGTACGGTGCGCAATTAAAGACTCAACTTGCCCGTAAACGAGCGGGTAACTCGTGCGCATGCCTACTTTAGTAAATTGCCCACCGCGATAACCAAACGCGCTTTGCAGTGCACTTATAAAGTCTTGTTCATTAAGTGCCATGTGCTGTTCGACTTGATCTTGACGCATACACCATACTAACGAATAACGGTTATTGCTCATGGGTAATAACGCCATAGGCCCGTTTTGTGTAAAGCGCTCAAAGGCATGATTATTATGCCCACCAGCCACTTCTACATTAGCAATAATAGCGCCTTGTTCATAAGGCTGGGTATTAAAACCAAGCCCAAGTAAACTACGTGTTGGTGATTGTGCGCCATCAGCAATAACCAATAGCGCTGCGTTTAATTGCTCGCCGCTTTGTAGGGTGAGTGTATTGCTATGCAGAGTTTGCTCAATGGCAGTTACGCTATCGGGGCACAAAAGCGTAATATTTGACTGCGTTAAACGCAGGTGAAGCGCTCGGCCAAATGGATTTACTTCTACTACGTAACCAAGTGAGGGCTTAGCAAATTCGTCGCAATTAATGTGCGCTTTGCCAAAGTGGCCTCTATCAGACACGCTCACTTTTTTGATTGCTGCGGTGTAAGGGGCATTTTGCTCAAATAAATTGAGGCTTTGTAAATACTCTACCGATTGCTGAGCAAGTGCAATGCTTCTGTCGTCAAAGCTTGGGTGGTAGTCGCCGGTTACTTGATTAGCTTCTACAACGGCAATATTTAACGCGGGATTAGTTTTAGCCACACTTAATGCGCAGCTTGCTCCCGCTAAACCACCGCCAATAATAACTACATCAAACTGCTTAGCCACTTTACTCTCCGAGCTTTATACGTTTTTAGCACTTTGCATAAGTGCTTCTATATCGCTAATTTTTTTAGGTACGCTTAGGGTCAAGTTTTCATGGCCGGTTTCGGTAACTAGCAAGTTATCTTCGATACGAATACCAATGCCTTTGTATTTTTGCGGTGCGCTTGAGTCTTCGCTTATATAAAGCCCAGGCTCTATAGTGAGTACCATACCCGGCTCAAATGCACGCTCAACGTTATTTACTTTGTAATCGCCAACATCATGTACATCTAAACCAAGCCAATGCCCAAGCCCGTGCATGTAATATTCTTTACATGCCCCTTTTGCCATTAGCTCATCAAAGTCGCCGGTTAAAATACCTAAATCAAGTAAACCTTGGGTCATTACTTCCATTGCACGTTTATTAGCATGCGACATAAACCCGCCGGGTTTTACTTCATCAAAAGCAACTTCTTGCGCTTTAAGAACAATATTATAAAGCGCGGCTTGCTCTTCGCTAAATTGTCCATTTACTGGAAAAGTACGGGTAATATCGGCGGCGTAACCTTGTAGCTCGCAACCGGAGTCTATAAGTACCAGGTCGCCATTTTTTAATACGTCGCTATTTTGCGTGTAATGTAAAATATTGGCGTTGTCGCCACTACCAACAATTGTGCCGTACGCCGGGTGCGGCGCACCATTCATGGCATAATGATGATGCAGCTCTGCCTCTAGCTGAAATTCAGTAGCTCCGGGGTGTGAAAAACGCATAGCGCGCATGTGCCCTCGCGCACTAATTTCACAGCCTTCTCGCATAACATCTATCTCGCTTGGCGATTTAAACAAACGCATTTCATGAATAAGGCCGCGTATTTCTTTTAAAGTACTCGGTGCTTTAAGGCCTTTTCGCGCACCACTTCGAAGTGTACCTAGTAACGAAAACACTTTGGTATCAAATGAAGGATAAGCACCTTGTGCAAAATAAATCGCATTTTTTGCATTTAGTATATCGAGTAGCTTATCGTTTAATTCACTTAGTGGGTAAGCTTCATCAAACAAGTAGTCACTTTTGGCTTTATCAAAGCCTATTCTACGACCATGCCAAATTTCGGCTAATTTATCTTTATCAAGGCAAAAGAGCGTACTAGGTATGTCGCTGTTATTACTAAGCACTAAAACAGCATCGGGTTCATTAAAACCGGTTAAGTAAAAAAAGTCGCTATCTTGTCTAAATGCATATTCGGTATCGCGGCTACGCGTCACTTCGCTTGCAGCAGGAATAATAGCAACGCTATTTTTATCCATTTGCGCAAGTAAACGCTCACGGCGTGCTTTAAATTCTGACTTTTGTACTTCAACCATTATTAACCAACCTGTTTAACTTTTTAAACTAATGAAGTGTTTTTTTAGTACTTTGCGTGTTTTGCTCTTTACCAAGCTCTGCAAAACAAAGTAGTGCTGATACGCGCACATATTCAATCACTTCGTGCAGCGCTTGGCTGTCTTCTTCGGTTTCTTCAAAGGTGGTATCTAAGCGAGTGATTTCGCTAAAGTCAGTAATAACTTCTTTAACATCGCTCGATAGTTTACCGTAATCTTTTTGCTTTAAGCCAAAACCAAGCATAAAGCCTGCTACCCATGATACGAGACCATTAGCCTGATCGATGAGTGTTTCGTCGTCGCTTGGTAAAAATAAATCAAACTGAAATTCATCATCATTAAAGCTCGCAACTACTTGCTTATAAATAGTGCCAAAAAACTGCTTTAAATCGTTACTAAACGATTCACCATCGTTAAACACATCGCTTAAAAGGCCTAAGTATTCTTTGTCGTCAATGGTTAAACCACACGCAAGTAAACCACTAATTACACCATGCGCTTCAGCAGGTGATACAAATATTTCGTTTTTTTCTAAAAGCAGTTGAGCTTTTTCGTAATCGGGTAAATCGTTCATAATCGAATCTTCGCTTTGCAAGTTAAGGCAATGCTACCACTCGATAAAAAGCAACTCCAATTAATTGTATGATCAAGCTCAAAAACCATGCGATAAAGTAAATGGCGAGTTAAAGGTGCGGGAAAACTAAGCGAACGGTTTAATTTTTTACGTTTGGGGTTTAAGGATTGGATTATGTCTTATATACTTAAATTGTTCCCTGGGGTACTGGAGCTTGGTTAAGTCCCTGAGCCGATAAATTTTATACCAGGGTTTCTGTTCGTCTACTATTGTGCAAGCTCGGCATGTACCGAGAAGCCTACGGTAAACCGCAGATTCCCGCCCTGAAACCTTCTGGTTTCAGGACTGAAACCGAGTACCGTATCTTGGGGAACACCTTTTTATCAAACCCTCGCCTTTAAAAGGCTTTATCAAAAAAAATTAACCTTCCTGTTCACTCTTATATTTATCTAAATTTTTTATTCACTTATCTTCAATTGTCTAACATTACTCTTAGCTTATAAAAAAAGCCGTAGGTAATTACTTACCTACAACTTTAATAATCACGTATTTAAGAGTGAAGTTATTTAAACCAACCTTGAAAACGCTCCATTAGCATGTAGTTTATTGGTACTAGTAATAGAGTAATGAAAGTTGCAAAAATAATCCCAAACCCTAAGCTCACCGCCATTGGTATTAAAAACTGTGCTTGAGTCGCTTTTTCAAACAATAATGGCATTAAGCCAATAAAGGTCGTTAAACTAGTTAACATTACAGGGCGAAAACGCGATGCACCTGCAATTTTTATAGCATCGAGAACTTTACCACCTTCACTGCGCTTTTTATTAATAAAATCAACGAGTACAAGCGAATCATTTACCACCACCCCGGTTAGCGCAAGCATACCGAGTAAACTCATAATAGTTAAGTCCATTCCCATAATCCAATGCCCTACTACAGCACCTATCATGCCAAATGGGATTACACTCATTACTATGATTGGTTGTAAGTAAGATTTAAGCGGTATTGCTAATAGCGCATAGATTATGAAAAATACAAACACAAGTGCCCAAGCCAACGAACCAAACGACTCTCTTTGCTCTTTAGCCTCACCTTCTAGTTTGTAATCTACTCCAGGATATTGCTGCATTAACCCATCTAAATACTCCGTTAGGTCAGCCTGCAGTATGGTCATGTTGGTATTATTTTTTTCGATATCGGCTGTTACGTTTAATGTGCGGTAACGGTCTATTCGATTAATAGTTGATGGACTTTGCCCAGCAGTAAGTGTTGCCACATGCGACAATGGCACTGAGCCTCCATCAGGCGTATTTATAAGTATGTTTTGTAAATCGGCTACAGAGCGGCGCTCATCTATAGGTAAGCGTACCATTACACGTACATCATCACGTCCGCGCTGAATACGCTGTACTTGCGAGCCAAAAAACGAGTTACGTACTTGCCCAGCTACATTGACTCTATTTAAGCCCAGCGCTAAGCCTTGCTGCGTAAGCTCTATTTGTAACTCTTCTTTACCATCAGACATGCTATCGGCAATATCAAACACCGTTGGGTAGGTCGATAAACGGGTTTTAATGTGATCAGCCACGTCTTGTAAAATAGTCAACGAAGTCCCGCTAAGCTGAACATCAATGGGGTCTGAACTTCGGCCAATTTCAGCTCTAAATGTTAAGCTTTCAGCACCTGGAATGACACCAATTAAATCGCGCCATTCGCTGGCAAGCTCTCTTGATCCTATTTCTGATTCACGCTTTTCAGCCGGTGTTATTTCAAAGCGTACAGAACCTGAATTAGATACACCACCGCGCCCACCTGTTGTGGCTAATATATTTAAAATAACGCTTTCACCTGTATCTGGGTCGCGGTATTTTTCTTGTAATTGCTGCGCCTTTTGCGACATATCAATTACGTATTTATTAGTGACTTCAAACGGCGTACCTGTTGGTAGTGTTAAGTTAACGCGGACTGTTTCGCTTGGTATACGCGGGAAAAATACAAACTTAGTCCAACCGCTAGTGATCATGGTTAAAATTATTATAAATACACCAATAAACAAGCTTACCGAAGCCAATTTATGGCGCAGTGCTAAATTTAAAGTGGGTTGATAGTATTTTAAAATCGCGTTTTCAAATCCATCTGCAAAACGCTGTTGAATAACATCAAACTTTGAAGGTTCGCCTTTTTCGTGGCGTAGTTTTATATATTTTAAATGTGCTGGTAGTACAAATTTAGATTCAATCAATGAAAACAATAATACCGGAATAACCACTACCGGTATTTGTGCAAACAAGGCACCACGCGCCCCTTCAATAAAGGCCAAAGGTAAAAAGGCAGCGACGGTAGTCAACACACCAAATGTTACTGGTGTTGCTACTTCTTGAGTACCTAAAATTGCGGCCTGCTCGCCCGACGTAGCTGTTTTTAAATGGGTGTAGACGTTTTCACCGGTAACTATGGCGTCATCAACAACAATCCCCAGTACCAATATAAAGCCAAATAAGCTCATAATATTAAGGGTTACGCCAAAAATAGGCATCGCTATAAACGCGCCCATAAACGAAACCGGAATACCAATAAATACCCAAAATGCAATTGCAGGGCGTAAAAACAAAGTAAGTAAAGCCAGTACTAAAATACCGCCTTGTAGGGCATTGGTCGTTAGTGTGGCAATTCGACTTTTAACCAGCTCCGAATCATCATCCCAGTAACTTAGTTCAAATCCTTGTGGAAGGGAGCTTTGTTGCTCTTTTATGTAATTTTTAACTTCGTCAGCAACAGTAATCGCACTTTGCGGACCAATTCGATATACGTCGATAAATGCAGCCTGCTTACCATTAAAGCGAGTACGTACTGGGGTTTCTTCAAAATCGTCTTTAATTATTGCAATATCGCCTAAACGAATAATCGTGCCGTCAGCTTGGTTTTTAACAACAATATTGGCAAATTCATCTTTACGATATGCTTGCCCTTTAGAGCTTATAAGTACGTCCCCACCTTCAGTTTTTAAGTTACCAGCAGAAATATCAGAGCTTGAATTAGCAATGGCACTCGATATTTGTGCCAAACTTAAATCGTACTGGCGAAGAACGTCTTGGCTTACTTCAATGGCAATTTCGTAATCACGAACACCACTTAGCTCTACCTGCGTCACATTTGGTAAGCGTAGAATTTGATCGCGTACTGTTTCTGCATATTCACGGGTTTCTTTTTCGCCGTAATCACTTGATACGGTAACCGCGATAACTTCGCGAATTCGCTCCGCAAGCGCGACTATTGGCTTTTCAGCATCGGCTGGAAAGGTGTTAATTGCATCTACACGACTTTTAATATCGGCTAAAAGCTCACGCGGGTCGTAGCCCGTTTCAACTTCTATTGTTACAGAGCCAGAACCTTCAGAAGAGCGGCTAAATATTTGCTTAATACCTTCTAAATCTTGTACGGCTTCTTCTATACGAATTGTTACGCCTTGCTCTACATCCTCTGGTGTTGAGCCACGCAAACTTACGTTCACGCTTATCATGTCGGTTTCGAATGAAGGGAATACTTCAAGCGGTATTTTAGTCGATAAACTAAAAAGCCCCGACAGCAGCAACGTTACTAGCAATAAGTTAGCTGCAACATGGTTTTTGGCAAACCAAGCTATCATGGCTTATCTCCTTGCTTTGCTGGACGGCGTTTTTTTAACTCTTCAACACTAATACCAAACTCTTTTGCTTTTTGTTCAAGTTGCTCAGCTGTAGGGCGCTTTCCTTTACCTTGCCCATTCGCTCCACGGCTTTTAGGTTGATCTGCACTTTGTTCACCTAAAATACTTACTTGAGTTCCTGAACTTACTTGACCAAGTGGAGTAATAACAAGCTTATCATTTGCGTTTAAACCGGTTTTTATCATCGCCTGAGTCGCATTTTGCCAAGCTAGTGTGATGTCTTTGCGCTTAAGTACGCCACCTTCAACAATGTAAACGTACGTTCCTTGATAAATTGTACTGTTAGGGATTATAAGTGCGTTAGAGACTGTTCTGCCGGTAATTTGCGCTTTTATATACTGCCCAATTTTTATTGGGTACTGGTTATTTGCTGTTGCTTTATACGGGTCATTAATTTTAGCAACGACATAAAGCTGCTGTGCACCTTCATCTATAGCACCTTCTGTGCGTGCTAATTGCCCTTGCCACGTTTGCTCACCTACTAAGTCAGAAGTAAATTTAACAATTGAACCCGCTTGGTTTTTAGCACCATCGCGATACTGCTCTGGTAAATTTACAAATGGGAGATCTTTATTTTTAATTGGTAGGCGAATCTCAACGCTATCGATTGCGTAAATGGTGGCTAGCTGTGTGTTGTTAGTAACAACTTGCCCTAAATCAACACTGCGGCTAAGTATACGCCCCGCATATGGCGCCGTTACTTTAGTGCGCTCTAAATCAAGCATCGCTTTTTCAAGCGTTGCTTGCGCCGACAAAACCTCAGCTTCAGCGGCTGCTAGTTGTGGCTCACGTAGTACTAAGCTGCTTGCCTGATTTGAGCCGCCAAGGCGCTTCCAATCGGTAATAGCTTGTTGCCCACGCGCCTTCTCTTCTAGCAAACCTTGCTCTGCGGTTAATAAATTGGCTTGAGCAGATTTAACTTCAGCCTGATGATCTCTGTCGTCTAGTTTTAAAAGTACATCGCCTTTTTCAAAAAAACCGCCTTCTCTAAAGTCATCACTTACTTCAATTATTTGCCCAGATGCCTGAGCCACTAACAAGCTTTGTGTACGTGGTTTTACAGTACCGTAGCTGTCTATCATCACTTGATAATTTTGTGGTTTTAGCTCAAGCGCAGCCACACTTATTGATGCCTTAGGAGGTGTCCCAAAGCGTTTAGCCTCAGGCGTGTTATTTTTAATAAACATAACAATTAAAATAGTGGCAACTATAACCACCGCTGGAATAATAATTTTTGCTGTTTTAGTTTTCATCGTTATTGCTCTTTAGTTCACTTGAGGGCTTTGCAAAATCACCACCAAGGGCAATGTATAAGTTAATTCTATTGGCTATTAATTGGTTTTTAATATCGATTAAGGAGCTTTGCGCGTCAAAAGAACGGTCTTGGGCATCAAGCACAGTCGTGTAAGTTACCAAGCCACTTTGATACTGCTCAAACGACAATTGCTCTGCAGCAAGTGCGTTTTCTTGTGCCTCTAATGTGCTTGTATATTGAGCTTTGAGGGACTGCTGCTGCGAAATTGCATTTTCAACATCGCCAAACGCGTCATAAAGCGTTTGTAAATAAAGCTGCTCTTGCTTTTGAGTATTAAGACGCGCTATTTCTTCGTTGGCTTTTAAGCGCCCTCCTTCAAAAAGTGGCGCTGAAATACTACCTAATAAAGACCATGCAAGGCTTGATGGAGAAAACAAGTCGCTTACTCGGTCTGTACTATCACTTAATGAAGCTGTTAAATCTAAACTTGGAAAGCGTTGTTTATGCGCATATGCCAATGATGCATCGGCTGCTAAAAGCTCATACCAACTTGCACGTAGAGTAGGTTTTCGCGTTATAAGCTCAGAAGGTAATCCTAGAGGAATATCGGTATTAATAACAGGTAAGTCACTACTAGCAGTAATAGCGCCTTTTGGGTATTCACCAAGTAAACGCTCAAGTACACGTGCTGATGCCGATAAACTCGCTGTTTGAGTGGCAATGCGAGAGCGTTCATTATTAAGCTCATTACGCGCTAAATACACATCGAGCGCTTCGTTTATACCTTGGCGATAGCCAGACTCAATAATATCTAGATTTTGTTGTGCATTGGCTTCACGACGCTTAAATAAATCCAGTAATTGCTGCGCCGTAACAACATCGAACCAGCCTGTTACTACATCAGCAACGAGTTGCTGTTTAGCTTGCTCAAATCGTGCCTGTTGCGCTAAATAGTTAAGATTAGCTTCGCGCTTAGCGTCAGAAAGCTTACCCCATAAATCAACCTCGTAAGTTAAATTTAAACTTACGGAGCTTGCGTTGTCGTAACTTACAGGGCGGTTGTCTTTACTACGGCTTGTACGTGTTGATAAATCGAGGCTTGGCCAAAGTGCAGCGCCCGAGACTATAAGTTGCTGCTTTTGAATTTCAACATCATAACTCGTTTGCAAAAGCTGTTGGTTATTTTTAAGTGCTTGTTGTACAAATTTGTTAAGCGTAGGATTTTGTAATTGTGTAAGCCATTGCTCTTGTACTTTTAATGCTGAGCTTGATGCTTCTTGCTGCCATTGCTGAGGCATATTATTAGGCGCTTGCATGCGCTGCGACGAGTTCAAATCACTCGCACAGCCGCTAAGCAGCATCACACTAATTGCCAATAGGGTTGGCTTGCATTGCCAAATCATAATTAAACCTAAATTACTGCTATTTATGAGGTTAATTCAAGCACTTTGGCAAATTTTGCTCAACCTACTTTACATAACATTACATAGCTAGCGATGAACTAACATAATAGCCAGTTATACGGTAAAAATGAGCAAATGATCAGCAATTTTTAACAATAAAAAATTAATTTTTTGTAATGTGTCTAAGAGATTAAATATACAAAAACAAAAAAGCCCCGCTATAAGCGAGGCTTTAAGTAAATGTGCCGACTAACAAAGTCGAGCGGGTAACTTATACAGACTACTGATTACAAGTCAGTTGCTTTAAGTTACCTAAATAAATGGTGCCGACTAACAAAGTCGAGCGGGTAACTTATACAGACTACTGATTACAAGTCAGTTGCTTTAAGTTACCTAAATAAATGGTGCCGACTAAC
>NZ_JJNZ01000019.1 GCF_000690055.1 Pseudoalteromonas fuliginea
TGTGGGTTGTGGTGATTTACATAAGATCATAAATTGCTGTGCCTGTCACGTTTTGGGGATTCGTCAGCCCTTTGGGTTCTTTCTAGGAACGATTAACTCTTTGTTACTCAGTTTTTACTTAGCCCACTAGGTTACAAACCTCGCGCCGCGATTAAATCGCTCCTAGATTGAACAAATTTCAATCCACAAAGGCCAACACGCCCCAGTGTTTACGCGTGATATAGGCGTTTGGATCGTTGTAGTTGCAATCTTGTGTCGAATGGTTGCGAATTCAAGGGGATTTTAGATAAAAGTTAGTAATACGTAAGAAGGCCAAGCAAATGCTTGGCCTTTCAATTTTTTAAATTTAGTAATTTAAATTATTCAGGGGCAACTTCAAGCGTTGTAAATAATGCATAACGTCCTGCATCTACGCCTTCTTCATTTACGGTAACCTTGTTAGAGGTTTCGATTAGGTATAGGCCTGGCTCTTTCCACGTAATTGTAAACATCCCGTCTTTATCGGTCGTTACTTTTACTTCGCCACGCTCGTTACGGTAGCGTGTGTCGCCTTTTAAAATACTTACTTCAACGCCTTCACCAGCAGATTTACCATCTTGTAGTAACTGAAAACGTGCTTGTTCACCTACAAATAAATCGTTTGGATGCGTTGGACCGCTAAGCTCTAAGCCTAAACCTAACTGTGCAGGTTTTGAGGTGCCATTTCGGCTTACAAATGTATCTACTGTTGAAACAACCTTCGTTGTCGTTACATCTTTTGCATTGCTTGGTAATTTTGCGTCTGTTTTTTTACCAAATACGCGCTTGCGCTTACCTTCTTCATTTTTGTAGAAGGTCATGTACATTGGCTTTTGGGTCATTGCAATGTGGTAAGTGCCTTGCTCTGTTAAGCTTACAGCAGCTGAGCTTTTACGTTTTAAGTAATAAGCACGAATAGTGTCGCTTACTGGCTCACCATTAGGCGCAAGTGCCATTAATAATGTGTCGTCGTACTCGGCGCCTTTTTCTTTAGGTTTAAAGGCTTTGTCTGGTGCAAATATTTCGTTAGAGATACTAGCGTCAATCATTACGTAATGCGCTTTATCGCCTGATAAAGATGTATGCGAAGGTAGTAACCAGCGTCCGTGTGCACTTGCTGAAGTTGACACTAAAGCAGATAAGCTCAATGCGCCGATTAATGCGGTTTTTAATAAATTAATTTTCATTGTATTTCCTTAAATTCAAATGATTAAGTAGCAGCTACTTAGTGCTTACAGTGACGAAGCTTTTAGAAAACTCGTTTTTACCATCAATTGTCAGCTTGCCTGATTTAGTTAAATCGAGCTCAACGCGGGTGTAGTCTCTGCCGCCTTCTTCGCGTACAACTTCAATATTTAGTAAGTATTTACCAGGTTTTACTGGGTTACCGTCTAAATCATTACCTTGCCAATTTATGGTGTAAGTACCTGCGCGTTTTGTTGCGCCGCTAATGCCGTCAAAGTTGGCATCGCTTTTACCAGCTTTACGCCACCATTGGCGTAAGTCTTTAAACCATTCTGTTTTTTGCACCCAAAGTGCAAGCGTTGTAACGTGTTTGCGCTCTGGTGTTTCAAGCCAAACTGCAACGTATGGGCGGTGATACGGTTGTACTTCTAAGTCGGGAAGCGTTAATTCAACCTCTAGCTGTGGTGTTTGCGCATGCGCCGTTGTTTGAAAAAACGCAGCTACGAGCAGTAATGCGGTGCTTATAAATAATTTAAATTTAACCATTAAGACACTCCTTTTATTTGTGGAACCCAACATAAATATATAACCAGTGGAGTTGCCACTCCCAGTAAAGTTATCCATATTCCTGCTAAGCGTTTTTTTCTATTTTGAAACAAAATAATCATGCCGGTGATGGCAAATATAATCATTAGTACGGCAGATATATCAATCACTAAACTCCATACTTCACCGCTGTGGCGGCCTTTATGTAAGTCGCCAATAAGGCTTAAAAAGCCACCTGTTTGGTAATCAAGATTTAGCTCGCCAGTTGTAAAGTCAAGCTCTGCGTAGGCAAACCCAGCAGGTAGTGGGTAGTCGAGCATGACAAGCGCGTCTTCTTTTTCCCACTCAATGCTTTTTACTTTTGTAAGTGAATATTGCTCGGCTAGGTAAGCTTCTATTTCAGGGTAAAGCGTAGGTAACGTATTTAGCTGTTCATTCGCTTTGGTAACTAACTCAGCTGGAATTGCCGCCGTTACTTGGCCGTTATTTTTATCGTTTTTAAGCCAGTCAATGTGGTTGAGCACAATGCCGCTAACGCAAAACAAAATAAGCAGAAAAAACAAAGCTGTAGAAATATAAATATGTAGAGCGCGACTTGTACTATACAAAGTTCGCTTATTAATAAACGCCATAAATAGTTTAATGTTGTAAAATTTACAACATGATAATGATTTGCATTAGTCATTACAAATTTACTTACTTAACTTTACATTAAGATTTTACAAGTAGAGGGTATTTGTAGGGATGCGTTTAGTACTTAGGTGGAGTGGAGGGCCTTAAGATAAGGTAAATCATTACCGATATTTCTATCGCTGCAACGAGGTAAATAACCCAAATCGGGGCAGTAGAGTACAGTAAAAATATAAACCCAATTAACATGCCAATGGCGGCATAACATTTTGCTTTAACGGGAACCACTTTGTGAGCTTGCCACTGTTGTAATGTAGTCCCATAACGAGGATGGTTAAGTAACCAGTGTTCTAGCGCGGGCGATGAGCGAGTAAAACAAGTGAGCGCTAAAATGAAAAATATAGTGGTGGGCATAACAGGCAGTACAATGCCAATAATACCAAGTGCAACCAGTATCAGCCCTAGCATTTTTAGCCATAAATTTTTATAACAAACAAAGGCTGCTCTTATATTCACTTATACTCATTTTGTTTAATTACGGATACATTAAATTGTAGGCTAATTGAGGCGTAATTCGAAGTACTTATGCCAATTTTATTAAAAACATGATGATTATATAGTATTAAATAGTGACTCATTTCGTTAAAAATTTTTGCTTGGTTTTAGTGCGGTTTTTTATCATTTAATAGACCAAATATATAAGCAGATTGGTATGAAATAACAACAGCACGCAATAAAAAAGGACAAATGTATTTTGCCCTTTTTTATTGTTAAATAGATTATGTGCGACTTTTTTAGAAATAGTAACCTAAATTTATATTGAAGCGACGCTCTGTATCGCCATCTCCTATCATTGTTCCGCCAATAAATGGCTGGTTACGCGCTTGAACATAATCAAAGTAGGTAAAAAAGGCACCGGCCGATACACTCACACCTGTTATATTCATCCATGTATTGGCGCTATCGTCTGATTTGTCGTATATGGTGCTGTAGTCGTTATAAAATTGTAGGGCATTTACAGGCCCCCATTCTACCGAATAATTGTAGGCAACGTTAAGGCTAGACATAGTTGCCTCGCTTGAAATCGTATCGTAATAGGCATAGGCTGCAACCGAAATACGGTCACTTTGATCGTCTAAGTCGTAGTCATACTCGCCATGTTGAAGCTGAATATTCCAGTTATTAATCTGACTATCAAGGTGTACAGCCCATGCACCATAACTACCTGCTCGATCTACACCGTCATGTAAGCCGCCACTGAGTAGTGAAATACCAATATCTGTTGTTATGTTTTTATTGTGCTTAATTTGATATGTTGCACGCCCAGCAAAGGTATTGTACTCACCAAGCTCATTAGCTGGTTCTGCATATGTTCCTTCGCTTGCACTGCGGCTACCAACAATATCATAAGAATAACGATGGCTTTTATCTGATGCTGATCCGTCAACACCGCCAAGCTCGTCATTTTTGAAAAAGCCTAAGTCTAATTTCCAGTTATCTTTCAATTTGCGTTTAACGACAACACCTAAATCAAAATCATCTTCTAGGCCAATATAATAGTTGCTGCTAAAAAAGTAGTTATGAGAATTATAAGGACCGTTACCAAATGGCACTTGTGTAATGCCTGCTTGCGCTTCCCAATCATTTGTAAACTCATAACCTAGATAGGCATATTTAATTACGGTCATATAATCAAAAAAGCGAATTTCACCATTTACTGAGATATCGTTAATTTTTCCTGATACATTTAAACGAAAAATATCAAAATCGAAATCACCGTCACGATCTTTATTATCTTCATCGTATGAGGCCACGCTATAGTTAGCGCGAATTGCACCACCGAATTTAATACCGTCGTCTTTTTTTACTGGCTCTACAACAGTTGCTGTTTGCTGAGCCTTTTTACTAATTTTAGCAACTTGCTCTTCATGCTTTTTATTGATTTTCTGTTGTTTGGATTTCTCTTCGATTAATTGATTTTCGAGCAGCTGCATTTGCTGTTTTAGTTGTTTTAATTGGTTTTGAAGGGTGTCGAGATCCGTGGCGTAAGAAGTGCCAGTAACACCACTTAAAATTAATGCTAACGTTAATTTAGAGAGTTTAGTCATAGTAGCTGCTCAGATGTTGATTAAAAAATAAAAAATTCAAGGCGTCAAAAAACGCCTTACGTTTAGAGTAAGTACAAAACTTATGTGTTTTTATTCTTTAGGAGCTTGAGTCAGCGCACCAACTTCTAGTAGGGGAGATGCATCTAATTTGTCAGCATCCATCATTGCGGCTACGCGCTGCATTGACGAGAGTAAAAGACTCTGTTCCCATTCAGCAAGTGCAGAGAACTTTTCAATGAAGTGTTCTTGCAATGGCTGAGGTGCTTTTTCAAGTAACTCTTTTCCTTTTTCTGTGAGGTATAAGCTCACTCGTCGTTTATCCATTTGACTGCGTACGCGTGTTACTAAATCTCTACTTTCGATTCTATCTAGAATATTTGTGACGGTTGCTGGGCTTAAATTGACATTTTGAGCAATACGACTGGCAGTTATGCCGTTTGTTTGGGAAACTTCCTGCATAATAAGCAGTTGTGGCCCTGTTAAACCCGCTGTTTTATTTAGTTGCTTAGAGTGCAAATCAATCGCACGGATCACTTTACGTAAAGAAACTAATAACTCGTCATATTTCTGCATTTTTTTATCTCGTCGAAAAAGCAATAGCTTGCCGTAATCGCGAAATGTTACACATCAAATAAATTGAATTCAAATTATATATTGTATTTCAACCCGCTTTTATTGGTTTTTAATGCTTAGAGCAGAAACTAATGTAAAATTATATTGTTCAAAATTTATTAAATATTCTTAGCATCTTGTATACATTAACTTGCGCACAGTACGTAGGTTGTGAATAATTGGCAAGTCTTATTACATAGACTTTAGTATTGTTCATCTACAGCTGTTAGTACAAAGTAATTGTTTGTGAGTTTACTGTAGATGTATTAATCGGCAATGAACAAATTCAGCAATCAATATTTAATATCAATAGCGTATACTTTAAGCATGCATTATTGTTTTTGCACAAATATTAAAAATCTTTAGTATCAGTATTATAGGGGAAGGTATGAAATTATCGCCATCAGTTAGCATTGAGCAAAGCGAAACCGGTCTTGAGTTTATTAAAATAGCTAGTGCAAAGTGCGATGCAAAAATATTTTTGCAAGGTGGGCAAATTACCGAGTTTATTCCTAAAAATAACAAGCCGCTTATTTGGGTGTCACAGAGCGAAACCTATCAAGAAGGTGTAAGTATTCGAGGTGGTATTCCAATTTGTTGGCCATGGTTTGGTACACATGCTAATGATGGATGGCCAGCCCATGGTTTTGCGCGCACAAGCGTATGGCAAGCCGATGAAGTACACGAATCTGATGAGCAAATTACAGTTAGTCTGAAGCTACCCATGAAACTTGTTAATACAACGTATTGGCCGCATCAGTCCGCATTCAAAGTTGAGTTTGTGTTAAGCGATAAGTTACAGGTTCGCTTGACGACCACTAACTTAGGAAGTGTGCCATTTAGCTTTACTCAAGCACTGCATACCTATTTTCCTACCTCAGACATTACAAATACTCATGTTGATGGGTTGCAAGGCGCGCAATATGTTGAGTTTAGTGAGGGGCCATTTGTACAAAATGACATTGTAAGCTTTGAGCGCGAAACCGACATGGTTTATACACAAGCAAATACAGAGCAAACCATTAATACGCCAGAAGGTGTTATTAATGTGAGCCGCGAAAATTCAAGTTCGTGTGTACTGTGGAACCCATGGATAGAAAAGTCAAAACGCTTATCTAACTTTGCTGATGATGAATATAAAACAATGCTCTGCCTAGAGGCCGCTAATGTTTTAGGCGATAAAGTAACGCTTGAGCCAAAACAAAGCCACACCTTAATAACCACCATTAGTTGGTAAGTAATTAAAGCAGTAATAGGGATAAATAGTGTTTAACAATCAACAAATAATGGATTTGCCAAAGCATGGTGATATTAGCTTTAAGCCGTTGGCTAACAAAGCGTTATTACATGCGCAACTTAGCTCGCTTCTGTTTTATATTCCGCTAATTGGAGCGCTTATTGCTGTTTGTTATTTTAATGAAGCCTTTGCTAATAAGGCACAAACGTATTTGCTAATTGGTATGCCTATTTTGGTGGCCATATCTATGGCGTACAACATGATAAGTGTGAGGTTGCGAGGTTTTGCAGTGCGAAATCATGACATTGCTTTTAAAAAAGGCGTTATTTGGCAACAAGTGACGGTATTGCCTTTAGCGCGTGTACAGCATATGGAAATACACCAAGGGCCAATAGAGCGAAAACTTAGCCTTGCGAGCATTAAATTATTTAGCGCTGGCGGTGTAAGTGCCGATTTACAAATTAGTGGGCTAACCCATGATGATTGTAAAAATATGCGCCAATTTGTACAAAATTACCGTCAAGACGACGCAACTACTCAGGCAACTTTAGTCGATGAGTAATACAATTATCGAAGATAAAGCGAGCCCTATTTACTGGCAAAAAGTATCGCCCTGGGCACTTTTATACTTTGTTGTGCACTTTAGTGTGCGGTTTGTAAAAGATGGCCTTTTAAACTTACTGCCCATGCTTGTGGTGTTTGTTACTCAAGTAGAAAATAAATTATTTTGGGCACAGGTTGCAGGCGGTCTTGCGCTGATTTTGCTACTTATTTACTCATTTTTATATTATTTAAATTTTAAGTTTTCTATTAGTAGCGACAACGAAATATTGCTTAACAAAGGTGTATTTAAAAAAGAGCGACTTACGCTTAAATTTGGCCGTGTGCAAAACGTTAATATTGCCGAGCCATTTTATTTTATCCCTGTAAACTTAGTTAATTGTATTTTTGATGCCGCAGGCAGTGTGTCACAAGAAGTTGTTTTACCTGGCGTCACTCAAGATTACGCACAGCAAATGCGTAAACAAATATTTGATTTTAAAGCGCAGCAACAGCAAGAAATACAAAATACTGAACAAAGCGAAACAGACACTATCGAAAACAGCCTAAGCATTAGTAATAAAGAAATAGCCAAATTTGGTTTAATGTCGAATATGGCTATTTTAGCAATCGCTGCTGTTGCCCCTTTTATAAACCTGATTGTTGATTTTTTAGAGAAGCAAATTATTGCGAAAGTAGAAGGCTTTTATCAACAAGAGCTTGGCATGCTGGCAAGTGCTGCTACTTTTGCGATGATCACCTTAATTGTTTTGCTAGTTTTGGTCGCTGTGATGC
Source organism: Pseudoalteromonas fuliginea (assembly GCF_000690055.1). Taxonomy (GTDB): domain Bacteria; phylum Pseudomonadota; class Gammaproteobacteria; order Enterobacterales; family Alteromonadaceae; genus Pseudoalteromonas; species Pseudoalteromonas fuliginea. Next base: position 7,672 of record NZ_JJNZ01000019.1, read on the forward strand.
TATCGGTGACTATGTCGCTTATTCGTTTTTATAACTTTGAGCTTTATTTTAAAGGTCAAAAGTTTAAACGTATTGCTGGCTTGTTAGAGCGCCATCAGCTTTCAATGAGCATGGATAAAGTGCAATCTATTGTTATTAAACAAAACCTAATGGGGCGATTACTAAAGCGATTTACCGTGGAGTGTTTACAAGCAAGTAGCGGCGGAATAGCAGCCGGTGTTGCAGCTAAGAAAAATAAACAAACCTTAGTATTACCTGTATTAAATAGCGAACAAGTTGATAGTGTATGCCAATGGATTTACCCGTGGTTTAATAGTAAAAAACTCGCTTTTAAGCGCGCAGAGCGAGCGCTTTTGTATAAAAATTTAGGCTTTTATTCATTGTTACCGAGTGCACTCGTGTTTGGCTTTTGTTTTATTGCTGATATTAATACTCTGATAAGCCTTGGTGTTTTGGTGGGGTTTTCTGGCTTGGTAACTTTATCGTATCAGCGTTATGGTTATTACATGCATGAGGATAATGGCCGATTTTACATGGTTGTACGTAAAGGTATGATTGGCGTTCACTACCGTGTTTTTGAGCTTTATAAAGCGCAAAGTGCGCGCAGTATAAGTACGTACTTAATGAGAAAATCAGGCTTAAAAAGCCTGTATATACAACTTGCTTCAGGCTTTGCATTTATGCCTTATATAAAGCAGCAAGATGCTGACTTTATTATTGATTTTACAATCAAACAGATTGAGTCAGATACTCGCAGCTGGATGTAAATCACCCTAATAAAACATGTGTAAATACTCATTTTCACATGTTTTATTACACTTTCTTACTGCCCATGAAAGACATTTAATAATACTCTAGATGGTATTAAGGAATTCTTTTAGGGACGCTCATGAAAAAAACACTTATCGCATCGGCTTTATTACTAGCAGCACCGAGCTTTGCAGCCGATTGGCAAACTATTCATACCGAACATTTTAATGTTCACTACAGTGTTGAGCATGCTGATTTTGCTAAATCAACTGCAGCAGAGCTTGAAATAGTACGCATCAAAGTGCTTGAGCAGCAAAACCGAGCACTTGATAAAACAGTTGATGTAGTGGTGTTTGATCCCCTAAATGCGGCAAATGGCTTTGCGCTACCTACCTCAAATAATCCTGTAATGGCGCTTTTTACAACCCCACCACAATCCGACACCGTTATATCAAACAGCGCTGGCTGGCAGCAGTTACTTGTACTGCATGAATATATTCACTTAGTACACTTAGCACAGCCAACACGCAATGACTGGCAGCAAAAAGTACGTGGCATATGGGATTTATACGACTTAACCTACAGTGATACACCGCGCTGGGTAGCCGAAGGTTATGCCACATTGATTGAGTCTAAAATGACGGGCCGTGGGCGTTTATTTGATAACTACTCAGAGTCAATACTGCGAGAATTTGCTCAGCAAGGTGCTTTGCCAACCTATGGGCAATTAAATGGCGAGCAGGGCTTTATGGGCGGCTCAATGGCGTATTTAATGGGGAGCCGCTTTTTAAATTGGCTAGAGCAAAACTATTCAGAGCAAACACTCGATAGTGTTTGGACGCGAATGCAAGGCGTAAAAACGCGGGATTTTGATGAGGCATTTGGCGGTGTGTTTGGGCAAAGTGCAGCCAAGCTATATCGTCGATTTATAGCTGAATATACCTATAAAGCAATGCAAATAGAGCAAGGGGAGGTGTTACTTAATAGTGAACTTTGGCTTGAGCTAAATTTATATGCAAGTAACCCCGCACTTTCAAAAGATGGTAGTAAAATTGCGATTGTTGAGCGAGACAAAGAGAGTAATACCAAGCTTATAATTTATAGCACGGATGACAACATTAAAGCGCAAGAAGAGTTTACTAAAGCGCAAAAAGAGCTACTCGAAAACGATGCACAAGACATCCCCGATACAGCGCCAAGTGTGTTTAAGCGCGAACAAAAACAAGTGCTTAATCAAATTAATCGAGCCGGTATTGCAAACCCTCAATGGGTAAATAGCACAACGTTATATTTTAATGCGTACAGCAATGAAGAGTCGGGTATTTATAACAAAGTGTCTGACATATTTAGCTATAACACTGACACTGGAAATATTACACAACTTACCGAACTTGCTGGTATACGTCGTTTTAAAGTAACCAGTAACGGCGAAACCTTGTATGGCGAGCAAATAAGAGATGGCTACTCTGAATTAGTAAAGGTTGAACTCAATACGCAAACCATCACACCATTATTTACAAAAAGCCTTGAGACAACTTACGATTACCCAATACTCAGTCCTGATGAAACTAAATTAGCTTATTTATCAACGTCATTAAATGAAAACTGGCAGTTGTATATACAAGATGTGAGCGGCGAACAACAGCAACTAGTACCTATGCCAAACGGGTATCAATATTTAAGCCAGCCGAGCTTTAGTTTTAATGGCGAGTCACTTTACTTTGTTGCAGGCTTAAATAGCGCCACCGATATTTACAATTATCATATTAAAAGTAAAACACTCACCAAGTTAACCCAAGGACAAGAGGCCGTTGCTCACCCAATTGAAATGGCTGATGGCTCGTTACTCTATTTTTCGATAACCGCAGATGGGCCAAATGTAAAAACACTGCCAAAAGCTATAAAAAGCACTGTAGTTACTGAATTTTCGGCTAACAAAAAAGCACCGCTGCTAATTGTAAACGAACATACGCTTCCAAAAGCTAAAATATATACGCACCAAACAACGCAGCAGACAAATTACAACGTACTCGATCAGCACGCTACTTTTGCACTAGGAACACAGTATTATTCGGCTTCTACCAGTTTGTTAGATTTAAGCATTAAAAGTAGCGACTTATTAAAGCAGCTCGACTTGCAAGCGGGATATAGCACTGATTTACACGATGGAGCACTGCACGGTGGTTATGTGCAGGCAAAATATAATGCGCTTGATGTAAAACTGAAACTTGCACTGTTTGACTATGATTTAAATACATCGCGCCAGTACCAAGCAAGTTTAAATACCGACATAGATGCCCGTGGTGGTTTTGCTGCAGTAAGTTACCCAGTTAAATTTGGGCAGCTAAGTTTAACGCCAGAGATTGCCTACAATTACACTGATTATAAGATAAGCCATAAAAGTTGGACGCGTTTAGGCGTTGCTCAAAATTGGCAATATGATCGTCAAGATTTTGCGATAGGCCAAAGTGTTTATGCGAGTTGGTACGATGGCAGTAGTAAAAGTAGCAATTGGCAAGGCTACGATTTAGCCGCCAAAATTTTTGGTAAGGCGTTTGGTATTCCTCTTTATGCAAACTTTGATCAAAAACAGCGTGATGACAATAGCCTTGCATTAGGTGGTTTTAGCTCAAATCTTATTAATCAGCAACAAAGTAGTGAACATGTACTTTCATCTGATCTGCCCTTTTACAGCGCAACTGCAAAGCGCTATCAAGGCTACGGTGGCGGCTTTAGCCTTAAAGAAGGCATGCCGTGGCTTTATTATAAGCAACATCAACTCGACGACACCGTATACGCACAAAGCTACGGCTTAAAATACCAAGGTGATTTTAGCTTTGGGATGGGGCCTGCGGGCGTAAATGATTTAACCTTTAATATGGGGCTGTCGCGAGTAGAAGGCGTCAGTTTTGAAGATGAAATGCGTGCTTGGCTGAGCTTCTATTATTCGTTATAAATATTAATCGGCTAAGTTACTTTTCCATCTGCAAGGATAGTAACTTAGCTTGATATATATCGAGCTTTTGGTTATCACGCTCTAGTTTAATTGCTTTTTCAAGTAAGGTTTGTGTTTGTTTGGTATTGCCTTGTCGATAGCGAACTTTTGCGAGTTCCAAGTATAACTCAGCAATGTAAGGCGCTTTAGTAATGGCTTGCTCAAGGTTTGCTTTAGCTTGATGAACGTGGCCAGCTTGTAAGTTGTTTTTAGCGATCACTAATAATTCGTATGGGTCTTTTTCTTTATTAACTAATTGTGAGGTGAGCTCTTTAACAAGCTCTTTGTCGCCTAACTCTTCAGCTAAAAGCTTATAGTTGCTGATTAAATTAATGCTTATCTCGTTATTGCTAAGTGCTGTTTGGTAGATGTTTTTAGCGCTTTGTAAATCACCAACTCGGCGATGTAAAATACCAGCTATGTTAAATAGTTCTGCATCATTTGGTGTAAATTTATTCGCTTGTAAAATAAGAGAGTAAGCCGTATTAAATTGTTTTTTGACAAGTGCGTTTGCCGCTAAGTTACTATAAAACTTAGCTAGCAAATCGTTATAAGTTGCACTACCAGAATAGATACTACCTTGAGTCGGGAAATAGTCTATCAGTGTTCCTGCTCTAATAAATTCGATATAATTATCTTCTTTCTTTACTTTGGGAGCATATACCTTTGTCCTAAAGTGATTAGCCACATAGACTATGTTGCTTTCTTTGGCATACACCGGTTCGCTGGTCACTTCCTGGAAACTTGTATCGAGACTTAAGGTTTGTGCGTAGCTTTGTGTTAGTACCGCTAGACTAATGCAATTACCTTGCGATAATTTAAGGGCTTGCTTTGAAGTAAGTGTATCGCCATGGTACTTGAAGTTTTCTAACCGACCTTCTAGATAATTAAAAATAACTTGATCAGCTCGGGTATCTGCTAGATTTTCATTTGCATAGGTTAAGAATTTTTGCTTTTCTGCTTGAGGCAATTCAAAAATGCTTTGCTCGGTTGGAGTGTCCAAGCGCTCAAAAAGCGAATGATTTATAAGACTGGATAACTGTACTTTTTGAGCCGCAGTAATTGCGGGTGTATTTTTACATGCAGTTAAAAAAAGACAAAATATTAATATTATAAACTTCATAAGCCACCTCAATGTGAACTTTGACTTTACATTGAGGTGGTTTTCAAATCAAGCGTTAACTATGCCTCGCTTATTTGAGCGATTTACCTGTGACTGTTTTTTACGTTTTCGGCGGGTAAACCATAAGTAAAAGCCGGTTCCGGCTAGCCATACTGGACTTAAGCCAATTACACACCACAGTATTTTACTAGTAAGACCTGCAAAATAACCAAAGTGAAGTTTTCTGAAGCTATCAATTACTTGCCAGCCAATACCAACTTCGCGAATATCCCAGTTGACCATGTGGTCACCAGTCAATTTATTGTAGGTAACAGTATTGGCGTATTCACTGGCAAGCGGGTTGGCAGTTTTAACTTCTCCAAATACGGTAATATTTTCATCCGGTTCTAATGGCATAACCAAAAAAGTGCTATTAAAAGTAGTTATTTGTTGTTTGCTATTATCTAAAATATCTTGAAACGAGATATCTGCACTATGTAGCTTTTTGGTTAGCACAAAATGTTCTTCTTCTGCGTGCTCTATTACTTCGTGATACCAAACAGCCCAGTTAAAGTAGCCACCTGTAATCGCTAAAATAATAATGATAGGGGAGCCAATAACACCGGTCATTTTATGGATATCGCTAAGGACTATTTGTAGTGTCGCACGCCAGCGTACACTAAACAGACGTTGCCAAAACTTGCGATAAATAATGAGGCCTGTAATGCCTAAGATTAATAAAAACAAAGCAAAAAAGAAGCCTAAAACAGTACCTGTTTGGCCAGGTAAACTTTTTAAGTCATTTAGTAAAAATGTGTAATGTAGTTCTAAAAACCAATCAGTAAAGTAATGGCTAGTGCCTACTGGCTCCGATAAAATATCACCTGTGTACTGGTTTAAATGAAACTTATACCATTGCTCTGTACCGCGTTTAACTAAGTAAACCCGATCAGCAGTATCATTGTTAAAAATCTCCCAGCTACCCACTAGATACTCAGGGTAAGCATGTTCTGCTTTAGCGATTAATTTATCGATTGTTATACGCTCTGGCAACGCTTTTACAACAAAGTGACTATCAGGCATAAGTAAGCCATCTATTTCACTTTTAAAAACTAATACACTGCCTGTAATACTAATGACAATGAGTGGAATGATTGCAATAAGGGCAATCCAGCTGTGGATCTTAAAAAGTATTTTTCTCATGGATGGTTTTATATGCAGTAGCTAATGACCTGCGCATGATAACAACTATCATTTTTATTTGTAAGTTGCAGTAATGAATTTCAATAAAACAAACAAACTGTGAACTTAATTCTACGGTTTTTGTATACTCAGCTTGCCAGTACCTAAAATAAGTTTTTGCTATTTAGTTGAGTTAAATTTACGCGGCTCTACAATGCCGCGCTCATAGTAAAAGCCTTTTAAAACATATGTTTAATAAATGTTTTTATTTCCATTTCTAGTTAACATTTATGTAACGAGTGAGGTTGCTTTGGCGCATTATTTGCCTATATTGTCTTCTTTTATTTTGGTTTTTAGTTTTTTACCGCTACTAAACAAAATTCGAAAAAATCGTAGTGTCTCAGGTTTATCACTATTGATGATGACGTTTGGGTTAGCGCAAAGCCTTTATTTTATAACCTACAATATTTACTTTGAGCGCTATTATATTGCATTACCATTTATTGTAACCGGTGCGTTAAGCGGGCTTATTTTGTATTTTTTTGCACGTTTCAACGCAGCTAAACGAGAGCGCGTACAGCTGGTTACTATGTTAGGTTTTTCGTTACTGCCCTTTTCACTGCTTTTGAATTCAAACCTCGATACTGCAACGGTATTAAGCGCTTTAACGTATGTTGGCCTTGTGATGAGTTCGGTACGTGTTATGCCGCAAACTTATAAAACATTGCGTACGGGTAATGTAAGTAATTTAAGCGCGCGCTACTTTAGCTTGCAGTTTATTGCTGGTATTTGCGGCTTAGTTGTTGAGCTTTCAAATGCAGCCACAAGTACTGCGCACTTACTTATGTTTATTATGTTGTTGCTTACAAATGCTGTGCAATTTGGCTGTATGCAATATTATAGAGTGCGACCTGTAATGGCTTAAAGCTAAAATAAAAGTGCTAATTGAGTTTAGGTGTGGCAGTTTTAAGCTATTAATCATTACAAAGTTTAAACAATGCAATTAACTATTCATCAAATTGATGCGTTTACGAATGAGTTATTTAAAGGTAACTATGCGGCAGTGATCTCATTGAAATCGTGGTTAAGTGACGATTTAATGCTAAAAATTGGCGCAGAAAATAACGTATCTGAAACGGCTTTTACCTGCCAGCAAGACGATGGCAGTTTTGTTATTCGCTGGTTTTCGCCGTTAATGGAAATCGACTTTTGCGGTCATGCCACACTTGCGGCTGCCTATGTTTTATGTGAAGAGCATAATATATCGCAAATTCGCTTTATTGCTGATGCGGTGGGCGAGCTGATCGTTAATAAAAACGCTGATGGCAGCTTTGCAATGACCTTTCCGAAACAAGCACCGGTTGAAGTGCAAAATGTACCGCAGCAATTGCTTGATGGCTTGTCTATACAACCGAGTAAAGTGCTTAAAAACCGCCAAGCTTACTTTGCTATTTATGAAAATGCCGATCAAATACTTGAATTAAAAACTAGCTCAGAGCTTTTAAAAACGCTTTATCCACTTGATGTAGTGGCCACTGCTCCGAGTGCTGAATATGATTTTATATCTCGTTATTTTTGGCCTGCAAGCGGTGGCGACGAAGATTATGTGACAGGTTCTATTCATACTGGCTTGGCACCTTACTGGGCGCTGCAATTAGGTAAAACTACGTTAAGCGCTTATCAGGCTTCAAGCAGAGGCGGGCAGCTAACTTGCGAAGTGGGTGATACAACCGTCACCTTAACCGGGCATGCTGTAAGGTATTTAAAAGGCACTATTTATATTTAATCTTTATTGTTCTTGTTATAAAAAAGGCCACGTTTAACGTGGCCTTGGTTTTACTCAATTGTTAGAGCTGCTTTACGCTTCTAGCGCTTTTGCAATTAAGCGATCAATATATTTTTTATGCGCTTTAGTCGCAGTATCTGATCCCCATGCAACACTGGTATCGGCTATTTGAGTTAGCTGATATAACGCAGCGGTTTTAGCTAGGTTATCAAATTTACTTGCTTTACCAAGGCCTGCAATCGCGATTAGCTGGTTAACATACTCAATTTGTAAGTTGTGGCTAATAGAGTTGGCGTCTTTGCTTTTCACAAAAATGCTGGCAGTTAAATCTTGCATAAACTGAGTTAGACTATATTCATTACCGTATAGAGCGGTGTCAGAAATACGCAGTAACACAGCAGGGTGTAATAGCTGCGCAAGTACAGACTTTTGCATGCCTAAAATCATTTTGTGTGCTTTAGGGTCTTCATTTTTACCAAAGTGATTAAAGCCACGACGTTGCAGCTGTAAGTAGCTATAAAGAGGTTGCATGTTTTGTAGTACATCTGGTGCAAATACAAACTTTGCGAGTATATCCATCGCTTGTGTTTGACGCTCAAGCGATACCGGTGTAAATGGTTTATCTGCGTTTGCATCACCCACTACAGCGCGCTCAACGTACACACCACCAATCTGGCGAGAAACAACACCTGCTTGAGCTCGGTATTGACCAAATAAGCTATTAGCAGAGGTAACAAGCTGTTGGTAAGACTCACCTTTAACCGTTGCTTTATCTTTTAGTTCAGTAAATAGTTTATTGATAAGTGCCATACGATCTGCGCCATAGGCTGCAGGGTTTGACGACAAATCACCAATCATTACACGTGGATCGATATGGCGACCTGGTGCGCGCATGTCGTCGGCATCGTTACCAAAGGCAAGGGCATGTTCACTTGAACGAGCAAGTATTTTTTCAAGTCGAGCTTGCTCAGCAGCTTCATCTGCAAGCGCTACGCTGTAGCCGTAGTTAATTGCCCAATCATCATAAGGACCTGGTTTTGTTTGAAAAATATCACCTTGCTGCACACCAATTGGGGCAATGTTAGCCGGTGCATAATCCATAACAGAACCGGTTACTATGCCTTGGGTTTTGTTTTTGTCGTGTACTTCTTTTTCATCCCACAAAATAGATGATTTCATATTGTGGTTAAGACCTAAAGTATGGCCTACTTCGTGAAGTACCAGTTGCGTTAAACCTTGGCGAAGCATTTCTTTATCTTCAATTTTGTCGCCGCTAGCAAGGCCTTTGGCAAGCATTAGATTTTGTTGAATCTCATGCCCAAGAGAGCAATTTAGCTCGCCGGTATCTGTTGCTTCACCGTGGCTCATTGTTCCTTGGGTGAAAAGTGTGTCGTAAATCCAGCGGTTTTTCATAAATACAAACTCAAGCATAATGTCTGAGCCCAGTATTTCGCCTGTTAATGGGTTAGCAAGTGCTGGTCCGTATCCGCCAAATGGAGGCTTAGGTGACGAAGTCCAACGTAGTACGTTGTAATTAATATCGCCCGCATCCCAATCCGCATCGTCTGGTTGTACTTTTACTTCCAGCGCATTTTTAAAACCGGCTTTTTCAAAAGAAGTATTCCATGTTAAAACTGCATCACGAATAGTATCGCGCCATTCAACTGGTGTCGTATTCTCTATCCACCAAGTAATTGGTTTTACTGGCTCTGAAAGTGTTGCACTAGGGTCTTTCTTTTGTAAGTCCCAGCGTTTTATAACATCTTGATAAGGTGCCCAATCGGTAGATGTCATTTGATCAAATTGGTTGGTAAAATAACCAATGCGAGCATCATCCATACGGGGTGCATAATTGTTGCTAGGAAGAGCAACAAACGAGTGCTGCACTTTTACCGATACACTGCGAGGATCGCTTACTGCATTAGAGCCACGTACAGTAGGGCTTGGGTTAGTAAATACGTAATCAACTACTACGTCTAAGTTATTAGGGTATGGACGCTGTTTAATAATGCGTGATTTTTTATCGTCTAGTTTACCTACTTTAAAGCGTTTTTTAGCGTTTTTATCTGCTGGATTTGGCGTAGGTGATACTTTATGAAGTGCTTCGCTTAAAAATAACTTATTTACATTAAATGCTATTTTACCGTCTTCTTCTTTTTCTATTTTAATGCTCGCAAGTACCGCTTCACTAATATTGGCATCACTCGCTTTTGAAATCGCACTGCTTTCGTCAAATTTGTAGCGAGGTGTTTTGCTAATAATATCGATACGGTCAAAGTATTTTCTAAATTCAATTAACTTAGTTTCACGGTATGCACCACGATAATGGCCTGCATCTGTAACGCCATCGACAGTGTGCGCAAAATACACAAACGGCGTATTGAGTTGGGATTCGTTAATCACCATAAGGTGCTTACCGGTTTTTTCGTCTTGATAAAGGCTAAATATACCGGTAAATTCGGTTTGTCCTTTGATCATTTCGCTAAGTGTTTTTGACTCTTTTTCGTCTTTTTTATCGGCTGCAAATGCATGGCTGCCAAACGCTAAGCTAAGCGCAAGGGTGATGGACGTTAATTTCATTTTGAGACTTTTAATATTTGTTAATTTAATTGGACTGTACGTAAATTAATTTAATTTCGCACATCTTCGCGATGAAATTTAAGCGTTCAAAGCTAATTAATTGATATAAATAAATAAAAGTTTGTAACAAAATATAACGAATGAGATGAATCACCATTTTATTCATCTTTTATACTTATATAAAGTTGTAATTTATATGTATTTGCAACAGTTGCTTACAAATGTCATCTTAATGTTTCGTATAGCTCTGGTATTATGGTGTTAATAGAATTTTAGGGATAAATAAGATATGCAATCAAATTCACTTAGATGGGTTTTTCCATTCGTCGCGCTTGCTTTAGGTATCGTTGGTTTTATGGCAATTAACGCTATTGCAAAAGAATCAGAAAAAAAAGAAGTTATTGATGCTCGTCCAACGGTGCAAGTTGAGCCTGTGGCAGCAAATGATCACCAAGTTATCATTAATAGCTACGGCGAAGTAAAACCACTTGAAAATACACAGCTTTCGGCGCAGGTGTCGGGCGAGGTGTTAAGTTGGCATCCTAATTTTGTAGCCGGTGGTGTAGTTGCTCGTGGCGAGACGCTATTTACTATTGAAAAAGATAACTACGAAGCAGCAGTACTTGTTGCAGAGGCCGAGCTTGCTCGCGCGCAAGCGGGTTTAATTGAAGAGCAAGCTCAAGCGCAAGTAGCCGAAGACGAAGCCAAGCGCTTTCCAAGTAAAGCGCGCACAGATTTATTTTTACGTAAACCTCAAGTGCTCAGTGCACAAGCATCTGTTAAGTCGGCGCAAGCTGCATTAAAGCGCGCGCAACGTGATTTGGATAATTGTGATGTAACAGCCCCTTATGATGCGTTGGTGATTAGCCGAAATATAGGTGTTGGACAATTTGTTACTATGGGTTCGCAAGTTGCTGAACTCAATAATATTGAGACCGCTGAAGTGATTATTCCTATCGCAGGATTCGATAGCGTTTTTTTGCCAGAACGTATTAAAGGCATTACCGCAACGATTATTCAAAAAGGCCTAAACAGCTTTACCCGAGAAGGTGTAATTGACCGCGACCTAGGAATTGTTGATAACGCTACGCGTATGAGCAGTTTAGTGGTGCGTATAGAAGACCCATACGGTCTTAAAAATAAACAACCAGCGATTAAGTTTGGTAGCTACGTACAGATAAATTTTGCAGGTGCAATGCTTAATAATATTTACCGTTTACCGCAAGAGTTAGTTAATAACAAAACCGTATGGATCGTTAATGAAGAGCAGCAACTTGAGCCACGCAAAGTCACAGTTATTCGTGAAGAGGGTGAGTACTTTTACATCAGTGATGGTTTGCAAGCAGATGATAAGTTGGTGATTACGTTGCCAGAGTATCCGCAAAAAGGCATGGCTGTAAAAATTGCGGGCCTTCAAGATACTAAAAAAACAGAGGCACTTGAAAATGCTTCCACTGAAAAATTATAAAGGTAGGCTGAGTTATGAGTAACACTGAACTACCAAATACAGCGTCTAACGCTGAAAAACAAACCGGTATTATTGCTTATTTTGCCAATAACTCCGTTGCTGCCAACCTAATGATGATTTTTATTGTGGTGATGGGGATTATTAGCTTTCTAAATATCCAACGTCAAATGTTCCCTAATGTAGAAATTAACTACATTAATATTGAAGCTAACTATCCTGGCGCTTCACCACAAGAAATAGAAGAAAGCATACTTATAAAAATAGAAGAGTCACTAAAAGATGTGACCGAAATTAAAAAAGGCGTGTATCGCGCATTTAGAAATGGCGGTACAGCAAGCCTGGAAATAAACACCGATGCAAAACTTACCGATGTGCTTGATAAAGTAAAGTTACGTGTTGATGGTATAGCAACGTTCCCAGCCGGTATGGAACCGGTCACCATAAGTCAGGTTGAGTTTAGGCAAGATGTAATAGGTATGACGCTTGTTGCTGACCTACCTCTTACTGAGCTTAAGCCTATAGCAAACCAAATAGAGGATGAGTTACTACAGCTGTCTAACGTGTCGTTAGTGGTAAACGATGTTCCTCTTGATGAAATAGCAATTGAAATAGAACCCGATACGCTTCGTCAATATAACCTAACCCTTAGTGATGTAATGAATGCAGTGCGTCGTTACTCAGCTAACTTTTCGGCGGGGCAATTAAAAACAGACGCAGGTGTTATTTCTGTACGCGTCGAAAATCAGTTTTACTCAGGTGAAGAATTTAGACAAATACCGGTAAAAATAGGGGCTAATGGCGCTAAAGTGTTACTGCAAGATATTGCCGTGATTAAAGATCAGTTCACTGAAGGTGAGCGTTACTTTAAATTCAATGGTGAAAATGCAGTTTATATATCGGTAAAAGCGACTGAAGAGCAAAGTATTATCCCAGTTGCTGATTCAGTAAAAGCATTTATAGAATTAAAAAACAAAGAGCTACCACTGGGGGTTCGTTTAGAGCCACTAATGGATTTTACGTATTACCTAAATGCCCGCTTAGACATGATGGTTACAAACCTCATTCAGGGCGCTATTTTGGTTGCAATTATGCTATCAATCTTTTTACGCTTTAAGTTGGCATTATGGGTGATGATTGGTTTGCCAGTGTGCTTTTTGGGCGCAATGATGATGATGCCATTGTTTGGTGTAACCATTAATATTTTATCACTTTTTGCCTTTATTATGGTGCTAGGGATTGTGGTGGACGACGCCATTGTCATAGGCGAAAGTGCCTACACCGAAATAGAAAAAAAAGGCGGTGGTGTTGTTAATGTGGTTAATGGCGCAAAACGCGTAGCAACCCCTGCAACTTTTGGTGTACTAACTACCATTGCAGTATTTGCTCCGTTTACGTTATCTACAGGCCCAGAAAGTGCCTTCTTTTATGGTATAGCTGTGGTGGTAATGTTGTGTTTAGTATTTAGTTTGATTGAATCAAAGTTGATACTGCCAGCCCATATTGCTCACACTCATTTTTCACCAATAAAAGAGGGTGGCTGGCGAGATCGGTTTAATACGCGATTTTTTGGTTTTGTAAATGGCCCATATAAGCGCTTTGTTATACGTTGTGTTGAATGGCGTTGGTCAGTGTTATTTTCATTTATTGCCCTATTAATCGTAACCTTTGCTTTAATCTCATCAAATCAAGTTCGTACTGGGTTTATGCCAAAAATCCCGCATGACTACCCACAAATAAATCTAGAAATGAATGACAATGTATCAGACATACAAACAATAAATGCTATTCGTGAAATAGAGGCGATGGTGATTGCGATTGATGAAGATACCGAGCGCAAATATGGTCAAAAGCTCATAAGAGATATTTTAGTATTTAACCAAGGGCGCACCGAAGCCCAAGTGCTTGTACCTCTTGTTGATGAAAGTGTACGTCCTTATAACGCGTTTGAATTATCACGCCGTTGGCGCGAGGCCATGCCTGATATTGCCGGTGTTAAATCATTAACCATTTATGATGATGTAAATGGAGGAGGCAGTGACGGCGAATTTGGTTATTTATTATATGGCTCAGATATTGATACATTAAATAATGCAGGTCGTCGCTTTATAGAATTGCTGCAACAGCAAGAAGGTTTGTTTGATATTAGCTCAACAATAGACCCTGCCAGTAAAGAAGTGCAAATGAGCCTAAAACCGGTCGCTTACGACTTAGGTTTAGATTTGGCTTCTATTGCTAATCAAGTTGGGGCAAGCTTTTACGGTGGTGAGGCTCAGCGTGTTATTCGAAACGGCGAAGAGGTGCGTGTAATGGTACGTTACCCTAAACTGACTCGAGAGGCATTTTCGTCACTTAAGCATGCGGTTGTTACTACCCCGCAGGGCCGTGAAGTACTGCTTGGCGATGTAGTTGAACTCACTGAAACACCGGGTATTAGTTATATTCGCCGCGAAGGGGGTTATCGTACAGTGTATGTTTATGGCAACATTGATGAGGAAGTGATTGAGCCAAACGAAGTTGTAGATCAAATTAAAGAAAAATTACTACCACAACTTAAAGAAGAGTACCCAAGTGTTAAGTCAGAACTTGGTGGCGCCATTGAAGAGCAACAAGATCAAGCTAATCAGCAGAAGATGTTTTTCTTCGGCGGTATGATTTTGGTGTATATTTTATTAGCCGTACCCCTTAAGAGTTATGCGCAACCACTTATTGTTATGTCGGTGATTCCATTTAGCTTAACGGGAGCAATATGGGGGCATTACTGGTTTGGTTTGGATATAACTTTAATGTCTGGCTTTGGTATTATTGCTGCAGCTGGGGTGGTTATAAACGACTCACTCGTTATGACCGATTATGTGAATCAAGCCCGTAAAGCAGGTGTTAGTATTAAAAATGCTGTAATAGATGCCGGTTGTGCTCGATTCAGACCTATATTACTTACTTCAATCACTACATTTGCAGGCGTATTGCCCATTATGTTTGAAACAAGTTTGCAGGCTAAGTTTGTAATACCTATGGCGGTAGCGCTTGGTTTTGCAGTGATGTTTGCAACATTAATAACACTTATATTGGTACCATGTTTGTATATCATATTAAGCGATATTGGTAACTTGTTTAAGCGCTTGTCGGGGCTTATTAAGCGTATATTTAAACGCAGCCCAGTTAAGGTTTAGTTTAATAAGTAATATATGTATTTCAATAATAGATACAAAAAAGCACGGAACGGTTAACCGTTCCGTGCTTTTTTATTACTTATTGTTACTTCATCAAGCAGCTAAAACAATAATAATTAATCTTTAAATTGTTTATGGCAATCTTTACAGCCTTTAGCCCATGCACCAAAAGCTTTACCGATTACGGCTTTATCGCCTGATTGAGCAGCTAACGCTAGCTTATCTGCATTTACTGCAAAAGCATTCGCTTTTTCAACGAAGGTTGCATTTTCAGCCCAAACAGCAGCAAGTGCAGCTGTGTCGCCTTTATCGGTTCCTTCGTAAAACGCTTCCCATGGCATTTTTGAAAGTGCAGCTGCGTTGTTAGCACGCTTTTTAAATTGCTCTGCGTCAAAAGGTACTTTGCCTTTTAGCATTGCACCCATATCGCTTATTTGTACTGAGATCATTGAAAATGCAGCTTGGCGATACTCAATTGCGTCACTTGGCTCTTTAAATGCAGAATTTGCCGATACACTAAATACACACGTTGCTAGCGCTATTGTTGCTAATACGTTTTTTAATTTCATGTTTGCCCCTGTTGGAAATTTTAATTATTAATTAAGTATATTGTATCTAACATCGTATTTATTCAAGCAAATGCGATGGGTTTAATTAAAATTTAATCGTTTATGTCTATGTCAGCAAATATCATCCCGCGACGCATGCTTCGAGTTGCTAAAAATACCTCGCCAAGTAAAGACATAAAGGCACATATAAGCAATGCCATTGCTGCAACAAAGCAGCAGGCAATTGTAACGCCTAAATTTATAGATTGAATATGTGATAAAAACAACAGCATAACAACGGCACATACAAGCAAAGCACTTAAAACACTCAAGCTAAAAGCGATATGTATACATCGAGAGCGCTTTAAAAGGGCGCGAAGTTCTGTAGCCAGTGATTTATTGAAATCTTCATCTGTACTTACCTTTAACCTGCGTTCTAATTGACGTGCCCTATCGGTAATTCGTGCTAAGCGATTAGATAAAACACCCAGTGTGGCAGCAATCCCGGTTATGAGAAATACAGGAGCCACTGCGGTTTGAATTACTTTAGCCATAGTTAAGATGTTAATCACTTCATTATTCATATTTGTCTCAAAAAGGTCGGTTTGTTTACACTTGTTTACAAATTTAGATTGAATTATTGTTACTTCAAATCAATTGCTTAGGCTTGTTTTCTGTCTTTGTGTAGACGCATTGTAATTTGTTTGTAATCAAGGTGTTGCTCAGGGTGGGTGTAAAGTTTTATATTCTAGTTACAAACCAATTACGATTGGTATAAGCACAATAATATAAAACTCGTCCCAGGGGAAATAATGTCTAAAAACATAATAAAAAGAACTGCAATAGCAACTGCAGTATCAAGTGCGTTTATTGCAACATTCGCAAGTGCAACAACTTTACCTACAGTTACTATTGCTCATCACCAAGCAGAGCAAGTTAAAGATACTGTTTCTGCACAGAAAGAACCATCAGCATATATGATCGTACTTCGTGCGACGACCTCTGTTGATGGATTTGTAAATGGTACTTATCAGGCATCAAACAACCGTGAAATTACGGCAAATATTGAGCAGCTTCAAGATACAATGACTTTAGAGCTCAATAGCTTAGATTTTGATGCGAAAGTAATTGGTAAAACTAAAATACTAGCACCAACACTAATTGTTCAAGCATCACCAGAAGCATTAGCTAAAATAGCAAAAGACTCACGTGTAGCTAAAGTATTACCTATGTTTGATAACGAGTTACATGTAGCTGCAACGTCGGACTATATTCATGCTAAACCTTTAATCGATGAGGGTATTGTAAGTGGTAAAGGCCAGCGAGTAGCTGTTTTAGATACAGGTATTGATTATACTCACAAAGCATTTGATGGCGCGGGTACTGTTGAGGCATATGATGCTGCTCAGGAAGATCCTGCCGCAGTTACTTGGCCACAAGGTATTGTAAAAGGTGGTTTCGATTTTATTCGCAATGATGCAGACCCAATTGAAAACGATCCTGTTGTTGTTATTCCTGATGTTGATGAGCCAACAAATCACGGTACATCTTCTTCACACTCAGTAAGTGGTATTGCACCTGATGTAGAGCTGTATGTTTACTCTGTTTGTGGTGGTGGTTGTCCAAGTGCGGCACAAGTTGCAGCATTAGAAGCTGCGATGGATCCTAATGGAGATGGTGACATTTCTGATCGTGTAGATGTAATGAATATGTCACTCGGTGGCGAGTTTGGTGATACATACACAGGTGGTGGTGCGCAGTATTTAATTCAACGCGCTGTTGATCTAGGTGTAAATATGGTTATCTCTGCTGGTAATGACGGCGATAACCCATTTCGTGTTGGTGGTCCAAGTACAACACCGAATGCACTATCTGTAGGCGCGATGACGCATCCAACAACTCAAGTTAGTATAGCTACTGGTACTGTTGCGGGTGTTGAAGGTAATATCCAAGGTTCAGGGTTTGGTTTGCAGGCTGACTATGCTATTTCAGGCGCTGATATTGACTTAGTTTACCCTGATGCTAACCAAAATGGTTGTGACGAGTTTGCCGCTGATGTTGATTTTACAGGTAAAGCTGTATTAATTGACCGTGGTGCATGTGCATTTACAGTTAAAGTACTTAATGCGCAGAAAAAAGGTGCTGAATTTGTACTGATTGCTAACAATACAGATGATGGTACCCCTGCACCAATGGGTGGCAGTGACGCTGCTGTTACGATTAAAAATGTAGGTATCAATTTTGCTGCAGGTGCTGCTTTAAAAGCGCAATTAGCGGCAGGTAATACGGCAACATTTGATATTGATGTAAAAGTTAAAACAACATCGGGAGCCGTAGCAACATTCTCTTCTCGTGGTCCTTCTATGGATGGTTTATTAAAGCCTGAAATTACAGCTCCAGGTACAAGTATTGAAGTAGCTGCAGCTGGTACGCAAACTGAGAATAACCCTGTATCTGGTACGTCTTTCTCTGGCCCTATAACTGCCGGTGCCGTTGCGATGATTCGCGAAGCTCACCCTGAGCGAAATGCATTTGAAATTAAAGCTACGATCATGAATGCAGCTGATCTAAATGTAACCAACGAGCCGCTAGCAACTAACCCTGACTCAAAGCTTGCTCCAATTAGTATGATTGGTTCAGGCTTAGTTGACGTAACTAAAGCAGTTAATTTACCAGTAGCTGCATGGGTTAATAATACACAATTTAATACTAAGCAAGCTGCGCTTTCTTTTGGTCTGGTGTCTATGACTGAAACAGAGTCGTTAACGCAGACTGTAACGGTTAAAAACTTTTCATCAGACGCTAAAACGTATGCACTTCGCACTGAAGCGCGTTACCAGAATGATGAAGATACAGCAGCAATTAGTTGGGATTTCCCTGCATCAGTAACAATTCCTGCAGGTCAGTCAATGAATTTTGACGTGGTACTAACTGTTGATCCTACAAAACTGCCAGTATGGGAATTAGAAAACCCGTTTAGTGCTGACGATATTGCAGCAAGAAGCGCAGCACTTACTTCAGTAGAGTTTGATGGTGCATTAGTATTTGATGATGCAAGTACAGATACAGATCATGATTTACACGTTGTGTATCACGTAATGCCAAAAGCAGCGACAGCGCTAAGTGTTTCATCTCAAATTATAGACAACGAGATGGCACTTATCGTTGAAAATAGTGGTCAAACAGAAATTACGCCGTTCGCAGAAACCATTATTGCAATGGGTACTGAAAAAACACGAGAAGAAGCTGAATTTAATATTATTTCGACTACTTTCTCTGCTTTTGCTGATGACTCTTGTGATTCGGGTATCTTTGTAACATCTTCTATCCAATTACGTGACCCATTAACTCATGTATTCCAAGCTGGCGTTAGACTTGAAATAGATACAGATAATGACGGCGTATATGATCAAATTATGCAAAACTATAACGACCGTGGTCGTCAAACTGCATTCCCAGGTCGTAGCCGTACAGTAATTGGAACAACAGATGGTGCGGGTAACGACTCTTTAGCATGGGTTACTCCGATGTTTCATTCAGCGGGTGAGAACACGGTTACATTCTCTGCGTGTACAAACTTATTTAACGTAGATGCTTCGCTAATTGGCGAGCAAATGAACTTTAAAGCTTCAGTAGGTAGCCCTGCTTATCAAACGGGTGTGTTTTCTGAAACAGACAGCATTGAAGGTTCAACGTTATTTGGTACTTCTCCTACTGTAGCATTAACGTCATTAGAGACAGGCGAAGTGGTTTCATCACTTAAACCTGGTGAAAAAGCGATTGTTGAAGCTAGCGGTCCATTTGCATTATCGCAAACATCTGGCCTGGGTGTTGTTAAAGCAATGGCAAGTGCTGATTTAGAGCTTCCTGCAATTGAAGCTCCAATGTTAGTTGGTGGTGAATTTACAGTTTCTGAAGATGCAGAAAATGGCACAGTTGTTGGTAAATTAACAATTACGGAGTCTGATTTTGACTTAGACGTTTCGGAGTACTTCGTTCAGTCTAATACCAATATTGGTCTAGGTGTTGATGAGCAAGGTCAAGTAGTTGTTGTAAATACAGAGTTATTAGTTGGAAATTCATCAGCTGAAATTCAAGTTGTGGCAATTGATGTACGCGGTAATGTTTCTGAACCTGTAATGGTTAACGTTAGCGTTGCTGAAGTGGTAGTACCTCCAGTTGTTGAGACTAAGAAGAAAAGCTCTTCTGGTTCTCTTGCATGGTTAACATTACTAGTAGCGCCGTTTGCATTTATGCGTCGTCGTAAACAAAAGTAATTTTATAACTTAACTGTTATATAGAGGGAGCTTCGGCTCCCTTTTTACATGGTTTCTCAAATTAAATAACGACAAATTCTAATTTTAGATATATTTATACCAATCTGCTTGATTAAATGAGCTACTTTGAGTTAAGAAAATCCTGTCGATAATAAGGCAAAAATTTCGTTATTTAGTTGTTCTATATCAGAAATTTTTAACACAGTTAGCGTCAGGTTTAATCTCTCAAATTGATTAAGTTGGTATTACTTAATAAAAATTAAATACAACAAGGACTTTGACTGATGAAACGTACTCCATTCGCACTTGCTGCATTATCGCTAGCTATTTTAAGTGGCTGTAATCAAGCCCCAGAAGAGACTCAAAAAAGTAATACACAAGTTAAAACGGTTCAAGTAGTCCAAGCTGCAGCCCCTATTGCTAAAAAAGTGCCTCATGAGATGACTATTCATGGGGATACGCGTATAGATGATTACTATTGGTTACGTGATGACGAACGTAAAGCGCCAGAGGTGATTAACTATTTAGAAGCTGAAAATACATACACAGATGCAATGCTTGCACATACTAAAACGCTGCAAAGTGAATTGTTTGAGGAGCTAAAAGGGCGTATTCAAAAAGACGATGATTCAGTCCCAGTTAAAAGCGGTGATTATTTTTACTCAACGCAGACACGTGGCGATAACGAGTACACTACTTATTTACGCAGCAGCGATTTTGCAGGTAACGATCAGCAAGTTATTTTAGATGTAAATGAGCTTGCTAAAGGCCATGATTATTATGCGGTAAGTGGCTTAGATGTAAGCCCGAATGGCAATTTAATGGCTTATGGCGAAGATACTGTTAGTCGTCGTATTTATAGTATAAAAATAAAAGATTTAACAACCGGTAAATTACTCGAAGACACACTTGAGGGCACTAACGGTGGCATTGTGTGGGCAAACGATAATAAAACGGTTTACTACATTAAAAAAGATTTACAAACTCTACTAGGTTATCAAGTTTATCGTCATACATTAGGTACACCACAAGCTGATGATGAGCTAATTTACGAAGAAACTGATACCAGTTACTACATGGGTATGAGTAAAAGTAAAGATGAGTCAGAGATTTATATTTGGCACAGCAGCACGGCTGCATCAGGTGTGTCGGTATTGAGCGCTGATGATGCTAAGGCAATGCCTAAGCGTTTAATTGAGCGCGAAGTAGGGCTTGAATATGAAATATCTAAACTAGGGAATACTTACTATATTGTAACTAACTTAGATGCTGTAAATTTTCAGTTGATGAAAGTGGATATTGATAGAGCAGGCGACAAAGCAAATTGGCAAAGTGTGATCCCAGCGCGCGACGGTATTAAACTCGAAGGCATTGATTTATTTAATGACTACTTAGTTTACCAAGAGCGTGAAATGGGTCAGTCAAAACTTATTGCTCGCAATTTAAAAACAGGTAAAGAGTTACCACTGAGCTTTAACGATAGCGCTTATACAATTGGTACTTATGGCAATAATGATATAGATAGCAGCACGTTACGTGTTTACTACACAAGCATGACAACGCCTGATTCATCATACGATGTAAATTTAGCAACAGGCAACAAAACATTACTTAAACAACAAACTGTATTGGGCGACTTTAGTGCTGACAACTATGCCTCAGAGCGCATTTTTGTAACTGCACGTGACGGTATAAAAGTACCGGTAAGTTTGGTTTATCGTAAAGATGCGTTTAAAAAAGACGGTACAAATCCATTGCTGCAGTACGGTTATGGTTCGTACGGGGCAACGATGGATCCAACGTTCTCCAGCTCACGCTTGAGCTTGTTAGACCGTGGCTTTGTATTTGCAATTGCCCATGTACGTGGCTCGCAAATGCTAGGTCGTCCTTGGTACGAAGACGGCAAGCTACTTACTAAAAAGAATACGTTTAATGACTTTGTTGATGTAACCAAAGCATTGGTTTCTCAAAAGTATGGCGCAAAAGATGAAATATTTGCGTTAGGTGGCAGTGCTGGTGGCTTATTAATGGGCGCAGTAGCAAACCAAGCGCCTGAGCTTTATAAAGGCATGGTTGCTGCGGTACCGTTTGTTGATGTAGTAACCACGATGCTTGATGCGAGTATTCCGCTTACAACAAATGAATATGGCGAATGGGGTAATCCGAACGAAAAAGCGTATTACGATTACATGCTATCTTACTCGCCATACGACCAAGTATCTAAGCAAGCATATCCTAATATGCTAGTAACGACTGGCTTGCACGATTCACAAGTTCAATACTTTGAGCCAGCTAAATGGGTTGCTAAGCTGCGTGACTATAAAACTGATGACAATAAATTATTGTTTAAAATAGATATGGAAGCAGGGCACGGTGGTGCATCGGGTCGCTTTAAGCGCTTAGAAGATACCGCGCTAAACTATGCATTTATGCTTGATTTAGCGGGTATTAAAAAGTAGTTAATTTATATATTTAAAATAAATAAAAATGTAAGGTGCTTTTTAAGAAAGCACCTTTTTTTGTGGCAAATTAAAGCTAAACATAGTGCCTTTGCCAATTTCACTTTGCACGTATATTTCGCTATCCATCAGTTTCAATAACCCCCGACATATAGCTAGCCCTAAACCACCTTGCTGACGCCCCTCTTTATTAGAATTACTTGCTTGATAGTGAGGATTAAAAATAGCACTCAGTTCATCTTGTTTTATTCCAACGCCAGTATCTGAAACATGCACAAATAGCTGATTGTCGCCACTGCGCTTTACATGTACTGCAATGCTACCACCGCTAGGCGTATGCCTAATAGCGTTATCAATTAAGTTACTTAATACGCGTTCTAATTTTGCGATATCGGCTACAACAGGGAAATCACAAATTGCAGGTTCTACCGATAAATGAATACCCTTTTTATTTACAGCTAAGCTAAATTTAGCAATGCAGTCATAAATTAACTCGCCTAAATTAAAGGTTTCTTTATTTATGTTTATTTCGCCATTTTCTAAATGGGCAAGTTCAAATATTTGTTCTATGAGTAATTTTAATTGTCCGCAATTATTAAGCGACACTTGTAAGTATTCTTGTTGTTCTTTTTGACTTAATTGCTCACCAGATTGATTTAAAACCTCTAAAAATCCTTGCAGTGATGCAAGTGGTGTACGTAGGTCGTGCGATAAGTGAGTGAGTAACTCTTTGCGTTGTTTATCGCCCTCTTCAAGTGCTTTAAATTGCTCATTAATACGGGTAAGCATTGCTTGAATGCTGCGACCCAAACTATGTACTTCATTGCTTTTTTGTGTTGAATAGTTACTTAATTTTGTATCTGTAAGGCTGTAATTGGCCGCTTCAATATTGCTTACATCACGGGCTAAACGCTGTATTGGATTGGTGAAAAAACGCAGTAAGATTAGCATTGCAATGAGTAAAAAGGCTAAAGCGGAGCCAAGCCATAAAGCGGCTAGCCATAGCCTGTCATTATTTTTTATAGTATTGAGGGAGGTATCGTAGGCTTCACCGCCAATAATTACATATAGGTAACCTTGTAACTTGTCGTGATTAAATACAGGCGCAACCGAAAATATTTTTTGTTGGTCTTTATTGCGCGGATTATCACCATAGATAGGTGCTGCTTTAGGGTCATTAATGAGCTTTTTTAAAGGCGCTAAATCGATATAGTTACGCTTAACTTTTCCTGGTTTTGCTGAGTAAGTAAGAATTTTTCCGGTTTCGTCTACAAAATAAAATTCAAACGCAGGGCCTAATAGCATTAAAGTATGAAAAAGGTTTTCGAGCGCTTTATAGTCGTAAACACCTTCTTTTATCAATGGGTTATCTTGTACTAAATGCTCAGCTAACGCTAAATGCAGATTTTGCTCACCATGGTGTTTTGAAGTAAGTTCTAATTGTTTGCTCCAGCCATAAACAAGTGCACAAATAAAACAAAATATAACAACTAACGATATGGCTAATTTTTGGTACAAAGATAATTTCATAATAGGAGTCTTAATTTAGTTGGCTAGGGTTTAGTTTATAACCCACACCCCAAACTGTTTCTATAATGGGCATTTTCTGGTGCTCTTCTAGCTTGGCGCGTAAGCGGTTTATGTGCGAATTAACTGTGTGCTCGTAACCACTATGTTGATATCCCCATACTTTATCGAGTAATTGTTGGCGACTAAAAACATGACTAGGGTGGCGTGCAAAATAAACAAGTAAATCAAATTCGGTGGCGGTAAGGTTGAGTGCTTGCTTGCCTAAATAAACTTGGTGCGAACTGAACTCAATGTGGAGTGAGCCTACGTTTAGCGTTTGTTCGCTATCAACGGGTGAGTTATCGTTATTCTGACTGGCAAGTAATTGTGCTCTGTGGCGCAATTGGGTCTTTACTCTGGCTTGTAACTCACGCGCAAAAAATGGTTTACAAATATAATCATCTGCGCCCATTTCAAGACCAATCACTCTGTCCATATCGCTACTGAGCGCGGTCAGTAAAATCACAGAGGTAGTAGGATAATGTTCTTTTATTTTTCGGCATAAACTCAAACCATCCATTTGCGGTAAGTTTATATCGAGTAAAATGAGTCCGTAGGGGTGCTTAGCTATTTTTTTTAAAGCAAGCTCGGCACTCACAACATGATCAACATGTAAGTTAAGTGAAGTAAGCTGCGTGGTAATTAATTTACCTATTTCTCTGTCGTCTTCTACTACTAATAATTTTTCGTGACGCATGTATAACCTCGTAAAAAGGGGGGCATCCGTGCTCCCTTACTTCCCCATTACAAGCTGGTATGTCAACGCGTAAATATCGTTAATATTAATTACTGAGTTCGAGTAATGACAACTTTCGCCAATGGATTATCAAATTTATGTTCAGGGCTTAGCACTGAACTTGATAGCCCGTCTTCATTAGTAACTACACCAGGGTGTCTTGCTACAAAATCAACATCATCGCGGGCTTCATTAAAGCCTTCGCCGCCATCCACAGGACCCGGTAATGTACCAGCTGCTTCTGTATTTGCTTCCGTACCTGCATCATAAGCAACGGTGGTGCGCATAATAGACTCACCAACGGCTAATGTAGATACATCTACAGCACTAAGACCGGTAAACCCATCATTTGTATTCACCATCATAGTGGCAAGCGATAGTTTTAGTACTTCGAGCGTGTCGGTAGTAATCGTGATTGTGGTATTTGCACCAGGTCCAACTGGGCCTTCACTCGATGCATTAGCAATACCATTTTCAAATGTAAGGAGTTGGCTGTTATCCCCGCCTTCAGCCATTGTTTCTAATGCCACTGATGAAGGACTGCCTATTTGCCATAGCGTACCTTCATGGTGTGCAATAACGGCAACTGGTGAAAATGGTTGACCAGCAGTTAAATTACTTACAGTAACGTTAAATTCATAGCTGGTAGCTGTCGGTGCTGGTGTTGGTGCAACTACTTGATCAGGCTCGTTGCTATCATTGTCGCCACATGCTGCAAGAGTAGTTGCAAGCGCTAGTATTAAAGCGCTTTTTTTAAAGTTTTTAAAAGATGACATTATAGCGCTCCTACTTAACCGTAACGGTTAGTTTTGCTACTGGGTTTAACCATCTGTGCACTGTATTGCTTAAGTCACTATTACCAGCGGTTAGATCGTCATCACCTAAGTTACCAGGATGAATATGAATATTAATATTGCTATCGGTGCTTGTTAAACCAGCACCACCGGTACCAGCATTACCACCAGGAGCAGCTGGAATACCAGGCGTACCTGGTGCACCTGAACCTTCTACTACAAGTTCATTATTTTGTTCAGTACCTGCATCGTAAGCATTTAAAAACACAGTATACGTTCCAGCTTCGGTTGGAATTTTCCAGCTATCAAGACCGACAAAACCGTCATTTGTAGGAAGTAGCATTGCGGCAACAGAAAGGTATTCGTTACCATCAGATGTCGTTAGGGTTGCCATTGCAGATACTGTTGGCGCAAGTAGACCTTCAGCCGGGTTTGCAGCCATATCACTACCTGCGGCAGTTGCTTGTGCAACTAGTTCTGCAATATTTCCGCCCTCAGCCATTGTTTGTAATGCGGTAGAGGCTTCCGTTGCTACTTCGAACAGTTTATCTTCACTGTCGTGAGCAGTTATTAATACGGGTGTAAAATGGATGCCTTGAGTTAAGTTGGTTATTTTTAAATCTAACTCTGCGGCCATAGTTGATTGGCTAGCTGCCGCTAAAAGAGTTGCAATTGTTAATGTAGAAGCTTTCATTATTATTTCCTGTAAGTGATGATTCGAGTTAAGTATTGAATAATCGTCTCCAGAAACTCTCACAAACTTATCACTTTTTTATCACAAGATTTTACGTTGTGATTTTTTGCTAATACAGCAGTTGATTTATGGACATTTGTTTAATTAAAAGGCAACATACATGAAACAAAAAGGAGAGTGTTATGGAAGAAAATCAACAGGTTGAACCAGTTAATAAAGATGACCGTACGTGGGCTATGCTATGTCATTTAAGTGCATTAGCTGGATTTATTGTGCCGTTTGGCTCAATAATTGGGCCATTAATTGTGTGGTTAATTAAAAAAGATGAAATGCCAGTTGTTGACGTGCACGGTAAAAAGGCGCTTAACTTTCAAATAACGATGGCAATTGCATATGTAGTTTGTTTTTTACTGATGTTTGTAGCAGTAGGCTTAATATTACTACCTTTAGTGGCAATTTTTGGGTTTGTAATGGTTGTACTGGCGAGTATTAAAGCTAACGAAGGAAAAGAGTTTAATTATCCGTTTAGTTTAAATTTGATAAAATAAACACACAGTTTATTTTTATACCCATTGCATTAAATTAGTGATCTATTATAGCGATGAGAAAATAGCTCAATAACAAGGCTAAAATTATGATACATAGTTGTTCTATATAAATAATTTAAACGTAGTTAGTGAGTTATTTAATACGCTAGAATGATCATGTTTTTAATAAAATTGGTATTATAAACCCAGCTATAGGCTGGGTTTTTACGTTTAGCTATAAGGGCATTATGCTTTATCTCACGTTATTTATTAGCGCATTTATATCTGCCACATTATTGCCCAGCTCTTCTGAGGTGATAATGGTGGGAATGATTGCCCAAGGTAAAGTTAATTTATGGCTTATGTGGTGCGTAGCAACACTTGGAAATGTATTGGGAAGCTGCGTTAATTACTGGTTAGGCACGCAGGTACTGCGTTTTAAAGATAAAAAGTGGTTTCCTGTATCGCAAAAAGGGCTTGATAGCGCACAAAAACAATTTAATAAATATGGTGTATATAGTTTGTTATTTGCTTGGTTACCGGTTGTGGGAGATCCATTAACAGTAATTGGAGGCATATTTAAAGTACGGTTTAGTGCTTTTTTGTTGCTAGTAATGCTAGGCAAAGGCGCGCGCTATTTAGCGGTTATCGCCCTTGCCGTTGGATTCGAAAAACTCATTTAGATACAAAAGTTATTTCGCCCAATCAAGTGTTAACGACACTGAGTCGGCAAAACGCAGTGCATGCGGTTTATCAACACGTGCTTTAGCGTAATGAACACTTGGGTGCGAGTGACAAACCGCAAGAATTTCAGCAACTAATTTCTCGAGCAGTAAAAAGTGCCCTTGCTCTACTAAACTAATCACTTCTTTGGTGATCACTTTATAATTTAGTGCTTGGTCTACTTCATCCGTTTTACAGGCATCATCAGCAGGGTAGTGAATCTCCAGATTGATCACTACGTCTTGCTTTTTTTCACGCTCATCGGGGTTAAAGCCAATAAATGTACGCAGTCGCAAATTAGTAACGTTAATAATTGCATTAGCCATAGGTTAACCTTTTATAAGCTGCAAAAATTCGTTACGCGTTTTAGGATCGCTTCTAAAGTTACCTAACATTACTGATGTACGCATGCTTGAATTTTGCTTTTCTACACCACGCATCATCATACACATGTGTTTTGCCTCAACAATAACGCCTACGCCCTTAGCGCCTGTCACTTCTTCAACTGCTTTAGCGATTTGATGCGTTAGCTGTTCTTGAATTTGAAAACGGCGTGAAAACATATCAACAATACGGGCAAATTTAGACAAGCCTAATACTTTACCGTTTGGTATATAAGCAATATGGCAACGGCCAATAAAAGGCAGTAAATGATGTTCACACATAGAGTAAAGCTCTATGTCTTGCACTAACACCATGTCGTCAGCATCAGACGTAAATACCGCTTTATTAGTTATTTCATCAAGTGTTTGACGATACCCCTGCGTTAAATATTCCATTGCTTTTGCAGCACGTTTCGGCGTATCAAGTAAGCCTTCGCGGTTAGCATCTTCGCCTACTGCGGTGATGATTTTTTGGTAACTTTCTTTTAATTCATTATGCATAAATATCTCAGTTTATTTAGCTTATTTACTTTAAATGACGACCGCCATCTACAGGTAAAGAGCGCCCTGTGATGTATTGGCTTTGTAATAGTAAATCAATGCTATTGATAATTTCTTGGCATCCGGGTTCAATGCCCATTAATGATTTTTTAAGGGTCTTAGCGCGATATTGTTCATCGTCATGTTCATTAAAAATAATGAGCGATGGAGCAACCGAGTTCACTTTTATGTTTGGCGCATATTTAGCGCTAAACGATTTAGTTAGGTTGTCGAGTGCTGCTTTACTTGCTGCGTAAGCTAAATGTTTAGGGCTGCCTGTTTCAACTACATAATCAGTGAGGTGAATTATATCGGCAGGTACTTTTTCATTTTGCTGATGTTTTAAAAGCAGCTCTGCGCACATTAAATTAATTAAATACGGTGTTTTGGCATGTATACGCATCATATTATCAAACAGTGCTGCGAAGTCAGGGTTGTTAGCTTCGCAGTCCCAGCTTGATGCGTTATGTACAATAGCGCGCAGCGATGTTGTATGCATATTAAGCGTATTTATAAATGCACTAATACCGTCATCGGTACTAAAGTCAGCATAAATACATACAGCGCCTTGTTGCTCTAATTTATCAACAGCGCCGTGACGAGTACGATACGTAATAATAACAGCCTGCCCTTGGGCTATATAATGCTGAGCTAGCGCTAAACCAATACGTTGGCCTGCGCCGGTAATTAAAATGGGCGATGTCATATAATGCAGTGTTCTCTTTGGCGGGTAATTAATAAATATTAGCGTGTTAATTTAGTAAAATATACGCAGTCTCTTGAACTGTCGATCAAAAAAGCAATTAATCATTAATGGTATTAATTGCTTTATTTTATTTACTAAAACATTAATCGTAAATTGTCGGAATTGGTTGGCGCTTATGTTGTGTACGCGTGTAAATACTCACAAGCTTTTGTTCAACATCATTAGACACAGGTTTACCTTCTAAAAAGTCATCAATTTGCTCATAGCTTAAACCAAGTGCTTCTTCATCTGTTAAGCCTGGGCGGTCACTTTCTAAATCAGCTGTAGGTGCTTTATCTACTAATAAAGCTGGCGCACCTAGTGCAGTTGCAAGCGCACGAACTTGGCGTTTTGATAAACCAAAAAGCGGCGCTAAATCGCATGCACCATCACCAAATTTGGTATAAAAACCAGTAATGTTTTCAGCACTATGGTCAGTACCTACGACTAAACCTTGGCAAAAACCTGCAATTTCATACTGAGCAACCATACGTTGGCGTGCTTTAACGTTGCCTTTAATAAAATCTATCTGAGCTTGCTCAGGAAGGGCTTCGCCGCTATCAACTATAGCTGCAAGCGCTTGCTCATGCAGCGCATCGGCTGCCGGTTGTACGTTAACGGTCATACGTTTACTTGGCTGAATAAAATCAACCGCCATTTGGGCTTCGTCTTCATCGGCTTGTACGCCATAAGGCAAGCGAACAGCAATAAATTGATACTTATCAGTGTCTAGCTCTTCATTTAGCTGGTTGACTGCTAATTGGCACAAACGTCCACAAGTTGATGAGTCAACGCCACCACTTATACCGAGCACTAACGACCTTGAGTAAGCTGCCACTAAGCGTGCTTTTATAAAATTAACTCGACGGGTTATTTCTGCGTTTATATCAATTGTTGGCTGAACTTTCATTTCAGCCATAATTTCGGCGCGCATGGCCAGCTCCTATAGTCTTATATAAACTTATTATGTGATTAAGCGTTTAATAATTAAAGCCCTAAATGGGCTTTAATCTGACGTAGTTCTGTTTTTAGTTGCTCAACTTCTGCGAGTAGTTCGTCTAACTCACTATTTTTAAGTGCATTAACTTTTGGCTCATGAGTATTATTTGTTAAGTTAGTTTGCTGGTCTGCGAGCTGATGTATATAGCGACTTTCTCGCTTACCAGGTTCTCGTTCTAACTTTATTACGTAATCATTTTCAATAAGCTCATTTAGTGCACTCTCTACTTCGTTTACATTATTAAACTCAGCAAGTCGAGTACTTCGAGTTCTCAGCTCTCCTGGTGTCTGTGCGCCGCGTAATAGCAGTAAACAAACAATAGCGCGCTGTTGCTGTGAAAATTGTAAATTACTAAATTCAGTATTACAAAAACGATGGTCGTATTTATTTACGCGACCAGAAAGGCCTTCGTCTATTGTAACCAAACGCAGTTCGATTAGTTCATCAAGTATATTTTGTACGTCGTTTTCAGTGAAATTTACAACAGGATCGCGATTAGACTTTTGATTACATGCATTTGTAAGGCCATTTAACGATAGCGGATAATGCTCTGGCGTCGTACTTTGCTTTTCTAGTAAGCAACCAATAACACGTTGTTGATTTGCTGATAACTGCATAAATAATCTCAAATTAGTAAGCGTATTTTATTAGCTTACACTTTTATTGGGTATCAAGCCATTGGCTAAGTTTAGGTTGTAAAGCGGCTAGATCGAGAGGTTTACTCAAATAGTCGTCCATTCCAGC
Source organism: Pseudoalteromonas fuliginea (assembly GCF_000690055.1). Classification (GTDB taxonomy): domain Bacteria; phylum Pseudomonadota; class Gammaproteobacteria; order Enterobacterales; family Alteromonadaceae; genus Pseudoalteromonas; species Pseudoalteromonas fuliginea. The sequence goes on from NZ_JJNZ01000019.1 coordinate 38,444, forward strand.
GGCAAGGCATTTATCTTTATCGCCCTGCATAGCATTTGCGGTTAAGGCTATTATAGTAATATTTTTATTATACTTACCTGCATCGCCTTTTCTTATCGCTTGTGTTGCCTGATAGCCGTCCATTTCTGGCATCTGGCAGTCCATTAAAATAAGCTCATAAGGCTCGCCTTGCTTTGTATTGAGCTTAACAATTGCCTCAAACCCATTTTGTGCAATATCAAAGCTCACTCCAGCCTGTTTTAATAACGCTGAGGCGACTACTTGGTTTACTTTATTATCTTCCACTAATAAAATTTGTGGTTGAGAAAAGTTAGTGGCGACCATTTTTGTGAGTTTGTTTTGCAACTGAGCTTGCTTTTGTTGTCGTTCTATAAACTGATCATTAGTGAGTGAATCAAATAAATCAGAAGGCGTTAGCGGTTTGAAAATCATACAATCAATCTTTATCGCTAGCTTTGATTCCTCTTTTGAGTAGCTCATAGGTGCCATTATTACTAATTTACAGCCTTGTATATTTATAAATCCTTTTAGAGCAGTAATGCATTCTGGCGACGCTTTTTCAAAAAAGTAGTAATCAATTAAAATGGCATCAGTATTTTGAACCTCATTATGTGAGTAATTCAATATTTGTTGATAGTCATTGATGCACTCTACACTAGCGCCCCAAACAGAGAGCTGCTTACTTGCTGTATTAGCATTTAAGCTGCATTCATCAATTATTAAAATATGCTTATTTTTAATTAAATGACTCGGTAGATCTTGCTCTTTACTGAGTCGAGGTTGTATCTTTATTGTGAAAGAAAATGTGCTACCTTGGCCTTTCACGCTGGTTACACCAACCTCTCCGTTCATGAGTTCACAAAGCTGTTTTACTATCGCAAGGCCTAATCCTGTACCACCAAACTGACGCGTTGTTGAGGCATCTGCCTGTGTAAAGGAGTTAAACAATGTCGCTTGTTTTTTAAAGTCGATACCAATACCAGTATCAATAATAGAGCATTGTAAAAATGAACCGTTGGTTGTGTCATTTATTTTTGCCACAATTATTACTTCACCATTTAAGGTGAATTTAACAGCGTTACCGATCAAGTTATTTAAAATTTGACGTAGCCTGTTTGGGTCGCTAATTATTTCGCTGACTGTAATTTGAGTGGCATCTAAAATAAGCTTGGTATTGTTTTGCTCTACTTTTAAGGCGAACGATTCAACCACCTCACCTAATAATTTAGGTAAGTTAAATTGTACATTGTCGATATCGAGTTTACCGGCTTCTATTTTTGAAAAGTCTAAAATGTCATTAATTATATTAAGTAATGATTGAGCAGATGATTGGGCTAACTCTATATGGTGTTCTTGTTGTTGATCTAATTTTGTTTGCTTTATTATATTTAACATTCCGAGCACGCCGTTCATTGGGGTGCGAATTTCGTGACTCATACTCGCTAAAAACTCACTTTTTGCGGCAACTGCTTGTTCTGCTGTTTCTTTAGCCGTTACTAGCTCTTGTTCAGTTTCAATACGTTGCTGGCTAGAATGTAGGCTACCTATCAATGCGGCGACAGCGATTAAAAAACTTTCCTCATTTTTAGTCCAATTACGTTTAATTCTACATTGCTCAGCACAAATAATACCCAATACACCACTGCCTGCAGGTATAATTACACACAGCATAGATTTGATCTCTAACGGCAGTAAATAATGTGTGGAGAGAGGCGCCAAGGTTGAATTTTGTAAAACATCAGAAGCATTAAATACAGCTTGATGGTCAATAGTATTAAAAAAGTCTGGGAGGTTTTTCCTAAGCCAAAGTAACTCTATTTTATCTGCTGAGTTCAATTCACTGTGCACGGCAAATGGAATTAGTTGGCTTTTGCCTTTATCAAAAAACCGTATGCTGGCGCGCTCAATTTGAAATGCTTGGCAAATAGATTGTGTAATTATGTCCTTGGATTGGCTTAGCTGGCCGTTTAAAATTAATTTATTTATAGTAAGCGAGGCTAAAATTTCGTTATGCAACGCTATAGAGCTACTTTCTAATTCAACTTTTTTTCGGGTATCTATATTCTGCAATGATCCAAAAATTCTTACACATCGTCCGTTTTTTTGCTCTGCCTCACCATGCACAAGCACCCAAATTGACTCTCCTTCTGCATTCATTACCTCCAGCTCAACTTCGTATTTTTCGCCGTGTTTTATAGCACGTTCAATCAAAGGTTTAATGGTTTCTCTGCTCGTGCCTTTTTTAAAGTAGCTCAAATCTATTGGCCACTTAGGTTGGGTATTTAATGGGTATTTGAATATTTTTTTGGTCATATCTGACCAATACACTTGCTGAGTTTCTAAATTAAATGACCATGCGCCGATTTGTGCTAAATCACTCATTGTTTCGAGCATTTTCTCGTTTTGTTGTTGGCGATTAAGCATTTTTAAAAAGAATAAAAACGCCCAAGTCAGTAATCCACAAATAATAATAATAGCCAAACGCAATGGCCAAATAGCTGAATGAGGCGGATTCCAACCGAGCTTTGGGGTAACGTATAGTTGCCAGCTTCCACCTTGGAAGTTCAAAGTGAATTCAAGAGGGTTTTGTTCAATAATATTTGAGTTCCCATAAAAAAACTCCCCTTTTTTACCTAAACCATTGCGACCTTGTATGGCAACGAGATACTCCTTTTCAAGTTCATAGATTCCAGAGTTGGTATAAATTTTTTGAATATCGAGCACAACTGATAACAAACCCCAAAATTCATTTTTAGGAGGGGTGTATACAGGGACTCTGGCTATTAATGCCTCACCTCCTTGCACTAAAGTGAGTGGCCCAGCCATGATGATCGTGTTTGTGTCGCGGGCTCTAATTGCATCTGCACGTTGATTTTTGTTATTTAAAAAATTAAGACCTATCGCTTTTTCATTTCCTTTTAAAGGATAAGTCATTTGAATAACCATATTTGGGGCGCCGCCAATATTACGCAGTTCTTTTGAGGTATTGAAAAGAGGGGCGGCAATCTGTGCAAAGCGTTCTTGCTCTAAGTTTGGCTCTACGGCTACAGCAACACCTAAGCCACGCACTAGTTGGATATTAGAAATTAAAGTCGATTCAAGCTGGGCGCGATAGGTGCTTACTTCGGAGAGGATTTGCAATCGATGGGCGTCTTTTGCTCGATTATAGTTAATACGCTCAAGTACCACACAAACCAATACAGTTAATGCAAGCGATAGCCAAAAGGTCAGCTTAAAGTTATGAACATTCGTTTTTTATTATTAATCGATGGTGGCATTAGCTGCATGTTGGCGTTAATTAAGGCAAATTAACTATAGCTAATTTATTACGAAAATGAAAACAGCGCTAGAGCCTGTTGGTCTTTCGAGGTTAAAAAATTAATCCTGAAAGGTCAACATGCCCTTAAATACGCCGTTTATTTTTTATAATTAGTTGTTTAACTAGTTACGCATCGCTAACTTCACGCGCCCAATGATTTTGCTTTGCTACATGTAGCTTGCGGTAACCATCAAGTAGTGCCGCATGCTTTTTAAAGCCTTCAAGCGATAAACCAGGGAAAGTTAAACCGTTAAACTGCTTTTTACCTTCGGCAATTTCTATAGCCAGCGCTACATTATTAGCACCAAACATTAAGCCTAGTGCATCTTGGTAATCTGCGTATTCGCGCTCGTCATCGTATTTAATTTCAAGAACTGCTTTTAAACAGCGGAAGTGGCGCATTGCCTCTTCGTTTACTTGGCCTGTATGAAGTATCCAGTCAACCCAATCAATGGCTTCTTCGCTGCCTGCAGCTAAACATAGGTGCGCTTTAAGCTCACCTATACGCAGTGTGTGCCATGGTGTGTCGGCATCGGTTGCAAGGCCAATAAATTCTGCGGCGCGGATAATATCGCTGTGGCCTGCTTCTTCAAGGCTGTCGTAAATGTCCATCCATTGCTCTGCATCGTACTGATCAAGCGATAGGAATGTTTCGCGGAATTTAGCGCCTTCGTTGTTGTTGCGCCAAATAAGCTCATCAACAGGGTAAATGTCTGACATGCCCGGTACTAAAATACGACATGCGTATACGTTTAGATGCGTGTAATCCATGATGTAGATATCATGATCCATGCTGTGAATTAGGTCAGTACAGAAGTTATATTCTTGCTCTGTTGTGCCGCTAAAGTCCCAATGGACAAATTCAAAGTCAGGTTTTGCACGGAAGAAATCATGCGAAATCAAACCGCTTGAATCAATAAAGTGCAGTTCAATGTTCTCTGGTGTTGCTACTTCATCGTTATCAAATGTTGCAGGTTGGAATACATCTAGCTGATCAAGACGACGACCTTGTAGTAACTCAGTCACGGTACGTTCAAGCGCAACTTCAAATGATGGGTGAGCACCAAAAGAAGCAAATACAGAACCATCTGTTGGGTTAATAAGCGTTACGCTCATTACAGGGTATTTGCCCCCAAGTGATGCATCGGCAATACGTAAATGAAAGCCATGGCTGCGAAGTTCTTCACACGCTTCGTGAATTTTAGGGTATTGCTTAACAACGTCTTCAGGCACGATTGGTAAACAAATACCTTCGGCGATGATGCGGTTTTTAATCGCGCGTTCAAATACTTCTGATAAACCTTGTACGCGCGCTTCAAATTTCGTGTTACCTGCGCTCATACCGTTAGATACAAAAATATTACCAATAACGTTTACCGGGATGTATACGTCTTGGTTATCGCGTTGGCGAGTGTAGGGCAGGGTACAAATGCCACGATCAATATTGCCTGAGTTAAAATCAAAAAGGTGTGATGCGTTAAGTTCGCGCTCTGGGTCAAAGTAATCCCATAAGCTTTCATCCATAATACCTTGTGGTACTTCATCGCCTTCAACTTTAAACCATTTTTCACTTGGGTAATGAGTAAATTCGCCATTAGCAAATTCTTCACCTAGGTAAAAGTCTGCAAAAAAGTAGTTACAGCTTAAACGCTCAAAGTATTCACCAAGTGCTGAGGCAATAGAGGCTTTGTCGGTTGCGCCTTTACCATTGGTAAACATAACACCGCAGTCACTGTCTTTTATATGAACCGAATAACAGTTAGCTACAGGGTTAAGCCAAAGCGCTTCTTCAACATTAATGTTTAGGGCTTTAAGCTTGTTTTGCATGGTAGAGATTGACGATTCTAGGTCGCGGTCTTTACCTTTGATAAATGTTTTTTCAGTCATATTGATCTCAACTAGTTCTGCACGATGTGTGGAGCTGACATTATCGTGGATTTTGATGTTTATTTCACCCTTTGCGAGCAAGAACATTATTATTTAATAAAACTGTGGTTATCATATGCTCTCAACGCTTGGTGAAAATTATCAAAGGAAAGGCCGATGTTTAAATTAATCAAATGGTTACTGTTATTGACTGTTATTTTAGGGTTGGCGAGTACCGCCGTTGTTTATGGCGTACTTAGTTTAAGTTTACCCGCTCTTGATGGAAACGGGCGTAGTAACGCGGTAGTAGAGCCTGTAAAAATTTCGCGCGATGTATTAGGGCAAGTAGTAATAAACGCCAATAGCCGAAACGACGCTGCCTATGGTTTAGGTTATGCACACGGGCAAGACCGATTTTTTCAAATGGATTTATTAAGGCGTAATGCAGCAGGCGAGCTAAGTGAATTATTTGGCGAAGCAGCGCTGGGGCTCGACAAAAAAATGCGCTTTCATCAATTGCGTAAACGCAGCCAAATTATTTTACAAACGCTGCCAGAGGCAGATAAGCAATTACTTAAACGTTACGCTCAAGGTGTAAACGAAGGTTTAGCGCAAGTAGGGTATTCAAGCTTTGAATATTTACTAACAGGTGCAGCACAAAAGCCATGGCAAAGTGAAGACAGCCTACTTGTGATATTTAGCATGTACCTAGATTTACAAAGCGCCACATTTGAGCGCGACCAAGCACTCATTCAAATTGAGCAAGCGTACACAAAGCAAATGGTTGATTTTTTAACGCAGCCGAGTAAGTACCAAGCCGCGCTTAATGGCAGTAGATTAGCGCCTTATAGCGGCGGCATACCTACTTTTCCAACTCAAACACAACACACAGTTAAAAGTATTGAAGCCAATCAAGAGCGCGGCAGTAATAACTGGGCTGTTACGGGAACGCTTACTAAAACAGGTGCTGGTATGGTGTCGGATGATATGCATTTATCGATGGCAGTGCCTGTAATTTGGTACAGAACACAGCTAAATTACATGCAAAATGGAGCGCCTACCCAAGTAACTGGTGTATCGCTGCCAGGCGCACCTGCCATTGTAGTGGGCACAAACAATAATATTGCATGGGGATTTACGAATGGCTATTTAGATACTGCCGATTGGATTGCTTTAAATGACGAGCGTAAAACATGGCAAGTTGATGAATCGATTGCATTACCCGATGGGGAGGTCGAAAACTACTCATTAATACTCAGTGAATATGGCCCTGTAAAATACATTAACGAAAAGCCTTACGCACTTAGCTGGACTGCACATCAATCTTATGCCGTTAATATGCAGCTAGTGAAGTTAGAACAAGCCAAAACAGTAGATGATGCACTTGCTGTAGCAAGCGATGTGGGCATTCCGGTGCAAAATTTAATGGTGGTAGACAGCCAAGGTAGCGCCGCGTGGAAAAATATCGGTGGTATACCGGCTCGTAAAACACCAAGTGAGCTTGGCGTAAATGCCGATGATTACAGCGTGCTTTGGCAGCAAAACGAATTACAACGGCCCTTTGTTAAAAATCCACAAAGTGGGCGATTATGGACTGGTAATTCTCGCGTGGTATCGGCTGAAGATAACGCGCGTTTTGGTAATGGTGGTTATGCACTCGGTGCGCGTTCAAGTCAAATTCGCGATAGATTATTTGAAAAACAAACATTTGCTGAGAGCGACTTTTACGCATTACAACTTGATAATCAAGCTCGCTTTTTAATGCCTTGGCATGCTCTGCTATTAAAGCAATTAAAAACCGATACAACTGAAAATCAGCAATATATAACAGCACTCGAAAATTGGCAGCAATGTGCATGTTCAAACTCCATAGGGTATACCTTAGTTAAGCGCTACCGCGATGAAGTGATTAATATTGTATTTAGTAATATGGAAGACGAATTAAATAAACAACAAGGCACACTTAAATACGTAAAACGAGATTTAGAGCCCGCAGTTTGGCAGCTTATTAACAACAAACCCAACACATGGATAAACCCACAATTTAAGAGCTGGGATGCACAATTACACGGTGCATTTAGCCAAACTATCACTAAGCTTACAGAACAATTTGGCAATAACGTACAAAGCTGGCAGTGGGGCAAGGTAAATGAGTTAGTGATAGAGCATCCATTTGCAAAGCAAATGCCGTTACTTGCTAAGTTATTAAATATGCCTACAGCTACGGGTTTTGGTGATAGTTACATGCCTGCTGTACAAGGGCGTAGTTTTGGCGCATCGCAACGCTTTATTGCTCAACCTGGGCATTTAGAGCATGCAATTATGGCTATTCCTGGTGGGCAATCGGGGCATCCATTATCTGAATTTTATAGAGCGGGTTTTAGTGATTACGTTGAGGGCAAACATACACCTTTATTGCCGCAAGAATTAATACATCAAATAGTAATAGAGCCTGCGCAATGAACTAAAGTATAGCTAAACACGTTCTATATAATTACTAATAAAACAACAGAGAACTAAAATGAAAAAAATATTACCCGCATTAATAACAGGTTTATTACTAAGTACAGCAGTGCAAGCAGATGAAGGTCCAGTAACAGCACAAAAATTAAGTGACCATGTATACGTACTATTTGGGCAAGGCGGTAATATTGCAGCAAGTGTAGGCGATGATGGCATATATATTATTGATGATCAGTTTGCCAAGTTATCAGACGACATCAAAAAAACCATTAGCGATTTAAAACCAGGTAGCGCAGAGTTTGTTATTAATACGCACCATCATGGCGATCATACCGGTGGCAACGAGAACTTTGCTAAAGCGGGCGCGCACGTTATAGCGCACGACAACGTACATAAACGCTTAAAAGAAAAGCATGGAGAAGGGTCCGATTTTTTACCCCGCATTAGCTTTGGTCACGATTTAAAACTGCATTTTAATAACGAACACGCGCATGTAGTGCATTACGAACATGCACACACCGATGGCGACTCAGTTATCTTTTTCAGTAACGACAACATAGTGCACATGGGCGACATTTACTTTAATTTTGGCAGCTTACCGTTTGTTGATGTAGATAGCGGCGGCAGCGTTGATGGTATTTTAGCGGCAGTAGACGATGTAGTTAAACAAATCGACGACAACACTAAAGTAATACCAGGACACGGTAAGGTAAGTGACCGTTCAGGACTGATAGCGTATGGTAAGCTAGTTCAAAACGCGAAAGACGTAATGCTAAAAGCAATGCAAAATAATGCAAGCTTAGAGCAAGTACTTAAAGCCGATCCATTGGCTGAGCTGAATCTTGAATACGCAGGCTGGTTACCAAAAGAGAAAGTAACCACACTTTTTTATCGCAGCTTAAAGTAGTACATCTAAAGTAAAAAACATGATACAAAGCTGAGTGTATTCTTGAGTTAATCGAGCGTGCATTCGGCTTTTATTTTCTTATGCCTAAAGGAGTTGTGTATGTCGGCAGAAAAAACCCATCTTGAAATTTGTAACTTAACCAGAGAGCAATATCCGCAAATTAAGACCTTGATGGATCAAGCGTATCCCGACTTAGGTGGTGCGTGGCCAAGTCATACCATTTTTAGGTTAATAGACCAATTTCCTGAAGGGCAAATAGGTATTGTAGATGACAGCGTGCTGGTGGGCTTAGCGCTGAGCGTACAAGTTGATTACACACGTTTTTCAAACCCGCATACATACGAAGACATTGCAGATGGTCACGACCGTGTATTTAGCGATACCGACGGCGATGCACTATATGGCTTAGATGTTGCCATTAGCGAAACTCACAGAGGCATGCGTTTAGGTCGTCGCCTTTATGATGCCCGTAAAGAACTGTGCCGCCAATATAACCTACGCGCTATTTTAGCGGGTGGTCGTATTCCACGTTATTACAATCATAGCAGTGAAATGACGCCAATGGAATACATTGCAAAAGTAGATCAGAGAGAGCTATACGATCCTATTTTAAGCTTTCAGCTATCTAACGATTTTCAGGTAAAGCGTTTACTTAAAAAGTATTTACCAGAGGATCAAGAGTCAGTTGGTTACGCCACTTTACTTGAGTGGAATAACATTATGTATGAACCAACCGACACGGTACTTGAGTCAACTAAATCAATTGTGCGTGTAGGTGCTGTGCAATGGCAAATGCGCTGTGTTGAATCGGTTGAAGAAATGCTAAAGCAGGTTGAATACTTTGTAGATACCGTATCTGACTACAAAAGTGACTTTATACTATTCCCTGAGTTTTTTAACGCGCCATTAATGGGCTTAGGAAATCAAAGCAACCAAACTGAAGCAATTCGTTATTTAGCTGAATATACCGAAACGTTTAAAAATGCCATGTCGCGTATGGCAATAGAATACAACGCCAATATTATTACAGGCTCTATGCCACTTGCCGAAGATGATAAAATTTATAACGTGAGTTATTTATGCCACCGCAGCGGTAAAATAGACGAGCAACGTAAAATACATATTACCCCGCATGAGCAAAACGATTGGGTTATTCAAGGCGGCGATAAAATTGCCGTGTTTGATACCGATGCTGGTCGTGTAGGTATTCAAATTTGTTATGACGTAGAGTTTCCTGAGCTTTCACGCATATTGGCCAAACAAGGTTTAGATATTTTGTTTGTGCCATTTTGGACCGATACCAAAAATAGTTATTTACGTGTGCGCCATTGTGCACAGGCGCGTGCAATAGAAAACGAATGTTATGTGGTTATTGCGGGCTCGGTAGGTAACTTACCACAAGTAGAAAGCCTTGATGTGCAGTATTCGCAATCAGCTGTATTAACGCCATCGGACTTTTCGTTCCCGCACGATGCAACACTTAACGAAGCCACGCCAAACACCGAAATGCTATTATTTAGCGATCTTGATATGGATAAACTTAAAATTCTTCACAGCGAAGGCACGGTGCGTAACTTAAAAGATCGCCGCGAAGATTTATACGAAGTTATTTTGAAAAAGAGAGATGTTTAATGGCGTGGGTGTACTTAATTATTGCTGGGTTACTTGAAATTGGCTGGCCGATAGGTTTAAAAATTTCGCAAAACGATGATACTCGCTGGCAGGGTATAGCAATAGCTGTGGCATTTATGGTCGCTAGTGGCTTTATGTTGTGGCTTGCACAAAAGCAAATATCAATGGGCACATCATACGCCGTATGGACAGGTATTGGCGCTGCAGGTACGTTTTTGGTGGGGATATTGTTTTATAACGATGCCGCTACATTTGGTCGTATTGCGGGAGTATTAATGATTATTAGTGGTGTGATAACCCTAAAAATCAGCTCTTAGAATCAGTTCTTAAAGCTATAAAAAATTATAACAGCGCAGGTATAAAAGCCTGCGCTTTTTTGTGCCCTTAATTCGGCAACATAACCAAAACAGCGGCAATGGCTATGAGGATTAAGCCTGCGGTGTCTTGCTTTTTAAGCGGTTGTTTTAGCCAAAGCACAGCAATTAGCATGGTAAAAAACACTTCAACCTGTCCAAGTGTTTTAACGTAAGCAACGTGCTGTAAGCTCATTGCACTAAACCAGCCAATAGAGCCGATACAACTAAAAACACTAATTGCGGCTGTAGTACCTTTGTATTGCCACAGTTTACTAAGTGTTTGCGGCTCTTTTAATAATAAATAGCCCAGTAGTATTAGTGTTTGTAGGCTAATTACAAACAGCAAAACCCAAGCTGCTGAGTGAGGAAATAGTAATCCTGAGTTTAAGCTTGCTTCTCGTACCCACAGCGATGTAAGTGCAAAGCAAGTACCACAAGCCAGTCCTAGTAATGCTGTTTTAGCATTAAAGTGTTTAACGCTTGTTATGCCGCTGAGTAGCAATACGGCAATAGCGCCAAAAAACACACCAAGCCAACCGAGTAAAGAAAGTGCCGAGCCAAAAAATAATACGCCTAAAATGGCAGCTACTAACGCCTCGCTTTTGGCAAGCCCAGCACCTACGGCGTAATTATTCATTTTAAATAGCTTAACCATTAAACCAGTGGCAAGTATTTGCATCACACTTGCGCCTACAATAAATGCCCAAAAGGCATTATTAAACGTAGGCATGGCGGTATCTTGATATTGATACAAACCATATAAATACACGCCAGCAATGGGGCCTGCGATAATAAAGCGAGAGAGGGTTACGCCAGCCACACTCACATCGTTACTTAATTTACTTTGCAGGGCATTACGCCATGCTTGCATGAAGGCGGCTAAAAAAGTGAAAAATATCCAGGTCATGGTCGTCATCGTTAAAATGTAAGGCAGTAAAGTTAACAAGCTTTGAGAAGTAAAGCGATGCATTAACCGTGATGTTGAATATTCATCATCTGCGACATTATGTCGCACAAGATTGAAGATAAATTTAGTTATAGTAAGCCTGATGTTATTGCTAGCCGCTAGAGTTTGCCATAAAACGCATCTGGCGGCTTTTTTACATTGGTTGTGTTATTTTATCTAATTAACAATAACTCAGAATACCACTATGACTATTTTAATTGTTTGTGCTTTATTGGCTGTATTAATGCCATACATTGCTAGAATCCCTGCCGTAATTGAGTTAAATAAACTCGGCGGATACGATAATAAACATCCTCGACAACAACAAACTCAATTAACCGGTTTGGGAGCACGTGCTTTGGCAGCTCATCAAAATTGCTTTGAGTCGCTAGCTGTTTTTGCGGTCGCGCTTGCGGTAGTTTTAGGTACTAACAATGCAAATGCAGTGACTGAAACCCTTGCCATGACACATATTATTGCACGTGTTTTATTTTGTGTTTTTTATTACTTAAATCTTGATATTATTCGCTCAATTATGTGGTTTATTGGTTTGGGGTCAGCCATTGCCATGATTGTGGTGAGCTTATAACTTTATAGCGTAAAACCACAAAGCAAGCAGCCTAAAAGGGCGCTTGCTTTGTAGTCTTGAAAAATCTAATAAAGTTAGTGCGATACTTTAATTCGCTCTATTAAATCGGTATTAGCAACTTCATTGTTTATTGCAAAATCGAGCTGTACAAGTACGTTTTGATAACCCATTGATGAGGGTTTATATTGCCACTGTCTTAGCGCCTTTTTAGCTTCACGGTCAAATATGGCTTCAGGCTTTGCACTAACAACAGAAACATTAGCGGTTTCACCATTGGGAGTTATATCGTACTTTAATACCACTGAGCCACTGATGCCTTGTTGAGCTGCTTGTTTCGGATAAAGGGGTTCAATACGCATTGTCGGTGAAATGTGATCCTCTTTAGTCATTGCCTCTGGTTGCTTTGCAATCGCCAATCCACTTAGCATACTTGCTGCTACAAGTAATAAGCCACCTTTAGCAAACTTTGAATGTTTTCCGCTGTGTTTTATATTAGTAAGTCGTTGTAACATCGTTTTTTTATCTCCGTAGTGTGAATAAGCCATAAGTCCTGTGGGCGCATTTGCCGCACAGCTTATTAAGGCTTTGCTGTATAAAATGTGTTGTTGTGTGGTTTTATTGGCAAGTACCCGTTCATCACAAGTCAGCTCTTGTAGACGGCGCATGCTTGCGTAACAAGCCCAAGCTAGTGGGTTAAACCAAAGTAAAATAGTAGGCAGTAATATAAGTGCGTTTGTTAGGTTGTCTTTGCGTTTAATGTGTACGTTTTCGTGCTCTAAAATAAGCGCTAATGTGGCTTTATCGAATTGCGCATTATAGTTACTCGGTAACACTAGCTTGCTGTTTAAAATCCCGATCACCATTGGCGTGGCCACATATTGGCTGGTATAGGCATTAACACCAGCGGTAAGAGTGCCTTCAAATTGGGTTAACTCAGTTAACTGCAGGCTTTTAACAAAACGGGTATGTGTAATAAAGCTAGCTATTAATAACCCTGCGGTAATAAGTAGATACATGAGCGCCCAGCTAATACCTACCTCGTTTGTAAAAGATTGGTTGGGGGTGATTAAGTAGTGACTAATATTACTGTTTTGCAGTGGTTTAATTGCGTTTGGTAAATTAGCAATCACCAATGCCGCAGGTAATAGCCATGCTAATTTATATACAAATCGCGAGCCAAGGGCTTTTAAACCAAATCGCTCGAGTAAAATAAATCCACAAAACAAAATACTTAATAGTAGTTGCTGCTCAATCAACCAATTAAACCCAGTTTGAATAACCATGTTAATCCCTTACTTTTGGTTTTTTTCCCAGTCATCTATAACTTTTTTAAGCTCGTTTATATCTTGCTGAGAAAGCTGCTCCGATTTAGCAAAGCCACTTACAAGTGGCGCAATACGCCCACTAAAAAATCGCTCAATAAAGTTTTGGCTTTCTTTTAGGGTGTAGTCGGCGCGCTCCATACAGGGAGTATAAATATATTGGCGACCTTCTTTTTCAAATGTAAGTGCGCCTTTTTTTACTAGTCGACCTAGCAGGGTTTTAATGGTTTTTTCGTGCCATTGCTTATCGTCGCTTAAGCGCTCAATTATTTGGCTCGCGGTGGCGGGGTAGTTAATCCAAAGTGCGTCGAGCACGTCAAACTCTGCTTTTGATAACTCAATCATGCTATTGCCTACAAATGTAATCTTTAATTAAAGACTACACCTGTAATCTATAATTGCAAGTTTATTTTTAACTTTTTGAGATGTAGTTAAGTGACTTGGTATTAGATTTTTGAAATGTCGGTTTTATTAATTTGTATATATTGGTTTTCAGGTAGGTTTAGTTTTGAAAGGGTGAGGTCACTAAATTGCGATCTATATAAATCAATAACTTTGTATCCGCAGTAATGCGCCATTTTACGTATTTGCCTGTTTAGCCCTTGTTTTAAAACAATACTAAACTGATTACTGGCTATTTTATTTACTTCACAAGGCAGGGTTATGTGTTTATCAACGGGTACGCCTGCTGCCATTTTGTCACAAAAAGCATCGTCTAAAGGCTTATTTACGGTGACTAAATAATGTTTAGGCTGGTGGAAATCAGGATGTATTAGTTGGTTACAAAAATCCCCATCGTTGGTCAAAATAAGCAAACCACGAGAGTCTTTATCTAATCGACCAATAGGGTAAACACGGGTAAGTGTAGGCAAATGGTGAATAAGGCTGGCAGGGTCATCAATATTTAATTTGCAGTCAATGCCTACCGGCTTGTGATACGCAAAATAAACTAAATCGGCCGCGCCTTTAATTTCTTTTTCGTTCACTATTATTGTGTCTTGCTCATCAACGTGATCAATATGATTCGCTGGGCGATTATTTACAGTCACAACACCTTCATCAATTAAACGCGATGCTTGTTTACGAGAGCAAATACCTGCATGGGCAATATATTTAGCGAGTCGGATTTTTGTGATCATAACGTGTGACGCCAGCGGCTAATAAAAATTTGATCGCGATTATAGCAAAGCTGCGTATCTATGAGGTTACTTTTAAAAAAGGTGGTTGTTATGGGTATGAAATTCTCAGAATTAAAAAAACATGAGCCCTTACAAAAGGTGGTTGCGCATTCTCTTGAAATGGCATTATACCAAGTCTCTGTAATTATAAATAATGTCGAATATTACGTGACAGAGGAAAATGGTGAGTTTATAAAAGCACTAAGCCCACTGCATATTCAAAAGCGTTTTGAAAAAATAGCCTATGCACAAATGATGCTACGCCATACAAGTGCTTACGATGAAATGTGCGGTCAACCCGAAAAAACAGCCAGTAATATGCTTGAAGTCCCATTTGGAAAAAATAATCTGTTTTGATGGTATGAGTTTGCTAATATTCGCTTTTTAAGAGGCGCAATATGTACCAATTACAAGCAGATCACTCCGACGCATTAAGCTCTATACTACATAGTAAAATGGTTGAATTTAACGCCCAGCATTTTGATGCGCAAAGGCTGCCACTAGGCTATAAATTTACTGATGAGCAAGGCGAGCTTGTTGCCGGTATTAGTGGGTGTGTGTTTGGTAATTGGCTAATGATTAACTGGCTTTGGTGTAGCGATATTGCGCGAGGTAAAGGGCTTGCAGATAAACTGCTAACGGCACTTGAACAAGCTGCTATTGAGCTAGGTGCTACAACTGCTCAGCTTGACACACTTGATTTTCAAGCAAAACCTTTTTACGAAAAGCGCGGTTATAGTGTTAAGTATCAACTTAATAATTACCCACGCTCAGGTACGCGTTACTTTATGGAAAAGCCACTTTAATTTTTGCGGGCTATTTTTCTTTTAGTGGCTCGCCTTCAAAGGTAATACCTAAAAAAGGTGTTGCCTCTGGTGCTAACATAAACGTGCGAATGTTTATGTGATCATCCCCTTTAGGGTTTTGCAGCACGTCTTCTCGGTAAAACTTACCAAAACAATCCAACGTATTTTGTTTACTTAAATCGTTTAATTTAGCAAACGCAAAAATTTTACACGAGCCGTTGTTCTCACTCGCAGCGCTAAGTAATCCATGGTTATTAAAGCCACATGCAGTAAAGTCGTAATTTGCTTCTATCACCGCCATTGTATCGGTAAATTGAATGCTTTTTGGGTTTTCAGCAAGTGCTTTTAAATAGTTATTTAGTGTCATGTGTTACCTTTGGATTTTTAATTATTTAGCGCTCAACTCTAGCTCATCTGTTTGCTGATTTATATTGAATTTAAATCGCGATAAAAAGTTCATTCCTAGCAAACCTTGCCCACGAGTGTTTTCAATGCTCAACACTTCAAAACCATAAATAATTTGCGAGCCCACTTTAAACGATTCAATTTGATAACGCTTTACAACAATTTGGCCGTTAGCTGTGTTGACTGTTACATCGCCTAAATATAAAGGTTGTGGCGAAATTTGCTCAATTATACTTGTAGGTAGTGAGGTTACGCTTGCGCCTGTATCAATCATTAGTTCGGTTGATACATTATTATTTATTTCGGTGTTTATTAAGTAGTGCGCGCCGTAAGGCGTTAAAGCAACGAAGTCGTCTTGCGATTGTGCTTTATTGATCATAGCTTGCAGTGTTTGCACTTGGCTTTTCAGATTGTGCTGGTTTGGCATTCGATCGAGGGTTGCTTGTGCGCTAATTAAATCGCCTTGCTGATAGTAGGCATACGCAAGCGGATATAAAAACTGTGCGTTATCGCTTTTATAGTCGAGCCAAATTTGTGTTTGCTCAATAATAGCTTGCCAATTTTGTTGCTCAGTTAATGTGTGTAATTCGTTTTGAGTGAGCGTATTTAAACGTGTATTTACGTTACTTTGCTGATCAGCAGGCAGTAATGAATTAAGCTCAAATAAAGCAATAATGGCATTTTGTGTTTGCTCGCTATTTATTAAATACTCAACCTGTAAATTAAGTAACTCTACGTTATAAGGGTTGTTATTTAATAGCGCATTGAGAAATGATTCGCTAAGTAATAAATTGCTATTTAGCCATGTTTTAAGCTGCACTAGCCATGATGAATAAAGGTTTATTGCGATTTCTGGATTGCTGCTTTTGAGTTGTTGATAGCTACTAAGTGCGGCTTCAAATTGGTGTTTTTTAAACTGCTGCTTTGCCGTATTTAATAGCGTATTTTGCTGTTTAGGCGATATGCTTTTTTCAGCACCTTGCGTTTTTTGTACTTGAGTTAACGCAGGCTGCGGCCATAATAAATAAGCGTTAAGGCTAAGTGAGCCAATTAATAGCAAGGTGATTAGCTTGGTATAGTGGCTCATTGTGACCTCTTATTTAATGCAATTGGTATTATTTAATAAAGTGCGTTAGGGCATGAATATTGGCTATTTCAATATCAGCTAGCCCTTTATAAGCATAATTGGCGTCTTGATCGTTTAACCATACCGATTGGCAACCGGCATTATTTGCGCCTTGTACGTCGGTATCTAGGCTATCGCCAATGTGTAAAATTTCACTTTTAGCAACGTTTAAGTGCTCGGCAGCTTTATCAAATAAGGTGCTGTGAGGTTTTGCTTTACCGTGCATACCGGCTTGTAACACGAGCGAAAATTTATTGTGTAAGTTAAAGCGTTCAATTTCAACATTACCATTAGTTATAGCAACCAGCGTAAAGTGCTGGGCTAAGTTATCTAGCAGCTTTAGTACGTCATCGGTTACCACTATTTTACTGCGCGCATCGGCAAAGGCGTTGTAGGCAGCATCGGCATGATGCTCTACCTCTTCCTCATTCAAATCTAGTTTAGAAAGGGCTAAGCGCAATGTATGTTGGCGCCATTTAGTGACGTTATCAGCAAGTTCAGGTAACTGTAATACGGCCTCATTGCGGCATTGTTGCCAGTATTTTGGGCCTTGGGCTAAGTAGCTAGGGAGCGCATTTAAATAATCTTGCTGCGCTTTAACCGCTGCTTTTATAATGGGGTGATTGTTGTAAAGAGTGTCGTCTAAATCAAAGCTCATGACAGAAAATGGCTTAATAGCACGATTAAATCGGATCATTTTTATTTACCTAATCAGTTCGTTTTTTTGCACGAGGGTGAGTGTTGTCGTACACCTTGGCTAAATGTTGAAAATCTAAATGCGTATACACTTGTGTAGCCGACAAACTGCTGTGCCCTAGTAACTCTTGCACGGCGCGTAAATCACCAGATGATTCTAAAATATGTGACGCGAACGAGTGGCGCAGCTTATGCGGGTGAACCTGCGAGCTAATGCCTTGTTTTATTCCCCACTCTTGCATGCGTAGGCGTACTTGGCGAATCGAAATACGGTTTTTTTGGCTACTTAAGAATACTGCTATTTCATCGGGCTTTGCAAACTGAGGGCGTATTGTGAGCCATTTTTTTAATGCGTCTAACGCTTTTTTGCCCACCGGAATTAACCGCTCTTTATTGCCTTTACCACGCACTAAAATTTCGCCATTGGCAGCGCTAATATCTTGCATGTTAGCGCCAACTAACTCGCTTATACGCAGCCCTGATGAATACATCAACTCCATCATTGCTTTATCTCTAATAGCGAGAGGTTCGTCGTCGGGTATTTCGAGCAAGCGTGCCATTTGATCTACATCGAGATTCTTAGGTAGGGGCTTTGCAAACTTAGGGCCTTTTATACCCACTGCAGGATTATGGTAATGCGATTGCTCGGCAATGTTTTTTGCTTTTAAAAACTTATACAAACTGCGAATGCAGCTGAGCTTTAAGCTAATAGTACGGCCACTTAATTGTTTTGAACGCAGTGCCATGCTGTAGCGGCGAATATGCTCGCCTTGCACGCCAAACCAGTCATCACATAATTTGTTAAAATAAAGAGCTGCAAAGCTAAGCTGGCTTACGTATTGATTAACTGTGTGCGCTGAATATTGTTTTTCAAACTTTAAATAGTCGCTAAATAGCATTATGGGTGTGCGCCAATTGTCGCTTAATTGGGTAATGTTAGGCGCGTCTTCACTCATGCTAGTTCAAGTAAACGTAGTTGTAATGAACGTACAAAATCGAGAGCAAATAAATTATCTTGTGTGGGCTCAAAATGGTTATCATTATTGCTACCAAAAGCCAATATGGCAATTGGGTTTACAGCCTCTCCAATTAAGTAAATAGCCGTTGATTGTGTTGTTTCATTAAATAACAACAGGCTTTCTTGTTGATCTATGCGGCCTAAATAATGGCTTGAATTAGTTAGGCGGTGAGCAATCAGTTCATCATAATTTTTGTTGTACTTTAATAATTTACAATTGCTTATTGTTGGGTTTGTGCAAATAATATTTTGTAAGTTACTTGCTAATGTATTGAAGTCGTAGTTACTCCAAAGCTGGCGATGACATTGACTAAATAAGCGATAAACAAACTCGTTTTGAGTTGCGTGTTGGCTCATGGTCTCTATTTGGTTTTTTAAAAGCGTATTATGCTCGCGTAGCTGGCGTTGTTGAATATGTACTAGCGATGTTGCACCTTGAGTTTGCTGCTGCAGTTCAAGTTGGACTAGTAGTTCTGGATGCTGAATTAAAAAATCAGGGTGTTGCTGCAAGTAATCAATAACTTGCTCTTTATTTAGCTCGGTCATAGCGCGACTTGTCCATCGAATACATGCTCTGCTGGGCCTGTCATACGTACTGGGTGACCTTCGCCACTCCAGCGCACTTGCAAACTTCCACCTGGCAAATCGACTTGAACGGTTGTTGATAATTTATTTTGAATATGACCAATAACCATTGCTGCACACGCGCCAGTTCCACACGCTAGGGTTTCGTTAACGCCGCGCTCCCAAACTCTTAATTTAATGTGCTCTTGCGATACAACCTGCATAAAGCCAATGTTCGCTTTTTGCGGAAAGCGTTCATGGTTTTCAAGCAATGGACCCAATATATCAACTTGGGCGGTAGTGATATCGTCAACTTCCAGTACACAATGCGGATTACCCATAGATACCGCGCCACTAAATACCGTGTGCTCTTGCGTTCTAATAATATAAGTAAGCTCACGCTTGCTGGCTTTTAAAGGGATTTTACTTGGCTCAAAGTTAGGGTGACCCATGTTAACCGTTACTTGACCGTCTTTTTCTATGTAGAGCGTTAAGTTGCCCGACTTGGTCGATACACTAATTTTGTGCTTGTTAGTAAGGCCTTTCATACGTACAAAACGGGCAAAACAGCGTGCGCCGTTGCCGCATTGCTCTACTTCGGTACCGTCGGCATTAAAAATTCGATAATGAAAGTCGAGATCGGGAGAGTACGGCGCTTCAACCATCAGTAACTGGTCAAAGCCAATGCCAAAATGGCGATCTGCCAGTTTTTTGATTTGATCTCGCGACAAAAAAACATTTTGTGTAATGTTATCAATCACAACAAAGTCGTTGCCTAAGCCGTGCATTTTGGAAAAATTAACTAACATAGCGCTCTAATTCGGTTTTGCTCTGTGCTAATCATGCCACAGAGCAGCTAGTAGACAAAAACGTTTATGGTAAAACTTTCTCACCTTGATAAAGGCTTTCAATAGTTTCGCGTTCGCGAATAAGGTGATGCTGCTGACCATCTACCATTATTTCTGCAACACGCGGGCGCGAGTTGTAGTTTGAGCTCATGGTAAAGCCATATGCCCCCGCACTTCTTTGTGCGAGTAAATCGCCTTGTTTTAGGGCAAGTTCGCGGTCTTTTCCTAAAAAGTCGCCGGTTTCGCACACCGGCCCCACAATATCAAAGTTGTGAGTAGGTGTTTCGTCATCGCGCACGGATACCGGAATGATTTTTTGCCACGCTTGATAAAGCGCAGGGCGAAGCATATCGTTCATACCAGCATCGACAATGGCAAAAAATTTGTCTTGGTTTTGTTTAATAAATTCAACTTGAGTAACTAAAATACCTGCGTTAGCTGCAATAGCGCGCCCTGGTTCAAAAATTAGTTCAAGGTGTTTATAGTTAGCTAAGCGCTCGGTAACTTGCGCTGCATATTCACTTGGGTGCGGTGGTTGCTCGTTGTTGTACGGTACGCCTAAACCGCCACCAATATCTAAATGAGTTAGCTCAATACCGTTAGTTTTTAGCTCATCAATAAGCGCCATTAGTTTATCAAGGGCTTCTAAAAAAGGTCTAACTTGCGTTAATTGAGAGCCAATATGACAATCGACACCAATTACTTTTAAACCAGGTAAAGCCGCTGCTTGTTGATAAACACTCACTGCTGTTTGAATATCAATACCAAATTTATTCTCTTTTAAACCGGTAGAAATATACGGATGTGTTTTTGCATCTATATCGGGGTTTACGCGAATAGAAATAGGCGCTTCTAGGTTAAGCTCGCAAGCCACTTCAGAAATACGTTCAAGCTCAGAGGCTGATTCAACGTTAAAACATTTAATACCCAGCTTTAATGCATACGCTATTTCGTCAGACGTTTTAGCCACGCCTGAAAAAACCACTTTAGAGGCGTCGCCACCTGCTTTAATTACACGCGCAAGTTCGCCTTTGGATACAATATCGAAACCCGAACCTAAGCGCGCTAATATATTAAGTACGGCAATATTTGAGTTTGCTTTTACAGCGTAACATACTAGGCTTTTGTGATTTTTAGTGGCGTTAGCAAACGCTAAGTAATGGCGCTCAAATGTAGCACGCGAGTAAACATAACATGGCGTACCGTATTGCTGCGCTATGCTTGCCACACTGACGTCTTCGGCAAATAATTGGTTGTTTTTGTAATTAAAATAATCCATTTATTGCTCCTGACTTTGCTGTGCTTTGGCTTGCTCTGCGGTAGTGGCTGGCTGAGCTGTATTTTGAGGTTGGTTTTGCTCTGTTTGTGGCTCTGGTAAATATAACGGACCGCTTTGTCCGCAGCCAGCTAAGGCGCTTAACAGTACAGTGCTTATTAATAGTCTTTTTAATTGTAAGGTATGTGTCGCTTTCATTAGATTAATACGGTTGCTGGCTTTATAATCGCAGAGTAACAGAATATCTAAAAAATGCAGCTATTCGCGGATGATTTTATTCCTGTTACACTAGCTGCACATTTTTAAAGCTAAAACGTACCCAATATTAGGCGGCTCGCCTGCAAAGGAAATAACAATGACTGAACACGAATATCACCAATTAGCCGAAGCTCTTATGTTCACTATTGAAGAGCAGGTTGATGATTGCGAAGCTGATTTAGACTACGAATCGGCACAAGGTATTTTAGAAATTATTTTTCCTGATAAAAGTAAAATAGTGATCAATAAGCAAGCACCTCTTCATCAAGTATGGGTTGCAACTAAGTTTAACGGACATCATTTTGAAATGCGTGATGGGTTATGGATTGATAACCGCTCTGGCGCTGAATTTTGGGCATTTATTAATGAAGCGTCAACGCGCCAAGCTGGCCAAGAAGTTAAATGGCAATCAACACTATGAGTTTAGAATTTGTAGAATACCCAGCCCAAGGTGAGCACAAAGCGACCGTTATTTGGTTACATGGCTTAGGCGACTCTGGTGATGGTTTTGCACCAGTAGCACCGCAATTAAACCTACCAAGCGAGCTTGGTATACGGTTTATTTTTCCGCATGCGCCAGTGCAACCGGTCACCATAAATGGTGGTATGGAAATGCGCTCTTGGTACGATATTAAATCTATAGAGTTAGATAAACGCGCTGATGAGCAAGGTGTGAGAGATTCGGCTGCTAAAGTAGAAGAATTAATCAACACAGAAATAGCAAATGGCATACCTGCTAATAAAATTATTTTAGCTGGTTTTTCTCAAGGTGGTGTTGTGTCGCTGCATTTAGCGCCGCGCTTTGAGCAAAAGCTTGGCGGTGTTATGGCGCTTTCTACTTATATGTGTGTGCCACAAAAATTTGCTGATGAAGCAAAACATACCGATTTAAATGTATTTATGGCGCATGGTAGTCAAGATAATGTTGTACCTTATAGCGCAGGTAAAAGTGCGTTTGAAGTATTAACAGCACATAACATGGATGTAAGCTGGCAAGAATATCCGATGGCTCATCAAGTTTGCGCAGAAGAACTGCAAGCTATTCGCCAATGGTTGGTTGCTCGTTTAAGTTAATTTTGGAATCGCTGAGGTCAATATGAGTCAAAAAATAGTTATTAAAGCAAATGTTAAACGCGAACTACAAGAGAGCTTACCAACGGTAAGCTACGAGTGGAATTGGCGTCGTATTGTGAGTATTGCTATGTTGGTATTAATGACCTCTGCAGCTGTTGTGTATGGTTTAACAACGTCAGTCAGTGCAGAGCAAGGCGAGCATCCAAATGAGCAAGAGCACTTTTTAAGTTTTAGTAATAACGCAGAGAACCAGACAAGCGATGAAGTAACGGATGTTGAGCCAGAATTATCGGTAAACAATATCCCTGATGAGTCTGTGGAGATAACGCAGACGAGTATCGAACCGTTGTCAGCTGCGCAAAACGAAAATCAAAAAAACATCTCAAGTAAAACACTAGGCGAAGTCGAACTTGTAAATAATAATACGGTTTTATTAGCTAACAACGATATTGTTACTGATCAAAGCGAAAGCATTAATATAGAGTTAAACTCAAATATTGATAATGAAGTACAAGAAGAAATCGCAGAAGCTCAAAATGAAGCTGAGCTAGCCAATCAGAGCGACTTACTCTTAGAGCTAGAAAACGATGATGGCGCATTGAGTGGCACGGAAGGTTTTTCGCCTACCGCGCAAGTTGCAAGTGTGGCATTGGGCGCGCAAATAGACACGGGTAAAATTAGCCGTGCAGTACTTACTCGAAAAGTAAGCCGACGTGAGCCTACTAATGTGTTTGCTGCTGACATTCGTTTAAGTCAGTTTGAGGAGTCATTATCATTTTTTAGTGAACTTAAAGGCTTACAAGGTCAGCAGGTAAAGCATGTGTGGTCTTTTGAGGGCACTACGATGGCTGAAATTTCGCTCAATGTAACCTCTACTCGCTACAGAACATACTCAACGAAAAATATTATGGCCACGCAAACAGGTCACTGGCGTGTAGATGTCGTTGATGGGCAAGGTAACTTGATAGCTCAAAAAGAATTTAGAATTTTAGCAGACTAAAACTAGCTAAACGCAGTAATTAATTGGATACCCTTATGACAGAAAAAACAAAATTAGTACGTATCGCAACGCGTAAAAGCGCCTTAGCACTTTGGCAGGCCGAATTTGTGAAAGCAGAGCTTGAGCGTTTTCATGCAGATGTGTGCGTAGAATTAGTCCCTATGTCGACGCAAGGGGATATAATTTTAGATACGCCATTGGCTAAAATTGGCGGTAAAGGCTTATTTGTTAAAGAGCTAGAGCAAGCTATGTTAGATGGTCGCGCTGATATTGCTGTGCATTCTATGAAAGACGTGCCAGTAGAGTTCCCAGAAGGATTGGAACTACATACTATTTGTGAGCGTGAGGATCCGCGTGATGCGTTTGTATCAAATAACTTTGCTAATTTAGGCGAGTTACCACAGGGCGCTATTGTTGGTACTTCGAGCTTACGTCGTCAGTGTCAAATTAAAGCGCTTCGCCCTGATTTAGATATTCGTGATTTACGCGGCAATGTAAATACGCGTTTAGGTAAATTAGATGACGGCCAATACGATGCTATTATTTTAGCGGCAGCGGGGCTTATTCGCTTAGAAATGGAGTCGCGTATTGCTGATTACATTGAGCCAGAAGTGTCATTACCAGCAAATGGTCAAGGTGCTGTAGGTATTGAGTGTCGTATTGATGATGAAGTAACAAAAGCATTACTTGCACCACTTGAGCATACACAAACACGTATTCGCGTAAACGCAGAGCGCTCTATGAACCGCTATTTAGAAGGTGGCTGCCAAGTTCCTATTGGTGCTTATGCATTAGTTGATGGCGAGCAAGTACATTTACGTGGTTTAGTTGGCGCTGTGGATGGCAGTGAAATTTTACGTGACGAAGTAACAGGTCATGTAAATGACGCAGAAAAATTAGGTATTGAGCTTGCTAAAAAATTACTAGCTCAAGGTGCAGATAAAATATTAGCTGAAGTTTATAGAGACGCATAAATGACACATATTCTGATAACTCGGCCCGAAGGAAAAGGCGCAGCCCTTGCTCAGCAACTTGAGCAGGCGGGTTATCAGGCGTCTTTGTTTCCGGTATTAAAAATAACGCATTTAACACCCTCTAGCACTGAACTTAGTCCGCTGTTAAATGCAGATAAAATAATATTTATATCGCAAGATGCAGTTAGTGCACTTTCGCAATTAAAACCCGATATAAATACTAAAGCTCAATTTTATGCGGTTGGGCAACAAACAGCCGACATTATATATGAGCAATTTGGTGTACGCGCAGCATTACCAAAACAGTATGATTCAGAAGGGTTGCTTGCGCTTAAATCACTCGCAGAGGTTGATGGCAGCAATATAGTGTTAGTTAAGGGGCAAGGTGGCCGCCCTGAGTTAGCTAAAACGCTCAAAGAGCGCGGTGCTTTTTTAAATAATTGTGTTGTGTACAAACGTGAACCCACAGAGAGTATTCTCCCTAACTGGACAGACCACTGGAAAAGCCAGAATGTACACGGTATAGTCATAACAAGTAATGCTGCAGTTGATGCTATATTTAAAAGCCTTGCTGCACACCAACTACAATGGTTACAACAGTGCCAATTTTATGTTGCCAGCGAGCGGATAGCCGCTTATTTAAAGCTGCAACAAGTAAGCTTGGCTAATATACATATTGCAGCAGGGGCTAGCGATGATGCTATGTTTACCTGCATAAATCAGCAAGGTAGCAACATGAGCGAACAGTCAAAGCCAGTTACGGCAGAAAAAGCCACACCAACAACAGCTAACACAGCCTCAGCTAAATCAACAAAGCAAGAGCCTGCAGCTACAAAAAATACGGCAGACAAAAATAAACAAAAGGTAAGTAAGGTTGCAGCACTTGCGCTTTTGATTTCGTTAATTGTGGCCTCTGGTGTTGGATACGAGTTTTATCAAAAACTAAATGCTGGTAAGGCGCAAAACCTAGCCGTTAATGAGTTAAGCGAGCAAAATAAGTTACTCGTTCAAGAGCTGCAAGCACTTAAATCGGCGCAATCTAATTTACAGCAAGCGCTGTTTAATAGTGAGAAAAAAATTGCCACAGCCCTCAGTGAAAGTACAGCTCAAAATCAGCAAGAATTGAAAGCCGCTTTGCAAAAGGCGCAGCAACAAGGCTCGTCTCTAAACCCACAAGAAGTAACCAGTTTACAACGTATGGCTGAGTTTAAACTATGGGCTGAAAAAGATTACCAAGGCACTAATGCTGTTTTAAAACGCTTAGATGGATTACTTAGTGAGCATCCAGGAACAGTTGAAGTTCGCCAAGCTATTATGCAAGACATACAAACACTTGATAGCCTTAAACCTGTTGCAACAGAGGCTATTTATTTACAGCTAAACAGTGTACTAAGCAGTATTGACGACTTAGTTTTTAATGCAGTTAATTTGCCAGAAGAAGTTACCGAAGTAGATGAAAATGTATTAAGTGAAGACATAAATGATTGGCAGCAGAATTTAAATAACAGCTGGGGTCGCTTCTTAGACAGCTTTTTAACACTTCACCATCGAGAAGGAGGAGTAGTTGCTCCATTTCTTGATGAGCAAGAGCGTCACCTCGTTAATCAACGTATTAAGCTTTATATTACTCAGGCACAAGATGCGTTACTTAGTAAACAAGCTAGCATTTACTTTAGTACTTTAAGTGAAGCAAAACGCTTAGTTGATGAGTATTTTAAGAAAGACGATAACGCTACACAAAGGGTTTTAAAATCAATAGCTAGTCTTGAAAAAGAATCACTTAACTTTAACCCTAAAGTAACACTTCAAAGTACACAGCAGGTTAAGGAGTGGGTGCAATGATAGGGCTAATAATACTGGTTATTGCGTTAGTACTTGTTATTGGTGTAGCTCCTTACGTTATAAATGAGAAAGGTTATGTCCTTTTCTCATTTAATAACTATACAGTTGAGGGCACTATGATTGCTTTTTGCGGTACAGTGATTGTTATTACTGCGATCGTATTTATTACATATAAGCTAATCCGCTACTTATTATCGATTTATCATAATACTAAACATGGCTTTTTTGCACGTAATCAAGAGCGCAAACAAGCAGCTATTGAGCAGGCTCTGTGGAGTGCTATTAACGATGATTATGAGCATGTAGAGCAGGCTTTATCGGGTAATAGTGTGCCAGATAAGTTTGAAGATATTCGCTTAGCATTACTTGCAAAAGCAGCGCTTGCTAATAATCAAACAGATAAAGCACTTGAGCGTTTATTTGAAATAAGCCCTGAGCATCAACTAAAAGTCGCGAAACTTTGGCTAGCAAGTGGCGATAGTAGCGCAATTGAATCGCAGATGCGTGTAAGCGCCGAATCTAAAAAAGCTACTGCGCTTGAGTTAAAGCTGTATACCGAAGTGTTGGTGCAACAGCAGCACTTTAGTGCTTTAGAAGACATTTTACCAAGATTGTTGCGCAAAAAGGTGTTTTCAAGCGAGCAGTGGACATGTGTTTTTAATGCTTACTTTTCAGCTCTGCCAATTGAAGAAATTACACATAAATATAAACAGCTTCCTAAAAAGCTACAAGCTTATGCGCATACTGCTTATTTAGCGAAAATGGCAGCGATAGGTCAGCTAGCTGTAATTGAGGGCGACTTGATAAAAATGGTTAAACACAACGAACAGCACAATCAACTTGCCCATATCTTAAATGGCGCAGCCAATGCTGATGCAATCAAGTTGCAGACCTGCATTCAAGAGCGCCTTAAAAAAGATGAAAGTAATAATGCTTTATTACTAGCACTTGCTTGCCTTGCCAATGCACAAGGTGACTATGATTTAGCCGCAAGGGTATTTGATAAAGCGTTGAACTCTGAAAATAAAAAACAGTACGCGGAACAAGCTGCGCTAAGCTATAGTAAAAGTGCACAAACTGAGAAAGCACTGGTTTTGTATCAATGAGCTTAAATATGAAAAACTAAACTAAACTAAACTAAACTAAACTAAACTAAACTAAACTAAACTAAACTAAATGTAAGTACAGGTATAGGAGCTGAGTATTGAAAAATTTATTCGTATTAACTTTCAGCCTAGCCAGTGCTTACTTTTTAACTGGATTTGCTAGTAATCTTCTTCTTTCTATTGATGGTTATGCCGTTGCTTCATGGCCTCCTTCGGGCATTGCATTGGCTGGACTTTTACTGTGGAATCGTAGAGCTTTACCTGGCATCATTATTGGTGCGTTATTAACAAATATAGTTAACCTCGATAGCGCATCTGATATCTTCAATTGGCAAATTGCCATTCAAGCCTTGTTAGTTACTACAGCGTCTGTGTTGCAAGCATGGATAGGCGCTCAATTTATTACAAAAGTTATAAAAGCCCCCCTTGATCTCTCTTCTTTAAAGCATTGTATACAAAGCTTATTTATAGCTGGTCCAGTGTGTTGTGTTCTGGCTGCAGGAGTCGGTACGTTTTTATTAGTTAGTAATCACGTAATACCAGCACATGGCGCTATTGATAATTTTATCGCATGGTGGATAGGTGATAGCGTTGGAGTATTAATTTTTACTCCGCTGGTGCTTGCTGGGTTTAACTATCAACAAGTTCAAAATAGGCTGCAGGTTATTATTCCTTCTCTAATGATATATATCATTATTAGTGCAGGATTTTATACTGCGTCTAATTTTAAAAAAGAAAAAGAAATACAAAAACAAGAGCTTAAAATATTGTCTGTTCAAGATGCTATAAGCCAACGAATTGATGAAGTGTCAGCCCATCTAAGCTTGCTAGCAACATTTTTTGCAAGTAGTGATGAGGTGACTTTTGATGAATTTAAGCTATTCACTTCTAAACAGCTTAGTTATAGTCAAGAAATTGTTGCATTTGAATGGGTACCTTACATTTCAGCAGAGCAATTAGCCGATTTTGAACGCTCAGAAAATACTCAATACATTGATGATTACTATGTAAAAGAAAGATGGTCAGAAGGGGTATGGGAGCCAGTAAGTTCACGTGACTTTTATTACCCTGTACTTTATGCATACCCATTGATTGGTAATGTAAGTGTTATTGGTTTTGACTTAGCCTCAAATAAAGGGAGGGCGGCAGCATTACACAAAGCAAAGATTTTAAATGAGCTAGTGCTAAGTGAGCCAATCGATTTAGTACAAAATACGCAAGAAAAAGGTGTGTTATTTTTGCACCCTGTTTTTGGAAACTCCACTACTGAAGATGACTTTAAAGGGTTTGTTGTTGCAGTAGTAAGCCTTAAAAAATTATCGCAATCGTTATTATTTGATCAAAATAACCTCGTTGCAGCTAGCTTTTTAGATGTGACTTTACCCAATCAAAAACAGAGTATTTACACAGCCGATACTCATTCTTTTGAACTATTAAAAGAATACCAATTACTTATTGGCAAGCGGATCTGGCAAGTGCAATTACATGAGCCTGTAGTTAGAACATCATGGTTAATGTATTGGCTTGCACAAATAGTAGGTATGCTATTTGTGTGGTTATTAATAACTTTTTTGATTTCGGTTACTGGTACAAATATACAAATTCGTGAGCAAGTGGCAAAACAAACTCGTGTTTTACGTCAAGAAAAGCAAAAAGCTGATGAAGCAAGCCATATTAAAAGCCAGTTTTTAGCTAATATGAGTCATGAGGTGCGCACACCTATTAATGGTATAAAAGGACTGCATTATTTAGCGCTGCAGCAAAATGATTGGCCACAGGCTCGAACTTATATAGAGCAAGCGGATGGTGCGCTTGGTGTGTTACTGAGGGTATTAAACGATGTACTCGATTTCTCTAAGATGGAAGCTGGCAAACTTGATTTAGTACAAGAACCCATTAATGTGGGTCGCTTAGTGGATGAAGTGACGAATTTAATGCAATTTGAAGTAGATGTTAAGTCACTGGAATTGCATCTCGATTACGATAAAACAACAAACTTAACTATTCATACCGATCCTATTCGTTTAAAACAAATACTTTTAAATTTACTTAATAATGCAGTTAAATTTACAGCGCAAGGCTGCATAACACTTAAAGTATGGCAATCAAAAAAGATGACTTATTTTAGTGTTAACGATACGGGTATTGGTATTAGTGAAGCAGCTCAAAAACAGTTGTTTAAACCTTTTTCTCAAGCCGATAGTTCTACTTCTCGACAATATGGTGGCACAGGACTAGGTTTGAGTATTTGCAAAAAACTGGTTGAGTTGATGGGAGGGGCTATTGATTTAGCTAGCCACGAGGGTAAAGGCTCTACTTTTACATTTAGTGTGCCGTTGAATTCCCCCCTACCAAAAGCAGAGCAGGTACAGCAACAATATAATGAGATAGATGTTGAGAGCTTATCGTTTACTGATTATAAGCTGCTTTTAGTTGAGGACAATTCTTTAAATCAACATGTTGCTAGTGCAATATTAAAGACCAAGGGGTGTGTAGCTGATATTGCGAGTGATGGGTTTGAAGCAATAAAAATGTTGACTACCAATAGTTATGACATTGTGCTGATGGATATTCAAATGCCAAATATGGATGGTTTACAGGCAACCAAAGTTATCCGTAATGATTTAGGGCTGATTGATTTACCTATTATTGGTTTGTCTGCCAACGCGCATGATGATGATGTTAAAAAAGCAGTTGCTTGTGGAATGGATAACTATATAACCAAGCCAATTGATGCTAATACGCTATTTAAAACACTGTGGCATCATTTATCACATAAATAAGTTACGTTATTTTTGCACAAAAAGCAGACATATGACCGCTTAAACTTACCGCAAACCATATAGACTTGAAAAATAACCATATCTGCGTATCATGCGCGCAAATTTAACTAAACTGGGTTGCTATTATGATCAATAGAAAATTACCTTTGCTAGATATTCACCGCCATTTAGACGGTAATGTACGTGCGCAAACCATATTAGAACTTGGTCGTCAGTTTAATATAGAGTTACCTGCAGATAATGTTGAGGCACTCATTCCTCATGTTCAAGTTATTGATCCTGAGCCAAATCTTATGGCTTTTTTACAAAAGTTAGATTGGGGTGTTGCAGTACTTGGCGACTACGATGCGTGTAGGCGCATAGCGATTGAAAACATTGAAGATGCTCAAGCCCAAGGCCTTGATTACGTAGAGCTTCGTTTTAGCCCTTACTATATGGCACAAAGCCAAGGTTTACACCCGCAAGGGGTTGTAGAAGCGGTTGTTGATGGTATTAAATCAGCAACAAAAGGCGCAAACATAAAAGCGAATTTAATTGGTATTTTATCGCGTACTTATGGCGTAAAAACATGCCAGAAAGAGCTTGATGCATTACTCGCATTTAAAAATGATTTAGTAGCGGTTGATTTAGCCGGTGACGAAATAGGTTTTCCCGGGGAGTTGTTTGTAGCGCACTTTAAACAGGTACGAAATGCCTATTTAGCATCGACTATTCATGCTGGAGAAGCTCTTGGTGCTCCGAGTATTTGGCAGGCAATTAATGAATTAGGGGCGAGCCGAATAGGGCATGGCGTTAAAGCTATTGAAGATCCAAAGCTCATGGATTACTTACGCGATAATCGCATTGGTATTGAGTCATGCTTAACAAGTAATATTCAAACCAGTACAGTGAGCGACCTAGCTAAGCATCCACTTAAACAGTTTTTAGAACACGGTATTTTAGCGTGTATTAATACTGATGATCCTGCTGTTGAAGGGATTGAAATTGAGTATGAATATGCAGTTGCAGCACCTCAAGCTGGTTTATCTCAAGCTGATATGGAAAAAGCCCAAGCAAATGCATTAGAAATAGCATTTTTAAGCGATGGCGATAAAAAAGAGCTTTCGGCAATCGTTAGCGCACGTTAATTTAAGAGTATTAAAAATGCCGCTTTATATAAGCGGCATTTTGTTATCTGCAATTTAGTGTGTTTGGCAGCTTATGTAATTATCGTAAAGTGCTTTAAGTACATCTGCCCGGCTGATCATACCGATTACTTTAATGCCATCTACAACTGGGTAGTTTTTTGGTTTACCAGGCTGCATTTTTTCAGCAAGCTCAATAATATTTGTATCACCATCTATAGTAACGACTCCTGTTTGCATAAGCTGCGATACTTTTACTATGCCATCACAAAAATAACTGCTTTGCATAAGTGGCTTTAAAAGCTCTTGTTCGGAAATAAATCCGACTAGGCATTTATCTTTATCGAATACTGGTGCACCAAGTAGTTTAAATTTTTGTAGTTCTGCTATGGCTGTCGTCATTTCTGTATCTGGTGTGATATTTGGCAACTTGCGTTGCATAAAATCTTTTACTTTTGTATTTAGCATTTGGGTCTCTCCCGCTGATGTTCTATACAAAGTATGGTTTATAGATAGGGATTTAGGAAATTGTTTATATTGATGGGGTTGATAGGTTATAACTATTAAATATTTGTTGTTATAAAAATAAAGGCACCGATTAGGTGCCTTTATTTATAACTGAAAGTAAATTTCAATTATTTGATAAATGCGAATGCGTCGGCGTACATGTTTTCACGAATTGCACCATGGGTAATAAAGTCATCGCGGACTATACCTATCATGTCAAAACGACCCGCCATATAAATATCATATGGGGCAAGTGATACGATATCTTGTATTACGGCTTTGTGTACATAGCCAGTATGACCTTGCCAATTCGCTGATGGATTTTCTACCACAGGGATAAACTCAAAGTTTTTATGGCTATCGGCCCATGTTTGCATTTCTGTGTGCGCGTATAAAGCTGACTCTTCTTTTACACCCCAGTAAAATAATACAGGACGGTCGCACTTAATTTCAGCTAAGTGATCAGCCATTGATTTTGCGTATGAAAAACCAGTACCGCCGGCGAGTAAAATAATAGGGCGCTCACATTGCAGGCGCAACTGTGAAATACCTAGGCCAGCTTCAATGTCTACTAATTGCCCTGTGGTATGGGCGTTTTGTAAATGTTCTAACGATTGCATTGCATAAGAATCGGCACCAGATGCGCCAATATGCAGTTCTATTGCATCGCACTGTGAAGGGCGGCTAGCAATAGAAAAAGCACGTTTGTCTTTTTCGCCTAATACGAGTTGCATGTATTGGCCAGCTTCAAAGGTCACAGGTTGTTGTGGCTTTAAAATTACTTTATGAACAAATTCTGTAAGTGGGCTGATAGCTACAACTTCAGCTTTTAATGTTTGCATTTTTTACCTTTTAGCAGCGCTTTTAACAGCAGATACGCAATCGAATGACTCGATTCTAGCATATCTGCAGGGTTATTTTATAGCCTGTTATGTACTTACATATAAACACTTAAACAATATTAAGGCTTTCCCAAATATCATCTACGCGGTCTTTGGTGTCTTTATCCATAACAATAGGCTCGCCCCATTCGCGGGTGGTTTCGCCAGGCCATTTATTGGTAGCATCCATTCCCATTTTTGAACCAAGGCCAGAGACTGGCGATGCAAAATCGAGATAATCAATAGGTGTGTTTTCTATTAATGTTGTATCACGCGCAGGATCCATTCGGGTTGTTATAGCCCAAATAACATCTTCCCAATCACGGGCATTAATATCGTCATCGCACACAATTACAAACTTGGTATACATAAACTGACGTAAGAACGACCAAACCCCCATCATCACGCGCTTGGCATGGCCTGGATATTGTTTTTTCATTGTTACAATCGCCATACGGTACGAGCATCCTTCTGGCGGAAGGTAAAAGTCGACAATTTCAGGAAATTGCTTTTGTAATATTGGCACAAACACTTCATTAAGTGCTACACCTAAAATCGCAGGCTCATCAGGCGGTCGGCCAGTAAATGTGCTGTGATAAATAGGGTCTTTACGATGCGTTAAGTGAGTGACCGTCATTACTGGAAAGTCATCTACTTCATTATAGTAACCGGTATGGTCACCATAAGGGCCTTCTGGCGCCATTTCACCAGGCATTATGTAACCTTCAAGTACTATTTCTGCACTGGCAGGGACTTGTAGGTCATTTGAAATAGATTTTACAACTTCGGTTCTGCTACCACGTAATAAGCCAGCGAATGCATATTCGCTTAGAGTGTCAGGTACAGGCGTTACGGCACCTAATATAGTGGCAGGATCGGCACCTAGTGCTACCGATACAGGGTAGGGTTGCCCTGGGTTTTCTTTACACCATTCTTGAAAATCAAGCGCGCCACCACGATGTGACAACCAACGCATAATTATTTTATTTTTTCCTAATAATTGCTGGCGATAAATACCCAGATTTTGGCGTTTTTTATATGGGCCTTTAGTGACCGTAAGGCCCCAAGTAATTAATGGCGCTGCATCACCTGGCCAGCAATGCTGAATGGGCAACTTAGTTAAATCGACATCATCACCTTCTAAAACTACTTGTTGGCAAGGCGCTTTTTTAACTTCTTTTGCTGGCATATTAAGCACTTGCTTAAAAATAGGTATAGCGCCTAGAGCTTCTTTAATGCCTTTTGGTGGCTCAGGCTCTTTTAAAAAAGCGAGCAGTTTACCGACTTCACGTAGCTCGCTAACTTCTGTTTGGCCCATTCCCATAGCAACGCGCTTTGGTGTACCAAATAAGTTGGTAAGCACCGGCATATCGTAGCCTTTTGGATTTTCGAATAATAACGCAGGACCTTTTGCACGCAATGTGCGATCAGATATTTCGGTCATTTCAAGATACGGGTCGATTTCTTGGGTGATACGTTTAAGTTCGCCTTTTTTCTCAAGTAAATCGATAAAATCACGTAGATCTTTATATTTCATTGTGGGCCGCTATTAAGCTAAAGAGTTGAAGTATTATACCCATTTCATGCAAGGCAAGTCATTACTTGTGCTTAAAACTTAAAGCGCTCTACGGCACTCGTTAGAGAGTGTGCAAGTTGATTTACGTCTTCACTTTCGCTTGCTAGGGTTGTCGCGTTTTTGGCATTTAAGGTGGCTTGCTCTGTTACCTTTGCCATTATTTTTTGGATGTCGTTACTATTAGTTAGCTGTTCATGAGAGGCCTTTGCTATTTGTTCGCTCATTTGATTAACCGATAGTAATGTGCTTTTTATACGCTCTACAGCTTTATTTAGTTCAGCACTATTTTCAACACATTTTTTGGCTTGTTGTTGGCCATCATTAATTTCACTTTGTGTTGTTTTAGTATGCTGTTGTAATGTTTGGATCATGGTATTTATTTCGCTTGTTGAGCTTTGTGTACGCGCAGCTAGTGAGCGAACTTCATCAGCGACAACTGCAAATCCTCGTCCATTTTCACCAGCTCTTGCCGCTTCTATTGCAGCATTGAGCGCAAGCAAGTTTGTTTGCTCAGCAATACTACTAATAGTCTCTACAATGGCACCAATGAGTTCGGTAAATTCAGCAAGCTCTTTTGTGCTACTAACTGCCTTATCTAAACGGCTTAATAGTGCCTCAATACTTTGGCTATTTTGATTGGCTATTTGGTTTACGTCATTAGCAAACTGTGAGGCGTTAGTTATTTCATTTGATGTGCTATCAGCTTGTTCGTACACGACTTGTGAATTATCTAGCATACTTTGTGCAAGCGCAGTTGCTTGTGCGCTCCGCTCTAGCTGTAGTTGGGCTACAATGGTCATTTGCTGGCCTTTTTCACTGGTTTGAATCGCTGATTTGTCCAGTTCATGTGCATCGTTACTAATTGCTTTTATTAAATGGCTTAAGTCGTCACTAAGTTTATTAATATTGTTAAGTAAAGTGCCAAACTCATCTTTACTGCGTGGATGGCTGCGCTTAGAAAAGTCACCTGAGGCTATGCAAGCTAAATCACGATTTACTTTATTAAGGGGCTTTAGCATTGCATTGGTGGTAAAAATTGAAATTATGATCACCAGTATAATCAGTACAAGGGCGATTATAATTACCGAGCTTGAGCCCATATTAATGGCTGATTTGGCATTATTTTGAAGGGTGTTAAATCGTTCATCAGCAAGTTTATTAAGTTTAAGTAATTGGTTTTCTGTGTTTATAAATTCTTGTTGAAAGCGTTCAAATTTTTGTTGCGCCGTTGTTTTGTTTTCAATCGTTTTCTTTTGTTTTACATAAATACCATTTGGCGCATTTAAGAGATCCCTTAAATCGTTGAACTCAATAGTAAGTTGGCCGATGTTTAGATCATTACTAAAAGGTGTCGCCTGCTGCTCTAGGTAAGTAAAGTTAGGCTGAATATTATCGAGTAAAAACAAAGTATCTTGTTGGTGATTACTTAAGTCGCTAGTACTTGTAGTTTGAGTGATGCTTTTAACATTGTTACTTAAATTAAATAGTAGATCATCAATACGTGTTGCCGTACCAAACATAGAATCGAGTAGAGGCTGTTGTGTTGAGGGTACTTCTAATAGCTCTATATCAAGCAAACGATTACTCAAGCTAGTCAATTGCTCAATGAATTCTTTAATAAGTGATAGGGCCGAGTTTTGTGCTTTAAATCGTTGTTCCTTTGCACTAAACATTGCAGCACTTATTTTGCTTAGTTGATTAAAGTTATCAGTTGTTGCTGCAAGTAAAGCTTGCATATTTTGCTGCTGAAATAGTTGAGATTCAAGCGCATTAAGCATTGTTAGAAATTGCTCTTGCTCTGCGTATGCTTGGTCTTTATTTCGCAATAGTGAATCTGGTTTGGTCTGGCTGTAAGCAACAGCATTAAATTTAGTTATGGAAAGAAGTGAAAGCCTTAAATCTTTACTAACTTGTTGTACTGGAACGGCTAAAGTTTCTATACGTGAAGTAGTAATACTAATTTGGTTTAACGACCAATAAAAAAACACACAGCTAGTCAGCATTAACAGCCCTATGGCAGAAAAAGCTAAGATTATTTTATGTTTTATAGCAATAGAGCGCATAACTTCATCAACAAAATTAACACTTTATTTAGTGTAGCAGTGTTTTTTAGATGTTGTTAATTGGTGGCTAATTAATAATGCATTGCTGCTTTTTCCCTGAAATTATAAGCATGGCGTGATTATCTTTACCCCAAAACAGTACATTTTCGCTTATGTACTTATTCCCTGATGTACTTTTTTCATGATTAATTAAATGCGTTTCGTTGTTAAAAGTAAGCTCAGCATATTTATCGTTGATAATACTTAGTGTTAGTTTTTTTTTACCACATAGATAGGTAGTATTTACTTGCTGTTCGCTACATGCGATTAAGCTAAGTAAGCTGACTATAATTGCTATATTTATTTTCACTCTTACCTCCATCTACGTTCAAAATGATCATCTTTGGGAAGCCCTACCCTTAATTCTAATTAGAGATTAACAAAGCTAAATTAACCGTTGGTGAAAGTAGTGCTTTACGTTATGTTTATAGCAATATTTTTTGAGCTCGGAAGCTTTATGGCTGGTACTAACCTTTTAACATTATTAGACGATATAACCACTTTGCTTGATGACATTGCGACAATGAGCAAAGTAGCAACAAAAAAAACAGCGGGTGTATTAGGCGATGACTTAGCACTCAATGCACAGCAGGTTACAGGTGTAGCAGCAGAGCGTGAATTACCGGTTGTTTGGGCTGTGGCAAAGGGCTCATTTTTAAATAAAGCGATACTCGTACCCGCTGCTTTATTAATAAGCGTATGGCTGCCTTGGTTAATAACACCGCTTTTAATGATGGGTGGTTTGTTTTTATGTTTTGAGGGAGCTGAAAAAGTATTTGCTAATTTTTTACCTCATCATAATGAAGTAGTTGATGAAAGCGAGAAACTAGATTTAGTTGAGTACGAAAAACAAAAGATTAAAGGCGCTATAAGAACCGACTTTATTCTTTCTGCTGAAATCATTGTTATTACGCTAGGTACTGTTGCTGGTGCTACATTATTTAACCAAGCGTTAGTGCTCTGTGTTATCGCAATTATAATGACTATTGGCGTTTATGGTTTGGTTGCCGGTATTGTAAAGCTGGATGATGCCGGGCTTTATTTACTCAACCAATCTAAAGTGTCAGCTAATAAATTTAAAGAATTACTTGGTAAAGGCTTACTCGCAGCAGCGCCTAGGTTGATGCAGTTTTTAGCATTTGCGGGCACTATTGCGATGTTTTTGGTGGGTGGCGGTATTTTGGTCCATGGTGTTGCGTTGCTGCATCATATACAGTTGGATGTAACAAGCTATGCTCAATCGGTTGCTGGCGGTACAGGAGAAGTATTAGCACCTCTCTTGTTTGATGGTTTGCTAGGCGTTATTGCCGGCTTAGTTGTTGTGCTTATACATGTAGGTTATACAAAGTTATTTAAAAAATAATTTATAGCTGGCGTACTTGTGGCGCCAGCTATATTGAAATTCACTCATTTACAGATAGTTATTTTACAAAGTGACTCCAATTCAAATTGTGCTTTAGTATTTTTTTGTTCAATGGCCTTTTTATACCAATAAATAGCTTGCTGTTGATCCTGATCTATTCCCTGACCATCGCGATACATTTGCGCTAAATTTAATTGCCCCCATTGAGAGCCTGCTTCAGCAGCTAGCTTAAAGCTATTAAATGCTTCAAAAAATAACTTATCTTTAAAATAAATAATGCCTTGTTGATTGTTTTTATCGAGTTTTAAACCTTTATATAGTGGCTTAGGTTTGGGAAGATGCATCACAAACCCACCATAAAGGATGTTGGCATAGGGACGCAGCACGTCGTAAATAGCTTCGTCGTTGTAAAGGCGTGCTACTTCATCACGAGGGAGGGTGATTGTTTTAGTGGAAAAGTAATTGTCTTGAATTAGCTGGCTAGTACGCATTGCCAAAGTAATACTATTATTACGTTTATAGCTGTAGTTGCTTATCTGAAAGGTAATAAACTGTTTATCAAAACTTAAAACTTGAGCAATTCTTAAATTGGTTAGGGTCCAGGGCTCGTGTGTAAATTTGTCGGCGTGTACTAAGTAGGTGTCATATATTTTAGGGGTATTCAAATAGCTTTGCTTTTGAGTCTCGGTATCAAGATGCTGTTGATAAAAAAACGAAACAATCCAAAGCAATAAAAATACACCAATAAAGTATTTAGGTAGGCTTAGTTTTTCTATTAACGGTAGTTGCGATATTTTAACCGGTCCGCTTTTTCCGCATTGATAACACTCGCGTTTATAGCTTAATTTTAAGGCAAGCATAGGTAAAATGCTAAATCGTAAATAGCGGCTTTTATTTACTAAATGGTAGGCGTCGCTTTGGCAGTGAGGGCAGCGTGTTATTTGTGCAAAATGTGGAAATGATTCACTCGTGTTGAAAAGTAACATAAAGCACGCTCCTTGTTTAATTACCTAAAGGTAAAACAAGAAGCGTGTTAGTTAAAGCTACAAACTGTAAGTATGTCTGTTATTACTTATTTTGAGCTTTAGGCTTAATAGTGGTTTTTGCATCGGCAGCCATTAGAGCAAATACAGCATATGCAGCGGTATTTTGACGCAGCTTAGCAGGTGTTACTTTATCAAGCGTATCGTCAGCTGTATGGTGGTAATCAAAGTAATCTGTTCCATCTTGAGCAAGTTCAAAAATAGGTGCTGAGGTTGCTGCTTTAAGTGGAATTAGATCAGGGCCACCATTCGCTTGGTTTTTACCAATATGCTCAATATTTAACGGCGAAAGTTCTTTTGCAATAGCACGCACTACAGGAAGTGACTCTGCGCTTACGTTCGATTCAAAAGCATATACAACATCGGCGCCAAAATCAGACTCAGCTGCTGCAACAATATTGCTTAGCTCGTTTTTATGCTTTGCAAAATAAGCTTTTGCACCCCAAAGACCTAGCTCTTCAGCTGCAAAAAGTACCACACGAATACTGCGCTTAGGACGCTTTACATCGCTAATATGCTTAGCGGCTGCCATTGTTAGTGCAACGCCTGCACCGTCATCTAGTGCGCCAGTCCCTAAATCCCAAGAATCTAAATGCCCGCCGATCAGTACATATTGTTCTGGGTTTTCGGTACCATTAAATTGGCCAATAACGTTATAACCGGTGCCTTCACCAAGGCTTTCGGTTTGCACATTAATATTTACCGACACTTCTTTATTTAAAGCGACTAAGCGTGCGATTTGATCGGCATCTGGGTTAGCAATGGTTACGTTAGGTATTTTTGTAACACCTTCTTTGTAGTAACTACCGCCAGTGTGTGCAAAACGATGATGACCGGTACTTACCGAGCGCATCATGTAGGCAACAGCGCCTTTTTTAGACGCCTCAATAGCGCCTGTGCCGCGTGCTTTTACTGCAGGTCCGTAACCATTGCCATCAATGTGGCGGTTCATACGATAATTAATATACGCAATTTTGCCTTTTAAGCTGTTCGCCGGTGCGGCTTTTAGTTCATCAAGTGTTTCGAACAAGACTACTGGTGCGGTAATCCCATCTTTTGGGGTACTTATACTGTTACCTAATGCAGTTAAGTGCAGTGGTTGCTCGCTTGGTGTTAGTATTTTTCCGCTTTCACTATAACGGCGCCATTCAGGAAATGTTGCTTTTTCTAGCCATACTTTATCAAAACCAAGCTCATTAAATTTAGCTTTAGCCCATGCCACTGCTTTTTTATCATTTTCAGTACCAGGTAAGCGAGGGCCTACTTCAGTTGTTAATGACTCTAGTAATTTATAGCTTAGATCACTATTTAGTGCAGAGGTGCGCACTTCATTGACTTGTTGTAATTGCTTTTGGGTAAATTCGGCATTGTTAGCGTTTGCAGCCATACTGCTAGTAAGCAGCAGTGCGGTAATTAATTTTTTCATTTTGGTAGGCCTTTTTAATAATTAGCGCTATTAGAACATGTAACAAACATGATAAAAAATAGATGAGATGAATAGGCTTTGTAATAGATTTAATGCTGTTAGGTATAAACGTTTAGATATAAATATAGCCCGCGTACATGTACGCGGGCTATATTTTAAAGCTGTTATTTAAGGCATTTATTTAAAAGCTAAATTGCGCAGCTAAACGAAGATTTGTGCCCTCGCCAACAGTTACATTATTAGTTCCACCACCACCTAAATAGCTTTTATCAAATAAGTTTTCGATGTTAAGACGTAAATTAATATCGGTATTACTTAAGTTAAACTTATAAGTGGCACCTACATCAACACGCGTATATGCATCTTTAGTAATTGTATTGTCGCTATCGGCAAAGCGCTCACCTTCGTAAAATGCACCAGCATTAAGTGCAATGGCGTCGTTTAATTCATAACGCGTCCAAAGTGATGCCGACCATTTAGGTGCATCGGTAGGGCGTTTGCCTTCCAATACTTCATCGCGTTCAAAATTAGCATCTAGATACATAGTTGATGCCATTACAAATAAACGGTCAGTAGCAGCGCCTTGAGCGCTTACTTCAACACCTTTATGGCGTTGTTCACCCACTTGGTTTGTTTCACTTGTGAATGAGCCAATAGGCGTCTCAAGCTGTTCGCTAACAAGTGTGCCTTCTTTACTAATATCAAAAATTGCACCTGTTAGTAGTAAACGGTCATCAAATAATTGCCATTTAATACCAATCTCTCTTTGCTCTGAGGTAATGGCATCTAGCTTCATGCCATTATTTACATCGGTTTCATCAATCAGAGTTTCACTACCTTGAGGCTCGAAACCTTCTGAGTAACTAGCGTATATAGTTGCAGAAGCATTTGGGTGATAAAGCACACCTACCTTTGGTACAAATGATTCGTTATCTGCACCTTCTCGTGTTTGTTTATCGTAACGGCCACCTAGCGATAATTGCCACTCTGGTGAGAACGAAATTAAGTCCTGAACGTAAATACCGTAATAGTCGTATTCAGTTTCGCTTACTGTATCATCTGTTTTATAACTTACAGAAGGGCGTGATGGTTCTGCTTGTCCTGCAGAAAAATCAAAGTATTCAGCGGAAGTACGGCGTTGCCCGTAGTAGTAATCTAGCGAGTTTGCGCCAATTAAAAACTGATGCTGTAAGCTACCTGTTTTAAATTCACCAATAAAATCAATAAATGCAGTTTTAAATTGCCAATCATCAAAGCGATCGTAAGGGCGAGATTCATAGCTGTCACCTTCAGCAAAGCCATTAGGCATGCGAGGTGCTGACTCAAAGCGTTGGCGTTCAAACGTTTGTTCGTTGTAACCAAGTTTTACTTGCCAGTTATCGGTTAAAAATACCTCTAGGTCTACACCTAGGTTTTCTACGGTAATATCGGTGAACGCCCAAGACATATCACGGATTGTTTTATCGCTACCAATTACATTGGCATTATCGTCTATCCATGCGCCAGTATCTAAACCTGCTTCGTCATCTGTGCGGTCGTAATGCACACGTACTAATGCGTTATCGCTAATATCGTAATCTACAACTAATGCACCTAAAAAGCGGTCGCGTTCACGATTTTCACCATTTTGGTATTCACGCCAGTAGTCAACGTCTTGCTTTACTAAAATACCACGAGCACGTAAATCTTCCGATTCAGTTAATGCGCCTGCAGCATCTACCATAAAGCGAGTTGAGCCATGCTGATCTACATCGGCACTGGCATTAAATAGTGTTTGTGCTGTAGGTTTTTTAGTTACCATGTTAACCAAGCCCCCCGGGCCTGACTGACCATATAAAATGCTTGATGGACCTTTAATTACTTCAACTTGTTGCAAAATTTCGATGGGTTGTTGATAGTGTGACCAATGTTGATGCCCGTCGCGTAAATAACCCGTAGATGAACTTAGCTCAAACCCACGCAAGTTAAATACTTCACGGTTTCGTTGTTGTGAGCCAGCTGTTAGGCTTGCGTCATTTGTGAGTACTTCGCCAAGGGTAGTGGCAAGTTGTTCGCTAATAATAGTGTCGGTTATTACAGTGACAGATTGTGCAGTTTCAAGTAATGAAGCTGATGTTCTCATTGCGCCATTGGCGTTATCTACTTTGTAATCGTTAAAGTAGCTACCTTTTACTTCTATGCGTTCAAGGTCGGTAGAGTTTGCATGTGCGTTTGCGGTAATACTTGCTAATAGTGCTATGTAAAGAGAGTTCAGTTTCATTAATTGCTTCCAGGGCAGATATGTAAAAAACAATCGCGATCTTAATGCAAACTACTATCATTTTCAACACCTTTCATTAGCCTGTTTATAATGTGTTTGCTAATGGTTGCCAATTACGAATTCTGCTATTATTAGCAGCATATTTAGTGGGACTTTCTCCCATGTTATTTTATTGCTATGGAACTTACTGTGACTTCAACTGCTTTTTCATCTTTGGCTTTACCGGCTGGACTCGTTGATAATTTATCAACACTTGGCTATGCCCACATGACACCTGTGCAAGCGCAAAGTTTGCCGCCTGTACTTGCTGGTAAAGACATCATTGCTCAGGCAAAAACCGGTTCAGGTAAAACTGCTGCGTTTAGCTTGGGTGTGTTAGCTAAACTAAACGTAAAACGTTTTCGTATTCAATCTTTAGTGTTGTGTCCTACTCGTGAGCTTGCTGAGCAAGTTGCAGTTGAAATGCGTAAATTAGCGCGCGGCATTCATAACATTAAAATATTGACGTTATGTGGTGGTGTTTCAATTGGCCCGCAAATAGGTTCACTTGAACATGGCGCGCATATCATTGTTGGCACACCTGGGCGTGTTGATGATCATATTCGTAAAGGTACTTTACGTTTAGATGATGTTGAAACATTGGTACTTGATGAAGCCGATCAAATGCTTGATATGGGTTTTCAAGACACACTTGATGCAATTATTGAGCGTATTCCACAAAATCGTCAAACATTGTTATTTAGTGCTACATTCCCAAGAGCCATCGAAGCAATTGCTAAGCGTGTACTTAAAAATCCAGAAATGGTTAAAGTAGAAGAAGAGCAAGCCAAAAGCACAATTAAGCAGTACTTCTACAAAATGGATAACAATAAGCAGCGCTATCCAACGCTTAAGTTATTACTTCTTAAATTTACACCACAAAGCTGTGTTGTATTTTGTAATACCAAAGTAGAAACACAACAAGTGTGTGATGATTTAGCTGACGAAGGCTTCAGCGCTGTTGCATTGCACGGTGATTTAGAGCAACGCGATCGTGAACGTACGCTAATTCACTTTGCAAATAAAAGTGCTTCAATACTTGTTGCCACCGATGTTGCAGCGCGTGGTTTAGATATTGATGACATGGACATGGTTATTAACTACCATTTAGCACACGACACGCAAACACATGTACATCGTGTTGGTCGTACTGGTCGCGCTGGTAAAAAGGGCATTGCATGTTCGATTTATGGTGAAGCAGAAGCGTTTAAAATTGCACAAATTGGCGATCATTACGAGCGTGATATTACTCCAGAGCAAATGCCGCCGTTTAATTTATTAGATAAACCGCCGTACCGCCCTGAAATGGTTACTTTGATGATTGATTCAGGTAAAAAGCAAAAAGTACGTGCAGGCGATATTCTTGGTGCTCTAACAGGTAAGGATGGGGTTGCAGGTCGTCAAGTAGGTAAAATTAACGTACTTGATAACGTAGCATTTGTTGCAGTTGAACGTAATTCATCAAAACCAGCACTTCGTAAATTAACTGAAGGTAACATTAAGGGGCGTAAAATACGCGCTCGTCGCCTTACTCGTTAATTTATATTTGAATGAATGTACTAACGAGCTGCTGCTTTTAGTTGCTCGTATTCTCCTTTTACTTTTTTAAATTTTATTTCGCAGCCGCTAGGCTTGTCGGGATGATTTTTGAGAGCTTGTTGCCGCCAGCGTTTTTGTAGCTCTTTAAGGGTAAAGTTAGTTGGCAGTTCCCATTTAGCAGTGAGCTCATCATAATTTTCTTTTGTTAACGTTACTGTTGTATCTGCATGTTTTACCCTCTCCCAAAAACTAGTCAAGAGTGCATCTACTTCTTGTGCTGAGGCGTCGTAATTTTCCCAGTTTAGATAATAGTCCTTCAAATTTGTTTTAATTGTTAGTGGGTACTCACACTCTTTTTCTAAAAGTTCTATATGCAAAGCTGAAACTAACAATGTTTGTGGATGAAGCTGAGTTTGAAGTTGATACAGTGCATTCATGATGAGAAAGTTGCGCTTAAATAAATCACGATCAGGATTTTTATCAAGTGATTTAATTGCACCACTATTTATAAGTTCTGATGCTAGAATATGAACTTGCCAAACT
Organism: Pseudoalteromonas fuliginea; assembly: GCF_000690055.1. GTDB lineage: Bacteria > Pseudomonadota > Gammaproteobacteria > Enterobacterales > Alteromonadaceae > Pseudoalteromonas > Pseudoalteromonas fuliginea. The sequence continues at coordinate 83,201 of NZ_JJNZ01000019.1, forward strand.
TGCTTTGTTAATATTAAATCAAATATCTGGTCAATCAGTGGGTTAAGCATTGTTTACGCCCTAGTAATTGGTGTATCTTCGATAAAGATTACATTGTTATAAGTAACAATCTGAAGGATTAAAATTATGCGAGGCAAGTTTAAGTGCCTTTTATTCATTGTATGTAGTGCGCTAGCTCCACCGAGCTGTGCACAAAATGCTACTTTGTTACTTGATGAGTTTAAACAACAACAGCAATGGAGTGCAAAGCTTCAATCTGGTAATACATTGCTGGAAATGCAGGCAACCACCGCTAAAGATCGTGCTTTAGTGTATTCAGAGTTGGGTAACTTAGCATTTTCTAACGGCCAATATCCTGATGCATTACACTATTTTAAACTACTCGAAAAAGAAACATCCCTCTCATTTTTACCTACAGAAAATTTTCGCGCAATAAAAATGCAAGGGGTGATACTGTTTTATCAAGGCTTATTTCAGCAGGCTATTGTTGAATATAGTCGTGCATTGGTTATTGCTGAAAATAACAATGAAAAGCTTGAACAAGCTAATATATTAAATAATATAGGTTTAGCCTATTTTGATATGCATAATTTAAAGCTCACTCTTGATTATTATTTAAAAGTACAAAGCCTCTATGAAACTGAAGGTAGCGATCAGGATAAGGCTGATATTTTGCTTAATATCGCTGGAGTTTATGTGCGGTTATCGCGCTATGACAGTGCATTCGCTATCTATAAAGATGTTCTTCAAGTTTACCAAAAGCTAGGAGATCAAAGTGGTATTGCCCAAGTATATAACAATATGGGTGTGGCTTCTTTTGAAAGTAATCAATTCGACTTAGCACTACATTACTACGAGTTAGCACTGCATTATTATTTATCTGTTAATGACTATAACCACTTATCAACTCAGTACACCAATTTAGCGAATATTAACTTAATTTTAAATAAAGTGGATGTTGCCTATGAACAAGCAAGATTAGGTGAGAAATTTGCACTTAAAATTTCAAATCAAAGTTTGGAGCTTAATGCGCTATATGCTTTGGGAAAGGTACAATTTGTAAAAGGGGAACTCGATAAAGCTAAAGTGAGCTTGGAGCGTTCAACAGCGCTTGCCCACGAGTATAAAAGTGAGCGGATGATCCGAAATGGTTTAGGCACCAAGTCATTACTTGAAGCAAGCCAAGGTAATTACTCTAGTGCAATGATCCTTCACGAAAAGTTTATAGGTGAACTAAGACTATTGAGAAGCGATAGTATTATTAATGCATTGGCTGCATTGCAGGATCAATTCAAAGCAACTCAATTAAACCAAGAAATAAAGCAACTTAAGCAAGAGCGCAAAGTACAAGAATTAAAAATGGCTCAGCGCTCTCAGCTCACTTTGTTTGTTTTTGTATTGTTATTCTTGGTTGTTGTGACTGGTGTGGCACTGTATCGGCGTGGTGCAGAAAAGCGGGCGAAACATCACCTAGCTGAGCAGGTTGAGCAGCGTACAGCTGAATTGCAAGCAGTGGCGCAAGAATTAAGAGAAGCTAATGATGTAAAAAGTCAGTTTTTAGCAAATATTAGTCATGAAATTCGCACTCCTCTGACCGCAATTTTAGGCCAAACTGATGATTTAATTAACGGACTGTATGAACCTGAGCAACTTCAAGATGAATTAGAGATAATTCAACGCCATAGTGATCATTTAAAGAGTTTAATTAATGATGTGCTCGATTTAAGTAAAATAGAAGCAAACAGATTAGAGCTCAGTATTTCTTGTTTTGATATTGTGCAATTAATAAATGATGTACACGCTATGTTTATTACTCAAGCGACAGCAAAAAACCTACGTTTAGTGTTAGATAATCAAATTGGTGATGAGTTCTACACAAAATTAGATTTAATTCGTGTTAAACAAATACTCATTAATTTATGTGCTAATGCGATCAAGTTTACCCATTCAGGCCAAGTAGTGATTGTTCTAAATAAGACAGAACAAGGAGTCGTATTGGTCATTAAAGACACCGGAATCGGTATGAATTCAACACAATTAAAACTGATTTTCGAGTGCTTTAGCCAAGCTGATAACAGTATTAGTCGCCGATTTGGTGGTACGGGTTTAGGTTTGAGTTTGTCGCAGCAATTAGCCTCTATGATGGGAGGTTATATTAGTGTGCAAAGCGAATATAAGAAAGGCAGTCAGTTCTCATTCTTTTTACCGTGTGTAAAAGTTTCGAAAGAGCAGGGTCTTGCCGAATTACAAGCTCCAGTTTTAAAAGACAAGCAGTTAAGTGGGAGGGTTTTACTTGCTGAAGATCACCCTGATAATCGAAGGCTAATAAGTCGTTATTTACGCTCAATAGGACTCGAAGTTATTGCAGTTGAAAATGGTGAACAAGCCGTTGAACAATGCTTGCAAGAAGATCCAGATATAGTCTTACTCGATATACAAATGCCAGTGATGGATGGACGAGCTGCCTTTCAATTATTACAACAATGCGGTTTTCAACGTCCTATTTTTGCTTTAACTGCGAATGCAATGAGCCATGAGGTGGATGATTATTTAACACTAGGGTTCAGCGGATATCTAGCCAAACCTATCGATAAAGAATTATTTTATAAAACGTTAACTCAGTATCTTGGTTACACTAAAACGCCACAACAAGTTGAACAAAGTGATATTGATATGAGTGACTTGGTTATTAGTTTTAAGCAGAGTTTTACTTTAGAAAATGAGACTATAACACAGCACTTTATATGTGAAGATTTTGAAGCATTACAAAAAGATAGTCATCGTATTTTAGGTGCAGCGCAAATGTTTGGGCTGGATGAAATAGCGCAAGCAGCTAAAGATCTAGACAGAGCTTTATTACAAAAAGAAGATAATAGGAATAAGCAACATATCAAAGAGTTAGTGTTTAACCTGCAAGCTATTCTTCGAAAATACATGAAGGTTAACACATAAGTCAAATTGTTATTTATGGTATTAAAAAAGCGCCAAAAGGCGCTTTTTATTTTGAGTTTGGACGCTTCTTATTGACGTCTCATCGAATCAAAGAACTCATCGTTGGTTTTGCTCATTGATAGTTTATCGATTAAAAATTCCATCGCATCAATTTCTGACATGTCATGAACAATTTTACGTAAAATCCAAAGCTTCTGTAGCTCATCTGGCTTAGTTAGTAATTCTTCACGACGAGTACCTGAGCGGTTAAAGTCGATAGCAGGGAATACACGTCTTTCCGCAATTTTACGGTTAAGGTGCAGTTCCATGTTACCAGTACCTTTAAACTCTTCGTAGATAACTTCATCCATTTTAGAGCCAGTGTCGATAAGCGCTGTAGCTATGATTGTTAAGCTACCGCCTTCCTCAACGTTACGTGCAGCACCAAAGAAACGCTTAGGTTTATGAAGTGCGTTAGCATCAACACCACCAGTAAGTACTTTTCCTGATGAAGGAATAACGGTGTTATAAGCACGTGCTAAACGAGTGATTGAATCTAATAAGATAACAACATCTTTTTTATGCTCAACTAAACGTTTTGCTTTTTCGATAACCATTTCGGCAACTTGTACGTGACGAGAAGCGGGTTCATCGAATGTAGAGGCAATAACTTCGCCTTTAACTAAGCGCTGCATTTCTGTTACTTCTTCCGGACGCTCATCAATTAACAATACCATAAGCGTTGCATCTGGATGATTGTGTGTAATCGATTGCGCGATATTTTGTAGTAGCATTGTTTTACCCGCTTTTGGCGGAGCCACTAACAAACCACGTTGACCGCGGCCAATTGGCGATGCTAAATCAAGTACACGGGCTGTAATATCTTCTTTACTGCCGTTACCGCGTTCCATACGAAAACGTTCGTTAGCATGTAACGGAGTCAGATTTTCGAAAAGAATTTTAGTACGAGAGTTTTCAGGTTTATCAAAGTTAACTTCATTTACTTTAAGTAAAGCAAAGTAGCGTTCACCGTCTTTCGGTGGACGGATAAGACCTGAGATTGAATCGCCAGTACGCATGCTGAAGCGGCGAATTTGGCTAGGTGAAACATAAATGTCATCTGGCCCAGCTAAGTAAGAGGCTTCTGATGATCTTAAAAAGCCGAAACCATCTTGTAAAATCTCTAATACACCGCCGCCGAAGATGTTCTCTCCGCCTTTGGCATGTGATTTAAGAATAGCAAAAATAATGTCCTGCTTTCTTAAACGGGCTACGTTTTCGAGCCCCATGGACTCAGCTTGGTTTACAAGTTCTTTTATAGACTTGTCTTTTAATTCGCGTAAATGCATATTGGTGGGTTCTTTATTACAGTTGTCATACTCAAAATCGCTTTGATCGTTGAGTGAGGTTTGTTGAATATAACTAAGGATTAGTTGGCTTTATAAACTAGCAGTTCACTGGCGAAGCGTCCAGTCTTTATACAAAATAAATTCAAAAAAGGGCAAAAAGCCCTTTTTTATAGTTCTAGCTTACAGTTAGATGTTGTTTTCTAAAAACTCGATAAGCTGAGTTTTTGAAAGGGCACCTACTTTCGTTGCTGCAACTTGGCCGTCTTTAAAAAGAAGCAAAGTAGGGATACCACGAATACCAAATTTTGGCGGTGTTCCCGCATTTTGGTCAATATTTAATTTAGCAACAGTTACACGGCTGTCGTATTCATCAGCAACTTCGTGAAGAATAGGGGCGATCATCTTACAAGGTCCACACCATTCAGCCCAGAAATCTACTAGTACTGGTTTGTCAGATTGTAATACGTCAGCTTCAAAGCTATCGTCAGTAATTTGGATTATTTTCTCGCTCATTGCGCTCTCCGATTTAGTTAGGCGAAATATTTAGTGCGTATTTAAACACTCTTGTTTCTTATTGCAAGTTTAAACGTTATGCTTAAACGCTATGACTAAGACACATTTAACCGATAAAAAGTTTTCAGACTTTGCTATCGCACCGGAAGTGGTTGCCGGTTTAACCGAGAATGGGTTTGAATATTGCACACCTATTCAAGCAAAATGCCTACCTTTTATTTGTGATGGACGCGATATCGCGGGCCAAGCTCAAACTGGTACAGGCAAAACGTTGGCATTTTTAACTGCCACGTGCCATCGGTTATTACAATCTAGCAAAGCACCTAGTAAACATCCAAGAGCCCTGATCATGGCCCCTACTCGGGAGCTTGCGATTCAGATACACAAAGATGCTAAAATTTTAGCGCCGCACTGTAATCTTAACTTAGGTTTAGTATATGGTGGCGAAGATTACGAAAAACAACGTGCACAACTAGAAAAAGGCGTTGATATTTTAATTGGTACTACAGGTCGCCTAATTGATCTGTATAAGCAAGGCTGTTACACCCTTAATGAAATTGAGGTTGTCGTGCTTGACGAAGCTGATCGTATGTTCGATTTAGGTTTCATAAAAGATATTCGTTATATGTTTCATCGTATGCCGGATACATCAAAACGTTTAAACTTATTATTCTCTGCCACATTATCGTATCGCGTACAAGAATTAGCGTTTGAGCACATGACAAACCCAGAACATGTTCAAATTGAACCTGATGTTAAAACGGGTAAACGCATCCAAGAAGAGCTATTTCATCCTTCGCAAGAAGATAAAATTAAGCTGTTATTAACCTTAATTGAAGAAGAATGGCCGGAAAAAGCAATTGTATTTGCAAATACAAAACACAGTTGTGAAACCGTTTATGCTTGGCTTAAGTCAGACGGTCATCGTGTGGGCATGCTTACTGGTGATGTTAATCAGAAAAAACGCCAAACTATATTAGCGCAATTTAGTAAAGGTGAATTGGACTTTTTAGTAGCAACTGATGTTGCAGCACGCGGTCTTCATATTCCAGAAGTAAGTCATGTATTTAACTTTGATTTACCGGACGATTGTGAAGATTATGTTCACCGTATTGGTCGTACTGGCCGCGCTGGTGCATCAGGCCATGCAATTAGCTTTGCGTGTGAGCAATATGCATATAACCTGCATGAAATTGAAGAATATATAGAGCACAGCATTCCTTTATCGCATTACGATAAAACTGCATTGCTAGATGATTTAACTCAGCCTATTATTCAAAGAAAGCGCAACTATTCAACAGGTCCACGTAGCCGTAGTAATAACAGCGGACGTCGCCCAAATAATAGTTACCAAAAAGGACGGTCGTAAGCGATCGTTTGTATAAGCAGTAGTAACTAGAGGTTTTTGAACGGTGGGGCAACTTAAACCGCAAAAAAATGTTTATGCAGTTATTGATTTAGGCTCAAATAGCTTTCATATGCTTATTGTTAAATCAATCGCTGGTGGCCTACAAACAATAGGCCGCGTTAAACGAAAAGTTAGATTAGCCGCAGGACTTGATACAAAAAATGTATTGAGTTCTGAAGCAATGCAGCGAGGCTGGGAATGCCTTGCTCTTTTTGCTGAGCGCTTACAGGATATCCCCAAAAAAAATATCACCATAGTTGCAACTGCAACACTGCGTTTAGCAACGAATGCTGATGTTTTCAAAATTAAAGCAGAAAAAATTCTTGGTCATAATATCAATGTAATTAGCGGAGAAGTAGAAGCGCGCACAATTTATAAAGGTGTTGCTCATACTTCATCATGCACGGGCAAACAGCTTGTTATTGATATCGGTGGTGCTAGTACCGAGGTTGTTATCGGCAAAGGTTTTGAAGCACTGCACTATAAAAGCCTCAATATGGGGTGTGTAACCTATCTTGAACGCTACTTTAAAGATTGCCAATTAAGTGATAGTAACTTTAATACGGCAATAAAAGCAGCTCGCACTGTCATTGACGAAATATCTCCCGAATATAAAGCCGCTAGTTGGAAAGTTGCTTCAGGTGCTTCTGGTACAGTCCAAGCAATTCAAGAAATAATGGTCGCGCAAAATCTTGACGACTTACTTACGCTTGAAAAGCTTAACACGATAAAAAATCAAGCCATTGCATTTAGCACTATAGCCGCATTAGACCTTCCAGGGCTAAGTGAAGACCGCCGCTTGGTATTTGTATCCGGACTCGCTATCTTAATTGCGTTATTTGAATCTCTTGAAATAGAGAGCATGGGATTAGCGGGTGGAGCTCTGCGTGAAGGTGTTTTATATAGTATGGTGCCAGAGCTTCATAATAACAATATTCGTAAACGCACAGTTGATGGGTTTATGAGTCGTTATCATGTTGATCAAAAACAAGCGTGTCGAGTTTCAGGTTTAGCTGTGCAGTTAGCTGCAAATATTAATAAAGATTGGCCAATTGAAAGTTTAAATGGGCTACCATTATTAAAAGCAGTAGCACAGCTTCATGAGGTTGGATTGCTAATTGAGTATAAGCAGTACCATAAACACACTGCTTATATTTTGGAAAATACCGATATGCCAGGTTTTTCACAGTCTGAGCATAAGTTAATAGTAGCGGTAGCAGATGCACATCGTTCTGACTTTCCAAAAGACTGCTTTAACTCTCTCGGTATAAATAGTTTATTGGCACAATACATTGTTAGGCTATTACGTATTGCGGTTATTTTATCAATGCGTAGACAAGATGATGTAGTGCCTCATTTTGAGTTAACTGCTAAAAATGAAGTGTTAGACCTTAAGTTCGAAAGAAACTGGTTAAAGGATCATCCATTAATGGCCAGCGAGCTACAGCAAGAGTCTAAACAACAAGGTAAACTTGGGTGGAAGTTCATAGTAAACTAATTAAAAAAGGCCCATCAGGGCCTTTTTAGTGTTTAAAGTAACCATTTCGATGCAAATATGTGCGAACAGCATATTATTTCAAGTTTTCTTCAAAAAAGGGTTGATCTGTTTTCGGATCTCCCTATAATGCGGCCCCACTGAGACGGGAAACGCCAACGCATAGCGGGGCACGAACAACTCAGGGTGTTAAGTAAAGCTTAAATTGAATCTTTTTAGAAAGTTTAAATTTAAGTGTTGACAAAAAAATAGGAAAGCGTAATATGCGCAGCCCTAGCGAGATAAAGTTAAACTTTATAATCGCAACGTTCTTTAACAATATAAAGCAATCATCTGTGTGGGCACTCGTACAGATTGAGTTCTAACAGCCAAACTACTTACTCTTTATGGGTAATTAGCGAGGCAAACAAATTAGAGTCTCAATTGAAAACTGAGTGACCAACAGAATAGTTATTTCGGTAATTATTCGGCACAGTCAATT
>NZ_JJNZ01000020.1 GCF_000690055.1 Pseudoalteromonas fuliginea
TAACACCCATACAAAAACTGGAAAAGTTAAACAACGAAAATTCTACAGATAGCCTCCATTAAAAATGGGGGGATTACCGGGGAAGCCCTTTTAAGCCAAAATAAAGCTACTGAAACACCCGTAATTCCTTCCAAAACGCCAATTAAAACAATACCAAACCAGCTTTTTATATTCTATGAAAAATACAGTAATCAATTGAACCAAAATAGGAACTCAGCTATGGTTGATTCATCAATAAAAATAAATAAAAAACGAGTTAATCTACAGGCTCGTTAGCCTTTTTCAAGGAGCAAGGATGAATTTTAAAAGTGTGGTTAAGTGGTTTTTGGGAGAAGATGGATACAAAAAGAGGGATTTAACGGCAATAGAAGAGTTAAATCGCTCTTTTATGATGGCTGCTAAATGCAGATACCTGGCTTCAGCAAGACTAAAGCACTTAGGAGAAGTCGCATCCCATACAACAACCTTATTATCTATGCTTCTAATTTTTATGCCTCTAATGCAGATTGCGGGATTAGAGTTTTCTTTTCCTACGGTTTTGATGAATGTAATTCAAGTCTTTTTGGCTGTTTCTGTTTTAGTGTTTTCTGTAATAAACACCAAAGCACGGTATAGTTTGAGAGCTGAGAAGTTAAATCAATGTGGAGATAAAATTAAAGAATTACAAAGACAGCTAAGCTTTGATCTAAATAATAATAAATCACCATGTTATCAAGACTTTCATAACCGTTATTTAGATATTGAAGTCGACTCAGAAAATCATGCTCGAGTTGATTATTGTTTTGCGCGTTTGCACCTTTCCACTATTTATAATTTGAATGGAGTTAAGAGGTTAGTTGTCATTATTAATGCGTACCTGAGAAAGTGGTTTACATTTATTGGCCCTGTTTTTATGTTTTTAATGGCTTCGTTAATAATCTTAGATATGCTAAAAATCATATCTGTTCTTAGTGATATATTGGTTCCGCTATTACCAAAAGGCTAACAACACGCCCTGAGGTGGACGGCAAGCGCTAAAGCTCACTTTCCATCGCAAATTTTAACAGCGGTGATCCCTTGCTTTTCAATGCAGTTAAGTAAGTTGATTCATCGTAAAATAATTAAACTAGACACCTACTCTAACTCGTTTACGTGTAGCACTTACTCATTTAGGTATTTCTAAAAAGCAGGCTAAAAATATAGAGCGCGCATACCGCGAATACCCAAGCGTATAATATTTAATAATAACGGCTCAATAGTCTGTTTTTAAAGGTATTAAAAGCCGAACTTAGTAAAATAAGCTCGGCTTTTTTGTGTCAGGTTGTTTTGTGATTAGGGTTTGTTTATCTATATTTTTTCTATTTTTATAAGTGTTTAGGTTTTTCATAAGATTTATTTTGCTTATTTTTTCATGATGGTACTTTCATTAAGAAGGAAAGGTAAATGAAACTAAACAAACTAATAATCCCCCTATTTTTATCAGTAAATAGCGCTGTAATTTATGCTAATCAAAATGCCAGTGAGCTAATTGAGCCCATTATGGTAACTATCCCTGCTGGTAGTTTTCAAATGGGTAACACCGAAGACGAAGATGCTCAACCTATTCATAAAGTGACACTAACTGAGTTTAGTTTAGGGAAATATGAAGTAACCGTAAGAGAGTTTCGGCAGTTTGTTGAAGAAACTGATTATGAAATGCCAACCAAGTGCATTCATCAGTTAAATGGTTGGTTTAATTATGGAGAAACCAATGGTTCATGGGAGAATAACTCTCTCAATACTAGTGATTTTCAACCAGTAAATTGCACTGGTTGGCTCGCAGCCAACGCTTATACTCAGTGTCTAGCAAAAAAAACTGGCCGTCCTTATCGTTTACCGAGTGAAGCAGAGTGGGAATATGCGGCGAGGGCTGGTACAACTAGTAAGTATTACTTTGGTGACGATCTTGAACAAGCCTTAGTTTGTGAATACGAAAACACCGCCGACTTAACCGGTGAGAATATTTTACAACGGGACTCGAGTACGAGTTATGTCAATTTTTTTAATGGCAAATCGAACTGTGTTGATCACGCGGCTTATGCAAGCATCGTTGGAATGTACAAACCTAATCCTTTTGGATTGCACGATATCGTTAGTAATGTGGTTGAGTTCATTACTGATTGTTATAAAGATAATTATAAAAACGCGCACAATAATGGTCAGGCTTGGATAGATAATGATTGTAAATACAGGGTAGCACGAGGAGGTAGTTGGCATTGGAATACTTTTCCCGTAAGCCAGAGGGGCGTTGTGGGTGAGGATTTTGTAGGGGCGGTAGAGGGGTTTCGAATTGCACTAGATGGAGCTGCTCCAGCTATACCTAGCAACACTGTAAAATTTATCAAAGCGCTCAAAACAGCTCAACGCAGTGAACAATTAAGGCGTGATGCTGTTTTACCTTACCCTGCCACTGTAACAAACTTAAAACTAGATAAAGAAGCGGGTATTATTACCTTAAAGTGGGATAAAAGTTCCCAAAGTGATATTGAAAGTTATCGAATCTATAGAAATGCAGCTACTGGCGGCGTGTTTAAACTATTGGCTGCAAATATAATTGAAACTACATTTAAAGATGCCAATATAGATAACCATCAATATGAATATACTGTTGTTGCGGTAAGGCATAACCAACAAGGTGATTACAGTAATGTCGTAAAAACGCCGACATCATGGGTGCATGCACCTGGCTGAGTGGAAGCAGAATCTGCCATTAAGTTCAGTAACGCTAGCATAGGAAGAACCTCTGATATTGATGGTAAATTTAATTTAACTGGAGGGGAGGGAATTAGTGATAATGCGATAATAAACTATCAGCTTGAAGTTGCACACTCAGGAAATTATAACCTTAGCTACCGTGTAGCGGCTCCTAGAGATACAAAAGGTTTTGCAGTTGTAATCAATGGTAAGGAATTAGCAGTAGAAAAAATAACGAGTACAGGTGGTTATAAAAAATGGCAAACACAAAGAGGATCCACTTATTTTTATCTGAAACAAGGTGAAAATAAGCTGACCCTAAAATCACTTGATAAAAACTGGAAATTAAATTGGGTAAGCTTTAACCCAAATTAGTTTCTGTAAAGTATAAAATAAGAGGCCGTGGTATTGCTGTCTCTTACTATTTTAAATCCAGTTTTGGATAACATTATAAATTTAATGCTAACAGTTTTTTTTCATTATTACGTCGCCAGTAGTCAGTCCCTTTTTTATCAATATATTGAGAATAAAAATCATAATTATCTTGCATACTTTGGGAGCTACAAATTAGTAACGCCATATCTAAGCTGAGATAAAGATCACCCGCCAACTCAGCTTGCTCAAAAGTGCGCTGTGCATGAGTTGTAAATGCATCATCATTTTTCAGTGCTTGAGCTAACAATGTTTTTAAGTAGGAGTTCTTGGCATTATCCGTAGTAATACCATTAATAAGATTTTGTGCTTCTGCCAGATTATTTTGATTTATATAATATTCCATCAATTGCTGACGACTGCTTTGTGCAGCCCAAAAATCAGGTGTTAATTTAGCAAGCTCTAGTACTTGTTTTAAATGAGGCTCTTTATCTTGTGGGCTTTTAGCAAAAATAGCATAGTGATAGGGTACTATAGCAAAGTGATAGTTAGGTATTTGATAATCCTTCATTTTATTTTCTGCTTGTTGTAAATAAAGGTATTTATCATCCTCTTGCTGATGCTTATGGGCTAATACAGATAGATAAGTTAAGGCGCTTAGCTCTCGTCGTTTATCTTGTGCATCAAAAGCTAATTGCACTGAATTAAGTAGGCTTTGTTTAATTGCCTTGGTTATGGTCTATCCAAGATTGCGTAAACCACGCGTCTGCTTGTCTGTGTAAATCATTAATACTTTGATACTGCTTAATAGCATTACTGAGCTTATATTTACTTAAATCAAATAGCTCTTTACGGATTAATACCTCACTTTGAAAGAGCAAAGCATTACCTACATGGTGTGTCTTATTTTGTGAAATAGCTATTTTTTCTAGTTTATTTGCCATCACCATCGCTTTATCAAGTTCTCCCATCATTATATAAGTATTAGCTAGATGACCAAGGATAATGAGATCATGTGGTGCTTGCTGATGAGCAATGGATAAATTTGCTTGCTTGAGTTCGAGTGTTTGGGCTTTATTAAGTAATTTTAAAATAACTGGCTGCTGTAAATGTTGTTGTAACTGATTTAAAGCGGCTTGTTGATTTACTCCAGATAATTGCCCTTGCCAATCTGCAAACGGGCCTTTTAATATAAAATCAATATATGTCAAATTATGATGTGTGCGAATAGTGCCAGATAAAATCAATGGGTGTTCTTTTGCTAAAAGCGGGTATTCAAACTCCGCTGAAACCTGAAAATGCGCCGTATTTAGCTGAGGTAATTCGGTAAAGTTAAAGAGTTCAGTATCATTGAGTTTAAAGGTTTCCGTCCCTCGTTGATTGCTTATTGCTATATAAGAAATATTAATAACTGAGCTCTCATCTGTTTGAGGTTGGTCAGTACTGTTATTAATGATAGTAAATACAAGAAGGGCAATACCGGTAAGTGCAATGGTTATCCAATGGTTTCGGTTTTTTGGTTTTGATAAAGTATTTGCATGCTGCAGTGGTTTATTTTGACTGATGTTGCAGTGTGCCTCAATATCAGAATGTTTAGAATCAATTTGGAGTTGCCACTGATAACCTCGTTTTGAAAAGGTTTTAATTGCGTGGTTACCCAACAGTCTCCTTAGATTGCTAATACTTTGAAAAACAGCTTGTTCCGATACAACTTTATTTTGCCAGACATGAGATAAAATATCTTCTTTGCTAAAGACTTGATTCGAATGCTCTAGCAATAGTTTTAGTACTTTGGCTTCATTGTGTCGAATGGCTAAGTCATCACCATTTTTTTTAGTACACAGCTTGTACTATCAAATTCAAAATTATTAAATTTATAACGCATTGTTTTTATAAAAATGGATCATTTGGTTATTTATTTCACTCATCTTAACTTATTAGCTGATAAAGAGTATAAGTTTGTTAATCATATATTAAAAATACTATGGCCCTGTATCCTGTGCAGCTAAAGGGGGCAATCCATGCTTGTCGCAAATAATTGTGAGTCCAGTGGGTGAGGGCAACGCAACCCCCGATTAAGGATTGGTTGCTATGAAACTATAACCTCCCCCTCACTTTTGTGCTTTTTGAAGTAATATCTAAAACCAAAATGTCTGCCGATTTATGTTCGCTTTTGAGTAAGATTATATTGTCACTTACTGCGGTTATTTGATCACAAAATTTCGCACAAAACTCTTCGGTTTTACTACTTAAATTTTGTACACCTAACTCGTAATCATAATAGTTTATTAATGGCTTGCCATTTTGTGTGTATTGATAATAAAAACCATTTTTTTCGGGATATATTTGAGTAAATAAATAGGGACTTTTGAGTAAAGTGTTATCTGAATCATGAGGTATAACTTGACCTTTTACAAAGCTCAGTAGTTCGTCTTTATGGTTTAAAAAGAATGTATCATGTGCTCGTTTTATTTTTAATGTCGTTCTTTCATCAGTTGTAAAATTAAACTTTACTAGTTCATCATTGTGAGTTTTTTTATCAACATACAATATAGCGTCAGATTTGTTGTACCAAGCTATAGGCTCACCAATAATCACGTTTAGCCATTTTATCGAGAATAGGTTTGACTCCAACTCAATAATAAACGGTTTGTTATTTACACTGCTCGCTATACGCTTTCCTGACCAGTGCCAAACTGGTTTGGTTAAAGCAAGTTCTTGCTTTGAATTTTCGAATAATATTCGTTCTTTGTTTGTCTCAAGATGTTTGACAAAAATCTGAGGATAGCCATTTTTTGTTGATATATAGGCTATGTGTTTTTCATCTGCTGAAAGCGCTGCAGCTTTATCAATTGTATTTGAGTTTATTATTTTTTGGGGAGGTGAAAGCTGTTTTAATTTACTCAGTAAAATGTCTTGATCTGATTTAGCTTCAATAAAGTACACTTTATCTTTAATAATTTGCGGATAAACTAAAAAGTTATAACTTTTGTAGTTAAGCGTTGTGAGGTCACCATTTAATGAGAGTTGCTTTAATTCACTGCCATTACTAAGCAATAGAGATTCACTGTTTTCAAACCAAGTTAAGAAGTACCAGTTATGATCTATTTGTCCGATTGAGACAACATCATTACTATCTAAGTTTAACAACTTTACTTCTGATAATGCTTGTTTATTAAAACCGACTAACGCTAATTGTGTTTGAGTCGGAGACAAAGCAAGTTTATAAGGTTTAAAGTAGTCATTTGGTTTAAGTAATTTTTCAGTTTGTCCTGACTCCAAATTATGCCGATATAAACTAACGTTTCGGCTATGCTCCGAACTGTTTTGATTGGCCAAATAATAAAGTTGTTGGCGCTTATCTATAAAAAATAAACTATTCCAAGTTATATCGTTACGCGAAAAAAGTAGCTCTTCACTTACTACTTTTAGTTGTGCGTCGAGTAGCAAACGATTAAATGAAATACCTTTCTCACCTTGGCATGAATACACCAAGGCATTTTTGTGAGAATCCCATGCAAGGTAGGTATATGCGTTTAAAGTATCCTTTAAGGGCCAACTTGAGCCAGTTACTAGATCTTTAATTAATATTTTTCTCTTGTTTGGTTGATTGGTATTTTGAATATACGCCATAAATCGTCCATCAGGACTGATTTGCATATAGCGCTCTTGTTCATTGCTTGCAGTTATTGGTTTTAGGTTTAACAAAGAAACCTGTTTGCTTGTATCTGATAAACTAAAAAATACGCTAATTAGGATGAAAACAGGAATGAGGAGTAAAGATAATTTTAAATACTTTATAAGGGGGCTTTTTCTTGATGATGCCTTTGCTTTTTTTTCTGGAAAGCTAACTTCTGAGTCTAGGCTGTAGCCTCGTTTAGGATGTGTTTTAATAATGCGTTTGTTGTCATCAGATAACGCTTGCCTTAACAAGGCTATATTTCTACGAACTGAGTTTGGACTGTAAATTGCCTGAGGCCAAACAATTTCAAAAAGCGTTTCAGCTGCAATAACTTTTTTGGGGTTTTGTGCCAACGCCTTCAAAAGCGCCATTACTTTTGGTTCAATTACCTGAGATTTTTCTTTATATATAATCTCACCGGTTTTGATATTAATTAAAAAATCATCAATATAAAATTTATTTGGTAGTTCGTTTACGCTCAAACCTTTCCCATCCCACTGTTATTAATAGATATATATCCCTTAAGCTTTTCTTAACGTTTTCTTAATTACTAATTCATCGCTTTCTCTTGGTAACAACAGTTAAAAAGGAATCGAAAGGTCAGCGCCATATTAATAAATAAATTACAAAAGGAATACATTATGAAGCGATATTTAGTAACACTATTATTTTTAATAACAATTATCTGCAATCAAGCGCTAGCAGCAGATAAGCTAAACTACAATAAGCTAGCTGATGAGTTTATATCTGTTTTAAACAGCAAAGATTTAAAACAGGTCGAAGATTTTATTGTAAAAAACTTTTCGCCGGATGCACTTTCTCGCTGGGATAATACAGGAAAAGATCGTTATGTTGGTTATTCGATGAACGTAGCACTTTTTCATGGGTCATTAAGCCTACTTTCAACGGAGCTTGATACTTCCAATAACCGCATACAGCACATTAGTAAAGTGTATTCAAAAAATACCGACATGCAGTACGAAATAGTTATCGATTTTAACGAAGAACAAGCCGTTACGGGCTGGTTTGTTGGAGAAAATCCCAAAAGCCTTGATATGATTTCTTTAACTGAGTCACAATTAGTTAATGAGGTAAAAAATTATAGCAATCTACTTGCTATAAATGGCATTTTTTCAGGAACAATACTGCTTGCCAAAGGTAACAAAGTTTTATTTACTAAAGCGCATGGCTTAGCCTCTCGACGCTATGACGTTAAAAATAATTTAGATACTAAATTTCAAATAGGTTCGATGAATAAGATGTTTACTAGCGTCGCTATTTTGCAACTTGTGGAAGCAGGAAAAGTATTGCTCGATGATCCGATTACTAAGTTCATTGATAAAACCCTTTTAGGTAAGGGAGACTTTGATAAAATCCAGATTCACCACTTACTAAGTCATACATCAGGAATTGGTAATATAGCTGGGTTTGACGAAATACAGCATAAAGTACGTTCACTTGAAGATATTCAACACTTATACAGCTCCATTGAAACAACGTTTAAACCAGGCTCTCAATGGCGATATAGTAATGCAGGTATGTTATTACTTGGTCAGGTGATTGAATCTGTTACTAAGGAAAGTTATTTTAAATACATTGATAAAAACATCTATCAGAAAGCTAATATGCAACATAGTGGTAGTTTTGATTTGGATGTGCCTATAAAGAACACTGCGCGTAACTATTGGTTTTCAGTAGAAACTGGAGAAATTACTGAAAACTTAATGTTTCAATCAGTTAAAGGAGGTCCCGCTGGAGGTGGGTATTCGACAGTAGGCGATTTATATAAGTTCGCTTTAGCAATGCAAAATGGAATTTTAATTAGTCGTAAACTTTCCCAAGAAGCTCTTACTTCGAAGCCCGAACTTGGTGCAGAAAACTGGGGGTATGGATTTTCAGTGAGAGGCGCTGATAATAACAAAATAGTGGGTCATAATGGTGCTCATTTAGGTATGACTGCCAGACTAAATATGTATCAAGACAAAGGTTACATTTTAGTGGTATTAGGTAACTTTCAATCTTCAGCATGGCCTATTGTAGCAAAAGTAGAACAGTTGATAGAGCGTTTGTAATAAGTACGTTCTAAGGAAATAAGTTGACGGGATTGGTCTTTTCTCCAGTCCCTTTTTAAATATTAGCAGGTGCCTACTTTTATATTTTTCGCACAATCGTTAGGCATTACTCGATTGACTCAGATTGGTAGCAAGGCGATTATCAAATTGATTGAATAGTAATTGAGCCCGGCTTGCCTAGTTTGTGTTTATTCAAATAGGCAAAAAATCACTAAAAGTGATCTATTAAACGCAGTGCTTTAAAAGTGGAATATAGCATTGGTTGTAACTAATCTAACAGATTCGACCTCTCAGTATTTTTTTTCTGGTAGTATGGACAGGTTATAAGCAGTTTAAGCAGTGAACACACTATGTTAAGTCCTTTTTTTCAGCAGCATGCTGATTATGTTTCTATCTCTCGTGAGCAGGGTTGTCGATTCGCTAAATGCGTTGCTGATGATTACAATCCACTTCATGACAAAGATGCCAAAAAGTTTTGCGCGCCAGGAGACTTACTTTTTTCATTGGTACTAGACCGCTACGGTATTAGTGAACAAATGGAATTTACTTTTGCCGGTATGGTTGATGAAAACACCAAACTTAACTTCCCTGAAGGAGCCGATGAGTTTGATGTTACCAATGGCGAAAAAGTTATTTTAAAGGTAAAGCGCAGCGGTAAAACCAGCCAATGCCCAGCACTAACTAATAGTCTAATAAAAAATTATGTTGAGTTTTCTGGTACTACCTTTCCGCATGTAATTATCCCATTAATGGGCAAGCAAGAGGTAATGATAAACCCTGCTCGTCCGATGGTAATTTACGAATCAATGCTTATCAATCTTGATAATCTTGATATAACAGCACCAGAACTTGAGTTTGCAGAGCCTAGTTTTGAGTATGCCGGTAAGCGCGGAAAAATTACACTACGTTTTAACCTGTTAGAAAACGGCGTTAAAGTGGGCAGTGGTGAAAAGCACATGGTGGTTTCGGGTATTCGCGAATACTGCCAAGCAACAGTTGACGATTTAATCGCGTTTTACAACGAACGTAAAGCAACACTAAAGCCAGCTTAAAGCTACAGCAAATTATAAAAGGCGCTAAATACAAAGGTTATTTAGCGCCTTTTTTATTGTTTTAGCGCTAAAGCGAAAGTGAGCAATCACGATTAAATACTTTTCTGGGCTGGTTAATTTACGCAGTACAGTAATATGCGTACAATAGCGCTCTTTGTTATTTTAAAGCTAAGCTTATGTCTGTCACTACGTTCTCATCACTTAATCTCGACCCGTTATTATTAACAGCGATTGAGCAAAATAATTACACTCAACCTACCGCAATTCAGATTAAAACCATTCCGCCTATTTTAGCCGGAAGTGATGTAATGGGCAGCGCGCAAACAGGTACGGGTAAAACAGCTGCTTTTGTTTTACCGCTGTTACATAAGCTTTTAAATACCCCTAAAAAAGATGAGCAAGGCCTTGCCCGCGTTGTAATTTTAACGCCAACCCGTGAGCTTGCTCAGCAAGTATTTGCCAGCTTTGAAAAGTACGCACAAGGCACTCATATCAATGGCGCTTTAGCCTATGGTGGCGTAAGTATTGGCCCACAAATAAAAGCACTTAAAACAGCGCAAGTTATCGTGGCAACACCAGGGCGTCTGCTCGATCATATAGTTAAAGGCAGTGTGGTACTTTCAAGCGTAGACTCTTTAGTGTTTGATGAAGCAGACCGTATGCTTGATATGGGCTTTATTGATGAAATTAGACGTATATTGCGACATATCCCGGGCGATCGCCAAACTTTACTCTTTTCTGCTACGTTTGATGACAGCGTGTTTGAACTCAGTAAAAAACTACTTAAAAAGCCAGAACTAATTGAAGTTGATAAGCGCAACTCAGCCGCAGTTGAAGTAGAGCAAGTTATTTACGCTGTAGATGAAGACCGCAAGCGCGAACTTGTATCGCACATGATTGGTATGAAAAACTGGCGCCAAGTGCTTATTTTTACTCGCACAAAACAAATGGCTGATCAGCTCGCTAAAGAAATGTGTAAAGACGGTTTAAAAACAGAATCAATCCATGGCGATAAATCTCAAGGCGCACGCGACCGTGCATTGCAAAATTTTAAAGAAGGTATTACACGCGTACTTGTTGCAACCGATGTAGCCGCGCGTGGTTTAGATATTTCTACACTTAGATACGTAATTAACTTTGAACTACCGTATATTGCCGAGGACTACGTACACCGTATTGGCCGTACAGGTCGTGCTGGTGAGCAAGGGCTTGCCATGTCGCTGGTAAGTCTTGATGAGCAATGGCTGCTAGAAGAAATTGAAGTACTACTCGATACGCGTTTAACGCCGCAGTGGTTAGAAGGTTACGAGCCAGATCCTAATAAAAAGCCAAAAGATAATCGTAAAAACACCAACAAGTCGCGAAAAGATCGCGATAAAAAACGCATCACAGGAAAAAGAGAGCCAAGTAGGCGTCGTAAATAATAGCTTTTCTTTTGCTTTTTTGCCTATACTGAAGCTAATAAGTAGCTGAGGTAAAGCAATGTTTGAAATTGATAAGTGGGCATTTTCTGGTATTGATGGCCAAATATCTTTGCATAAATGGCAAAAAACAATTGATCTTATCACGGGGCTATTTTCGGCCCCGTCAGGTTATATAGTTCAGGCAACAAGCAAAGGCTATCGCGTTGTTATTAGAAATAACGAAGGTGGCTCTAACTTTGAGACCAATCCTATCCTTCCTCCCCAAACACCTCTTTTTTGTAAGTACGTAGCAGAGAATAACAATACCTTATACGTTAATAATGCAAGTAATAATGATGCATGGAACACTCTACCGGAGGTTGTTGAAGATGGTGTTGAATCCTACTTAGGTTTACCAATCCATTGGCCAGAAGGCGAAGTATTTGGCACGCTATGCTTAAAAGACACTAAAAAAACAACTTATACCAATGAATATTTTGAGCTTATAGAACAACTACGCGATTTAATTGAAGACGACTTAGCGCTTATTTATAGTTATGAACAAATGCGCGAAATAGCCATGCTCGATGCGCTAACTAATATCTATAACCGCCGAGCACTTAGTTTACTCGCTCAGCAAAAGCTTAATTTAGCGCTGCGCTTAGGTTTTGATGTATGTTGTTTATTTATTGATATAAACGACTTTAAAAAATTAAATGACACCTTTGGTCATGAAGTGGGTGACAAAGCCTTAATTATATTGGCAGATACGCTAAAAACCCATTTAAGAGATGCTGATATAGTCGGGCGTATCGGAGGTGATGAGTTTGTTGTGGTAATGCAAGTAAGCGATAAAAGTAAGATTGGCTACATTATGGATAAAATTTCGACTGAGTATTCAAAAGCCTTACTCAAAGAAGACGTTTGCGATTTATCGCTCAGTATTGGTTATAGCTTTACTGACAAACAAAGGCAGTCATTTGAAAAACTATTAAATGATGCAGACCAGGCAATGTATAAAAATAAACAAGCGTATAAGCTCGCTAAAAAAGCACAATTATAAAAGGAGGTTCATGCCACACAAACTTGGCTAGTTTTTTCTGCGATAGGTTTTATTTTTTCCTTAGCAATAATAAGCTTATTTGAAACGTTCCCTAGCATTAGATTTATATCTAATGAGGGAATAATTTTTGGTGTTATGTGCTCATCGATGGGGGTTGCCTTAAAAAGGCTTGAGAGTAATAACCAAAAATAGCTTTCATTGATAGCTTAAGCTGCAAATCTTTACTTGTATTTATTAATTAATTTTTCAAAGAACGGACATAAAAAAGCAAGCCATGAGGCTTGCCAAGAAGGGTGTTAATTAGCTCTTACCTAGCCTTTAAGCTATTAGCTTTTCCGCAAGGTTTAATTCCATAATGGCTTTTAATAAACGGTATAAGTTAATTGACGCGTCAATTTCTTCTTTACGGTTTGTTAAGCTTTCAATATTTAAGCCCAGCGGTACATCTAAATGCGCACAGCTTTTAAGTATTAAGTCGAGGTTTTCGCGGCAAATACGGACTGATTCACTTAATGTATTGTCTGCATCAAGCATGCGCCATTTAGTTGCCTCTGGCACTGAGATACCCAACCATTGCATAAACTCTAAGGTTTTTTCGCCGCCGCACGGGGTAAACGTTAATATAATACGTTGAGGTGTAATCCCTTGTGCTTTACATGTACGTGCGTAGCTAGTAATTAACTCTATTGTAGCTTGTGCGTCGTAAACAGCTTGCGATATAAAAAACTGACAACCTTGTGCTGTTTTTTCTATTAATCGTTCGTGCTCATTTCGTTTACTTGAATGGCGCTCGGCAATCGTAACGCCACCTAAAAAGAAATCATCTGACTGCTCAGCCAATGCTTTATACGCATCTGGCAGGCTTAGCTTTATATCGCCTATCGATGATGGGCTACCTACTAAAACAACATTTTGTAAATCGTAGTCGTTTTTAGTTTCACTTAGCCAATCTTTAAATTCGCCTACACCACGCTGCGCCACACTTTTATAAGTAATCACATCTTGTGCAGATAAATTACGAAGTAAATGGCTGTATTCACGCGGATCAACGGTTTGTTTAAACGCAAATGGACGGTCTTGGTTAGTTCGGCTGCTTTCGTCTTGAATGTCGTAAATTATCACGCCGTCGTATTCAATTTCGTGTAAGCGACCTAATAGCTTTTCTGCAATGGTTTTTAATTGCGCTTTATCGGTGCCAATTTTAGGCGGGGTAGTACCAATAAGATAAACACCTTGATTGGTGTCCACTATCTTCTCTTTTAGTGATAAAGCCATAATCCTCATTCCAGCTAAGTTTGTTTTGATGGATTTAATATAGCAGCCATTTAGACGTCTAGATAGATTTATTTAATGAAAGTTTTTCAACTAACATGATGTTTATTCATAGGGCTTGTTCCCATAATTTATAATTGACACAGTTGTTTACATAATAAATCCCCTTGGGGGTCTTATATTTATTGGCTTTGGGGCATAATCGAGGGTGAGTTAGTAATACATCTGACAACAAATTTGCTCAATTTAAAAAGGGACAACAATGAAATTTAAATTATTAGCAACCAGCTTAGCGGTATCGCTGGCGTTAACAGGTTGCGCCATGCAACAAAACCAAAGCACGCAAACAACAGCACAACAAGAACAAGTAAATAAAGCTGATGATCGTGTTTTTTCACAAGATTACTTAATTGAAGAACTAGAAAACGGCTTACGTGTCATGGTTGTTAAAACCGATTACCCTGATGTAGTATCGCTGCAAATTCCGGTATCGGTAGGGTCGCGTAACGAAGTTGAAGAGGGTAAAACAGGCTTTGCTCACTTTTTTGAACACATGATGTTTAAAGGCTCACAAAAATACCCTGAAGATGTGTATTCAGACATATTAAAAAATTCAGGTGTTGATAACCGCGCGTATACAACAAACGATTACACAAATTACCATTTAAACTTTTCAAAGCAGCATCTTGATAAAGTACTTGAGCTTGAAGCTGATATTTTTCAAAACTTAACCTACACCGAAGAGCAATTTAGAACAGAAGCACAAACGGTAAAAGGTGAGTACTTAAAAAACAACGCGAGTCCAATTCGTAAATTATTAAGCGCTGTACGCGAAGAAGCGTTTGATAAGCACACGTATAAACACACCACTATGGGCTTTTTTAAAGACATAGAAGCGATGCCAGATCAAATGGCGTACGGGAAAGAGTTTTTTGCTAAATTTTATAAACCTGAGTATGTGTCACTTGTCATCGTGGGCGATGTAGACCCACAAGCAACAATGGCAATGGTTAAAAAGCATTGGGGCAGCTGGAAAAAGGGTAACTATGTTGCTGACATTAAAGCAGAACCTGTTCAACAAGCACCAAAATATTTGCACCAGCAAGATGAAGCGCTACCAGGGCATTGGTTACTCGTATCGTACAAAGGCGCTGCGTGGGAGCCTGCTAAAAAAGACAGAGCAGCACTAGATTTAATCTCACAGCTTTATTTTTCTAGTAATTCAGATTTATACCAAGAGCTAGTGGTCGACAAACAAATTGCCAGCCAAATGTTTACCTATAACCCAGAGACTAAAGATCCGGGTTTATTACACGTATTTGTTAAAGTAGAAAACGCAGACGATTTAGCCACTGCGCGCGATGCCATTAATCGAACTTATGCAAAAGCACGCACTGAGCTTGTTGATGAGCAAAAGCTCAGTGATTTAAAATCGAATCTTAAATACAGCTTTATTAATGGCTTAGATTCGTCGCAAGCGATTGCATCAACCCTTGCCAGCTACATGCATTTTGAGCGCGATCCTGAGGTTATAAACCAGCTGTATAAATCGGCAGATAACATCACCAGCGCAGATATTAAAGCCGTTGCTAATAAATACTTTACTGATAACGCACGTACCACATTAACAATGTCGGCACTTGATAAAGCCCCAGGTTTTGAGCAAGAAGTTGATTTAAATGCGCTTACTGAAAAGCTTGAACAAGCACCTGCGAAGCCTGCATTTAAAGTACTTGATAAAACCAATAGCTCGCCATTAATCGATGTTAACTTTTTATTCAATACCGGTGCGGCTGCCGACCCACAAGGCAAAAAAGGTGTTGCTGCGTTAACTGCGGCTATGCTTGCACAAGGTGGCTCAGAGGCGACAAGCTATAAAGATATTCAAAAAGCACTTTATCCGCTTGCGGGTAGCTTTGGCTATCAAATAGATAAAGAAATGCTGTCATTTCAAGGGCGTATTCATAAAGACAATGCAGCGCAGTGGTATACACTTGTGAGCGATCAATTATTAAATCCAGGCTTTAGAGATGACGACTTTAAACGCCTTAAAAAAGAAATGATCGATGGCATTAAGTCAGGCTTAAAAGCATCTAACGATGAAGAGCTAGGCAAAGAAGTGCTATACAGTGCGCTTTACAAAAATCACCCTTACGAAAGCTACAACTATGGTGATATTTCGGATTTAGAAGCGCTGACGCTAGATGATGTTAAAGCGTTTTATAACAGCGAGCTTACGCAATCTAAACTCACGGTTGGCTTAATTGGGGCTGTGCCTGCAAAACTTAAAGCTAAAATGATGAGCGACTTTGCAACGCTACCAAAAGGTGAGCAAAGCCGTTTAAGTATTCCTGATGCGCCAGCGCTTAAAGGTCATCATGCAACTATTGTAGAAAAGTCAGCGCAATCGACTGCGGTATCATTTGGTTTCCCTATTGATACAATAAGAAGTAGCGAAGACTGGACAACCCTTTGGCTTGTGCGTTCGTACTTTGGTGAGCACCGTAGTTCTAACAGCTTTTTATATGAGCGCATTCGTGAAACTCGCGGCATGAACTATGGCGATTACGCATACATTGAATACTTTCCACGTGGTATGTTTCAAACCAAGCCAGATGCAAACCTAGGGCGCTCAGAGCAAATATTTCAAGTGTGGTTACGCCCACTTCGCTCTAATAACGATGCGCACTTTGCAACACGTACCGCCTTGTTTGAACTAGATAAACTAATTAAAAATGGTATGAGCGAAGACGACTTTGAAGCTACGCGTAACTTTTTAATTAACTTTGTGCCGCAAATGGTTGCAAGTCAAAACCGCCAATTAGGTTACGCGCTTGATAGCGAATTTTACAACACAGATAGCTTTGTAAGTTACGTAACTAACAAACTTAAAACGCTAACGCTTGCTGATGTAAATCGCGTTATTAAAGAAAACTTACAAACAGACAATGTTCACTATGTATTTATTACTGGTGACGGCGCTGATATGCAAAAACGTTTAGCATCGCAGCAAACATCGCCAATGGTTTACAACACGAATAAACCTGCTGAGTTGGTTGCTGAGGATAAAGTAATTGCTGATTATAAATTAGCAATTCCTGTAAAAAATATTGAAGTGATGAAAGTCGATAAAGTATTTCAATAATTTAAGTGGTTTTTAAGTGTTAGAAAAAGCCTCAATGCTTAAAGTATTGGGGCTTTTTTATTATTTAATCTGAACTCTGGTTGAGAGATTTACTAACGTATTGAATCATGGTGGTATTTAAATTTATTTTCTCTAGCCAGAGATTTTCAGTAAATTCAACGCAGTTAGCGCTGAAAATAGCTGCTCGAGATAGATTTATCATCCACAGTTCAGGTTATTTAATAATGAAACTTAATAAACGGTTATACCTAATAACCAGAACAAATAACTAAGGGGTTAACACCTTAGGCTTTAAATCCGTTAGACTTGGCAAAAGGCTCTTTTATATCAATTTAAGGCAGTGCAGTATTATGCGTCATGAAATTTGGCAACAGCTTCGTAGTGAAGCAAATGAAGTCGTAACCCGTGAACCTCTTTTAGCGAGTCATGTGTATTCATGTATTTTGAATCATGAGTGTTTGGGTTCAGCGTTGAGCTTTATTGTTGCTAATAAATTGGCGGACGCGGTGGTATCTGCGTTTACTATTCGTGAGTTGTTCGATCAAGCATTTGTAAAGTGCGATCGTATGCTTACTTATGTAGCTGAGGATATTAAAGCGGTAAAAGACAGAGATCCCGCAGCTGAAACTTACCTTACGGTGATATTAAACTTAAAGGGTTTTCATGCTATTCAAGCGCACCGTTTAGCAAATTGCTTATGGCAACAAAACCGTAAAGAGTTAGCGCGCTTTGTACAAAGCCGAACATCTGAAGTGTTTGGGGTTGATATTCACCCAGCATGTAAAGTGGGTAAAGGTATTATGTTTGACCACGCAACCGGTATTGTTATTGGTGAAACAGCGGTAATAGAAGATAACGTATCAATTTTGCAATCTGTAACGCTTGGCGGTACGGGTAATGAGCAGGGGGATCGTCATCCTAAAATCAGAGCCGGTGTGTTAATAGGCGCTGGTGCTAAAGTACTTGGTAATATTGAAGTGGGCGAGGGCGCACGAATTGGTGCAGGCTCTGTTGTACTTAGCAATGTTCCAGCACACACAACCGCTGTTGGCGTACCCGCTAAAATTATTGGTCGACCGGATTGTGAGTGTCCGGCGCAAAGTATGAATCAAAACTTTTTAGCAAATCCTGAGCCTGAAAATGCTTCACATACAAGTGCAATGCTATAAAAGTAGGCGAAAATAAATGCCATATAAAAGTAACTTATTTGCAATGATACTCAGCTTTTTTGTGGGGGTAGGATTAACAAGTGGTTACTTTTTGCATTTGTATGAACCGTTTAACGATAAAACGGCTCAATTTATACATGCTAGCCAAGATGTTATTATTGAAGTAAGCGGTAATAAATCAGTTCAAAAATCACCTATAAACAGTACAACTAAAGCACTTCAACAGCCGCTGGAAAAAGAGTACATTACGAAAATAAGTGCGCTAAATAACGAATTGTCAGTAGCTACAAAACAGCTGAAAGTTGCTCAGCAGCAGTTAAAGCGAACTCGCTTAGAAGGCACTGATTTTGCTAAGCAGCTTGATGAAAAATTTGATAGTGAAAGTGAAAATACGCAGTGGAGCTTCGAAATAGAAACGGCACTTACTGACTTTTTAATCATCAGTGATTTAAGTAATACGGCGCAGCTAAGCTATTTAACTTGTAAACAAACTATCTGTAAATTTGAATTACTAGCCGATAAGAATAATGAACAAGGCCATGCACAGTGGCGTGAACTTAATGATAAGTTGGCAACGACACCTTGGTGGCAACAGTTTAAAATCACCTCATCAAGCTCAAACGACGAGCGAATAGAATTTATAGTGAGCACCAAAGAGTAAGTGCTCCTATTTTAGTTAAGCGTGCTAGCTCACTACTTTAGAATGTATAACACCATCAACAAGTTCGGTAATAAGTGCATCACCGGCTTTCACATCACTTACTGACTTAACCACTTTATTTTTTTCATTTTTTGTAATGCTGTAACCGCGTGCTAAAACATTTAGCGGACTTACCGAATCTAATTTACTTGCCTGTAGTGCCAAGTTGTTATTTGCTTGCTGCAATTGATGCTGTATAGCTTGGTTTAGTCTTGCGTGTAATTGCGTGAGTATATGGTTTGCTGTAGCGAGTTTTTTGTCTGGTGATTGGCGCATTAAACGCGGCGTTAAGTTATTAAGTGTGCGTTCTTGCTGGTATAAGCGATTACGCATAGCTTGTTGCAGTGCAATGCTTAGCTCATCCAAACGTTGCGTTTTTTGATTAAGCTGATTACGTGGATGACATAAATTAAGGCGGTGTTGTAACTGCGTTGCTAATGCGCGCTTGTCGGCAATGCCGTGCTTAAACGCGTTAGATAAACGATTAACTAATTGCGTTACTTTGTTGTGTAACTCTTGCGTATTTGGGCTTACAAGCTCAGCTGCCGCTGATGGGGTTGCTGCACGAACATCGGCAACATAGTCGCTAATAGTGGTATCTATTTCGTGGCCTACCGCACTTACTATGGGTAATTCACTTTTAAAAATAGCGCGGGCGAGCTGTTCGTGGTTAAAACACCATAAATCTTCAAGTGATCCGCCGCCTCGTCCTAAAATAAGTACGTCTACTTCATCACGAGCATTAGCTAATTCAATTTGATTAATTAAATGCAGGTGTGCTTCTTTGCCTTGCACCATCGCAGGGTAAATAATGACTTCTAATTGTGGCGCACGGCGTTTAAGTACCGTTAAAATATCTTTTATAGCAGCGCCGGTTGCTGAGGTAATAACACCAATACGATTAATATTTTGCGGTAATGGCTGCTTGTGAGCAGAGCTAAATAATCCTTCGGCGGCCAAACGCATTTTAAGCGCATCAAACTCTTGCTTTAGCTGACCTTCGCCGGCCGGCTCCATATGCTCAACAATAAGCTGGTAGTCACCGCGAGGTTCATAAAGTGATACACGCGCTTTTACTGTAACTTGCGCGCCATTTGCAGGGCGGTAGCTTTGGTTGCGGTTGTTGCCGCGCCACATTGCGGCTTTAATTTGTGCTTTATCGTCTTTTAGCGAAAAATACCAATGACCGGATGCAGGGGTAATGAAATTAGAAATTTCGCCTGTTAATACTAATGAGGCAAAGCCTTGCTCAAGTAATGTGCGAATTTCTCTATTAAGGCGTGACACGGTGTAAACCGTCTGCGAAGGCTTCGAAAACATAAAAAACAACCTAAAACTATTTATGAGGCAAGTTATAAGGTAAGTTTATCATAAATATTTACGAAATATTATTTACTCATGCCAACAACGCTGTTAAAATTTGGCCGCAATTCCTTATCGTAGTTCCACATGTGAGAAGTTGCCAAAATGCTTAGAATCGCTAAAGAAGCTCTTACCTTTGATGACGTACTTTTAGTACCTGGTCATTCTACTGTTTTGCCACACACGGCAAACATTTCAACTCGCTTAACGCGTGGTATCAAACTTAACTTGCCGCTTATTTCAGCATCTATGGATACTGTTACAGAAGCTCGTTTAGCTATTGCCCTTGCGCAAGAGGGTGGTCTTGGTTTTATTCATAAAAACATGACTATCGAAGAACAAGCGAAAAACGTACGTAAAGTTAAAACCTACGAAGCAGGTATTGTTTCTTACCCTGTAACGGTGACTGCCGATTTAACAATTGCTGATGCAGTTGAGCTTTCGCACGAAAAAGGTTTTTCAGGCTTTCCGGTTACTGACAGCAATAATGTACTTGTAGGCATTGTTACTAGCCGTGATATGCGTTTTGAAACTAAGCTTGAACAGCCTGTTTCTACCGTTATGACTAAAAAAGAAAAGCTTGTTACCGTTAAAGAAGGCGCAGCACGCGAAGAAATTTTAGGCTTAATGCACGAACACCGCATTGAAAAAATCCTTGTTGTTGATGATGAATTTAAACTCAAAGGCATGATCACAGTAAAAGATTACCAAAAAGCCCAAGACAAACCTGACGCATGTAAAGACGACCAAGGTCGTTTACGTGTAGGTGCTGCTGTAAGTGTTGGCGCGGGTACTGATGAGCGTATTGCTGCATTAGTTGAAGCGGGTATTGATGTTTTACTTATCGATACATCGCATGGTCACTCTCAAGGCGTTATTGACCGTGTTACTAAAACGCGTAAAGAGTACCCAGACTTACAAATTATTGCAGGTAACATTGCAACAGCTGAAGGTGCGATTGCACTAGCTGATGCGGGAGCGGATGCAGTTAAAGTAGGTATCGGCCCAGGTTCTATCTGTACTACACGTATTGTTACCGGTTGTGGCGTTCCACAAATTACCGCTATTTCAGATGCTGTTGAAGGCTTAAAAGGTCGCGACATTCCTGTTATTGCTGATGGTGGCATTCGTTTTTCTGGTGATATTGTTAAAGCACTTGTTGCTGGTGCATCGTGTGTAATGGTGGGTTCTCTTCTTGCTGGTACTGAAGAAGCACCAGGTGAAGTTGAATTGTACCAAGGACGTTATTACAAATCTTACCGTGGTATGGGCTCATTGGGCGCGATGGATCAAAAAGAAGGTTCATCAGATCGTTACTTCCAAAAATCAAACGAAGCAGACAAGTTAGTACCTGAAGGTATTGAAGGTCGCGTAGCTTACAAAGGCCCTATTGCAACGATTATTCATCAGCAAGTGGGCGGCCTACGAAGCGCTATGGGCTTAACGGGTTGTGCAACAATTGAAGAGCTAAATACAAAACCACAATTTGTACGTGTTACTTCAGCAGGTATGGGTGAGTCGCACGTTCATGATGTGCAAATCACTAAAGAAGCACCAAATTACCGCTTAGGTTAAGCAGCGTAATTAATTTAATATACTGGGCTTGCTTTGCAAGCCCTCTTTTTAGTCGTTTATATAAATACCAATTGCATTAATAAAGTGGTCAATTATTGCGACAGATAAATGGCTCAATAACGAGGCAAAAACTTCGACTTTTAGTTTCTTCTAAATAAGAAGTTTTTAACGTGGTTAGAGAGTTATTTAGCCTGCAAGAATTAGTAATGTTTAATAAAATTGGTATTCAAAACGGCATTTAGCATTAGCATCTACTTTACGAGATACTCCATGAGCAAAGATATTCACGATTCACGAATTCTCATTTTAGACTTTGGTTCACAATACACTCAACTAATCGCGCGCCGTATACGCGAAATTGGTGTTTACTGTGAACTGTGGGCATGGGATGTGACTGAAGAGCAAATCCGCGAGTTTAACCCACAAGGTATCATTCTTTCTGGTGGCCCAGAATCAACAACACTTGAAAACAGCCCGCGCGCTCCTGAGTATGTATTTAATGCAGGCGTGCCTGTACTAGGTATTTGCTACGGTATGCAAACAATGGCAGCTCAACTAGGTGGTAGTGTTCATAGCTCTGATAAAAAAGAGTTTGGTTACGCACAAGTTGAAAAAGCAGGCAACTGTGCATTGTTTGATGCAATTGAAGACCACATCACTGATGGTGGCAACGGCGTACTTGACGTTTGGATGAGCCATGGCGACAAAGTAATGGATATTCCAGCTGGTTTTACTACAACAGCTAAAACATCTACTTGCCCACATGCTGCAATGTCTAACGAAGAAAAACGTTTTTACGGTGTACAGTTTCACCCAGAAGTGACACATACACATCAAGGTCAGCGCTTATTAGAGCGTTTTGCTATTGATATTTGTGGCTGTGAAAAATTGTGGACTGCTGCAAAAATTATCGATGATGCTATCGAGCGTATTAAAGAAACAGTTGGCGATGACGAAGTTATTTTAGGCCTCTCTGGTGGTGTTGATTCATCGGTTGTGGCTATGCTTATTCACCGTGCAATTGGCGAAAGACTAACATGTGTATTTGTTGATAATGGTTTACTTCGTTTAAACGAAGGCCAACAAGTAATGGACATGTTTGGTAATAAATTTGGCTTAAATATTGTTAAAGTTGAAGCTGAAGAGCAGTTTTTAAATGATCTAGCGGGTAAGTCAGACCCAGAAGATAAACGTAAAGCCATTGGTCATACGTTTATTAATGTATTTGATGAGCAAGCCAAAAAGCTTAAAAATGCAAAATGGTTAGCGCAAGGTACAATTTATCCTGATGTAATTGAATCAGCGGCATCTGCTACAGGCAAAGCGCATGTTATTAAATCTCACCACAATGTGGGCGGATTACCAGATGACATGAAAATGGGCCTTGTTGAGCCATTACGTGAATTATTCAAAGATGAAGTGCGTAAAATTGGCCTAGAACTAGGTTTACCGTACGACATGCTTTACCGTCATCCTTTCCCTGGACCAGGTTTAGGTGTGCGTGTACTTGGCGAAATCAAAAAAGAATACTGTGATTTATTACGCCGCGCTGATGCGATTTTCATCGAAGAGCTTCACAAAGCTGAGCTCTACCATAAAGTAAGCCAAGCGTTTACTGTATTCTTACCTGTTAAATCGGTAGGGGTTATGGGCGATGCACGTAAGTACGATTGGGTTGTATCACTTCGTTGTGTTGAAACAATCGACTTTATGACAGCGCGCTGGTCACATTTACCTTATGAGTTTTTAGGTGTGGTATCAAACCGTATCATTAATGAAATAGACGGTATTTCTCGTGTTGTTTACGATATTTCAGGTAAACCACCTGCAACTATCGAATGGGAATAATTAATTTTAGTTTTAGTCAGATAAAATAAAGTGATTAAAAACGGCGGATTAGCATGCTAATTCGCCGTTTTGTTTATTTAAAAAGCAGTTGAACTAAAAGTGTGATTTTTCTCTTTACCTTTGGCGAAACTTCTCTATAATTCGTCGTCATTGCAGGGGCGTAGTTCCAATTGGTAGAACAGCGGTCTCCAAAACCGATGGTTGGGAGTTCGAGTCTCTCCGCCCCTGCCATTTCTTCTTTACATCGTATTTATTAATTCTTATATTACCTTACTTACTAATTTCATCGAGTCGTTATGCATTCACGGTACGCAGCTGTTTTTGGTATTGAAAACCTCGAATTAAATAAACACTTTAAACCAGCCGATAAATTTCCAGCGGATAGCCCTCCTGCAGATAATCTTTTAATAGATAGTGTTGCGGCAAGTAGTCATGCACCTGATACTGCACCAAAAAACAATGTACTTGAGCCTATAGTGCTTTGTGAACAATTATTTGCAGATATTAAACGTGCAGCATTACCAATTGCTATTAACAGCGTTGTACAAAGCGCTGAGATGCAATTAAATGACGATCAGCTAGTACTTACAACACCACAGCTCAGCACGGCCGATAAGCGCGCTTTATGGGCTTTAATGAGTGAACACCTTGATAAACTTTAAACCAGTAGACGAAACCGCAATACCTCAATTAATGGCAATAGAAACAGCATGCCATAGCCATCCGTGGACGTTAAATACAATGAGTTCGTGTTTAGGTGGGCGCTATTTTAATGTAGCCGCGTTTGAAAATGAGACTATGGTTGGTTTTTATATTGGTGAAAAAGCAGGTCCTGATTTTACGCTTATGGATATTTGCGTAACACCAAGTTATCAAGGCAAGGGCATTGCTAAGCAGTTGTTAGCTCAGTTTATTGAATACGGTGAGCAACAAAACGCTGAAAACTTATTTTTAGAGGTACGCGAATCTAACACGCGAGCAATTGCGCTGTATGAGTACGCTGGCTTTATAGAAATGTCAGTGCGTAAAAACTACTACCCAAGCGACAACCCAGCTAAAAATGGCTTTGAAGATGCCATTTTAATGGGGATGGCATTAAGTTTAGGTTTCCAATAACAGCGAGCATGTGTTGTTTATACTTGCTTATTATTTATAGAGTTTTCAATAGCGGTAATTAAGTCGGCTATAAGATCATCGCGAACTATTTTGTTATCACTTTTTAATGAATCTTCGAGTGCGCCTGCGCTGTGATAAATATCGTCAAAGTTAAAGCACCCAGCACTTCCTTTAATACTGTGGGCAACATTTCGTAGTGCTTCCCAGTCATCAGAACGTTGATATGTTTTTACTTCATCTAAGTAAGTCGGCAAATTAGCTAAGTAGTTGTCTGCAATTTGTTGGAATTTTTCACTTTTTAATAAGTTATCCCATTTATTTTGGTTATCTTTTTCAAGGTGTAAATAACTCACGAGTACGTTTTCTAATGCGTCTTTATCAATCGGCTTACCAAGTGCTTTATCACAACCAGCCTCCAAATAAGTGCCTATATCATGGTTCATTACGTTTGCGGTTAATGCGATGATAGGGCCGTCGTACGCAGCGTGGCGTAGCATTTTAGTTGCTTCTAACCCGCCCATAACCGGCATTTGCATATCCATAATAATTAACTGATAGTCGTTAACTAGCGCCATTTCTACTGCTTGTGCGCCATTACTTGCTATATCGGGTTCTAGGCCCCACGTTTGCAGAAGCAGTTTTATTAGTAATTGATTATCAGGGTTGTCTTCAGCCACTAAAATATTGGCATCAAAGTGGTTGGTTGCAAACGATAGTAGTGGATCTCTTTCTGGCGTTAGTTGGCTTTTATCTGTAAGTAATTGTAGTGCGGGTTTTCTGCCTGTTAAATGACACGACACGCTAATAGAAAACTTACTTCCTTTACCTATTTCACTTTTTAGTACTACATCACCACCGAGTAGTTGCGCCAAGTTTTTGGAAATACATAAACCAAGCCCTGTACCGCCAAATCGACGGGTAGTCGTTGCATCAGCTTGCTCAAATGGTTTAAATACACGCTTTATTTGATTTTCAGACATTCCGATGCCGGTGTCTGTGACAACAAATTCAAGCATTTTTCTTTTTTGATGAAAATGTACGCAAATAGAAACGCTGCCTTGCTCTGTAAATTTAACTGCATTATTCGCAACGTTAATTAATATTTGTTTTAAACGCGTAATATCACTGTATATGGTACGAGGCAGTGGTAATTCATAGTTTATATTTAAAGTAAGCTGTTTCTCTTTTGCTAAGGGTTCAATAATAGATTCAATATCATGTACGAGCTGTACTACATTGATAGGCGCTTGATCTACTGCAAGCTTTTCGGCCTCAATTTTAGATAAGTCCAAAATGTTATTGATTAGTTCTAGCAAGTGTTTTGAATTTCGTAAAATAGTACTGAGGTGCTGTTTATCGTTCGCTATTTTATCGTTGTGTAGTAATTGTTCTGTAAAGCCCATAATAGCAGTGAGCGGTGTACGTATTTCGTGACTCATATTTGCTAAAAAACGACTTTTAAGTTGATTCGCTTGTTCAGCTTGAGCAATCGCCAGCTCTAGTTGGCTGTTCATTGCTTCAAGTGCTTTGGTACGGCTTTCTACTTTATCTTCTAAGTGATGTTTATAATCTTCTAGCTGTTGTTGGTAGTGTCTTATCTGGTTAACCATGTGATTAAAATCGTTAAATAAAATGCCTACTTCATCATTTGTATGCGCAGGTAAATTCACCGATAAATCACCATCCCCAACGCGGTGGCTTGCTGCACCTAATAACTCGATAGGGTTGAGTAGTAAGTTACGCACAACCACAAAAATTAATATAGGCAGGGTGATCACCGAAATAAGAACAATTAAGCCTGTTATTAAACTAATAGCCTTACCAGATTGATAAAGTACAGCTTTAGGAATAGTAGAAACATAATAATAACCGCCACTCATTTGTACCGCAAAAATCATGCGCTCTATTTTATCTATACTTGATAGTTCGATAGTCGACAAGGTGCCAATATCAGCTAAATCATGTATTCGGTTTAGTTCGTATTCGCTAATGTATTGGCCGCGCATACTGTAATCGGAACTAAATAAAATTTTACCATCTTTGGTGAGTAGTAAATTAAGTGTATTGTTATAAGGCGCCTCTAAAATACTGGTATTGAGTATTGAAGGCTCAACATGGACAACGATAAAGCCTAACTGTTGAGGGCGTTTTAAATAGTAGTCAACACTATAAATTCGCTGAATAAAATACAAACTGGTTGTTCCGTCTGATTTTTGATCCATGAACTGTTGCTGGCTTAAATTACTTTGCAGTACTTTATTTAAAAAGGGATAACTTTTAGGGGCTGTAGTCAGATTGTTTGAATAATAAGCGTCGCTTTTTCCGCTTGCAGAGACTAAATTAATACTAACTATATCTGGATAGGCTTCGCTATAACTGGCAAATACATCCATTAAGGCACCTAGTTGGCGTGTATAACTGCCATTAGCTCGTACATCATTTGCTAAAAAGTCACTCAGTACGGGAGAAGTCGAGAGCAGCTTTGTAGTTGAGTGAAAAGAGTCTATATAGTTAAATACTTTTTGTTGTTGTTGCTCAACAAAACGACTCATTATTAGATCGGCTTGTTTTTGAGTGGAGTTAGTTACATTCGTGAGCGTGAAGCCCCCTAAAAATAATAGAGGCAATATAACAAGCGGCGTTATATACCATAATAATCGAATGCTTAACTTACTGGTTTTCATGACCAAACTACTTATCCTCCATGCAATTTATCAATAATATGCGTAACCGCTATATTACACAAGCCTGTAGGTGTCTTGATGGCTAATTTCTGTAACCAACCAAAGAAACTTACGTAAAATAATAAGGGGATGGGGAGGCGAGCTTTGCATTTTATTTTAGAACTCAACGGCCTTTAATAAAAAGATCAGTTAATAACTAACCATTGATTGTTTATAAGGCCAAGATCAGCGAAAATAGTCTTCAATTACGATTAACATAACGGATCGCATGTGAAGAGCCAATTTAGGGCTTTTCTGATGGTGTGTTGAGCTTTCGAGGTTGCTTTATACCAATTTTATTAAAAATATGATCATTCTAGCGTATTGAATAACTCACTAACTACGTTAAAAAATTATTCATAGAGAACAACTCTATGTGATAATTTTCGCCTTGTTATTACACTATTTACTTATCGCTATAATAGATCACTAATTTAATGCAATTGTTATTATTTAAGCCTTGAAAGCTCAGCATACTTAAAGTGGATAATATCCGTATACAAACTAAAAGAACTTTTTAATGGCAGATCAAAATCTCCTTAGCGAAATTAATAAACGACGAACCTTTGCTATCATCTCTCACCCAGATGCTGGTAAAACAACCATCACCGAAAAAGTATTGTTATTCGGACAAGCTATTCAACGAGCTGGTACTGTAAAAGGCCGTGGTTCTAACCAGCATGCTAAGTCTGACTGGATGGAAATGGAAAAAGAGCGTGGTATATCTGTTACTACCTCTGTAATGCAGTTTCCATATAACAACGCACTTGTTAACTTACTTGATACTCCAGGGCACGAAGACTTCTCTGAAGATACTTACCGCACATTAACAGCGGTAGATTCGTGTTTAATGGTTATTGATGCAGCAAAAGGTGTAGAAGACCGTACCCGCAAGTTAATGGAAGTTACACGCCTGCGTACCACACCTATTGTTACCTTTATGAACAAATGTGATCGTGATATTCGCGACCCAATGGAAGTGCTGGACGAAGTTGAAACAGAGCTAAATATTGCTTGTGCCCCCATCACTTGGCCAATTGGCTGTGGTAAAGAGTTCAAAGGTGTTTACCACATTCATAATGACGAAGCTGTTTTATACAAAACAGGTCAGGGTCATAAGATTCAAGAAGTTCGTACCATTAAAGGTCTTGATAACCCAGAGCTTGATATTGCCATTGGTGAAGATTTAGCTGCGCAATTACGCGATGAGCTTGAGCTTGTTATTGGCGCATCAAACGAATTTGATTTAGATCTGTTTTTAGCCGGTGAACTTTCGCCAGTTTATTACGGTACAGCACTTGGTAACTTTGGTGTTGACCACGTGTTAGATGGTTTAACTAAATGGGCGCCAACGCCATTACCACGCGAAACCGAAGACAGACTTATTGTTGCAACTGAAGAAAACTTTACTGGTTTTGTATTTAAAATTCAGGCCAACATGGATCCAAAGCACCGTGACCGTATTGCATTTATGCGTATTGTATCGGGTAAGTACAGCCAAGGCATGAAAATGAATCACGTGCGAATTGGCAAGCAAGTGAGCATTTCTGATGCGGTAACCTTTATGGCGGGCGACCGCGAGCGCGCAGCTGACGCTTACGCCGGCGACATTATTGGTTTGCATAACCACGGAACTATTCAAATTGGTGATACATTCACGCAAGGCGAAAAACTTAAATTTAGTGGTATCCCTAACTTTGCGCCTGAATTATTCCGCCGTATTCGTCTTCGCGATCCGCTTAAGCAAAAGCAATTATTAAAAGGCTTAGTGCAGCTTTCTGAAGAAGGTGCTGTGCAAGTATTTAGACCGCTTATAAACAACGATTTAATTGTGGGCGCGGTAGGTGTACTTCAGTTTGATGTAGTTGTAGCGCGCTTAAAAGCCGAATATAACGTAGATGCTATTTACGAAGGTGTAAACGTAAATACAGCGCGTTGGGTAAGTAGCGATGATGTGAAAAAGTTTGAAGACTTTAAGCGCAAGTGCGAAAGTAATTTAGCACTCGATGGCGGTGATAACTTAACTTACATTGCGCCTAGCCGTGTAAATCTTAACTTATCGGTAGAGCGCTACCCTGAAGTAACGTTTAGCCATACACGCGAAAACTAGAATCGACTGACTACAGTTAACTGAAAGCCTGCTTTGGCGGGCTTACAAAGGTAAAAAATATGAATATTCGTACTATTTTAATCGAAAAAGCCGTTGCAGCTATGGTTGGTGCAGGCTTACCTGAAGATACAAACCCAGCAGTAACGCAAAGCACACGTCCACAATTTGGTGATTACCAAATTAATGCAGCCATGGGCGCGGCTAAAAAAATGAAAAGCAACCCACGTGAGCTTGCGCAAAAAATTATAGATAACCTTGATGTAAGCGATATTGCTCAAAAGACTGAAATTGCAGGCCCAGGTTTTATTAATATTCATTTAAAGCCTGAGTTTTTAGCGCAAAGCGTACAAGCCGCTAACAGTGATGCAAAGCTTGCTGTAAATGAGCATGCTAAGCCACAAAAAGTGGTTGTTGATTATTCATCACCAAACCTTGCTAAAGAAATGCACGTAGGCCATTTACGTTCAACCATTATTGGTGACTCAATTGTGCGTGCGCTTGAATTTAGAGGCGATACGGTTGTACGTCAAAATCACATGGGTGATTGGGGCACGCAATTTGGTATGTTAATCGCGCATTTAGAAGATCAAATTAGCCAAGGTGTTGATTTAGATTCTGTAGCACTTGCTGATTTAGAAACCTTTTATCGCGATGCTAAAAAACGTTTTGACGATGAAGAAGGCTTTGCAGATAAAGCACGTGACTATGTTGTTAAACTACAAGGCGGCGATACGCACTGTGAAAAGCTTTGGAAACTATTTATAGCCACCTCAGTTAAACACTCTGAAGAAGTATACAAGCGTTTAAATGTAACGCTTACTCAAGCCGATATCATGGCTGAAAGCGCATACAACGCAGAGCTTAACGATATTATTAGCCTACTTAAAGATAAAAATATTGCCGTTGAGTCGCAAGGCGCGCAAGTGGTATTTTTAGATGAGCTTGCCAACAAAGATGGCGAGCCATCAGCGTTCATCGTACAAAAATCTGGCGGTGGCTTTTTATATGCAACAACCGATTTAGCAGCATGTGATTACCGTTCAAATAAATTAGGTGCCGATCGTATCTTAATTTTTGTAGATGCACGTCAAAATCTACACTTTAACCAAGTAGAGCTAACAGCGCGTAAAGCTGGTTTATTACGAGACGAAACAAGCTACGAGTTTTGCCCGTTTGGCACCATGATGGGCGCCGATAATAAACCATTTAAAACACGTACTGGTGGCACAGTAAAACTTGCTGATTTATTAGAAGAGTCAATTAACCGTGCAGCCGCAAAACTAGCTGAACGTGAGTCTGATTTAAGTGATTCTGAGCGCAGCGAGATTGCCCGTAAAGTAGGTATTGGTGCAGTTAAATATGCCGATCTTTCTAAGCATCGCACCAGCGATTACATTTTTAACTGGGACAGCATGCTAAGCTTTGAAGGTGCAACCGCTCCTTACTTACAATATGCTTATACACGTATACGCAGTATTTTCCGTAAATCAGGCGTTGATGCAACTACATTAAATTCAGATGTTGTAATTGTTGAGCCTCAAGAAAAAGCACTAGCACTTAAGCTACTACAGCTTGAAGAAGTCCTTGATTTAATGATCAACGAAGCAACACCGCACGTACTATGTGGTTACTTATATGAGCTTGCAAGCTTATACATGACATTTTACGAAGCTTGCCCAGTACTTAAAGAAGGCGTAGAGCCAAGCGTACGCGATAGCCGTTTAGTGTTGTGTAATTTGGTTTCTAAAACACTAGAAACGGGATTAGATTTGCTAGGTATTGAAGTTATGGAGCAAATGTAATCTGCTGCGTGTAGTTCGCTTTAGCTGCGTTGGTAAAACTATTTAGCCTAAGTCACATACAAACCGTATGCTCCTTGGCATAAATAGTTTTACCGCCTTGCTAGCACTCCTACACTTGCAGATATCTGAGTTGTGTAGTTTACGTTGTAGGTTGGGTTGAGTGAAACGAAACCCAACGATACACCTGAATCTTAATATTTGTTACTGCTCAACATCTAATGTTTTAAGCTCGCTACTCTAAGCTCTTTTCTAAGGCTTTATTTAAAGGATTTGTTATGAAACTCGAAGATATCCGCCGTGAATACCTGCAAGACGCGTTAAGCGAAGATAACTTGCAAGATGACCCATTCAAGCAGTTTGAAACATGGCTTGAGCATGCGGTAGCAAGCAAACTACCCGACCCAACTGCGATGGTTGTAGCAACTGTTGATGAAACCGGTCAACCTTCACAGCGCATAGTGCTTTTAAAGCATCTGGATGATAACGGTTTTGTATTTTTTACCAATACAGGTTCGCGTAAAGCGCAAGAGCTTAAAGGTAATAACAAAATTTCCTTGCATTTTCCGTGGCATCACATGGAACGCCAAGTTATTGTTTATGGCGAGGCTAAACCATTACCAACTTCTGCTGTGGCAAAGTACTTTTTATCTCGTCCTAAAGAAAGCCAATTAGCCGCCTGGGCATCAGCGCAAAGTCGTCCGGTGTCATCACGTAAAGTACTAATGGAAACCTTTGCCAATATGAAAAACAAGTTTGCTAAAGGTGAAATTCCACTTCCCGATTTTTGGGGCGGATATTGTGTAGTGCCCACTAAAATTGAGTTTTGGCAAGGTGGAGCGCATCGTTTACATGACCGCTTTATATATCAGCGCCAAGCAGATAATAGCTGGCAAATTACGCGCTTAAATCCTTAATAAATAGATGAGTAAGTAACTGTGCAATTTATTGACTCTCATTGCCATCTCGATTTTAGTGAGTTTGATTCAAATCGTGAATCTCTCATAAGAGAGTGTGTAGCAAAGGGAGTTAATCAGTTTATTGTGCCAGGCATTACCCTTGCTCAATCGCATGCCCTCATAGAGCTCAAAGCAACCTATCCAAGTATAAAAATAGCGGCAGGGCTACACCCTTATTTTTTAGAGCAACATAAAGAATCGCACATTGAAGCGTTATTTGAGTTTGCAACTACAAATACGCATCAGCTGGTGGCCATTGGTGAGTGTGGGCTTGATAGAAGTATTGAAAACCTCTGCAAACAAACTTATTTATTTGAACAGCAAATAGAGCTATCAAACGAGCTTAACTTGCCGCTCATTGTGCATCATAGGCAAAGCCATGACTTAATTGCGCAATCGTTTAAACGTTGTAAGCCAAAAAATGGGGGAGTGATTCATGCATTTTCAGGTTCAATCCAACAAGCGCAGTACTATATCAAACAGGGCTTTAAGCTAGGAGTAGGCGGTGTTATTACCTATGAGCGCGCAGTTAAAACACGCGCTGTTATTGCTGCTATCGAGCCAGAGAATTTAGTGCTAGAAACAGATTCTCCCTCAATGCCCTTAAGCGGCTATCAAGGTGAAGTTAACACGCCATTGCATATACCCGATGTATTTAATGCATTGTGTGATTTAAAGCCACACAGTAAGAGAGAGACGCTTGCTAAGCTGCTTTATGATTCTTGCTCAGATGTTTTTTGCATGTAGCGATTAACCTGCCAACGTTTTAAGCCTCGCCCTAATTGCCACGTGAAAATGCAGGCAATCACTAGCATTAAAAGTACTTGGCGACCTAAATCATGAAAATGATTATGACTGTCGGCAATTGCTGCTCGTGTTAAATACGTAACTGACACAAACCCAAGTGGACGATCATCATCACTTATCACAGGCTCTACAAAGGGGGTTTTTAATTTGCTAATACCTGGTGTTGAATCAGGAAGTTGGCCAAAAATATGATGCGATTGCCAGTTATCGCTACTGGCTATTAAAATACCTTGTTGATCGTAAATAGTTGCCGAAAGTACAAATTCATCTTTGCTTATATCGTTACAAACTGTATTTAGCTGTGGTTTGTTTTTTTCGATTAAAGGTGTTTTTACATTCAAAGCCATAAACTTAGTTAAACTTTTTGCAGTGCTATCGGCACTATCATAAAGCAGTTGGTGGCTTTGGAAACTGCTACTGACAGCAACCCAACTTAGCAACACAAAACAGGCAGCCGCAAGTAACAGGCGCACAAGCCGCTTTCTTTGAGAAGCCGATATAGGATTTTTAAGATGGTTATTTTTCATAGTCACCGTATATGCTGCTGACAGGATTTTGATTTGATGTTACAACTAGCACTATAACCTTAAACCTCACCTGATGGCGAATTTAGCGCTAATAATACCTACATCAATTAGTTTATATCAGGAAAATAAAAATAAATACGGAGATCTCATGGCGCAAACGAGCATGGCACAGCTCAATACTGAGCAATCATTATCAATGTTAACTTTAAATCAATGGTTTAGTTATCAGGATTGTACTTTCTTACCGCTTAATAATGTTCCAAATAAACAGCTGGGATTATTTAGTATCGCATTTGCAGGTGACTTTAACACAAGCCATGTGACTAGCATTATTGATTTTTTAGCTAAGCATAACCAAATAGTTACAGCTATATGTCAGTACCAACCTGATTTAGGGCTAGCCCCCGCACTGTGCTTTTATACGCAAAATGCAGAGCAAGCTATAAACCCGTTAGAGCTTCAAACGTTTTCAAGTACGCTTGATTTCCAGTTAGTGCAAGTAGCCACACCTCCTAACCTTTATGAGCCTGGTTTGTTGGTTATGGATATGGACTCAACGGCGATTACCATTGAATGTATTGATGAAATAGCGCGTTTGGCTAATGTGTATGACGAAGTAGCGTCGGTTACAGCACTCGCGATGGCAGGTAAACTCGACTTTAGCGAAAGCTTAAATCAACGTGTCGCTAAACTGGCTGGTATTGAAAAAAGCTTAATTGAGGAGCTTAAAAATACATTACCACTCATGCCAGGTATTAAAGTACTTTGCCAAATTTTAAAACAACATAACTGGTACTTAGCTATCGCATCTGGTGGTTTTGTACCGTTTGCAGAACGTGTACAAGCGCTTATTCATTTAGATGAAGTTCACGCTAATGTACTTGAATTTGAAGGCGATAAACTAACGGGTAAAGTACTGGGTACAATTGTAGATGCACAGCAAAAAGCGGTTGTTTTAGAGATGCTTCAGCAAAAGCTAGGACTTGAAAAAATACAAACGGTTGCTATCGGTGATGGTGCAAATGATTTAGTCATGATGGCTAAAGCGGGTCTAGGTGTTGCCGTACATGGTAAACCTAAGGTAGTTGAGCAGGCACAAGCTGCTATTTGCCAAGGATCATTACTACAGCTTTTATATATGTTGGCTATTCCGTTGGGAGAAGAGCCTACTTTTTAAATAGATTAGGTTAAACCGGTTAACGTAAGCGGTTTAACCAAATAAGTTTACGACGTCCCATTTGCTCAATTTGTTGTTGATTGAGGTCTAGGTGGCTAAGCGCTTCTTCAGTAATATCTACTACGTCACCTACGCCTGCTACAGACCATAATGCTTTTTCCAAATCTTTTGCTTTATGCATAGCGTATTGGCTTACATATTTTAATTCGTTAGATAAGTAATCGGTATCAGGACGTCCCGTACGTGATAAATATAAACGCATCACAAAAATTAGATCCGATTTAATACCTTGGCTAATTTGTTTCTCAAAGCCG
The DNA here is from genome assembly GCF_000690055.1 of Pseudoalteromonas fuliginea. Lineage (GTDB taxonomy): Bacteria > Pseudomonadota > Gammaproteobacteria > Enterobacterales > Alteromonadaceae > Pseudoalteromonas > Pseudoalteromonas fuliginea. The sequence goes on from NZ_JJNZ01000020.1 coordinate 34,960, forward strand.
CTGTAGTCTTCACCTAGAACACATTGGCTTGTAATAGCCTCTTTGATATCTCCTTTGCGGGGATCAAAATTAATAGCGATTGTAAATGCCAGAGGAGGATCTTGGCGGCTTCTATCTTTAATATGCGGCGAAATTACATTAATTATTTGCTCATCTGTCAATATACTAGATAAGTCTGTTTTATTACTCAGCAGCCCAAAGTTTTGTAAAATCACATGTAACGGGCTAGCGTATAAACCAAAACCAATGGCTCCCGTTTTAAAATGAGCAGCTTCTTTATGTAAGTATAATGGAAATTGACATACGCTTTTTGTAACCATGTTTCTAAGCGCGGTAGATAAGCCTTCTACTTTAGGTGCTTCTTCAGATACTTTAAGTTTGTCTTTGTTGTTTTCAATTAACTGAGTGAAAAAGGTAACGCCAGCATGAGGGAAGTCAGATACCCGACTTGCTTTTAAGTTAATGGTAGTAAACGATTTACCAATTGCCATTACTTCATATTTTAATTCACTAAGTTGGTGCTTTTTAGTTATTTTTTGCAAGTCAGGAAATGATAATAAAATAATGTCACCTTTTTTAAAGGTGATGGGTTGCTCGCACTCAAGTTGTAAGCCCATTACAGAAAAGTCACGCGTGTAGCCACTAAAGGTAATGTCACCTAAGGTTACTTTTGCTGCTGTTTTATATAGATAGCGCTTATGCGAACGTAAATTTACATATTCAAGTGCAACAATATCTAAATAAGGTGGTGTTTGATGTTTAGCATGACCAAAATGTTTAAGCTGATTAACAAGTGCTTTATCATAATTTAATTTTTTATACTGCTCTTGTTCTACAGCATTACCAATACTTGTTAAAACAACAATGTACTTTACATCTTTTACTAGCCCTTCAACGCGAGGCGAAGGCGGCTTATTAAGCTTTTCAATGTTTTCACCAGCACTATTGGGTAAAGAAAGTGGAATGTACGAATCGTCTGGGTGAGTAGGCATGATTTGAAGTTTAAAACATTGCCAACTTTCTTTTTGACTGCCAAAACTTAAAAATAAACTGCTCAACTCAGGCGTTTTTTCAAGTTCACTACGTGTTGCAGAATAATAGTAAATTTTACCTGAGGATACATGCGTAAAAGTATATAGATAATCTTCTTTAACGGCCGTTGTTTGCGTTAGCAATTGGGTTATACGCTGGTGATTGAGTACATTGTACAAGCAAGGGATTGCTCTTTCGTCAGTAAAATAGCGCTGAATAAAAATATTATTTTCTGTTGTTAAGCTCAAGCTTGGGTAATAGTGATCATCTTTTTTGCTTAAAAATACATATAAAGAAGTTACTCGCGGAATGTAATATTGCTCATAGCCTTTTGAAACGACAGCATCAAGAGTGTTATCAAGGTTGACTTTATAACGGCGTTTATTGCCATGAATAAAGCTCTTTAAAAAGCGATCAAATGCTTCATTATTTTCTACATAAGTACGCTTTAAACGAATGTGGTTGTATTCACGAGATATATTTTCCACAGCCACTACTTCGTATTGAATACCGTTTTTTAAGCCTAGCTCAAAGTCTTGCTCAAGCCCGACTAAACGCATTGCGATGAGTTGACCTTTCTTTAAAATATGGCGGGTAACGAGCTTTACTTTACAGCCACTAAGAGAAATGTCAGAGGTACTTGCCGCAATGTTTTTCTTGTCATCGTAGGCAATAGTGACTTTTATTGAGTAGTTCATCCGCTCTTCACGGCGACTCTCATAAGAGGCAAATTTAATGACATCGGTATCTAACGAGTCATTTAGTTCTGGTAATTCAGCCTTTTCTATAGCCTTTTTTTGTAACACACGATGATTATTCTCAGTATTCATTACTGCTTCGTAAACGGCTAACGTGTACTCACCATGTTGTTCTAAAGCTTTTTCAAAAACCTCAATGGCAGTATCATCCATAAAATGCTGTTTGCCATTGTGTTCATAGGGCTTTACATGTCCGGTAACTAAACCGCGTAAATCAACAAATCGGGCAACAGGCTGAGATAAGCGTGACATCTCCATTTTCATCAAAAATTGTTCAGGCTTTGTAAGCTCTGCCGTTTTTGATTTGAAAATCATGTCAAACTTGGTGTTACCTAAATATTGTTTTAGCTCATTCACGAGCTCTTCGTGTTTGAGCATTATGTCATCAGCCATTTATAAAACCATCACCGTCTAATTGAAAAAGTAGGTATACTGTTGAGTCTATTTATTAGAAAAAATAAACGTTAAACCATTCTATGTTGTTAATATAGGTACGGTTATTTGAGTAACTACAGTTTAGCTCTTGTTATTATGTGTTAAATGCCATTTTGTTGGCAAGTTACTTTAAATTATTTCAAAGCAAAAAGTATGCCCTAAATTACAGGGAATAAAAACAGAATTGTATTTAATGATTGTGATGCTAGGTTTTTCACAGGTAAAAATCGTTGCTGAGAAAAAGCGTGGAATGGCAAGATAATCATTTAATAGTAAGCATTTTAAAAATTAAAGAATAGTAGGTAAGGTTATTAATGGCAAAAGCGGCAAAAGTAGAGTTTGTTTGTACTGAATGTGGCATGAACTACCAACGTTGGCAAGGTCAATGCCGCTGCGGTGCATGGAACACATTAGCAGAATTTAAACCTTCAGCAGGGCACAGTAAAAAAGCGGCAGTGCGAGCAAGTGTAGGCGGTTATGCTGGTGGTATTGGTGGCGGCTCTAAAAAAATTAATGACATTACTACAACAGAGGCTGAAAAACAGCTAACTGAAATCGGCGAACTCGATCGTGTATTAAGCGGTGGTGTCACAACTGGGTCGGTTAATATAATCTCTGGCGACCCTGGCGCTGGTAAAACTACATTGCTGTCTGATTTAGTGGCTAGGATGTCACAGCGTATGCCATCACTTTACTGTACGGCAGAGGAGTCTTTATCACAGTTTAAAAACAGGGTTAACCGTTTAAAGTTAAACTACAACCCTGATGAACTTTATTTACTTTCAGAAACAAGCGTTGAAACAATTATTGATGAGCTTGAGAAGAATAAAATTAAGTTTGCTGTAATCGACTCTATTCAAGCTGTTGTAACCGATACCGCTAATGGTAGCCCAGGCTCGCCTTCGCAAGTAAAGAGTGCCGCACAAGCATTGACTCAATATTGTAAGCAAAATGATGTCACCATGTTCATTATTGCTCATGTAAATAAGAATAACGAAATAGCTGGCCCGCAGACTTTGGTGCATATAGTGGATGCGCTTTTACATATTGACACCAACGATGGGCAAATTCGTACTTTGCGAGCCAATAAAAATCGCTTTGGTGATATTGATACTGTGGGCATTTTTAAAATGTGCGAACGCGGTATGTTAAGTGTTGATAACCCAAGCGAAATATTTTTATCGGGTTCAACCACCGATTCACCTGGGTCTACAATTACTTGTATTCGTAAAGGAAATCGTAATTTATTACTCGAAATTCAATGTTTAACCACCGAAACTGAGGCGGAATTTCCGCAGCGTGTTTGCGTTGGTTTAAATATGAATCGTATAAAAATGCTGACCGGTATATTGCGCAAGCACACTAAAACTAAAATATTTCACGATACGTTTTTCAATATAGTAGGTGGTTTAAGAATTGATGAATCAGAAACCTGTATTGATTTGGCGTTAGTTACCGCATTACTTAGTAGTTTAAATGAATTTGTTGTACCTCGTACCACGTGTATTATGGGGGAACTTAGCTTGAACGGCGATGTACGTCCAATTGATAGTGGTGTACCGCGCGTTAAAGAAGCAGCACAACATGGTTTTACTGAAATATTTATTCCATTTCGTAATTATCATAAATCCATGGAAGGGTTGGGTGCTAAAATCACCCCAGTAAAAACAGTGCATGAGTTACTTAGTTTAATTAACTAGCCAGCAAAAACGCTTAACCGGTAATGTTCATCAGTGTTACTCTTGAGTTAAGACCATTTTATATTAAGAATTAAATAAGGAGATAACATGAAAAAATTAGTTATAGTTGCCGCTATTGTTGCAGCAGGTGTTGGTGGTGTAAGTTATGCAAATTATGTAGCAACACAAGAAGTACGTGCAGAAGTAGATAAGCAACTTGCTTTAGTAAGTGAGCAAACGGGCGCTATATTTAAATATGCTGGTTTATCAGCAAGTGTTATTTCAAAAAGCGTAGAAATAACAAATATGGAAGTAATAAGCCCTGAGGGTGACAATGTTGCTAAGATTCAAAGTATTGAAATAACGGGTTACGATCCGGATAATATTTCGCCTCATACATCGTTTGATGTAAAAAGCTTCCAGTTTGATAAAGACTTTGCCGCAAAATTACCAGCAGATACGAACGAAATGTTAGCATCGGCAAGCTATGACTTACACTCATCGCTTGATTACGACGAACAGTCGGGCAACAGTGATGTGGTTGTTAAATTAGATGCAAAAGATATTGTTAGTTTTAATATGGATATGGGCTTAGCTAATTCAAAAGCATTAATGGATGCGTCATTGGCTATTAGTAAGGCGCAACAAGAAGCCGGTAATCAACCTCTAACTTACGAGCAAGAGTTACAGCAGCAAACACTTGTTATGCAAGCAATGAGCAAACTGGAGCCGCGCAATGTTAGTTTTGCCTTAAATAATCAAGGTAAGCTAAAAGATTTATTATCAAGTGAGCTTGAAAAGCAAGGTATGACGTTAGAGCAAATGGAACTTATGCTACAGCAGCAGTTACAACAAGCTCCCGTAACGCAAGACATAGCTGAGGCTTTAACTAGCTTTGCTAAAGGTTTGAATTCATTTAGCGTATCTGCAAAATTACCTGAAGGTAAAACCATGATGGAAGTTAATCAACACATTATGATGCTAGTAGGGCAACCTGAAGAGCTCGTTAAGTTTATTAATTTAGAAGTAAAAGGTGATTAATAATCGCGTTGAGCTGTCAGTGAAGCGAAAAGGTGTTGATAGTTCAATTTAAATGATTTAAGCGTGAGTTTTACTCGCGCTTTTTTGTGCCTTTAGGTTTTTATTTTAAACGGTGTTATTTAATATATTTAGATATGTAAAGCGAGGTATAAAACCTCACCTACAACAGCACAAACACCGAACCTGTAGGTGATTTTATTTCGCGCTTATGTAACGCATGTTTTTAATATGTAAAAGCGAGGTATAAAACCTCACCTACAAATTATATATACCCAAGCGGTAGGTGCGAATTTATTTCGCGCTTGTGCAATATCGCTTTAATGTTTAAAAAGCGAGGTATAAAACCTCACCTACAAAATTATATATCCAAGCTGTAGGTGCTATTTTACATCGCGCACATGTAACTTATGAGAAATACACAGCTTATAAAAAAACACCGCGCTTAAATTAAGTGCGGTGTTTTTATAAAACTGTAGTTATTGCTCAAAGAGCCAATCCCATTATTAATGAAGAATACGTGCTCTAATTGTACCCTCAACAGCGCTTAGCTCTTTAAGTGCAACTTCAGAGTGATCAGTATCTACATCAATAACAACATAACCAATTGCTGAATCTGTTTGCAGATATTGCGCGGCAATATTAATACCGTGCTGTGCAAACGCTTGGTTAATTTGTGTTAGTACGCCAGGACGATTGTGGTGCACGTGTAATAAACGGCTACGATTAGCAAGCTCTGGTAGCGATACCTCGGGGAAGTTAACCGCAGTAATCGTTGAGCCGTTATCTGAGTATTTAGCCAGTTTACCTGCTACTTCAATGCCAATATTTTCTTGTGCTTCTTGTGTCGAGCCACCAATGTGTGGTGTTAAAATAACATTGTCGAATTGACGCAGTGGCGATACAAATTCTTCATCGTTAGATTTAGGCTCAGTAGGGAACACATCGATTGCTGCACCACTTAGCTTTTTCTCGGTAAGCGCTTCTGCAAGTGCATCAATATCAACAACAGTTCCGCGAGAAGCGTTGATCAAAATAGATCCCTGCTTCATAACAGCAAGTTCAGCTGTGCCGATTAGGTTTTTAGTTTGCGGCGTTTCTGGTACGTGTAAGCTAATAATATCAGAGCGTTGTAATAGCTGAGTTAGGTTATGAACTTGCTTGGCATTACCCAGTGATAACTTATCTTCGATATCGTAAAACTCCACGTTCATACCGATGTTTTCAGCCATAATACCCAGCTGAGTACCAATGTGACCGTAGCCAATAATACCTAATGTTTTACCACGTGCTTCAAACGAACCATTTGCTGTTTTTAACCAGCCACCACGATGAGCTGCTGCATTACGCTCTGGAATACCACGTAGTAAAAGCAGAATTTCGCCAAGTACAAGCTCAGCAACAGAACGAGTGTTAGAAAACGGTGCGTTAAATACAGCAATACCACGTTCGCGTGCGCTGTCTAGGTCAACTTGGTTTGTGCCAATACAAAAACAACCAACTGCAACGAGCTTTTCAGCGGCATCTAATACCGCTTCGCTTATATGAGTGCGAGAACGAAGGCCTACAAAGTGTACATCTTTAATGCGTTCTTTTAGTTCGTCCTCAGGTAAGGATGTTTTAACGTAATCGATGTTGCTGTAACCGTTACGCTTTAGCGTTTCAACAGCGCTTTGGTGAACACCTTCAAGCAAGAGAATTTTAATTTTGTCTTTTGCTAACGATACCTTACTCATAACCTCATCCTATTTAATTTGAGGCCCATTTTTAGTGCCGATAATCACTTTATCAGCACCACGCATCGCAAATAGGCCGTTGGTAACTACGCCAACAATTGAGTTAATTTGTGTTTCAAGTTGTTTGGCATTGGTAATTTTTAAGTTAAATACATCTAATATAACGTTACCATTATCGGTAACTACACCTTGACGGTAAACAGGGTCACCACCAAGTTTTAATAATTCTCGTGCAACGTAGCTGCGCGCCATAGGGATAACTTCTACCGGAAGCGGAAAGTCACCTAACGTTTCTACTAATTTGGTGTCATCTACAATACACACAAACTGTTTTGCAACTGCCGCTACTATTTTTTCGCGAGTAAGGGCTGCACCGCCACCTTTAATCATTTCGTTTTGAGCGTTAATTTCATCAGCGCCGTCAACGTATACATCTAAAGCATCAATGTTATTGAGCTCAAATACTTCAATACCTAATTCTTTTAAACGAACGGTAGAGGCTTCAGAGCTTGATACAGCGCCTACAATAGTGTCTTTTACTGAGCCAAGGGCATCAATAAAATGGTTAACTGTTGAGCCTGTACCGACACCTACAATAGTGTTTTCTTTTACAAACTCGAGTGCAGCCCAGGCAGCTGCTTTTTTTAATTCATCTTGTGTCATTAATGTGTGCTCATCTATATCAAAAGTATGCTGCTAGTATACAAGTTAACGTGTTACCAGCAGTAGGTTTTATCTGGAGTGATAATAGTTTTAAGTGGTACATCCCACGACTCAATGGGTAACACGTCTACTTTTTGACATTCATGTGCTAAGCCAATAAGTTGTGGTTTTTGCCAATTTTGTTCGTGTAAACGCGCCAGTGTTCTATCATAAAACCCGCCTCCCATTCCTAGGCGATTACCTTGTTTATCAAATGCAACTAACGGCATAAGGAGGTAATCAAGCGCTGCTAATGGGCATATTTGAGAGCAGTTGAGCTTAGGTTCAAAGATACCATAGCGGTTTGCCCTCATGGGTGAGTTTTTTTCATAGCGCTGAAAGAGTAAATTAGTCCCATTGAAGGGGTGGATTATTGGGAGGTAAATGCGGTGATTTAGATTCCATAACTCTTTAATTAACAGTGAGGTATCTAGTTCTCCCTCATTGCTTAAGTAGATTGCTATATGCTCTGTTTTATTCGTTTTTTTACTTTTTAAATGTTGAATAAAATTCATATATAGCGATTGCGCCGCTAAATTTTGTTGATTTTTTGACAAGTTATTACGTATTTCACGGATAGATTTTCTTATCTGTGCGCGGTTATTATTCATTTGATGATTTCACTATGCAATTATAAAGAAAATAAGCTAGGAAATGCCAAATATACAGCCAATATAATAAGTAACGTCACGGCTGTTGCTATTAAAGAATATAAAAGCACATTACTGCGTTTTTTAGGTGTGCTTACTAACTCTTCATCAAGCAATAAATCGTCGTCTTGCCAATCGTCATCCTCATCTATTTCAGGATTTTTTGATTGCTCTTCTGGTAAGCGTTGTTCAAGTTCTTCGAGTTTTTCTTCAAGGCGAATTAAGCTACTGGTGATGTAATCAAGGGCATCAAAAATACGTTCATCACGTTGACTGTTTTGAGGCTGCTCAGTTGAGGTATTAGCTGCATTTGAAACTGCCTGCAACTTACTTTTAATGCCCAAACTAGCTAATAGTTTGGCTTGTTTTAGTGCTTTGTCTTTATGGCTCGGTGCAAACAGTGGCTTTCCTTTAAAAAAAAGAGCTACTTTTTCTTCTGAGGTTTTTAGTTTATCTGCAAGGTTGATAGATGCAGCGTTACTATCTACTCCATCAGCAAGTCCAGCAAATATAACGCGAAAATTGTCGGCCATTTAAGTACCCCTAAAGCTTTTTAATAAAAAGAGTATAAACCGAACTCCTTTATAAAGGCATCCATATGTAAAATTAAATTATTTTAACTTATGAGCTACTTTCTGTGCGATCACAAAATAAAGTCTGTGGATTAGGGCTTGTTGGCCTTTCAGGATTAAAATTTGTTCAATCTAGGGGCTGTTTAATCGCGGCGTGAGGTTTGTAACCTAGTGGGCTCGGTAACGGCTCCTGCGCTGCGCTACTGGCTTACATCCATGTAAGAATAAGTAAAAACCGAGCAACAAAGAGTAAATTGCCTTAATATTTTTATTAATGTACCGTTATTTTAATTAAGTTTGAATTTATTCTGCTATTTATAATACATAAAAAAAGCGCCAATTGGCGCTTTTTTTGTATTTAGATAGTTACCTAACCAATTAAAGGCCAGCAGCTGCGCGAAGTGCTTCAGCTTTATCTGTACGTTCCCAAGGGAATTCGTCACGACCAAAGTGGCCGTAAGCCGCTGTAGGAAGGTAGATAGGGCGCTCTAAATCAAGCATTTGAATTAAGCCGTAAGGGCGCAGGTCAAAATGTTCACGAATAAGCTCGATTAAACGGCTTTCTTCTAGCTTGCTTGTACCAAACGTTTCAACGCTAATAGATGTAGGCTCTGCAACACCAATTGCGTAAGAAACTTGTAGCTCACATTTGTCAGCAAGGCCAGCAGCAACAATGTTTTTAGCAACATAACGTGCAGCGTATGCAGCACTACGGTCAACTTTTGATGGATCTTTACCAGAGAAAGCACCACCACCGTGACGAGCCATACCACCGTATGTATCTACAATGATTTTACGACCTGTTAAACCACAATCGCCCATTGGTCCGCCAATTACAAAGCGACCTGTTGGGTTAATGAAAAACTTAGTCGCGCTTGTAATAAGTTCTGCAGGAAGTACCGGCTTGATGATTGTTTCCATCACCGCTTCTACTAAATCTTTTTGCGAAATGTCTTCGCTGTGCTGAGTAGAAAGCACTACAGCATCAATACCTACTGGCTTGCCGTTTTCGTATGCAAAAGTAACTTGAGATTTTGCATCTGGACGTAACCAGTTAAGCTCGCCGCTTTTACGAACTTGCGCTTGGCGCTGTACTAAACGATGTGAGTAAGTAATTGGAGCTGGCATTAGTACTTCTGTTTCGTTACATGCGTAACCAAACATTAAGCCTTGGTCGCCAGCGCCTTGCTCTTCTGGGCTAGTACGGTCAACACCTTGGTTAATGTCTGGAGACTGTTTACCAATGGTGTTTAAAATTGCACATGAATCGGCATCAAAGCCCATGTCTGAATTTGTGTAGCCAATGTCACGAATTGTTTTACGTGTAATTTCTTCGATATCAACCCATGCGCTAGTCGTGATTTCACCACCAACCATAACCATACCGGTTTTCACGTACGTTTCACACGCTACGCGAGCATGAGAGTCTTGCTCTAGGATAGCATCAAGTACCGCATCAGAGATTTGATCGGCGATTTTATCCGGATGACCTTCAGAAACTGATTCAGAAGTAAATAAATGTTTTGCCATTGTATTTCTGCTCACAAATATTGCGCTTCACAAACGTCGGTATTAGCGCTAAAAAATTAAGGGGCGTATTTTATCGAAAACAAAACACCTTGCATAGTGTTTTTACGCCTAGACGTCTAAATAAAATTACGAATGTCGTTCTGGTCTTAAAAAATATTCATAATGCTCCCTTTTATGGGGTTTTTAATTGCACACCGCCCCCACAATAAGTAAGAATGGTCGGTATAACAGTATTCAATAAACTTGGATACATAAACGAATAATAAATACCCGTGCAAATACACATATAAAGGTAGGAGAATTCATGCCATCTCGCAAAGAACTTGCAAATGCAATTCGCGTCTTGTCAATGGACGCAGTACAAAAGGCCAAATCTGGTCACCCTGGAGCCCCTATGGGCATGGCTGATATCGCAGAAGTATTATGGCGCGATTATCTAAAACATAACCCAACAAATCCAGAGTGGGCTGACCGTGACAGATTTATTCTTTCAAACGGCCACGGTTCAATGCTTATCTATTCTCTATTGCACCTAAGTGGTTACGACTTACCATTGGACGAAATTAAAAACTTCCGTCAAATGCATTCTAAAACACCAGGTCACCCTGAATACGGCTATGCACCAGGAATCGAAACTACTACGGGTCCATTAGGTCAAGGGATCACAAATGCCGTAGGTATGGCCATTGCTGAAAAAGCGCTAGCTGCACAGTTTAACCGTGAAGGTCACGATATTGTTGATCACTTTACCTATGCATTTATGGGCGATGGCTGCCTTATGGAAGGTATTTCTCATGAAGCAGGTTCACTTGCAGGCACATTAGGTCTGGGTAAACTTGTTGCATTTTGGGATGACAACGGCATTTCAATCGATGGTGAAGTAGAAGGTTGGTTTACAGATGACACGCCAGCTCGCTTTAAAGCATACGGTTGGCATGTAATTAGTGGTGTTGATGGCCACGACAGTGATGCTGTAAGTGCTGCAATTGCAGAAGCTAAAAGTGTTACCGATAAGCCATCATTAATTTGTTGTAAAACAATTATTGGTTACGGTTCACCTAATAAATCTGGTAGCCACGATTGTCACGGTGCTCCACTAGGTGATGACGAAATTAAAGCATCTCGCGAATTTTTAGGTTGGACCGGCGATGCGTTCGAAATTCCTGATGATATTTACGCAAAGTGGGATAGCAAAGAAAAAGGTCAGCAGCTTGAATCAAGCTGGGACGAAAAATTTGCAGCATACGCAAAAGCATACCCAGAGCTTGCAGCTGAATATAAGCGTCGTATTAATAACGAACTGCCTGGCGATTGGGCTGAAAAATCTCAAGCGTACATTGAGCAATTACAAGCAAACCCTGCAAACCCAGCGTCTCGTAAAGCATCGCAAAATGCATTAAACGCATTTGGTCCGTTGTTACCAGAATTTATGGGTGGCTCAGCCGATTTAGCAGGCTCAAACTTAACAATTTGGGATGGCTCTAAAGGTTTAACACACGACGATGCAAGCGGTAACTACATTTACTACGGTGTACGTGAGTTTGGTATGTCGGCAATTATGAATGGTATTGCTCTTCATAAAGGCTTTATTCCTTACGGTGCTACGTTCTTAATGTTTGTTGAATATGCAAAAAATGCCGTACGTATGGCTGCATTAATGAAGCAACCAAGCATTTTTGTATACACGCACGATTCAATTGGTTTAGGTGAAGATGGTCCAACTCACCAACCAGTAGAGCAAATTGCAAGCATGCGTTTAACGCCTAACTTATACAACTGGCGTCCATGTGACCAAGTTGAGTCGGCAATTGCATGGCAACAAGCTATTGAGCGTAAAGACGGTCCTACATCGTTAATCTTTACTCGCCAAGGTCTTGAGCAACAAGCGCGTGACGCACAGCAATTAAGCGATGTTAAAAAGGGTGGTTACATCCTTAGCTGTGACGGCAATCCAGAGATTATTTTCATTGCGACGGGTTCTGAAGTGCAACTAGCACAAGATTCAGCAACTGAGCTACGCAGCCAAGGTAAAAAGGTACGTGTTGTATCTATGCCATGTACTGATGCCTTTGAAGATCAAAGCGCAGAGTATAAAGAAAGCGTATTACCGGCATCTGTTACACGCCGCGTAGCAGTAGAAGCGGGTATTGCTGATTACTGGTACAAGTACGTAGGCCTAAACGGCGCAGTAGTAGGTATGACTACCTTTGGTGAGTCAGCACCAGCTAATGAGTTGTTTGAGCACTTTGGTTTTACAGTGGCAAACATTGTAAGCAAAGCAAACGAGCTTTTTTAATCGATTGCTTTAAAGATTAAAAGCCCGCTCTGTTTTAAACAGAGCGGGCTTTTTTGTTTGTAGGTCGTGCTTTAGCGCGTTAAAGATAAATCAAAAATATGACGCCATAAATGACGACCTACAATGGAGCCAAAAAGGTGCAATTTAACATTAAAATACTGCGTTAAAAACTTTTGCTCTAACAAATAATTTAACGTAGTATTTTAACCCAGACTCATTTACAAGGAAGAAATATGTCTTGGTCTAAACTCAATAAAACTATCAATGCTCATTCTGTAATCCCTCTTGACGCGCTTAGCTGTCGAGATTTTGGTGTGATGCTACCCGTTAATTTTCCATTTAATAAAGTTAAATTTACTTGCCAAGCTCTCGCTATGCTATCGCAGCTCAATGACTATGATTTAAAAATGGTATGCGCCGATATTATTCAAATATGCGCGAACCCTAATGCTACAAACTCAATTAAGCATAGCCGTAACCCGCTGCGACGTTTATGGCGGACAAAATACCCATTTCGTAATTATCATTTTTTAATTGAATACTCACTTAAAAATAATTTTATCAATTTGGAAGATATACTTTTCGATAGGCAATTGCAGGGAGCTAAAGATAATTTTGCTGCAGAGCGTACGATGCTTTATGAAGTTCAAAGGCTTAGTAATCACACCTATGATAAAGCAATAAGCAAAGAAGAAATAAGAGAAATACAAGGAGCATGGAAACCTGATCCTATTCCGGTTACGCGAGTCAATACACAGCATGCAGCAGTCAATGGTATGCAAAATGAGCTTACCAAAGCTACATGGTTAATGGGCACCCACCTTGATAGAGCTTATGAGGGAGACGGCATAAAAGCTTATACGTTATTTCATAACCCCACAGATCGAGCAAAGCTCGACTTAGTGGAGTGCGTATTTGATAAACGCTTAGGTACAAAATCCCATAACGCCCAGCATTTGGCGGCCGTGCTGTCACAAAATAATCAGCAAGGGAAGCAGGTGAAATGGTTAGCACACAGTCAAGGCGCGATAATTTTTTGCGCGGCACTGGAGCATTATCGTATTCACTATGGTAAGCCTCTTACAGGCCAGCAACTTGCTGTGCATGGTTCAGGCTCAAATGTCGAACGTTTAAAACGCATTGCCCACAGCGTAGGTGTAAAAGTTGTCTCAGTGCGTAATAACCCTTATGATTTAGTGCCTAACCTAGCTGGCCGCAATGACTTATCGTCAAGCAGTCTTGTCCGTTCGATGAAATTTAAAGGCTTAGTTACAGGTGATGATGCTGCAGCAAGCCCACACACTTTACCATTTTTAGGCCTAGTCACCTATGCTGACCAACTGCAGATGCTAGGCTATACCGATAAGGCCGATGTAGTAAGAAAGTTTATTAAAACTCTACCACCTACGGATGCGCGATTATGATCAAATTAGCCAAAGCTTTTTACCGTGGTTTTGAAGGAGGCCCTAATTTTGAAAATTACATCCACCATCGTCTTATTCTAGAAGACAAGCTATTAACACTCGATGTGCCAGATAGTAACGTCGCAGCTGTACCGTCTACCATCGATATCTCATTCCCGCATAATTCAACAAGCTGGTTTAATCAACATAAGAAAAACTATTTACACCATGAATACGTACATATGCTCACTGAAAATTGGATGTATTTGCCACCAGTAAGTTATTTACCAAGCAGTGAGTATGGCATGCTTAGTTGCCAACTAAGAATTAAGCAAACCAATAAAATCAATGTTCTTGATACTATGCAATTAAAACGCTTTGTGATTGATGAGTATGATAATTATCATTGGGGGTCAGATGGTTATAACACTAAGCTTCAAAATGATACCAAGCTAGAGTCGAATAAAAGAGCAAACCCATGGCAAGGTGAGGCACTTAAAAAGGAAATTTTAGGGCGCGTTGAATCTTATGGTTATCCGCCACTGCCTGCGGCTAAAGAGGTAATTATTAATGATCGCCAATGGGTGTTTTATCAAATAAAAAAAAGTAATAAGCGTTCTCGCCAAGATTTTTATTGCTTACCATTAAGTGAGCATGCATTTTTAGAGGTTGAATTTAATCACCGTGTTGATCTTTCCCATAAGCATAAAAAATGGGCTAAGCATTCACTTGAATCACAACAGCGAATTATGGAATCAATAAAGCTCAGTGATTTACCTCCTGATCACGATAATTTAATTGCTGATAATTCTAAAAGTGTTTAATTTAGCCAAGGCGTTTTATCGTGGTTTTATTGGCGGGCCCAATTTTGAAAATTGCATCTACTATCGCTTTATTTTAGAAGGTAAGCTATTAACCCTTGATATGCCTAGCAGTAATGTTGCTGCTGTACCTTCTACAATTGATGTCTCATTTCCCTATAATTCAACAAGTTGGTTTAATCAGCACAAGGAAGATTATTTCCACCACGTATATGTACATATGCTTACTAAAAACTGGATGTACTTGCCACCAGTAAGCTATTTACCAAGTAGTGAGTATGGCATGCTTAGTTGCCAACTAAGGATTAAACAAACTAATGAAATCAATGTACTGGATACCGTGCAATTAAAGCGTTTTGTGATTGAATCATACGATAACTTCCATTGGGGGCCTGACGGCAGAAATACCGAAATTAAAAATGATACCACATTAGAATCTAGTAAAATGGCCGTCCCCTTTGAGCCTGATGAGTTAGAAGAAGAAATTTTAGGTCGTATTGAATCTTATGGAAAGCCGCCATTGCCTGCCGCTAAAGAGGCTGTGATTAATAACTGCCAATGGGTGTTTTATCAAGTAAAAAGGAATAATGCTCTCTCTCGCCATGATTTTTATTGCTTGCCACTGAGTGAACATGCTTTTTTGGAAGTAAAGTTTAATCATCGTGTTGATCGCTCTGACAAGCATAAAAAATGGGCTAAGCATGCGCTTGAATCACAACAGCGGATTATGGAATCAATAAAGCTCAGTGATTTACCTCCAGATCACGATAATTTAATAACAGATAACTCGCAGGGTTTTTAACTTTTTCAAAGCCCGCCTTTAATAAAAGAGTTACTTTTAAAAGCCAGAAATATGCACACCTACAAGTAGTTGTTCCCAAAGTTAAGGAGCGTTATTTGTAGACGTAGAGCTTGCTCACGTGAGAAGCTTAATGTTTTTCGCTCCACTTCCTTGCAAGCTCATTATGTATCAGGCAATGTGACCGCAATTAAATATAAAAATTAGCAGGAGCTAAAAATGCCAAAGTTCGATAACGTAAGTGTAGTAAAAAAAGCCAATGTATATTTTGACGGAAAAGTGTCAAGCCGTACCGTTATTTTAGGTGATGGCGAAGCGAAAACGTTAGGCTTTATGCAACCAGGTGAGTTTGTTTTTGATACAAACCAAAAAGAATGCATGGAGCTTTTAGCTGGCCAATGGGATATTTTATTACCAGGTGCAAGTGAGTGGAAAACATTTAACGCGGGTGAGTCGTTTAATGTTGATGCAAATGTAAGCTTTAAAGTAAAAGTATCTGATTTTGCTGACTACTGTTGTTCGTACACAGATTAACCAATCTTAGTTTAAGTTAAGTAGACGTCTGAAAGCCCATGTACAATGGGCTTTGCATAAACTTTGCACAACGCATGATTTAAATCACCAAAAGCCGCAAATAAACCTCAAATATCTCTCTTTTTTCCTTGTGTTAATCTAAATAGCCCCCAATACTATTTATGAGGTAACAAATAAAAGGATACCCTATGAAAATTAATCTTTCTGGTCACCATGTTGAAGTTACTGACTCTATTAGAGAGCACATCAACGAAAAATTTTCAAAAATCGAGAGCCACTTTCCATCGCTTATTGCACTCGATATTATTTTGTCTAAAGAGCATCATAAAATCCAAGCTGAAATTAGCACTAATTACGAAGGCACGCGCATATCGGTAAAAGGGGAAAACGAAGTTATGTACCCTGCCATTGCAAGTGCAGCTAAAAAACTCGATGCGGCACTAAAACATCGAAAAGGGCAGATAAAAGCAAACCTACACGAAAAGCCTGTTAGCACGACACCTGAAATCGCACACGAGATCATCCAAGAGATGGATCTTAAATAAAATTTAGTTCCAAAGTATTATAAAAAAGAGCCGTATGGCTCTTTTTTATTGCCTGTAATTTAGGTAAGTTATGCGTTCTTGCAGTTTATTAATCAAAAGAATTAATAAAAGCAGCGTACAACACACATATTTTGAGAAATTAATGCACACAACAAAAGCAGTATGGAAGTATCGACTAGGTGCGCTTGGACCTGGAATACTCATGGCAACAGCCGCTATTGGCGGTTCTCACTTAGTTGCCTCTACGCAAGCTGGAGCAATATTTGGTTGGCAACTATTTTGGCTAATCCTTGTTGTTAATGTTTTAAAGTACCCGTTTTTTCGCTTTGGTATGGAATACACACTTGCGACTAAAAATAGCCTAGTGGAGGGCTATAAGAGTCAAGGCCCGTTTTATTTTTACAGCTTTATCGGTTTAAACATTGTAGCCGCCGTCGTTAACACCGCCGGCGTACTACTACTTACCGCAAGCTTACTGCATTACGCGCTGCCTGTAGTGATAGAGGTAACACTGCTATGTTGGATATTATTAGGAGTGTGCTTAGCCATATTATTGTTAGGGCACTTTAAAGCGCTCGACAGTGTGGCCAAAGGCATAATGGGATTATTAACACTGGCTACCGTTATTGCGTTAGTTATCGCGTTTAGTAACGGCCCAATGGCGCCTGCTGACTATGTAGGGCCTTCACCATATGAACTTGCCATGCTTAGCTTTATGGTGGCTTTAATGGGCTGGATGCCAGCCCCTATCGAAATATCTGCATTAAGTTCTTTATGGCTAAAAGAAAAACAAGCGCAGCAAACAGTTTCTAAAAGCCAAGGCTTGTTCGATTTTAACGTAGGTTACTGGCTTACAGCTGGCTTAGCCTTGGTATTTTTTAGCTTAGGTGTATTAGTGCAATACGGGCAAACCAGTAGTATAGAACTTGGCGGTGTCGCGTTTGCCAAGCAGCTTATAGATATGTACGCACTCACAATAGGCGAGTGGGCAAGGCCGCTTGTATCAGCAATCGCTTTTTTATGTATGTTTGGCACTACACTTACTGTACTTGACGGCTATGCCCGCACACTTAACGAATCCCATAAATTACTTGGCTTTGGGCAATCAAAACACAGCTTAAATATTTGGTTAATACTACAAGCACTTGCCGGTATGGCGGTTATTTTATTTTTTAAATCAGCCCTTGGCCCCATGCTTACCTTTGCAATGACACTTTCATTTGTAACAACGCCTGTTTTTGCATGGCTTAACTTTAGCCTTGTGCGCTCAGAGCCTGCTATAAAGCACAGCGTGCTATTACGTAGTTTAACGTGGTTAGGGCTAGTGTATTTAGTTGGGTTTGCTGTTGCGTTTGTAGTATGGAAACTAGCAGCCTAAATAGAGCCACTTACTTTAGGGTTTTAATTAAAGCCCTAAAGCATTAAATTCTAGGATTAAACGAGGTATAAATGGATATTAGAATAGGTGAGCTTTCAAACCCACACGTTATAAAACTACTACAAGCGCATCATAACGATATGTTAAAACACTCACCTGTTGAGAGCGTACATGCACTTGATGTGAGTAAGCTCACTCAGCCCGATATAACTTTTTATAGCTTATGGATTGATAATAATTTAGCGGGTGTTGGCGCTTTAAAAGCACTAAATACAACGCATGGCGAAATTAAATCAATGCGCACATCAAGCAACTATTTACGCCAAGGCATCGCTGCTAAATTGCTCACGCATATTATTGAGCAAGCGACCTTGCGAGGTTATAAAAAGTTAAGTTTAGAAACAGGCACTGCAAAGGCATTTTTACCCGCACAAAAGCTTTACGCTCAATTTGGTTTTAAAGAATGCGAACCGTTTGGTGATTATGAGGTAGATCCGTACAGCTTGTTTATGAGTAAAGGGCTTTAGCTTAAATGTAGAGTTATATTAGTTCCACTTGGCTGGCTCACCTGAAAGCTAAGTTATTTATTTAATTGTTCTATTTAATCAACTGGTAAATTGTTCAACCTGTTTTTAGGTTACCAATAATCGCGTTTATCACAAAAGAAGTCTAAAAATGCGCGCACTTTGCTCTGAATAGGATTTGATGGGTGATAATAGGCGTACACTTGAGCGTCTTCCCACCAATGTTTTTTTAGTATTGGGACTAGGCGACCTTCATTGAGTGATTTTTGAATTTGACTTGAGTCTACTGGGGCGTTAATTAACCCTAAACCAGCTTCCGCCAGTTCGACGATACCGCTTACTGTTTTAACTTGGCAGTGCGGTGTTACATAAATAGGCTCACCATTTTCACTTTGCAACACTAAAACATTACTGGGTTGATTATACAAATAACCTACTACGTTATGATGTTCCAATGCCTTAATATCTGTCGGATCCCCTTGGCGCTGTATGTATTCAGGAGATGCAAAAACGCCATATTTCGAACGCCACAAAGGCTTGCGTTTTAACCCTGGATAGCGCTCTCCCAGATAGGAGCTAACAGCCCAAAAAACATCAAACTCGCTTTCATTAATATTAATAAGGGATTCTTTAACGTCCATTGTTATATTGAGTTCAGGATAAAGTGCTGTAAATTCTGCCATCCAAGGAACTAGGGTTTCTTTTATTATATCGTTCGCTTGGCAAATAACCCGTAGCTCTCCATTAATCATGCTATCACTATTGTGGCTCCACAATACCAACTCTTGATGTTGTTGAAGAAGCTGGGCTGCTTTGTGTTTAAAAGCACTACCAAATTCAGTAAGAATTAGTTTTCGTCTAGATCGAACAAATAAAGCTTGGTTCAGTTGAGTTTCTAAACGAGCAATTTGTTTGCTAATAGCCATAACTGTTTTGGCTTCGGCCTCTGCAACCCTAGACATGTTGCCTATTTCAGCAACCTTACAAAAGGTCGTTAAATCTCTTGGATGAAACATAGTAAACTTTTTGTTTAATTATTATCTGTTTTTAATATATTTATTTAATTAAGTCTAGCAATTAATCTTGCCTCACCAACCAAAATAAGTTCGACAGGAAAGATGATGACATTACATATAGGTGAATGGATTGTATTATTAATGATTATGGCAATGCCAATATACAGTTTCTGGGAATCTGACAAAACAAAGCGAGCGGTCATTGCTGGACATAAAACTAAATTGCGCATGTATCAAGAAACGATGGTTTATTTATGGTTCCCAACAGTTACGCTGCTTGCTTTAGTATTGATGCAAGTAGTCAGAATCAGTGATATTGGCCTTTATTGGCGCTCTAGTATGGCCAATTGGGTTGGCGCTTGTTTGGTAATGTGTTTATTCGTTTACTTGGTGTTGGGAGTCTATAAAACCAAAAGTAATTCCCAAAATAACGAAGAACTACGCAATACAATGAAAACTCATAGCTGGATGATGCCCGCATCTCGTTGCGAATTAACTTGGTTTACATTTGGCGTGTCTATGTCCGCAGGGATTTGCGAAGAGTTATTGTTTCGTGGTTTTTTACTTTCTGTTTTTAGTGATTATATTGGCTTATTTTCCAGCTTAATATTAAGTAGTTTTTTATTTGGACTTTGTCATATTTACCAAGGTTGGTTAAATGCCATTCGAACCGGTATTTATGGATTA
This sequence comes from Pseudoalteromonas fuliginea, assembly GCF_000690055.1. GTDB lineage: Bacteria > Pseudomonadota > Gammaproteobacteria > Enterobacterales > Alteromonadaceae > Pseudoalteromonas > Pseudoalteromonas fuliginea. The sequence goes on from NZ_JJNZ01000020.1 coordinate 55,095, forward strand.
GTTTTTAGTGGTATTTATATCCTTACAGATTCTTTGCTAATCGTTATTATTCTTCACGCCATGCTTGATATTTATAGCGGGATTATTGGCTACTTAATAAATCAAAGCTCTATTGATAATGCTAAGTTATATATTACGAAAAGCGATACAAAAGCAACTGCGCCATAATATTACACCCTCAAAGTTTATATATGAGTAAAGCTAAAGCAAAAAATACCTGCCGCTACTCGTTTAAAATCTTCAATTGAATTTATACGCTATCTGCGTACACTTCTGTGTATGAAAAGCCAATTTGTTTAATCAAGCATATTCGAAAAGTACTGAGAGCTGTACGCGAATGATGACGAGTATCGTTTATTTCAAGCAGATCTAATGGTTAATCCAAAACAGGGCGATGTGATTCAAGAAGCAGGCGGCTTACGTAAAATACGAGTTGCAAGCAAAGGAAAAGGTAAGCGTGGCGGTTCAAGAGTTATATATTATTACTTGGACGACAAAAGACGTTTTTATCTACTCACTATTTACAGTAAAAGCGAAGTAACCGATTTAACAGCAGATCATAAAAAGCAATAAAAAGAATTCTTAGAGGTGTGGCGTAATGAGCAAACGTGATTTATTTTCAGAATTAACTACAGCACTGAATGATGCTAAAGCGCATTCACAAGGAAAACTTACGTTACGTTCTCATGCAGTAAAGGATATCAACGACCTTGCTATCTCACCTGATGAAATAGTAAATATTCGAGAAACATTTAATATCTCACGCGGTGTATTTGCAAACATTCTACATACATCAGCAAGAACGCTCGAGAATTGGGAACAAGGACGAAGTACTCCTAATGGGCAAGCGATAACATTGCTAAAGCTTGTGCAGCGTCATCCTGAGACGCTAAATCATATAGCTGAGTTATAGATCTTTATGAAATACAACGCCATTGAAATTGAATCAATTCAGCTGAAAGTTATAACAGAAGCAATAGATGAAATGGTGAATCATGAGGCCATGAATTTTCCGAAACGAAATACTGATGTCATTGTAGGTTTTTCGTCAAGTACCCACAAAAAAGTATTTAACATCTTACTTGTGGATTTCTTATCCAATCTTGATAAAGGTTTATTTAATAACTCTTCGTCTTGCCTCAAGGCATTAAGAGAAGTATGTGACAGCCCATCCTTCAATGTCAGCAACTCAATTGCTTGTCTCGAAAAAAATGTTTTTATTCTTAAAGAATGGCTTGAGGAAGAAGTTAGCGTAGATACGTGGTTTCCTTCTATAGAGCTGAATATAGACTTAAAAATTCGACGTTTTGATTTTATAAAAATCTGCGGTAATACCTGCAAGCACAGTCTTGGCAGGCTTACTAAAACAGCAAACGATCTCCGCAAAATATTTCAAAATAATGGTACAAACATATCAGAAGAAGAATCATTCCTAGCGCTTGAAGACTTCTATGAAAGGTTTCATACAGACATATTAAGCTACCACGCTAGCTATCTTTGCGAAATGATAAATAATATACGCTGGGGAATACATTTGTATTTGCTTCCAGAGTTTCAGCGCAGTCATACATGGATAAATAGAGATGAAGGTAGTTATAAGTACTTGATTCCTAATAACATAAAAACCCAGTTTACGAAAAACTGTTACTGGGAGTTAATGAATGAAGTTAGGAGAAAACCTTATGTTCAACAGTTCTCCGCTGATAAACATCTTAAAATTGAGTATTAAGTGGTTTTCGGGGTACAACAATTTTGTTGTCTTCGATAGCGCAATTTATGCGAGTGTTATTTGAAACGCGGTAGGTCGGCTTGTTTCTGGTAAATTCATCATTTTTGTCGGATGGCGTGGCTTTGCCACTTATCCGACCTACGTCAAAAGGTAGGTTGGTTAAGCCGAAGGCGTCACCCAACAGAGTTTCATATAAACGCCTTGAGGGTCCGCTACTGGAGTTAAACTGTCGTTAATTCGCATCTAACTCAGCTCTTTTATCGCTCCACTGACCCCATCTAAACTAAGCGCATACATGCGGTTGTTCATTAGCTTTTTTATAAAGCCAATTGATTGGTAGTGCAGCCAATGCTCGACGAGTTGTGAGTTTAGCCAATCTAGCCTAATTGTTACTCATTTGAGTAAACAATAATTTCGTCAGAATTTGGTAATTTATAAAATCCAACATTTTTTGATTGCTTACCCATGAAATCAATAGCATATTTCATCTCTGCAATTGTTCTTACTGTAGAAAATTTATCTTTAAAACATGCTGAGAATTCGTATGTGAAAGATGTTGACTGATCATAACCTCCCAGCTCTAAAAGGTTATATTCAGTAAAGGGATCTGGTCCTAAAATTTGATGAGAGGTAATAAAAGGCACCCCAGAGTCTTGTGATTTCCAATCATTCAAGCATTTAGCTTCAACATTGCTTGCTAATAAATAAATGCTTTCATTTTTTTTAGAGTCCCTTATAAAGTTAGTAATAAAAACCATATTTATTATAAGTGATGCAAACAAAACTAATTTTAATATATTTCTATTATTCATTTTAACTCAGCTCTTTTATCGCTCTACTTATCCCATCTAAACTCAGCGCATACATGCGGTTGTTCATTAACTCTTTTATAAAGCCAATAGATTGATAGTACGGCCAGTGTTCAACGGGTTGTGGGTTGAGCCAGGCGACTTTATCGAAGTGATTTGTGACACGTTGTAACCATGCACTGCCGGGCTCTTCATTGTAGTGTTCTACCGAGCCGCCCGCATAAGCTATTTCGTAAGGGCCCATAGTGGCATCGCCAACAAATATTACTTTATAGTCGCTGGTAAATTTATTAATCAGCGTCATGGTGTCTATTACGTTTGAATGGCGGCGCGCGTTGTCTTGCCAAACGTGCTCGTATAAACAGTTATGAAAGTAGTAAAACTCTAGGTGTTTAAATTCGCTGTGAGCGGCGCTAAATAATTCTTCGCAGGTGTGAATGTAGTCATCCATTGAGCCGCCAATATCAAACAGCATCAATACTTTTACGGCATTGTGGCGTTCGGGTGCCATTTTTACATCAAGCATGCCGCCTTGTTTAGCTGTCGCGCGAATAGTCTCGTTTAAATCAAGCGTGTCGCTTGCGCCAGTGCGGGCGAACTTTCGTAACTTTTTAAGGGCGAGTTTAATAGTACGCGAGCCAATTTCGCGATCCGTGTCGAGGTTTTTGTATTCTCGTTTGTCCCACACTTTTACCGCTTGGCGGTTACGGTTGCCGTCTTGCCCTATGCGCACACCTTCTGGGTTATAGCCGTATGCACCAAAAGGTGATGTGCCGCCAGTGCCTACCCATTTATTGCCACCTGCGTGGCGTTTTTGTTGCTCTTCTAAACGCTCTTTTAGGGTTTTCATAAGCTCGTCGAGCCCGCCCATGGCTTTAAGTTGGGCTTTTTCTTCATCGCTTAGGTTTTTTTCAAACTCTTTACGTAGCCAATCTTCAGGTAAGTTGTACTGTTGCTTTAAACTCTCGAGTAAATCAAGGTCGGCAATACCACTAAAGTAGTCGCTAAAGGCTTTGTCAAATCGGTCAAAGTGCGTTTCGTCTTTTACCATTATGGTGCGCGCTAAATGGTAAAAGGCGTCTACGTCGGCAAATATAACGCCTTTTTTTAAGGCGTTAATTAAGTCGAGTAACTCGCGCAGGCTTACAGGCAAGCGGTACTCACGTAATTTGAAAAAAAACTGTACTAGCATATAAGGGCCTGTTTATCTTTCGAGGTTAAATTTGCAGCAGTGTGTTTGGTATTTAGGTAAGGCAGAGCCTATGTAGTGTGGTTATTCCCCATAAATAGGCGATAACACAGAATAAATACCAAACACGCGCTGCCTGAAGGTTCGTCCTAGGGACGATTAACTCTTTGTTGCTCGGCTTTTACTTAGCCCACTAGGTTACAAACCTCGCGCCACGATTAAATCGTCCCTAGTTAGAACAAATTTTAATCCTGAAAGGTCAACAGGCCCTAGCGGCTCATAAAGGCAAGCTTTTCGATTAGGCTTATGTCTTGCTCATTTTTAAGTAATGCGCCAAACATGGGCATTAAACCGCCTTTTTTAGCTTTATCGTGCAGTGTTTTAGCGTCTATGTCTTCAGCCATTAAAAGCTTTAGCCAGTCGAGTAATTCGCTGGTGGAAGGTTTCTTTTTAAGGCCGTTTGCTTCGCGCAGGTTAAAAAACACTTCAAGTGCTTGGCGTACTAAATCTTGTTTAACGTTAGGGTAGTGCACGTCAATAATTTGCTGCATTTCATCGCTGCTCGGAAAATCAATATAATGAAAAAAGCAGCGGCGTAAAAATGCGTCCGGCAATTCTTTTTCGTTATTTGATGTGATGATTACAATAGGGCGCTCTTTTGCGACAATGCGCTCGTTAGTTTCGTAAACATGAAACTCCATTTTATCAAGCTCAAGTAGTAAGTCGTTTGGAAACTCTATGTCGGCTTTGTCTATTTCATCAATTAAAAGCACTGGGCGTTTACCGTTGAGCTCTGCATATGTAAATGCCTGCCAAAGCTTACCTTTAACGATGTAGTTACTAATGTTGTGTACGCGCTCGTCACCTAGTTGGCTGTCGCGCAGGCGCGAAACCGCGTCGTACTCGTATAAACCTTGCTGCGCTTTAGTGGTCGATTTTATATGCCACTGAATAAGTGTGGTATCTAAACTTTTAGCCAACTCCTCAGCCAGCATGGTTTTACCTGTGCCAGGTTCTCCTTTAATTAAAAGTGGTTTTTCGAGCATAATGGCAGCATTTACAGCTTGTTTAAGCGCGCTACTCGCTATGTAATTGTCAGTTGAATTAAATTGCACGGTGTACCCTTGTCTGGTCTGAGCAGTAAGTTATTTTGTTATAATGCCATAGTTAAGCAGCAGGTCCAATATAAGCAAAACGCGGTATAGTTTTACCGTCTTTTTCAACAGTTTCTAAAAACATGCTTAATGGGCGCGCCCATATACCAAATTCACCATAAAGTGCTTGGTAAATCACAAGCTGTTCCTCGGTTTCGCTATGGGTGGCAACATGAATAACTTTATATTGCGGGCCTTTGTAGTGTTGGTATATGCCTGGTTTTAGGGAAAGTGGTTTTATTGCTGTAGTCATGTTTTGATCTCTTGTATAATTTGGCTTTGCACTTTTAATGTTAACTAATTTGCCAATACTATGAACTATATTTCTTTAGATGATTACAAAAAGGCGTGGGTTTTTCGCCACAAAGATTTACCTGTATCTGATGAAGACGCAGCAAAAATAAAGCCTATGAGCGACGAGCGCGCAGCAGTACTTTGGACAACCATGGTGAGCCGTGAGTTTGATCACCCTGATTTTTTTGAAGACACCGATTGGTGTGGCCAAGAAAAAAGCTTTAGCCAAGAAGTAGATTGGCAAGATGCGTGGGAAAATGGTGATGCGCTACCACCAGAAGCAATCTTAACGTTTTTAGATTGGGAAGCTAACACCACGGTTTATTTTTGTATGGCGCGCGATAATATTATCGAAACGACGTTTGATGTATTTAAACGCAATTGGCAAAACTTTATGTTTTTAGCTGATGGCAGTTTATTAATTGGTAAAAAGCGTAATACGGTTGTGCAATTTTTAGAATCAGGTAAAGCTAAATTAGGTGAAAAGCCAAGCGCTTAAATTAGTATGTAATGCTTAAAAAGCATTCAGTACTGTGCTATAAAACATTTACCTAAATGTTTTTGAGTAGAGCTATTGGTAGCGAAAAATCAGTCACTTGGTGCTCTGCAACAAGTTGAAATTTGGCAAACTGATGCGCAAAAAGTGTTATATGCACAATTGTGCAATGCATTTTATCAGCGTGAGGTTTTGCGTTTAGTCGCAGAGCCTAATGCTGATAAGCTACGTCGGCAGTTAAAAAGCCTACCCTATTATATTGAGCGAGCGGCAACGTTAGTTGCCAATGGTGACACACCTTTTACGTTGGACTCGCAAAATGGGTCTTGGCTTGAAAAACAAAAACCGACACCACCCGATGTGAATGTTCAAGCTAATGAACTTTTTTATCAAACACATGCCAAAGTGGGGTTAATAGTGCCTGTTATATTGCATGGCTACGATCAGGTGCGCCTGAGAATAGACAGCATCGATCAGTTAGACGAAAATAAGCTGCATTGTAACGAGCTAGGTTGGTTTGATTTTTTAGGTAATGGGCTTGAGCAGCAAAACGCTCAGTTAATAAAGCCAAGTAAGGTAAGTTTTACCGCAGCTTGTTGTGGGCATCAATGGCAGTTTTCAAAGCGCTGCTCACCACGGCTCTTATCACTACGCGAAATGCTTTTAGCGGGTAGTATTAATTGGCGCAATTTAAAGCGCCCTTTAGCTTAATAAAGTTAAGGTATTCGGGATTTAAAATAAGGAGTGTTAAATGCGATTTTTTCAAGCTTGCTTATTGTGCTTAGCACTGTTTGTGCAATATAGATTATGGTTTGGTCATAATGGCGTACAAGACTACACGCGATTAAAAGGTGCTGTCGCATCACACCAACACACTAACGAAAAGCTTATTAAACGAAATAAAGTGCTTACAGCAGATATAGACGATTTAAAGCTTGGCCAAGAAGGTATTGAAGAGCGTGCACGCAACGAATTGGGAATGATTAAACCGGACGAAACATTTATTCGTGTTTTACCGGGCAAACAATATGACAAATAAACAGACTATTGCAGCAATTGTACCTGCTGCAGGTGTTGGCAGTAGAATGCAGCACAATGCGCCTAAGCAATACATACAATTAGCGGGTAAAACCATTTTAGAACACACCTTAGCTAAACTTTCTCAATTACCTAAATTAAGCACTATTGTTGTTGCTCTTAGCGACAGCGACCCCTATTTTGACGAACTTTCATTCGCTGATAAGCGCATTGTTCGCGCCAGTGGCGGAAATGAACGTGCCGATTCAGTGCTCAATAGCTTACTTTTTTTAGCGCCCAATCCTCCAGCATGGGTGCTGGTACATGATGCTGCACGCCCGTTAGTTAATATTAGTGATATAGAACGCTTAATTGATGAATGCATGTGTGCTGACGAAGGTGGTATTTTAGCTAGCAAAGTAAAAGACACCATAAAACGTGGCCACACACATGCCCTACAAACTGTGCCACGAGACGATTTATGGCAAGCACTTACCCCACAATTTTTTAAATATGACGAGCTTAAAAATGCACTTCAAAACGCATTAGCAAGTGGGGCAACTATTACCGATGAAGCCAGTGCTATTGAATGGGCGGGCAAACCGGTAAAGCTTGTGGCAGGGCGCAGCGACAATATTAAAATAACCACACCAGAGGATTTAGATTTGGCTGGGTTTTTATTACATAAACAACAAAACGAGAGTGCATTATGATACGAATTGGCCATGGTTTTGACGTACATAAATTTGGCGGCGAAGGCCCGTTAACTATTTGTGGTGAAAAAATTGATTACCCACAGGGCTTTTTAGCGCACTCCGATGGCGATGTTGCTATTCATGCATTATGTGATGCTATTTTAGGCTCCCTTGCTATGGGTGATATTGGTAAGCACTTTCCCGATACAGCTAGTGAGTATGAAAATATTGACAGCCGTATTTTACTTCGCCATGTGGTGGGCTTAGCTAAAGAGCAAGGTTATGTACTTGGCAATGGCGATGTGACTATTGTTGCGCAAGCGCCAAAAATGCTGCCACATATTCAAGCTATGCGTGCTAATTTAGCCAGTGATTTAAATTGTGACCTTTGCCAAATTAACGTTAAAGCCACTACTACCGAAAAGCTAGGCTTTGAAGGGCGCAAAGAAGGTATTTCGAGCCATGCGGTGGTTATTATGAGTAAAGAGCCTGCGAGTACAAAAAACGCATGAGCGATTTAAATTATTTATACGGTGCACCGCTTTCTAAAGCTGATTTTAAAACCACTGCTGAAGACTTTATGGTTGATGAAGACTTAGGTATAGAATTTACCGGCAGTGGCGAACACGTGTGTTTGCAGGTGGTTAAAAAAGGCGAAAACACGCAATACGTTGCAAAGCTAATTGCGCAGCGTGCGGGTGTTTCACCGCGAGACGTAAGTTACGCAGGCATGAAAGATCGCCACGGTGTGTGCTCGCAGTGGTTTAGTGTAAAAGTACCGATTAAAAAGCCTATCGATTTTAGCGACTTGAATAGCGAGAGTATTTTTATTGTTTCGCAACAGCGCCACGACCGTAAGTTACGTACGGGCTGCCACAAAGGTAATAAATTTACTATTACGCTTCGTAATGTAACCAAGCCTCTTGATATTCTATGCCGTATTAACGCAGTACGCGCAGGCGTGCCTAATTACTTTGGCGAGCAGCGCTTTGGTCATGGTGGTCATAACTTAGTTATGGCTGAAAAAATGTTTGCCGGTGAGCGTATTCGCGATAAAAAGTTGCGCGGTATTATTATTTCAGCAGCACGATCGCATGTATTTAATCAGTTAGTGAGCCTGCGTGTAAAAGAGCATGGTTTAGCTAAAACAATGCACCGTGAAGTATTTATGCTCAGCGGCAGTAATGCATTTTTTGAAGATGCGATTAACGATGAAAACATTGAGCGATTAGCCACTGGCGATATTATGATGTCGGCACCTATGGTGGGTAAAAGTGAAAAAGGCTTAACCGAGCAAGAAAAAGTATGGCTTGCACCTTACCAAGCATGGTGCGATGGCTTGGGTGAACTCGGCCTTAAAAATGAGCGCAGAATGCTGCGTTTAATTCCGCAAAACTTAACGGTTGAGACCATAGATGAAACGAGTTTAAAACTGAGTTTTGGTTTGCCAAAAGGGTGTTTTGCAACCGCATTATTACGCGAGCTGGTGGATTATACAGATGCAAGCCCACGAGAGCGCAAAGAAAAGGATAATGGCATAAATGAAGATACTGTTAAGTAACGATGATGGCGTAAATGCCAAAGGCATTGCGGTTTTATATCAGGCGCTTATACAAATTGCAGAGGTAACCCTTGTTGCACCTGATCGCAACTGTAGTGGCGCGAGTAATTCTTTAACATTAATGAACCCGCTACGAGCGACGACACTCGAAAATGGTTTTATGTCGGTTAATGGCACACCTACAGATTGTGTACATTTAGGTGTAAATCAGTTGGTTGATGAAAAACCAGATCTAGTTGTTGCTGGTATTAATCATGGTGCCAACTTAGGTGACGACACGCTGTATTCTGGCACAGTGGCTGCCGCGACTGAAGGACGTCATTTGGGCTTACCTGCAATTGCGGTATCGCTTTGCTCACATAAAGGCGAGCATTTTGAAACAGCCGCTGCTGTTACCGTCAATATTATTAAGGGCTTGGCTTCGCATCCGCTTCCAAAAGATCAAATAATAAATATTAATGTGCCAGATATTCCACTAAGTGAATTAAAAGGGGTGCAAGTAACACGTTTAGGCGCTCGTCATAAAGCCGAAACCATGACCAAACAAACGGATCCCTGGGGTCGTGATATTTATTGGTATGGATCGCTTGGCACCGAAAGTGATGCAGGTGAAGGCACCGACTTTTACGCAATCAATAATGGCTATGCCTCAGTTACGCCATTAAGTGTTGATATGACCGCTAAAGATAGCTTAGAAGCGGTAGGAGACTGGCTTGCCGATTTGGAGATAAACCGTGCTCGCTAATTATACGCGCAGCGCCAAAGCGTTATCTGATTTACTACAGCGCGAAGGCGTAGAAGATACCCAAGTGCTTAGTGCTATTGCGAATATTCCGCGCCATGTTTTTATTGATGACGTGTTGCAACATAAAGCGTATGAGAATACAGCGTTACCCATCGGGCAGGGGCAAACTATATCGCAACCTTATATTGTTGCCCGTATGACTGAGCTACTTCGCCTTGCGGGTGTTCGCAATAAAGTACTGGAAATTGGTACTGGGTCTGGTTACCAAACTGCAATTTTAGCTAAAACGTTCACTAAAATTTATTCAGTTGAGCGTATCAAAGCCTTGCAATGGCAAGCCAAACGCCGGTTACATCAACTCGATTTATATAATGTGTCGATGAAGCATGGTGATGGCTGGCAAGGTTGGCAGTCACAAGCGCCGTTTGACGGTATTATAGTGACGGCTGCGGCCTCTAAAGTGCCAAAAGATTTACTTGCTCAATTGGCTGATGGTGGCGTGTTATTAGCCCCAATTGGTGAAAGTGATCAAAAATTAATAATGGTTATTCGCAACGGCGACGATTACACAGAACATGTTATTGCACCAGTTAGGTTTGTACCACTGGTACCTGGCGATATTGAATAGGAATTCATTTTGAAGTTGTTTACTAAGTTATATGATATGGCCCTTGTATGGGCCAAGCATCGCCATGCCGAGCGTTATTTGGCTGCAATGAGCTTTGCTGAGTCTGTTTTTTTCCCAATCCCACCTGATGTTATGCTTGCGCCTATGTCGCTTGCTCAACCTAAAAAAGCATGGCGCTTTGCAAGTTTTGCCACAATCGCATCGGTTGTTGGCGGAATAATTGGGTATTTACTCGGCTTTTGGTTATTTGAACCCGTTGTTGAGCCATTAATTGCACAAATGCACTGGCAAGAAAAGTTTGATGTCGCATTAAACTGGTTTAAAGATTACGGTGTTTGGGTTGTTTTTTTAGCTGGTTTTTCACCTATACCTTATAAAGTATTTACGATTGGCGCGGGTGTTTTACAAATGGCCTTTTTGCCTTTTTTAATTGCATCTGCCATCGGTCGCGGTGCGCGATTCTTTTTAGTTTCAGCTTTAATGAAGTGGGGCGGAGCTAAGATGGAGCAAAAATTACGTCAATATATTGAAATACTTGGTTGGGGATTAGTCGTATTAATTGCTGTAGCGTACTTTTTGTTGCGTTAAGCTTTATAAAATAACTTTTTTACATAAGGAGCTAAATACAATGAATAAACAATTTATGCGTTATGTTGCTTTATTTATTAGTATTTTGCTTTTTGGCTGCTCGTCTCGTCATGTTCCTGCACCAGTCAGCAGCCTAAATAATAATGTTAACTATTTAGATCATAAAATTAACATTAGTGGTAATAAGTATAAAGTTCAAAAAGGAGATACTTTATATTCAATTGCTTTTAGTGCAGGTCAAGATTTTCGTAAATTAGCAAAAAACAATTATATTTCATCACCTTATGTAATATATCCTGGGCAAGATATCTCTTTAATACCATTGCAGTCAGAAAATAAAAAGTCGAAAAAATATACGAATTCGAGTAAAAAGTCTAGAAAAAGCATACAAAAAAATAACAAAAAATTAAAGAAAGAGCTTGATCAGCCAAAACAACGAGAGTATGTTCAAAAACAAGCCAGTAACAAAGTTAGTAATAAAAAGTATTTGTCGAGTAGTAAGGTGAAGTGGTTTTGGCCAGCAAAAGGTAAAATTACTAAACGCTTTTCTAATAAGGAAAACGGATACAAAGGCTTACAGATTACTAATAAAAAAGGGGCTTCAGTATTAGCCGCGGCACAAGGAACGGTGGTGTACGCGGGTAACGCACTTCGAGGTTATGGTAGTTTAATCATATTGAAACATAATGATGATTACCTAAGTGCTTATGCACATAACTCGAAATTACTTGTTAAAGAAAAGCAGAAAATTAAGGCTGGACAAAAAATAGCAGAAATTGGTAATTCAGAATCTTCGGTTACGGCACTTCGTTTTGAAATTCGCTACCGAGGGCAAGCTGTCAATCCTGCTAAATACCTACCCTAATTTTAAGGTATTGATAATTGCTCGGGAGAAGGCTTATGGCTAACGAAGCAAAATTTGACAAAAACATCACGAATGATGACAAGTTCGATGATACCACCGTTGAAGAAAACACATCGTTACTTGAAAAAGTAGATGACGAAGATATATTTGCCAAAGAAGAAGTAACAAAAAACCTTGACGCCACTCAGCTTTATCTTGGTGAAATAGGTTTCTCTCCATTACTGAGTGCAGAAGAAGAAGTCTTTTTTGCACGAAAATCACTTAAAGGTTGTGACGCCTCTCGTAAACGCATGATTGAAAGCAATTTACGCTTGGTTGTTAAAATAGCTCGCCGATATAATAACCGTGGACTTGCCTTACTTGATTTAATTGAAGAGGGTAATTTAGGTTTAATCCGCGCTGTTGAAAAATTTGATCCTGAACGTGGCTTTAGATTCTCAACTTACGCGACATGGTGGATACGCCAAACAATTGAACGTGCCATTATGAATCAAACACGTACGATACGTTTGCCTATTCATGTGGTTAAAGAGCTTAATGTTTATTTACGTACCGCTCGTGAATTAACTCAAAAGTTAGATCATGAACCCACTGCTGAAGAAATTGCAGAGAGCTTAGATAGACCCGTTGAAGACGTAACAAAAATGCTACGTCTTAACGAAAAAATAGCCTCTGTTGATATGCCAATCGGCGGCGAAAATGACAGTGTGTTATTAGATATTATTCCTGATGAAAAAAGTGCAGGCCCTGAAGGCCAAGTACAAACGAATGATATAAATAAACACATTGTAGATTGGTTAGGTGAGTTAAATCCTAAACAACGCGAAGTGTTAGCACGTCGATTTGGATTACTTGGCTATGAGCCATCTACACTTGAAGATGTAGGCCGCGAAATAGGCTTAACACGTGAACGTGTAAGACAAATTCAGGTAGAAGCATTACGTCGTTTAAAAGACATTTTGCAACAAGAAGGTTTAAGTACAGACAGCTTATTTAATCAGTTTTCGTAGCTAGTTAACCTGCGCTCTGGTTAAGAGATTTACCAATGTATTGAATTATAGTGATAGTTAAATTTATTTTCTCTAGCCAAAGATTTTCAGTGAAAACAAGGCGAATTTACGCGTCAATAGCTGGCCTATTGCAAGTAAATTCAACGCAGTGAGCGCTGAAAATAGCTGCTTGAGATAGATTTATTATCCAGAGTTCAGGTTAGTTAAATAATTTAAAAGACTATGTGTGTTAAAAAGCCGAAGAATTTATTCTTCGGCTTTTTTTATGCTTGTAAATTAGATGACATAAATTACAACAATGCTTTTAGTTTATATAACAAATCGTGTGCTTGGCGTGGCGATAAGTTATCAGGGTCGATTGCGCTTAACTGCTCTTCAACTTCTGAAGGTGTACTTTGTGCAATTTCGTTGTTAAAAGTAAAGGCTTGTTGTTCTGTATTTGGTGCAGTAACGCTTTGATGATTTTCAAGTAACTTAAGTTTTTGCTTTGCTTGTGCAATCACAGCTTTTGGCACACCCGCAAGAGCAGCTACCTGTAAGCCAAAGCTCTTACTTGCTGCGCCATCAAGTACTGTATGCATAAAGGCGATTGTATCGTTGTGCTCTATTGCATCAAGGTGCACGTTTACCAGACCTGTTGTTTGTTCAGCAAGTTCTGTTAACTCAAAGTAGTGCGTAGCAAATAATGTTTTAGCTGATATTTTTGACGCTAAATGATTCGCTGTTGCATACGCAAGCGAGAGCCCATCATAGGTACTTGTACCGCGACCAATTTCATCCATTAATACCAAAGACTGCGCCGTGGCATTATTTAAAATAGTCGCTGTTTCGGTCATTTCTACCATAAAGGTTGAGCGACCTGATGCTAAATCATCGCTTGCACCAATACGTGTAAATATGCGATCGATATTGCCAATTTTAGCGCTGTCTGCAGGTACATAACTGCCAATGTGAGCCATTAGTACAATAAGTGCTGTTTGGCGCATATAGGTTGATTTACCGCCCATATTTGGACCGGTAATAATCAACATTTTACGTTGGCTGTTTAATTCAACAGGGTTGGCAATAAATGGTTCTTTCATCACTTGTTCAACAACAGGGTGACGACCTTGCTTAATGCTAATGTTGTCGTTATCGCACAGTTCTGGTTTTGCATAATTGAGTGCAAATGCACGTTCGGCCAAGTTATTTAATACGTCTAAATCGGCCAGTGCTGCTGCCATCATTTGCAACTGTTCAATATGTGGAGCAATAAATCTAAACAACTCCTCGTATAGTTGCTTCTCAAGTGCTAAGGCTTTTGATTGGCTACCAAGCACTTTATCTTCGTGCTCTTTTAGCTCAGGAATAATATAGCGTTCGTTGTTTTTAAGCGTTTGACGACGAATGTAGTCGGCTGGTACTAAGTGCGCGTTAGCGCGGCTTACTTCAATAAAAAAGCCATGTACGCGGTTATAACCAATTTTTAGCGTACTAATACCCGTACGTTCGCGTTCTCGCAGTTCTAGTTGATCAAGAACATCGGTTGCACCTTTACTTAAGTTACGCCACTCATCTAGTTCGCTGTTGTAACCAGGGGCAATAACGCCACCATCACGAATAAGTACTGGTGGGTTTTCTATCACTGCGCGTTCTAATAACTCTTGTAAATCAGGGAGCTCAGGCGAGTGCTTGATAATACCCGTAATACGAGGATCGTTAGCATCACCTAACAAAGTATGCAGTGGCACAAGTGCTTGTAATGCGCTGCGAAGGCGAGTTAAATCACGCGGGCGAGCTGTGCATAAAGCTAGGCGTGCAATAACACGCTCTACATCACCAATCTCTTTTAATGATTCGTGTAATTCACCGCACAGTTGTACATCTAAAATAGCGCTAATTGCATTTAAGCGAGAATTTAGCTCGTCTTTATTGCGTATAGGTGTATGGATACGGCGCTTAAGTAAACGAGAACCCATTGGCGTTGCTGTTTTATCAAGTACCTGGGCAAGTGTATTTTCAAACCCGCCCGATAGATTAACGGTAAGTTCTAAATTTTTACGTGTTGCGGCATCTAAAATAACGGCGTGCTCGTTGTGCTCAAGCGTAATTGCACGGATATGCGGCAATGCAATACGTTGTGTATCTTTTACGTATTGCATTAGGCAACCTGCAGCAACAAGTGCGCTGTGGGCTTTATCAACACCAAAGCCGACTAAATCTTTAGTACCAAACTGATCGCATAATAAGTGTTGGGCCGTATCTAAGTCGAATTCCCACTCTGGGCGACGACGAGCGCCTTTTATATGCTCAATTAAATGAAAGTTTTCAAAGCTTTCGCTATACAGAAGTTCTGCTGGTGATAGGCGCTGAATAGTTGAGCTAAAGGCTTCGTCGGTGTTTACTTCAACTATGTTGAAACGACCTGAATTAATATCAAGGTAGGCAATACCGTATAAGCCTTTTTTACTTTGCCAAACGCTGGTAAGAAGGTTGTCTTGTCGTTCTTGTAAAAGCGCTTCGTCAGAAATTGTGCCGGGTGTAACTATGCGTACAACTTTACGATCAACGGGACCTTTACTGGTTGCAGGGTCGCCAACTTGTTCGCAAATAGCGACTGATTCGCCCATTTGGACTAGGCGTGCTAAGTAGTTTTCAACCGCATGATAAGGTACGCCAGCCATAGGAATTGGGTCGCCACCGGCTTTGCCGCGATGAGTCTGCGATATATCGAGCAATTGAGCGGCGCGCTTAGCGTCATCAAAAAAGAGTTCGTAAAAATCGCCCATGCGATAAAACAATAAAATATCGCGATGCTCTGATTTTATTTTTAGATACTGCTGCATCATAGGGGTTTGTTGTTTTATAGTGTGTGGTGCATAAAGATCAAACGACATGTATTTACCCAAAGGCTGAATATGGAATTACATCAAGAGATTAAAACACTTGCTGCGCAATTAGGCGCTATTTTAACGGATAAATGCTTATGGATCACTAGTGCTGAGTCATGTACTGGTGGCGGAGTGAGTTATGCCCTTACCGATACCCCTGGGAGCTCGGCTTATATTGACCGTGCATTTGTCACTTATAGCAACCAAGCAAAGCAAGACTTATTAAATGTAAGTGCAAGTACATTAGCAAAGTATGGTGCTGTAAGCGAACAAACAGTGCGAGAAATGGCAGTAGGTGCTATTAAAGCAACAAACGCTAATATTGCGATAGCTGTATCGGGCATTGCCGGGCCTGGTGGTGCAACTGAAGGTAAACCTGTTGGACTTGTGTGGTTTGGCATACAAATTAATGATAAGTTGCTTACATTTAAACAAGTATTTATTGGTGATAGAGCTCAGGTTAGGTTACAAGCTATTGTATTTGCATTAAAAAATGTAATAGATGAGATAAAATAAAAAAATTAGCTTGATACTGTGATTTCATACAGTATACTTGGTTCCATTAGCTGGATTTGGAGAACAAAATGAACGATAACAAACAAAAAGCGTTAGACGCAGCACTATCACAAATTGAACGTCAATTTGGTAAAGGCTCAATTATGAAATTGGGTGATAACAAAGCGTTAAACATTGAATCTGTATCTACAGGCTCATTAGGTATTGATATTGCCTTAGGCATAGGTGGTTTACCTATGGGACGTATTGTTGAAGTGTACGGTCCTGAATCATCTGGTAAAACAACGCTTACTTTACAAGTTATCGCAGAAGCTCAAAAAGAAGGCAAAACATGTGCCTTTATCGATGCTGAGCATGCTCTAGATCCAATTTATGCACAAAAACTTGGTGTTAACATTGACGATCTTTTTGTATCGCAACCAGATACAGGTGAGCAAGCGCTAGAGATTTGTGACATGTTAGTACGTTCAAGCGCGGTAGACGTTGTTATTATTGACTCGGTTGCTGCACTTACACCAAAAGCTGAGATTGAAGGCGACATGGGCGACTCGCACATGGGCCTACAAGCACGTTTAATGTCACAAGCATTACGTAAGCTTACTGGTAATATTAAACGCTCTAACACGTTATGTATTTTCATTAACCAAATTCGTATGAAAATTGGTGTTATGTTTGGTAACCCAGAAACAACAACGGGTGGTAATGCACTTAAGTTTTACGCATCGGTACGTATTGATATTCGTCGTATTGGTTCTGTAAAAGAAGGCGATGAAGTTGTTGGTAACGAAACTCGCGTTAAAATTGTTAAAAACAAAGTAGCGCCGCCATTTAAACAAGCTGAATTTATCATCATGTACGGTGAAGGTATTTCTAAGCAAGGCGAGCTAATTGACTTAGGCGTTAAGCATAAAATTGTTGAAAAAGCTGGTGCTTGGTATAGCTACTGTGGCAACAAGGTTGGCCAAGGTAAATCTAACTCAATTAAATTTTTGAAAGAAAATCCAGAAATTGCAGATGAGATTGAAGGTAAGTTACGCGAAATGCTTTTACTAAAAGCAACTATTGAACCAGAAGATGGTGAAGATAAGTTAGGCGATGACGCAGACCTTTAAGCTATATCAAAATGAGTTTCTTAGCTTGATTTGACCCGAGCTTTAAAAAAGCGCTAACCAGTAATGGTTGGCGCTTTTTATTGTTAAAAACTTAAAGTAGATAAGATAAAAACGACACATAGAAATGTGTCGTTTTTAATTTAACCTATAAAAATCTACGGTTAAATCGCGGCGTGAGATTTGTAACCTAGTGGACTAAGCAAAAATCGAGCAACAAAGAGTTAATCGTCCCTAGAAAGAACCCAAAGGGTAGCGCATATTTGGTATTTATGCTGCGTTATCGCCTATTTATGGGGAATAACCACACTATATAGGCTCTGCCTTGCCTAAAAACCAAATATGCTGCTGCAAATTCAACCACCAAAGATAAACACGCCCTAATAGTTAAAGAATGGGCCTTAATTAAAATAGAACTTTAGAAGCGATAAGTTAAGCTAACTTTTCCGCTAATAGGGGAGCCATAAAAACCAACATTGGCTAAGCTAGTAATATGTTTTTCATCTGTGATGTTATCAATGTTAGCTTGAATTGATAAGTCTTCGCTCGCATCCCATCGAGCAAATGCGTTCATAAGTAAATAAGAATCCTGCTTAACATTACTGGCTATATTTGCTGTTTTTGATTGCCATTTTCCGGCTAAGCCAAACTGAAACTCAGGTAGTTGAGGCAGCGTATAATCCAATGAAAAATTAACAACATTTTCAGGCTCCCATTCGTGAGAACTATCGCCTGCGTCATCATTGATATCTAAGTATGTATATGCAAATACAGCATTTAGATCATCAGTTATATGTCCGGTTAATTCTAATTCAAAGCCTTGGGTATCTTGATCAGCTCCTTTATAGTAAGTAAATCCAGATGCGTTTAGCCCTGCATAAGTTGCAATATTATCTTGTTTGGCACTAAATACTGCAAAGGTTGCAAGTAGTTGATCATCAAACCATTGAGTTTTTACTCCAACTTCGTAATTAACACCTTTGCTTGGATCTAAAAAGTTACCATCGTAATCATACTGCTCTTGTGGCTGATAAATATCGGAATAGCTCACATATACATTAACATCATCATTAATTGCATACGTTGTTGCAAGGTAAGGGCTTATCTCACTTTCATCATTATTTATATCAACGCCTTGGCTAAAGCCTGTACGCTCATAATCGATAGCGTTAAAGCCTGCAATAACAAATAAGTCACTTGTTAGGTTTAATTTAGTAGAACCAAAAAAACGCTTCAAAGTAACATCAATATCAGCATACTTGGTTTGTTCACCCCAAATAGGTTCAGCTATCGCATCTAATGCGTATGGAAAAGCAGGCGCCAAGCCATAAGCTTCAGTTGTTGCTGCATCGTAAGAGTTGGTAAAAGAGTAAGATGTACTTTGCGAAATACTTCCACCAAGCATTAACTCATGTTCTTGACCAAACAAGCTGTACTCACCCTTAGCTGTTATATCAAATAAATCAGCAGAGAATTCTGTATCATATCGTCCTGGAAGGCTAACTAAACCTAAATTAGTTTCACTATCAAACATTCCATAAGGGTCATAAAGATAAAGTAATTTACTTTGATCTTCTGAGTCTTGGTAATTATAAGTTGTTTTAATTTCCCAGTTATTATCAAATACATAAGTATATTCAATAAAAGCAGTGGTATTAAGAGTGTCCCATTTAGTCCATTCTTGAGTTGGGCTCGCACTTACGTCCCACTCTGCTTGTGTACCATCGGCATATGAAAGCGGTAATCCTCCCCACATTGTTCCATCTGTATTTGCATTTTGATGTGAAGCACCAAATGAAAGTGTCGAATTACCAGTAAGTTGCCCATCAATTACTGCAGAGAAGTAAGTGCGATCGTTTTTTAAACCATCAAGGTATGAATCTGATCCTTCTACAGCACCAATAGCACGTGCAGCCCAGCTACCAGAATCTGTTAACAAAAATGAATAATCAGCTTGTAAGCGCTTTAAACCATAAGTACCTACAGAGATACCTACTTCACCTTCATTTTCATTTGTTGGGCGCTTTCGAACATAGTTAATAGTGCCCGCAGCATTACCTACACCTGTTAATTGCCCATTAGCACCACGAATAACTTCTATTTTCTCATAACCATAGCTTTCCATAGCACCAGTAACAAGACCCCAATTATTAGGTAGACCAACACCATCAACTTGAGTACTTTTAATATCAAAACCGCGAGAAGTATAGCGTGTGCGGTTAGTTTCACCTTGTTCAACAGTAATACCCGTGGCCATTTTCAATGCATCATTAATACTATTTGCTGCAAAGTTTTGAAGTTGCTCTGCGCCAATTACACTAATCGATTGTGGTGTTTCGTTAAGCTCCATCGTTAAACCGGTAGCACCTTTGCTAACGCGATCTTGGCGTACACCTACTATTAATATTTCTTCCATTTTTTCATTATTATTTTCAACTGTATTCTTAGTTGATGTTTCTTGCGCTTGAGCTGAAAAACCCATGGCTAAAACTAAAGAAGAAAGTGCAAAAGTGCGATTGAGTTTCATGTTTTCCCTTAATTAATATTTAATATTATTTGAGTTTATTTAAATAATAGCCATATTCTACTATTTAGAATTAACAAACTCAAACAAAAACTATTATCATTTACAAGCGTGTTTACATCTAACTAATGGGGATAGAATAATCTGTTAATAGTATTATTCGATATTGTTTATAAAGTGGGCTATGGCTTGCTGGGCTTTATTTGAATTTTTTATGGTGTTGGCGATGCATTACTATTTTTAATCGCTATTAATTTTTCTGTAAATAGACAATTAGACAAGATTAGAGACTTAGATTAAATAAGTATAAAATTTTAGGTAACGGTAAGATTTTTCAATGGACTTGAATGAAGTGCATAACTCAATTTAAATTGTATTTATTTGCAATTTTGCTTTACCGCTATTACTCATAATCATGCTGTTTTATGGGATTTTAGCGACTTACAATAAATTTATAGGTGTAAAATTAAGATCTTTATTAAGCAAATAGCAAAATTTAAATAGAGCTATAAAAAAAGCGGCCAAGGCCGCTTCAAGGAAGTAATTAGATTTTTAGCTATTAAAAAGAGTATTTAACAGAAAATTGTAAACGGTCTAAATCACCATCAACGCCGCTTTCAGTTTCTCGCTCAGCATGCTTTAGTTCAGCGCCAAATGTTAAGCGTTTAACGGGTGAGTATAAGATATTTGCGCTGTAGCTTTGGCTTGATTCTGTAGGATCACCAGAGATAGCGAGTAAATCGGTATTGTTATCAGCAGAGAAGAAAGAGTATAAGAACGTTGAACGCCACTGACTGTTCCATTTATGCTGGTAAGCTACAAAACCTGATGTAGAATCAATAGCATCAAGATCATCACCATCAAGAACAGCGCCATGTGCTACGTTTAAGCCTACATAACGGCCTAAACCTTGCCCTTGGGTAAGCATAAATTTAAGGTTGTCTTCACCTAACTTAACCATACCTGATGCGCTAATGCCAAATGATGTTTCATCAGCGTCAATTTCACCGGCTTTATAAGTAAGTTGACGTGCTAGTGCTGCAACAACGATGTTACCCCAATCAGCTTTGTGCGTATAACGTGCTGTAAAATCAGGTAGTGATGCATCATCAGTGGCAACACGTGTGCCGCCCGCTGTCGTAATTGTACTTTCTGGATTTTCTAATGAAAAAGACCATGCGCCAGTTGTGTATTTAATTTGAGATTGACGAACAAACACAGTGCCTTCAGCTGGGCCTACAAAGTCGAGTGTTTCTGCAAGAGCACCTACGTTTTGAAAGTTTGACCAAGTTTGACCAAATAACCAACCGTCATAAGTGATGAATGCATGTCTAATGCGTGGTGCGTATGAATTTGAAACGCGCTCGTTTCCACCGGCTGCAGACGCTAAAAAGTCAATTTCAATTTTAGTTTTTACCGTTTTACCGTTATCTAATAACGTGGCTGTACCAAAATTAAAACGAGATTGACGTGCGTGCATATCAAAAACTGCATCAGAGCTATTATCATCGCCAACTGTAAGTGTACTTGGTACGTAAAAATCACGACCAACACTTGTGCCTGCTGGTGCACCGGCTGAATAATCACTCCACATAGAGTCAAGTTTAATGTATCCGCCGTAAGTAAATTCGGTATCACCAACCTTTGCAACAGTTGCTGCGTATGTTGCGCTTGAAAGCGCGCAAAGAACAGCACTTGCTGCGAGTGTTTTTAATGGAGTAAATTTCATTTTGGTGTCCTTTATAGGCTACTTGTTTATTACTTTTTATTCATTTATTTTGTATTACTTGCTAAAGGTATTACTTACGAATAAAAAGTGCTTTTTTGCGTGACTTGTCATTACTAATACACATTCTATTTTTATTTGTTAAATAATAGATTAGTTAAGTTTTAGCAAAATTGTTTTATTATTTTACGGCAACACTGTTAAATATGTACGAGATATACTCAATTACCTATTGGTCTATAAGACTAAGGTTTAAGGTATAAGTAGTTTGCATTTACTTACATTTAACATCTTGTATTATTTATGTAAAATAATTAAACCAAGCCAATTATAAACTACAACTGAAGAATTTAAAGGTGTGTACAACTAAGGTCTAATACTTAATAAAGCACTGCTGAGTAATCCTTGATAAGAGCCCAAGGCAAGTAATTTAAATGGAGACTAAGATGTCACAAAGTATCTATCCAGTTCCTGCGCACATTAAAGACGCAACACTCATTGATAAAAATAAATATAATACGCTTTATAAGCAATCTATTGACGATCCAGAAAGTTTTTGGGATGAGCACGGCAAACGCCTCGATTGGTCTACTCCTTACACTAAAGTTAAAAACACCTCATTTGATAAAGGCCATATCAGCATTAAATGGTATGAAGATGGCTACCTTAACGCTTCTTATAACTGTATTGACCGCCACTTAAAGACAAAAGCCGATAAAGTGGCGCTGATTTGGGAAGGTGATGATCCTTCTCAAAGTGAGCACATTACTTATCAAAAACTTCATGATGAAGTGGCTAAATTTGCCAATGGCTTAAAAAAGTTAGGTGTTAAAAAAGGTGACCGTGTAGCTATTTATATGCCAATGACGCCTCAGGCCATATACGCAATGCAAGCTTGTGCACGAATTGGTGCTATTCACTCTGTTGTATTTGGTGGCTTTTCACCATCAGCGATTGCCGACCGTATTAGGGATTCGGGCGCTAAAGTCGTTATTACTTCTGATGAAGGTCGACGTGCAGGTAATTGCGTACCATTAAAAGCAAACGTTGATGAAGCGGTAGCGCAAGATTCTGTAACCACAATTGAACATGTTATTGTGCACCAATTAACCGGTGGTGAAGTTGATTGGAATAAGCACGATATATGGTGGCACGAGCTAGTTGCTGACTTACCAGCACAGTGTGAGCCAGAACCAATGAATGCTGAAGATCCTTTGTTTATATTGTATACATCAGGTTCTACTGGTCAGCCTAAAGGTGTTGTGCATACCACCGGTGGTTACTTAGTTTACTCATCAATGACACATGAATACGTATTTGATTTAAAAGAAGATGATGTGTATTGGTGTAGTGCCGATGTAGGTTGGATCACAGGCCACAGTTACATAGCGTACGGGCCATTAGTAAACGGTTGTACTCAAGTTGTATTTGAAGGTGTACCTACCTATCCAACAGCTGGGCGTATGGGCGAAGTAGTTGATAAACACGGTGTGACTATTTTATATACCGCTCCTACAGCAATTAGAGCACTAATGGCCAAAGGTGATGAGCCAACAGCTTCGTCAAATCGCGATAGTTTACGTATTTTAGGTTCAGTAGGTGAGCCAATTAATCCAGAAGCGTGGACATGGTATTTCGAGAGTATTGGTAAATCTAATTGCCCGATTGTTGATACATGGTGGCAAACAGAAACCGGTGGCATAATGATCACACCACTTCCAGGCGCTACTGATACAAAACCAGGTTCTGCAACACATCCATTTTTTGGTATTGCGCCTGCATTATTTGATGCCGAAGGTAATACACTCGAAGGTGCTGTAGATGGTAATTTAGTTATTTTAGATAGCTGGCCATCGCAAGCGCGAACTGTTTATGGCGACCATGAACGTTTTGAACAAACTTATTTTAGCGCCTACCCAGGAGTGTACTTTACAGGCGATGGTTGTCGTCGTGATGAAGATGGTTATTACTGGATCACAGGTCGTGTGGACGATGTATTAAACGTATCGGGTCATCGCTTAGGCACTGCCGAAATTGAAAGTGCGCTTGTATCGCATGAAGCTGTAGCTGAAGCAGCTGTAGTGGGTTACCCGCATGATATTAAAGGCCAAGGTATTTATGTATATATTACGCCTAACGAAGGTGTAACTGTAAGCGATGAGTTAACCAAAGAGGTACGTAACTGGGTTCGTAAAAAGCTAAGCCCAATAGCATCTCCAGATATGATTCAATGGTCACCGGGTTTGCCAAAAACACGCTCAGGCAAGATTATGCGTCGTATTTTACGTAAAATCGCTGCAAATGAGCACCAACAACTCGGTGATACGTCAACGCTTGCGGATCCTTCAGTTGTCGATGAACTAATCGAGAACAGATTAAATCGTTAAATGTGCGTTAAAAACTTGATTACAAGTTGATTCTAAACGTAGTATATCGGCTGTCAGTAAGGGTTTTAAACCTAACTGGCAGCCGAATTTATTAGGAGTGAACCATGAGTCAGTTTTTAATAGCGGACGACCATCCGTTATTTCGTGAAGCACTAAAAGGCGCACTGAGCGCAAAATTTGAAGGTTTAGCCGTTTTTGAATCATCCGATTTTGACAGCACATTGCAAGTGTTAAGCGAGCAAGAGGATCTTGATATATTACTGCTAGACCTTCACATGCCAGGTAATGGTGATTTATATGGCCTTATTCGTATTCGAGAAGAATACCCAAGCTTACCTATAGCCGTTGTTTCGGGTAGTGAAGACGTGAATATCGTTTCAAAAGTAATGGGTTACGGCGCTATGGGTTTTATTCCTAAATCGTCATCGTCTGATGATATTGCCAGTGCAATTAACCAAATACTTGAAGGCGATACATGGCTACCAAAAGAGTTAAAAAACAAAGTAGCTGAAATTGAAGGTGAAGATAGAGAAATAGCAGCGCAAGTTGCCTCATTAACGCCTCAACAATACCGAGTGCTGCAATATCTGCACGAAGGTTTACTTAATAAGCAAATTGCTTATGAACTACACATATCAGAAGCGACAGTAAAAGCACACATTACAGCCATATTTAGAAAACTTGGTGTGTACAATCGTACCCAAGCCGTTTTAATTGCCGCTAAATTAAAGCTCGAACCAATAGAGCAGGCATAATTTACATTTAAAAAGTTATTAGCTTATTTATGAGCAAAAAAATGCCAGCAACAATGCTGGCATTTTTTATATGTAGAATAATTAAGCAGTTGGAATAATGCTAAGAAAACACCACGGTTTTATTACCATTAATAAATAGCTTATGTTCTGAGGCAAGTTGAAGTGCTTTACAAAACACAGTCTTTTCAACATCTTTGCCCATTTTAGCCATCATTTCAGCGGTATTCGCATGTGTAACGCTGGTTACATCTTGCAAAATAATAGGACCTTCATCAAGCTCATTATTAACAAAGTGAGCGGTAGCACCAATAATTTTTACGCCACGCTCAAATGCTTGATGATAAGGTTTAGCACCTATAAATGCTGGCAAAAATGAGTGATGAATATTAATTATTTTACCTTCAAATCGACCCACAAATTCAGGACTTAAAATACGCATGTATTTGGCAAGGCCAATAATGTCAGGGTTGTAGCTGGCAATTAAATCGCCTACCTTTTCATCATGCTCGCTACGGGTTAACCCTTCGTGCGATACAACATGAAATGGCACACCAAACCCTTTAGCTAGCGGCTCTAAATCAGCATAGTTAGCAATTACAGCGAGTACTTCAATATTAAGAGTTTGTTCAAATTGCTTTAACAGCATACCACCTAAACAATGAGCTTCTTTAGTTGCCAATAAAACTACTTTAGTTTTTGCGCCGCAATGTAGCGCAAGTTTAGCCCCATCTGGCAACAATGCGCGTAGTTGATCTAAAAAGTCGCTTTGTGGCTCGCCTGTAAGCTCTGTACGCATAAAAAATCGCTGCGCGTCTTTATCTACAAATTCGTTGTTACGCGTAATGTTTAAATTATTTTTATGGCAAAGCCCTGTGATTTTAGCTATTAAGCCTACATCATCAGCACATTGGGTGGTTAGTATATAGCTCATTGTCCTCATTCTTACCCTGTAATTAATCCTTTCATTATTTGTGTTTTGGCACATAAAGCAAGGGCTTTGTGAACTAATCCAATATTAATCATGTTGTTGAGTGCAAAAGAGGTAATAAAGTTAAAAAGTATTGAATAGAGGGTAAAAAAAATGCCACCTAAGTTACCAAGGTGGCATTAATAAAAATTATCTAGGTTTCAGGTTAATTAACTCTTGGGCTCGGGAGATAAGTTTTTTTCTTGTCTTAAATACCCGGCAGCTTCTTCATCATCTTTCGCTATCGCTTGCTGAGTAGGTATAGCGCGCGTTTGTTGGTTTAGTTGATGTATTTGTGACGCATTACCTAAATCGCGCTCACTGGTGATTGAAGCGATAGATTCGCGGTCTTTTAAGAACGCAATAACGTCTTTTTTGATTGCTTGCAATTGTCCTT
Source organism: Pseudoalteromonas fuliginea (assembly GCF_000690055.1). Taxonomy (GTDB): domain Bacteria; phylum Pseudomonadota; class Gammaproteobacteria; order Enterobacterales; family Alteromonadaceae; genus Pseudoalteromonas; species Pseudoalteromonas fuliginea. Next base: position 81,126 of record NZ_JJNZ01000020.1, read on the forward strand.
CGTCTTTATGCATTTCCATAATATGGCGAGGATGCTCAAGGTTTTTCATACCTGTTGCAGCAAACGTAGTAGAAATAACACGAGAAACAATAATCCAAGGCGTTATGCTACTGCGTACTAAAGTATTTTCTGAGCGGGTGCTATCGTGAATACCAGTACCTGTTGATATTTTAGACTCAGTAAAGGTACCTTCGCATTTAAAGTACACAAGCAGTGATTCAAATTGCATTTCGGCAAAAAACAGATGAGCCGTGTTTGTTAGCAATTGTGCAAATGCTTTAATAAGTATACCTATTAGCAATAAGTGAAAGCTTGTCATTAATAGTTCACTAAATTGAATAACATGTTGGTTATTAAATGCTTGTTTAAAGCTATTGATATTTGCCGCATCAATGTAATGGTAAATATTAATAAACGAATACGCTAAAAACACAGTAAATGCTAACGCTACAATATAAAGTAAGTTACCGCTCACCAAAGCAAGTAATCTCGCGAGTGTAAAGTTTTTACCTAAGTCCATTGAGTGCAGTTTAGGCTGAATCTCTTGGATCATTTCACCTTTAAAACCGCCTTTACCTTCAATTTGTTCTTGAAGCTTAGGGTCTAATTCTCTGTAAACTCTGTTAGGTACTTCTTTATAGCGACGATTAGCCATTACTAGGTTATCGAGGTTTATGAAAATCTCGTCTGGATGAACAGACTCTTGCCAGTTTTCACGTAGTTCAGATACTTCAGCTGAAGGGGTAACTGAATTTAAACGCGCTTTGATCATGATAAAAGCAAGCGCACAGCTTAGAGTCGCTAATATAATAATTACAATTAAGTACATTCCAGCATGAAGACTAGGCAGTTGCTCAAGCCAGCTATCTATTTCTTGTTTACTAATACGTTGCTCTTTCATCAACCATGACATAGAAAGACCAATAGCGATGGGTAAAATAAAAGATAACGAAATAATTTTTGCAAGCGCACCAGTTCCAAGTGATTCAATATTCTTTTCTGCATTTCGAGAGATAGGTTTACCTGTAGAACGCCACGAAAAAAGCACGTAAAACATTAATATTGCACTATAAACCGGAAATGCTAATTCCCCAGCTTCACCGGTAAAGCCCGACAAAGACACAAATGCAACAAGGCCATAAGCAATAAGGGCGACAAAGGTGCTTACCCATGAGCCAAATAATCGCTGGGCAACATTACGAATAGGATATGGTAGAAACAATAACTTAGGGATTAAGCTGTGAAGTAAGCGTGATAAAAAACCATTAGGCTCTTTAAATGTACTGTTTTTACGACCAACCAGCATTTCTTCAAGTGATTGCGCTGTATAGGCTACTTCTTTTTGTTCTTCTTGAGCGGTTGATGCTTGCGATTTGCTGTAATTATAAGCAAGTGAAGTTGGGTGGTTTCTACCTACAAAGTATTTAAGTGTTGCATAAATACCTGCCGATAGTGAGCGAATGCCGAATGCTAAAATAAGCATGCCAAACACCATTAAAATCCAACCTGCGGTTGTATCTTCTTTCACAGAGCCTGCAGCAATAACAAGTAAACTAATACCAGCTATAGACTCAATGAGTCCTCTTAATGCTGTTACTTTACCTTCCAGTTTGAAGGGGTTTTTTAGTCCAAGATCAATCGATCCATAATCAAAAGCCATTGAATTCTCCATTTAAACAGCACCCCAATTGCAGGGGACAAAGTGTAATTAATCTGAACTTAGGATAATAAATCTACCTCAAGTAGCTATTTTTAGCGCTAGGTGCATTGAGTTTAATCGTAATAGACTTGTTGCTGGCGCGTAAGTTAGACCTACTTTACGAAAACCTAAATAGAATTATTAATATATATTAAGTATTTATAATTGTTGTTGGTTTTTTATTATATATCAATAATCTTGTTCAGTTTAAGGTTATTTTAAAGTGATACATTTTATATTTCGACACATGCTTAAATATAACTGGAGGGTTAGTGAAGCTAATTTATGTAGACGATAATTTACCAGGGATCACTCGTAAACTTAAACATAAAAGTTGGCTTTACTTTGATCCAATCGGTAAGCAAATAAAAGAGCAAAATGTGATTGATCGTTTGAATGGATTGGCGTTTCCGCCTGCCTATAAAAACGCCTGGTTTTGCTCAGAAGAAAACGGGCATATTTTAGCGACAGGATTTGATAGTAAGGGGCGAAAGCAATACCGCTACCATCCTGAATTTAGGGCACAGCAAGAAGCAAAAAAATACCAAGCATGTGGAGTATTTGGTAATAAACTCCCTTTGTTAAGAGCGCGTTTAGAAACAGACTTACAAGGCGATGAGCTTAATATTGAACGTACTTTAGCGGCAGTTGTAAGACTTATGGATTTAGGTGCGTTGAGGGTAGGTAACGAGCGTAACGTAAAGCAAAATAAAAGTTTTGGCGCTACAACACTACGCACACGCCATGCAAAACTCACGGGTAAAAATATTCAGCTAAAGTACCGTGCTAAATCAGGCAAGGAACGTGAAGTAAATATAACCGATAGGGTGCTTAGCCATGTAATAAAAGACTTACAAGATTTACCCGGGCAGCATTTATTTCAGTATATAAATGAAGGTGAGCGCACAAATGTTACATCAAGTGAAATAAATCAATACATTCAGCAAATAATGGGCGAGGAGTTTAGTGCAAAGCACTTTAGAACTTGGCGAGCAAGCGTTATTGCATTCAAACAATTAGCTAAAGCTAAAGGGGCGCTTACTTTAAAAAACATGCTTGATAGTGTCTCCCAGCAACTCGGTAATACTCCAGCTATAGCACGTAAATCGTATGTGCATCCCGATTTAATTACGCTGTGTAAAGAAGATGAAGATACTCAAACTGCGTGGAGGGAGTCCCTTTCATTACCACGAAAAACGAAGTACTTGAGTCGTTATGAACGTGGTTTTTTAGCTTTTTTAAACGATTAATTGCCATAGCAACTTTACACACTTGGGCATATTAATTACATATTCTCTAATTTTATTTATTAACGTTTAGAATAAGTTATTTTAAAAAGTCATTAAATTTCAATTGTTTAATTTAAAAGTTTAATTTGGCATTACCGTTGCACCTTCAAAGCACTACTTAGTGATAAGTACATAAGCATTTATCAACGATATTTAGCGAGGAGGTACACAGTGAAGGGGTCATTTTCAAATCAAGCGCTTACTAAAGCAAAGGGTATTACTTTAAAAACAGCATTGTTTATTGGCATGGGCGGCTTACGCTCAGCACCAACACTCGCTGCTAATGAGCTTGAAAGTGTGGTACTCGCTAACTCTTCACTAACTACTTACAACTCACAAAAGTACATGCAAGCTGATGACACCTACTACTTTGACCAATATTCAGCGCAGTTAATTGAACGTACAGAAAAAGCAATTAATTGGTATCAAGAAATAGTTAACAAAGGTGGTTTTACACACTTATATAACGACGAATTGCTTGAACTAGGCAGTAATAATAATCAGGTGAGCTTACTTGCACAGCGTTTATATCAAGAGCGTGACTTAAAAACTAATGTGTGCGACGAAGCTATATGCACGTTTGATAAAGATTTAGAGCAAGCTGTTAAGCAATTTCAAAGTCGCCATGGTTTAAAAGTTGATGGCCGAGTGGGTAAGCGTACTTTTGCATCGCTTAATGTGCCTGCACAGCAAAAACTCGATAAATTAAAACTTAACTTTTATAGAATAACTAACTTTGCAGGCGCAAGTGATGAGCAATATGTGTATGTAAATATTCCAGAATACAGCTTACGATTTGTAAAAGCGGGCGATGTAAAATTAAAAAACAACGTAATTGTAGGTAAACCAAGTTGGGAAACACCTGCATTTAGCGACGAAATAGAAAAGTTTGTAGTTAACCCTGAATGGCGTATACCCACCTCAATTGCCACTAAAGAAATTGCACCAAAGGTAGCCGAAGATCCTGACTACCTTGTAAAAAATAATATTGAAATTAGAAAAAACAGTTACCTAGATTCACAAACTGTTAATCCAAGCAACATTGATTGGGATTCTATTAAGCCGTACCAATTTGATCACTTTTTAGTAAAACGAGCAGGGAGCCAAAACCCTCTAGGGGAGGTTAAGTATTTATTCCCCAATCCCGAAGCAATTTATGTTCACGATACACCAGCAAAGCACCGTTTTAGCCAAGCAAACCGAGCCTTATCGCATGGTTGTATAAGAATAGAAAAGCCTTTTTCGTTAGCGCGTGAGATTATTAAGCACGAAGGAGAAGCGCAAACACTCAGTCATATCGATAGCGCTCGTGACCAAAATAATACTCAAACGTTTCATTTAGATGAGCCTCTTCCTATTCATTTAGTCTATTGGACTGCATGGGTTGATGAAAACAAACTGGTTAACTTTAGAGATGACATATATCAACGTGATAAAAAAGCACTTTTAAACAATAGTAAGCAGTCGGTAATTGCTGCTTTGTTAAAAAATAAATAATGAGAGGGTTTATGCAATTTATTCATTATATTTCTATCGCCATATTCACACTTATATTTAGTAATAGTGTATTTGCTGCCGCGCCTACAAAGCCTGCGCATCAGGTAGTTGATATAAAAAACAAAGCCAACTTTGAAGATGCAGAATTTAGCCTAAAAATTAACGATATAGTTATGCCATATTCGGTGTTTTCAGTATTTGTAATGCCCAAAGAGCAAGTTGAGTTTGAAGTGCTTTTTACGCAATCAAAAAATGCTTACACACTAATTAACACTCAAGGGAAATCTAAGCTTACAGATACCAACCGTTGGCAATGGCAAGCCCCCAAAGAGCCTGGTTTAACAACGGTAATTATTGAGTCGCCCGATAAAAAACAGCGTATGAAAATCAACGTATTTGTAAAAGTACCGGCGGACAATGTTGAAGGAGGAAAGCTCAAGTATTACCACATTGGGCACTATCCTAAACCTTCACAGATTAAAGACGTTTCACACTACATAGTGCCCGATGGCTTTGTTAAGGTAACGCCTGAAAATGAAAACGTAAAAATATCACCTCACTTTTCACTAAAAGAATTTGTTAGTAAGCAGCGAAGTAAGCACCCAAAGTATTTATTTTTACAAAATAAGTTGTTACTTAAACTAGAAAAAATACGCAAAGAACTGATTTTAGAAGGGATACCGGTTAGTAATATGGTGGTTATGAGCGGTTATAGAACTCCGTACTACAACAAATCAATCGGCAATGTAAAACTTAGTCGACATGTATTTGGTGATGCAGCCGATATTTTTATAGATAACGATGGCAACTACCGTATGGATGATATAAATAATGACGGTAAGCATTCAATGGGTGACGCTAAAGCTATGGCCGATATAGTGGAGTCGTTAGCTAGACGTGAATCATTTAAAGGTTTATTAGGTGGTTTAGGTATTTATGGGCCTAAGTCGCACAGAGGCGCATTTATACATGTTGATACGCGTGGCTTTAAAGCGCGTTGGGTGAGTAAATAGTTATATTAATAAATATATTAGCGCAATTACCACCTAGCATATTTAAAAAGTGCTGGTAAAACTCATATTACCAACACTTTTTGAGACAAGCTTATCAAAAGCTAATAGAATTAAGATAACAACGCCCATGTCATTAAGATGCTAAATGCGTACGATTCGCTAAAGTTAATTTGGCGAACATTAAAAATATCTGAAAATAAACGATTCCAAATTTCGTTAAATAACTTTGATAAAACTAACGCACTAGCGATCCATGTTGCTAAAAGTAATATCGTTTTTACAATCAAAGAGTCAATATACATATCTATAAGGGCATTTGACTCGTGTGTACTTCCTACTTTATAATTAGTTAATGCAAAGACAAAGCTTATAGCCCATAAGGCTATTGTGGCTAAGATATTAAAACGTGTTGTAATTCCTTTTTCCATTTAAATACTTCCTTTTCATTATTATGTTTAAGCTATAAGTGCTTGTGCTGATTTAGTCTATCCTCGCTCTTATTAAGTATATAATATATTACTGCAGCATGAAAGTTTCGTATTCTAAGTTTTCAAATTGTCTAGACAACCAAAATAAACCAATAACGGAGCTAATTATGGTCGCTAAAGCAAAACCATAACCGTAAAATTGTGGCCCAAATGCAATTGATAAGTAAGTTAAAACAATATTAGTGAATAAAAACAGACCCGCCAGTATCATTACCGTAATACGTTTATCTAAATAAAATAAAATGTTTAAAATAGATAAAAATATAACTTGTACGCCTACACCAACTACATCAATAAATAAGAGGATTTTATAGTTTGGATCAATACCAATAAAAGTTAGTATTTGCTCTCCCCATAATAATAAGCAAGCGACAGTAATTCCTTGAATTTTAAATATGTCGTAAAGACCACTGCGCGCAGTGCGGATCATATTATCTTTCAAATGATAAATTTCTTGTAACGTTGAGCCGTCGCGAATTGCAGAGTAAAAACGGTCATATTCTTCAACAAAGTCAGTTTCCATCCTTACTAAAAATACGGCCATACCTGGGATAATAGATAGGTAGGCTAAAAATATAGGTAAATCATAAATAGGGCTGGCTCTGAGGGTTCCAATAATTTGGATTGATGTACTTGGTGAATACCAAAAAATGATTTTATCGGCCCATACAGCGATGTTATAAAACAGGCCGCATAAAAATAGGCTGTAATACACTTTTTTATTGCTTAAAAAGTCAAAGCTTATAAGTTTTTCACCTGGGTAGCGGCGAATAATCATAAATAGAAAACTGAAAAATAATAAGGCTTCACCAGCAAAAAAGGCAAAAAACAACCCGTCTAACTGCCAGTCCCTAAGCAAGTATGCCAGTAATACCATGAAAGCATAGCCGCTCAGCATCGTGACTAAAATAACCCTGTATTCTTTCATACCTGATAAAAATATTGCGCCAAGCCACTGATTACATAAGCTAATAAAGGCACCTAAAATAATCACTTTAGTCATAATGGGTAAAGGTAAAAATGGCCAAACAGCAAGACCGACCAATAGGGCGCCAATTGTAGTAATTAGTTGTGCGCCAAGTAGGTTTGGTAGCACTAATCCATCATCTTTTGTAAAAAATAAATCGGCAATAAAACGGGTTAGCATCAATTGCAGACCACCCGTTAAAATAAGCGATGCGGCCATCATATAGGTTACAAGCGTTAAGAACTGAATGATCAACACTTTCGGTAGCACAATACCTAAACTTAAAATGCCAATCAGCATAAGCGCGATAATTGACAGTAGCCACGGGCCAGAACCAATTAATCCAGCGTAACTATAAGCTTCAAATACTGAAAGTAGGGTGTTTTTTTTGAGAATTTTTCGTATCTCAAAACCTATTCCGGCCATGACATTGCATCCTTATAAAGTGTGTCGTATTGCGCAAACATATGGCTTTCGTCATAAAACGCTTTTACGCGCTTAAGACCACTCGATTGATACTCATGCCACTTTTCGTCGTTATTTAAGATATTTGATATTTGCTTTGCTGTTTCGCTAGGAGAGGCGATTGATACCACTTCTCCGGCTTTGCCAAGTGCTTTGTCTTCGTCAGTTGCGCCTTCAATAATCTCTCGGCACGAACCAACATCACTTGCAAGGACTGGTACGCCAGCTGCCATCGCTTCTAGTAGTACTAAAGGTTGTGCTTCAGAAATAGAGGTTAGTGCAACGATACCTAATTTAGGCAGTATTTCAGCTATATTTTGCATACCTAAAAACGTAACGTTATTTTCTAAATCTAAACTGCTGACAAGTAATTGACATTCTTTGTAATATTGAGGGTCTTCTTCGTATGGGCCAATAACCCAGCCTTCAATTGTAGGTATACTAGACTGAACCTCTTTGATTGCACGGATAAAAGTTTTAATATCTTTTATAGGCACTACACGACCAATTAAGCCTACCGTGAGTGGAATCGTTTTTGGACGCTGTGCAAGTGCTTCAATAAAACGCGATGTTTTAATACCATTTGGCACTACGCGTGTTTTTTCTGGTGCGGCGCCATCTTTTATTTGTCGTTGTCTATTACCATCGTACAAAGAAATTATTTTATCGGCTTCTTGATAAGATGTTCTGCCGATCTGCTCAAAGAAACTAATCCACATTCTGCGAATAAAGCCCATTTCGGTATTTAAATTTTTACCTAATACCTGCTCTGACTCTTTGATCCAGCTGGCTTGAATAAGGTCTATTTTACGCTCTTTGGTATAAATACCATGTTCGGTTAGTAAATACGCAGTGTTGCTAATTGCGCTTGCACCAGAACCTAGGAATCCCGCATAGCCTGTTGATATTGAATGTATAAGTTTAACATTAGGTAATTCGCGAGCTATCTCTGCTATTTTAAACAGCGGTTTGTATAAGTTACGATACGACCAAAAGAAATCGATAAATGATGATTCATCACAGTAGGTTAAATAATATTTTGCGAGAACTTGCCATGAGGATTCACTATACAAAAAGTCGGCTTCGTTTATGCCGTCTTTTTGGGCAAGCTTTTTAAAAGCAAACTTTAGTAACTCGCTAGGGATCGGTTCTTTAGAGTCACGGAAATAGTTTTGCAGTTGTTGCCAAAATTCGAACAACTCTTTTTTATACTTTACGCCATGTTTTGCTTTTATCTCAGAGGCGTTGTTTTCAACTAAATAATGAACATGTAATTTGGTTACATTTTTAGGTAATGTATATTGAATTTCACCATAATGCTCAGGTGCACCGCCCAAAAAAACCAGCTCAAAGTTATAGTGTGGTAAGCCTTCAATAATTTGATGGACCCAGCTTGATACGCCGCCTCGGACATAGGGGTAAGTGCCTTCTAAAAGCAGTAATACATCAGCGTTTGGTTTAGGCATTCCAATACTCCTGTAAATGGCGTAACTCGCTACCCTTTGGTTGCTCTGGTAGTTCTTTTAAATAACGTTTACAGTCATCGAATTTATTCATACAAAAAGCAACTTCAGCTTTATAGGGCAAAACATGACGACGTGCCATACCAAGGTCTGTGGCTTGTGCTAAATGACTAAGTGCAAGTTCATATTTACCAAGAGCTAAACAAAGCCGGCCCAAAAATACAAAGGTTGCAGGCTTTTTCACATATTCGATGCTTTGCAAGGAAAGTGTTTCTGCTTTTTTTAACACGTATTCTCGCAATGCACCTTGTGCCAATCCTAAGTAACTAAGTTCCCAATATATTTCAGCTAATTGTTGTTGCAAGTTACTCAGTTTTGGTTGCTGAGTCGTTAACAATATCTCTTGCTGATATAGGCCTATTTTTTCGTTTAACTTAGTTTCTTTAGCATCGAGAGTGGAGTAAGCAAGCAGACGAATATCATCTTCTAAGTCTTTAAGGGCGAGTTTTAAAATAGGAATTGCCTGCGTATCACTCATGTGACGTGCAGCCATTACTGCACTAAGACGTTTGTTTGGCTCACTTGCATACTTGAGGATCGCTTTTAATCCACCCATCGAATAGGTTGGATTAGCTGAAATACTACGAACTTCAAAAGGGAGACCTGGGATTTTGTGTTCTTGTATTTCAATATCATTATTTTTAAGCGGTTTACACAAAGCAAACGTGAGTGCGAACATAACGCCTAAAACACCAAATAGAGGAAGCGTAAACAGTAGTGAAAATAACAGTAATAGGGCACCAAATAATGTACTTTTGTATTTAGCTGGAATGACAATATAGCTTACAAAAGTAAAAAGCATACTTGCTATAGCATGTAATAAAATAGCGATAAGCCAATTGGGTGTATCAAGTGTTTCTATTAAAGCAAAATATTCACATATAAATCCCACTATTACAGCAATGACAATTCTAATCATGAAGTGTTACCAGTGGTTTAATCGCATCTTTACTAATTGGCAAAGCAATTTGTTGTTCAATAACGATATCTAATTCAGCTAAATTTTTACCTGTACGTTCTTTACTCCACCCATTTATACGCGTTATAAAACCGTCTTTTTCTAATTCATCAGTAAGTGGCATAAGTATTAACAGAGTTTGCTTCTCATCATCATATAAGTAAATATCTAAGCCTCGACGGGCTTCCGTTAAATACTCCATAAGTCGACGGGATTCGTTGGTAATATTTAATGTTTTAACTTTTAATAAATGTGCAGGAATTTTGTAACGTTTAGCTTCTTTGTTAGCTCGTTTTACTTGGCGAACAAAGTACGGAGATTCTTCGCTAGTCATTATCGGGTTGGTTATCTCATGTCGAAGTAAGTCTCCAACGTGTCCGGCCATTACGGCAAGTAAAGTAAGCGTGTTTTCTTTGAGCGCAAAAAACTGTACTTTTTCGACTAAAATAGCGCCATAAATGGTATCGTTTACATCAATAAGTGGAATTGCGATATGGTATTTACTGCTGCCTAAATAAACTTTAGAGCTTTTAACCGACACCAGTTCTTTTTCTTCAAACATAGCAAGGATTAGTGGGTCAGATGTTATTGGCGAAGTCATTTTACCAATAACAGCAAGAGGGGGCTCCACTATATTATTGTTTTCCACTTTATATAGCCCGGCTTTTTCTAATGCTCCATACTCTACAAATAAATTGATAATCACTTGCGCTGCACTATCTAAACGTCTTTCTTTAAGTTGGCCTATAGATGCTCTTACAGCTTGCAATGACTCCCTTAAACTCAATGTATGCCCAGCTAACATTTGTTCTATTCGATCGTGTGAAGAGCTAATTAAATGATATTGACGAGTGAATTTTTCAAGCCGATCAGACACATACTCTAGTTGAATAGTCTGTTGTTGATTAGTACGCTCCCAAACATCCCTAAATTCACCCGCGATCATAATTACAATAGTATAGCCAATCATGGCGTTGATATTGAATTCGCTTTGAGGTGCCAAAATATCGCTTTGCAACAACAGTAATTGGCCTACGAGTAAAGTTAAAATGCTGATAAAACCTTTAGAGAACCCATAACGCAAAGCAACCAGTAAAGGCCCTAATACAGGCCAAGAAAACCCTCCTTGCGTCCAAAAAGGATCCTCGGCATTAAACAGAACAGGCAGGCCTAAAGCCAATGTGGTAAATATAATTACCTCAGCCCATGTCTGTAGCTCAGGGACTTCTCTTGGGCGAAAGAAATGTGTTTTCACTCACTAACCTCTATATAAGAAATTAAGTCGGCAATTACATCTTGTGCCGTTGCTGCAATGCTATCGCGTCCCCAACCACTTTTTGCAATTGTTCCTGTCCATATCGGTGTGGTTTGGCCGTTCGCAGTTAACGATAAAGTAAGAGCAACAACGGGTTCGCCATCAAGACCAGCTTTGTAGCGCCACTCTTCAATGCTACCGGTGAGTAGATAATCCGCTTGTTGAGTGCTTAGCCATTGCATGGCGTTATCTAAACGATATTGATCGTCAAGTGGTGGTAGCTCCTTATTGCTATTTCTGGGTGCGCGAAGAAGCGTTGGTAATTTATTTTGTTGCCAAATACTTGTTAAAATGTCTTCAGCACGCTCACCAGCGAGAGGTGTTTGAGCATGATTTACTAGCGGTAATAAGGCAACTGTTGTTGATGGGTTTATTTCTACATCATCAGCAACTCTACTCGTTGTACAGGCTGATAGTAATAAAACTAGACATGGTATAACTAAGCGAAACATATTTTCTCCTAACATTAAAAATGTACGTAATATCCTAATTGTAACTGTGTATCTGAATTACCAACCTTATTACTACTTTGGTAACCCAGCTGTAATTTAAATAAATCATCACCTAAAATAGACCAACCAGCGCCACTTGAAACAGACACATCAATATCATCGTTGATAGTTTGGTAACCGGTGCTTATATCAAATAGCCATGATGGGCTAGTACCTAAATAGGGCGGTTCTAGTGAGCTGGTTGAGGAAAATGAGGTACCGAGCGCAAAGCGTCTAAATGGCTGAAGTTCTATATTTAATGGGGCATCGTTACCTGTATTTATAAGCGTGTTCACTTGTTCAAAATCTTGCCATTGCGCGCTAAAATAAGCAGTCCAAATTGGCCTATCTTTTAAAATACGGTATTGGTATCGGGCGTTATACTCTTGCCCGTTGATGAGTGAACTTCCACTATCTCGTCGTAAAAAAGACATTATAGCGGCCGATAATTGCATGTTTTGTCGACCATCAATATTATAGTTTACATAGGCCGTAGCTTTGTTAAGTTGCGCAAAACTAAGTAAGGCCTCTGACTGGCGATTTTCAACATTGTGTTCAAGCTTTAAACCAACTTGTGTACGAGAATCCCATTGATAGCGAGAATCTAAGCTAATACCCTGACGATTTGCTAAACGACCTTGGTGGGAATCAATTTTTGCATCGAAATACCAGCGACCCCATGTCATTTTATTTTCTACAGCAAACAGTAATCCATTATTATTAAAGTTTTTCTGATTACTTAGGCTTAGTTTCCACTGGCCATTGGCATAAGGAAAATAAACATTTACATCGTATTGGCTACTGTTTAATCCGGCCTCAGGCGATAAATTAATTTCAAGTGCTCTAAAGTATGAGCCTCGGGCATTACGAACTAAACTTAATTGTGATTCGCTCGGCTCAGTTGTTAGTTCTTCGTACCAACGCTGCATTGTTGCGTAGGGTTGTCTGAGGTAGAGAAGTGCATTTAACTTATCTTCCTCGGTTAGTGCATTTTGCGTTATGAGCTGTTTAATTTTATTAAACTCGCCATTAGTCATGTAAAGTTGTAGTTTTTGCCAAGGAGCTAACTTTTGTGCTGCTCGTCGTGCTAACCACCAGTTTGTTTGAGGCTCGCCAATTGTCTCGGGTGCTAGTTCATCCATTGAATTAAGTTGCATTAAATGTGGAATAGCCATCGCACCTGCCCAGCGGTACATTAAGCCTCGGTAGGCGTATTTATCTTTAGGTAAATGTTGTAATAAATAATGATTAAGTTCGGTGGCATTTGCGTAATAACCAAGCTGTTTCATTACATCAGCTAAGTTAACCAGGGTTGTTAAGTCGTTTGGATCAGCCAGCGCTAACTTTCGCAAGTAAAAGTAAGCGCTATTATATGATTTTTCATGAATCGATAAGCTAGCTAACAGTTGCGTCCAGCCGTGAGTAGTCTCATCTTCTGAATGATTATCTATAATACGTTTTATCATTACTGTATCGTGCATTTGCAGTGCTAACCAACCTTGTGCAAGCACCACGTCTGGATTGTACTCACTTAGTTTTGCTGCGCGGTTTAAAGTGGTATAGGCTGAATTGAAATCGCTTTTGTTTTGATACCAGTTTGAGAGTATTAACCAAGCAGGATAAAGTGCTTTATTATAGCGCTGCTTTTCGAGTTCTTGGTGGATACGTTTTATCGATTCTTCATCATCAACGTGTGAACTCAATAATGCAACTTGGATTAATTGTCTAATTGTAAGCGATGGTTGCTGCCATAGGTAATCGAGAAGGCCTTGAGGATTATTCTCAAAGCGCAGTTGTTGATAGTGCAACATATCACCTACACTGAGCTCACTAATGGTCATTAATTGTTCGAACGCATAAAGCTCTTCTTTTTTATTTTGAACTCGCAATGCCATATCAACGCGTGCAGTCCAAAATTCAGTGTCTGTACTTTGTTGTTTTTGCTTTAAAATGGTAAGTGCGGTTGAAAAATCATCGATAAGCCAAAATGATCGGGCAAGCCATAATAGATCTTCTTCATTTTTTGGACCTTGGTATGTTGGCCATAGTGACCTTAAGCCTTTTAAGTTACCAGTATCGTGCAGTACTTTAGCTTTCCAGTATTGTGATAACACACTTTTACCACTAATTTGTTCAAATCGTTCAATATGATTTAGCTCTTTTTTTGCATTGCCGATGAACTCATTGGTTTGCATCCATTTAGCAAAACCATTGCCTTTTAACTGCCTATTTTGCGCTTTGTATTCGTAAATATCATTTGCATCTTGATACAAATAAAGAGAGGTTGCATCGTTTATGCTATCACTGAGCATGGCTGGTGTTACTGCATGATTTGCCATTAACCACTTAAATTCATTAAGTGCTTCGCTGGGTTTATTTTGCCAACGTTTTACTTTCCAATTTAGTAAATGGAGTTCTTTGTTATTTGGACTTTTTATTAGCAATTTTTCGAGTAATTGTTCGGCACCTTTTGCATTACCATTGGCTAAGCGTAAATACATTGCCTTAGTTAAATAGTGTGTATTATTAGGGGTAGCTTTTAGTAGAGCTTCTACCGCATCTGCAGCATCTTCTGTATTGCCGGCTAAGTCAGCTAAATAAAGAGTACGTTCAGTGTTAGCTTGGTCGCCATACTTTTTCCACCACATATAGGCTTGCACAGGGTCATTTGCGCCAAGCGCTGTTTCAATTGCTTTTTCAGCTATATTTGCGTGTATACCTGCTTTATAAATGACTAATGCTTTAACTGGTTCGCCTGCACTTAACCAGTAATCAGCGGCGAGTAATGGCTTGTTTTTTAGCTGGTAGTACTGTGCAACACTTACATTTAAGCCAAGCGCTTTAGCTATGCTCAGCACTTGTTCATTCCAATTTTTATGGGCCTTTATTTTTAAAGATAACTCTTCAAATCTATCATCTATATTTGCACCACTTGCTAACCATAATGAGTAAAGTAGTTTGATTTCAAGTGTCGCTTTGCGCTCACTTTTAGGTAACTTTGCAAGCTCAATTTTCGCTTGTGCGTATTCGCTTAGCTCTATGTGTAGCTCAATTAGCTTAGCGCGTAGTTTTTCATTGTCAGGGTCAGTATTAAGCGCTGCATTTAGGTACGATGTTTCAAAAGTATAATCTTGTGAAAGCGTATCATCTTCAAAAAATAAGGTATGCGGAAATAACGCATAAAGTGCAAAGCAACTTACGGCTAATATCGTTAATATTGTTTTTATAGATACTAACTGAGGGCGTTTATTAGAATTCATTATGGGGCAGTCCCAGCACAGTTAAGGTAGCCATAAAAGTCACCCATAGGTATTTTGAAATGCGTTAATTTACCGTGAGTGATACCTTTAAAGTGCTCTCCCAAATGAGATGTAAATTGACATTTACGTCCATTCATTAAATCAAGTGAAGCGGGCACCCAAGCTTTAAAGCTTACTGCGCCATTTACCTGCCAATTATCGATAACCACATTAGCAGAAGCTAAATAAGGCTTACTATTATTTTGGCTGTGATCAAAGCTAAGGCGGGCAATATTATTGATAATATGTACGTAGTCGCCTTTTTGAGTTACACCAGATACCCCTTCACTTTGGGCTATATTTGGTATATCAAAATCGCTAGGTATTCGTAAAGTACGAATATATTTTGAGCTAAATAGCCATTCATCGTCATTATTTTTTGCTAATGCAGAGAAATAAAAATCTTTTGCAATTTTTGCAAAATGACTCAAATGTACAGGTGTATTTGGCCGTGCTAAAACATAGTCTATATTGTGTTTTAAGGCATCGAGACCAGCAGGTATTTCCCCCGAATAAAAGTGATAATAAATAGTGTAAGGCTTTAATCTGTATGGTTTTTCTGTTATTTCAAATGTTTCGGTTAAACGTTTAAACCCATAATAAGGCCCGTGCCATAAATTAGTGAATACATTTTCATTCAAGATAGGAGCATAAATTTGATATAACAGGTCGCGCTCAGGTCGCCCAATTGGCGATATATGAGACAGGCTAGGGTTATCGGCATTTGCATCGGTGTTGCCGCCATTAATGTTTAATACACCCGCGTCACGGGCAAGTTCAAGTGCTTTTGGCCCAGGTGTTGCGTCACCAGACCACAGCATTAATACTGTTTTTTTATTTTTTGGTGCCAGCTTTTCGTCAATGTATTTTATAGAGCCCGTAATTTCTTTTTTTAAACTTATAGTGTCGTATCCTGGCACATCAAGATGAAAACCATAGTCGGTGTCATCCTCATCTATTTTTTTCCGACCAGAGAGTGCGGTCCAAAAATAAGGGTGACTATAAGTATGAGATGCAATTTCAACATAGGGTAAATCGAAAATACTGCGCGCAATACGTTCTAATTTAGGACTCGCTTTTGAGTGAAGTCCAGTAGCTTCAATATCTGCTTGAATAATTGATGATGTTAAAGGGAGTTTATAGCGTTTAATTATTTCATCGCGGATCACTTCTGCCGAATAAGGTCTACCTGTAAAATTTGCAATACTTGAAAAACCATCACCATCAATATGTAGAGTAAGCATGCGCCTACCACTTTCAGTTGTTGTATCGGGGACTAAGATAGGCGGGAGCTCCATCGCCTTTGTCAGCAATGTACGAGGGTCGATAACCCACTTACTACCTTCCATCGGAAAAGTATCAATTAGCCAAGGGGCAACCACCACAGCACCATATTTTGTTTTTGCACTTTGCACAACAATGCTGCCATCAGCCGCTTTTATATTAATAAGCGCAGTGGCATTTGGCGCTAGTTTCAGTAAATATGGTTTTACTATTGGTGGTGGTGTCGCGGCTTCACCTTTGAACCATGGGGCAAAGTAATTTAATTCATAAGGAGCAGGAGGTAATACATTGAGTGCTTCTACACCTAGTTTGATTAGTAGTGTAGTCGAAAGCGGTAATTCTCCCATAACTAACAAAGGGACAGCGCCTAAATTTGTTTCTAGCCAATTAGTTATCGCCGGGGTATAAAAAGCATCACTGGTAGTCCACGAAATAACGCCAGCATGTAAACTTGGATCTATGAGAGGAAGCGCTCTTTTTGCTACATCAATGTAATCAGGGATATACCCCAAATACTCAATCATGGTTGCAAGTTTTAAGTGCACCGTAGTATAGATAAGTGGCTTAATATCACTATTGTAAGGAATTAGAATACGCCTAGCTATTGGTGTGATATTTGACGTTCCCCATGTTTGTAGGTGTCCGTCAGTTATCCAAGGTGCATAACCGTTTTTTATTATTTTTTGAGCCATAGCAAGGCGATTTTTGGGCTTTGCATAATCAATCACTTGTACATTAAAGCCCAAGTTTTTTGCTGTATTTAATTGTGCAATTAGCCATATTTGATCACTTTCGGCAGTGAGTTTGTAGCTATTATCAAGAGGATTGTAATGGCTATATAACCCCTCCGCTACTAAATCAGTTGCGAACCCTTTTAACTTGGGAAGTAGTTCAAACCCACGATTGAGTATTAAATGTTTATCAAATGAGCTTGAGAGGTCCTCAATAATTGAAATTAGCCCAGCTTGTTGGTCTGCTTTATTGCTTGTTGTATCTAATAGCTGATAGCTATCTAGTGTATCTAAGAATAAGCCAGTGAAACCACGGTCTTTTAAATCATTAGCGCTGTTTTTTATGCGTTTATGCCAATACGTAGAAGTTAAATCGGAAATATGACTATTCCAATTGGGATTAACAACAAGTGATGACGTGTTTTTTTCGAATGACTCACCCACACTAAGATAAGCATAAACAGCAATGTTACGCTGCGTAAGCCAATTAAGCTCATGCTCTGTGATTAATTCTGGTTGCACTACCACACGAGAATAAAATGTCATTTCAGCAAGAGGCATCGGTGCTGAATAATAAAAAGCAGTGCTGTTGTTTATTGGCTTGGCGAATACATGAGCAGAAATTAAAAGCGTAAAATATAGAATGTACTTCATTGATGATTCATTTTGGTTGGGATTAAGCAGAGATAAGAAATGACGTGCGTTCCGATTTTATGCTAGGTAATTCGTATTAGTAAGATAGGGTGATTATATGTTAATAAAAATAAAAAAACTACATGATTGTTCCTAAGTTTCATCTTTGTTTTTCGTTGTTTTACTTATTGGTGGGAGTAATTGGTTAGGTTCATTATTTTGCTTACTACTAAGGTCGCAATGTTTTAAGTATTAAAATGTATGCCTTACAACTATAATATGGACAAAATCGCCAAGGTTGGTTTGGCTCTTACCTCGACATTTACCTTTAATATTTACACGCTTCGTAAATATTAAGTGGTATGTAAATAAACTAATTTACCTTTATCAGTGAGCATAAAATAAAAAGTATCTTTTGTTATTTTATGTTGTTGCTGTTTAAATTTACTGCCTTAGATTTGGAGAAATAATGAGTAATTTAAGCTTAAAAAACAAATTGTTGTTATTAGCTATTTTGCCACTGATGTTACTTTTAACTAGCTTAATGCTGAGTTCTTATTATTTAGAGTCTAAAAATCAGCAGCAAAATTTTGATTCATTTAAGACTAAATTGATCAAAGATAAACAGAACTTATTAAGTACAGAAATCGAAATTGCGAGCAAAATTGTTCGTCACCAATTAGATACTGGCTCTGCCCAAGATGCTAAAAATGCGCTTAGAAACTTAACCTTTGGTCAAGGGGGTTACTTTTTCATCTACGATACAAACGGTGTTAGTGTTTTTCATGCGTTATTAGGTGATGCCATTGAAGGGCAAAATAAAATAGGGATGACAGACCCCAATGGTAAAAAAATTATAGTCGGGTTACTCGAACAGGCTCAAAAAGGTGGTGGCGCATTTAACTACCACTTTCAAAAACCTAATACGACAGGCCTAGTAGAGAAAATGGGCTATGCTGCCATGATCCCAGGAACTAATTGGATGGTTGGCACTGGCGCATATATGGATGATATAGAAGCAGAGCTAATTAAATACGAAGTAACGATGCAAGAGCATATGAATGATAAAGTAATTACCTTATTGCTAATTGCTTTATTTTGGGTTGTTTTAACGATTGCATGTGCATTGGTTGCGGCGAATACCATGGTTAAGCCAATTCAAAGAATGGTGCAGAGCCTTGACGACATAGCAAAAGGTGAAGGTGACTTAACTAAGCGCCTAGAGATAGACACGAATGATGAAATTGGTCAATTAGGTGAAGCATTTAATGTTTTTGTCAGTAAGCTACACGGTATTATTGCGAATGTGGTTGATGTTACACATGATGTGAAATCAGCATCCAGTGATATAAATAAACAAACACGACTAATTGAGGGCAAGCTACTCAATCATAATCATGAAACAGAGTTAGTTGCGACCGCCATTACTGAAATGTCTGCCACATCACATGAAGTTGCACAAAATACTACGCAAGTTGCTGTATCAACTCAGGCTGCAACACAGGAAGTTGCTAAAGCACAAGAGTGTGTTGATATTTCACTCAGCGAAGTATCAAAATTAATGGATGAAATAAACGTCGCTGCTGAACAGGTTGATTCACTGAGCGAGCAGTCTAAAAAAATTAATAGTGTGCTGAGTGTTATCGGCGGTATTGCAGAACAGACAAACCTATTAGCACTTAATGCCGCAATAGAGGCCGCTCGTGCTGGTGAATATGGTAGAGGGTTTGCTGTTGTTGCAGATGAAGTAAGAAGCTTGGCGAGTCGTACGCAAGTGAGCACACTAGAAATTAATGAAATGCTGAGTGAACTACATAATCTAGTGTCCTCAGCGGTAGGTGCAATGCAAGCAAGCCAACAAAGCTGTAATCGTTCAGTTGAGTCATCACGAGCTATATCCGATAGTTTAGGATCGGTTACCAATTCAGTGACATCAATTAACGATATGAGTACGCAAATTGCGACAGCCGCTACGGAACAAAGTAGTGTAACAGAAGAAATAAATCGCAATGTATATGCTATCCAAGAAATAGTTAATGAGCTTACAGTGTCGAGTAAAACAACGTCATCAGTTAGTGAACACTTAGCCGGAAGAGGTGAAAGTTTAGGGCAATTAGTTGGGCAGTTTAAAATTTAGTACTTATGTATTTACCGTTATTAAAGCCGCTAACTGCGGCTTAACCTTATTGGTAAGTTTTACAATTTTTTAAAGTAGATCGTAAATAGACTAAATTGAGTGGATTTTAATGCAAAGTATGACATCAATTAAACGCTGTACTCGCGATGAATTGGTCCCTGAAAAAGACCTAGGACGTTTGGTATCTTTTTTACGCTCAACGCTGGTTACGCATATTGATACCAAATTACTTCCTATGGATTTAACTTCGGCGCAGTACATAGTTGTTGTGTTGCTAGCTAAAGAGTCTGTTAATACGCTTGCTGGGCTTTGTGAGCATATGGTTTATGACCGAGGTGCAATGAGTCGACTATTAAGCCGTCTTGAAGAAAAAGACTTAATAGCTAAAACACAATGTGAGTTTGATAAACGCTCAACCATTTTATGTTTAAGTGAAAAAGGAAAAGTACTTTACCCAGAAATAATGCCAGTAGTAAACGAAGTCTATACTCAGGCATTAACTGGTTTTTTAGAATCTGAAAAAAAACAGTTAATGGATTTGCTGTTCAAAGCAATAAATAACCTAGAATCACTGCCTCAAACAGCCTCTAAAAAATAGATTATCAATAAAATAGCGATACTGTTTCAATAGAAAATCAAGACCCTAAACATGTGATTCCGTTGTAGGTAAAATCGAACTTTGATAATATAGTTGCCTAGGCAATCAAGGTTATTATCTTGTGAGGTTTGTTATGATTGAAAATGATTTGTTAGCGCAATTACAGCAACAATTTCCAGAGCACACTTTTGTGCAACATCGTTTAAGTGTTGTTCATAAAGGACGTTTTGCTAATGCTATTGTTTATCGATATAAAGATGATGGATTTGATTTAATAATAAAAGACTTTAGCCAAAGTCCTTGGTTTATTCGTAAATCGTTTGCACGTATTTCGGTTAACCAAGAATATAAAGGTTTGAGTCGATTATCTGAGTTGGACGCGGTAGCAAATCGTTTTTGCTGTTTATCGCCGATTGCAGTGGCTTATAACTATATAGAGGGCACCTCACTTCGTTCTTTAATTCATCAAGGTAAAAAGCTTCCAGTTGATTTTTTTAGTGAGCTTGAGCGTCAAGTCGCAAAAATGCATCGCAAAGGGATAGTGCATTTAGATTTACGTAATATGGGTAATATTTTATGTGGTGCTGACGGTAAACCTTATTTTATCGACTTTCAGTCAACTATTAGCTTCGCTCGTTTTCCTCGATGGCTACAGCGCTTTATGCGAGGCTCAGATATGTCGGGTGTCTACAAGGCGTGGAGTAAACTTGCTGAACACCCTATGCCCCAAGCTAAGCAAGATTATCTGGAGCATTTTAATCATGTACGTAAACGCTGGATTTTTAAAGGTTACCCAATTCAACGGACGTATGCCTGGGGAGCTGCCTTGGTAACTCAATTCTTAGATTCTGAACTTGTACGCAGCATTACCGACCGCCTTTAAATGTACGCACCTATTTCATTCTTGTTTGCCTATATTAGTTTTTAATATGAGCCTTTTTTTGTAGCAAAAGCAATCTATTTGGATTGCTTATTGTGTTGACTCTCTCCTCAAAAATAATCCCTTTTACTGTTTTTTTAATTTTTTAAAATAAACATTAGTACCGTTTTTATTTTGCCCATACAATGCGCAAAAATAGCCTGTACATGCTTAATAAACTCAAGTTTTCTCAGCAAATTTTTGTTGTCAGGATAAACTGTAAGTAACGTGCATTTTTAAATTTTAAGGTTTTAAAATGATTGAGTATCCGGTTGATCAACTTCCACAACTAATAAATGATTTACTTCAATGCGATACAACAGAACGCAAAAATAAATTATTAGCTGATGCGCAGGTAACACTCTCTACTGAGCATTTATCTTTACTCTTTGAGGCGATACCAAAAGAGCAACGCCTTGAAATTTGGCTATTGCTTGATGAAGACACGCAACATGAAATTTTTGTAAATTTAAGTGAGGATAGCTGTCTATGGTTACTGCAAACGTTAGATGATAACGATGCATTTAAATTATTAGATGAAGTTAATGTAGAAGAGCTGCTTGAGCTAGAAGAAGTTATTCCAGAACGCTTTGTTGAGTATGCTAAAAAACAACTCGACGAAGCGCAGATTAAACAATACGAATTAGCACAGCAATACCCACCTGAACAACTAGGTCATTGGTTGGGGTTTGATTTCTTAAAAGTATCAGAGAAATTAACCGCTGGTGGGGCTAAAAAGCTGTTGAATAAAGGTTTGCCACAATACAGTGAAGTTATCTATTTAGTCAGTAGAAAAGGCAGCTTAATAGGTGAGGTTGCTGTTAATGATTTGATAAAAGCGAGTGACACTGACAGTTTAATAGCTTTGGCTAATCATGATTTCTCATCATTACATGCAGATGATGATTTATATGAAGCGGCAGAAGTCGTTATTCACTCAGAGAAAATGGCAATGCCAGTCGTAAACGCAGATAACAAGTTACTTGGCAGATTAACGATTGCCTCAGCGTACGAATTGCGCCAAGAAATTACCGATGAAGCGGCAGCTAAAGCGGGTGGTTTAAGAGAAGACGAAGATTTGTTCGCAAGTGTGCGAAAAAGTGCTAAAAACCGAGGTGTTTGGTTAGGCATTAATCTAGCAACGGCGTTTTTAGCATCGTGGTTTATAGGATTATTTGGGGCAACGATAGAGCAAGTGGTTGCGTTAGCGGTGTTAATGCCAGTAGTGGCTTCTATGGGAGGGATTGCAGGAAGTCAAACATTGACCGTTATTGTTCGCGGCTTGGCACTGGGTCAGGTTACCGACTCCAACCGTAAAGCGTTACTTAAAAAAGAGCTGCGCGTGGGGGCTGTAAATGGGTTGGTGTGGGCGTTTGTTATTGGTGCACTTACTTATTTATGGTTTAGCGACATTATGCTAAGTATTACGATTACAGTCGCAATATTATTAAACTTAGTTGCAGCGTCGTTAGCGGGTGTTGTTATTCCGTCTATTTTAGACAAAATGAAAATAGATCCAGCATTGTCGGGGTCGGTAATTTTAACAACCGTTACTGATATTGTAGGGTTTGTAACCTTTTTAGGTTTAGGCAGCTTGTTGTTGCTATAAGCTTTTTTAATAGGAAAATACAATGACTTTTGATGTCATGATTTGGTGTGCAATTGGACTGTGTATTTCACAGTCCGCAATGTTTTCTGGTTTGAATTTGGCGTTTTTTTCGCTAAGCCGATTACAACTTGAAATGGAAAGTACGAAAGGTAACGAAGCCGCTATAAAAGTAATGGCGCTGCGTAATGATTCAAATTTTTTATTGTCGACTATTTTGTGGGGTAACGTAGGTATAAACGTATTACTTACTTTGCTTTCTGATTCGGTATTAATGGGGGCAAGCTCATTTTTGTTCTCAACTATCGCAATTACTATCATTGGTGAAATTACGCCCCAAGCTTATTTTTCGCGTAATGCGCTTAAAATGGCGAGTATGTTGTCACCACTTATAAAATTTTACCAGATACTGTTTTACGTTGTAGCTAAACCAACTGCTTTGGTGCTTGATGCATGGCTTGGAAAAGAAGGTATTACGTACTTTGCTGAAAGCGAATTAAGAGGCATTATTCGTAAACACATTGAAGCTGAAGAGGCTGATGTTCAGCATGTGGAAGGGATTGGCGCACTTAACTTTTTTAGTTTAGATGAGATCAGTGTAACCAAAGAAGGTGAGGTGATTGGCCCTGATTCTATAATTGCATTGCCAACAAAACTAGATTTACCGATATTTCCTGATCTTACGTTGACTGCCGATAACGAATTTTTACGTAAGTTACATAAATCAGGTTATAACTGGGTGATCATTACTAATGAAGATGGTTGGCCGTTATTGGTGGTTGATGCAGATGGCTTTTTACGTTCAGCATTGTTTGAATCAGAGGCTTTTGACCCATATCACTATTGCCACAGGCCAATCATTGTTACAGATGAAACCATGCGTTTGAGTGAAGTTATTTTAAAAATAAGAGCAAACCATTCACTTGATAAATCGTTTGATGGTGCCATTGATCACGACGTTGTATTAGTGTGGAGTGATGAAAAGCGTATTATTACTGGCGCAGATATATTTGGTCGATTACTCAAAGGTATGAGCGCACCTAAGCTTGAACTGCATGAAAATACAGAGAACAAAAAGCCGCTATAAAGCGGCTTTTTTGTATACATTCAGCTGTGAGTTTATGCCCAACCTTCGTAGCGTTTACGACGCGACAGCACAATAGTTAAAATAATACCAAAAAACAGTCCTAAAAATGCAATTGCGCCACCATAAGTAAGTAGCTGGCGTTTTTCTTTAGAGCTGGCAGCTTCTTTTTGAGTCCGCTCTATCTCCAGTGTGCTCTTTAATTTAGTTATTTGCTCAGAAAGTTGTTGGTTTTGATCTGTTAATTTTTGATTCTGCTCTTGCAGCTGCGGTAATTCTATTTGAGCTAGGCGTAACTTTTCTTGCATTGTGCCCATTTCACTACTCAGTGTTTGGTATTGTTGATGTAAACCAGCAGTTTGGGTAACAAACTTGGTTTCTATCCAGCCTTCGCGATCTTTATCGTCTTTAATTTTGATAAAACCATTTTCTTCAGCTGATAATAAAGTTAACTTTGTTCCTGCATCTACAGAGCCAAGAAGGCGATAATTTGTACTCGCTCCAGAGCGCATAAAAGTATATAAATTATCGATGATATAAGCGGTTTTTGCATCAGTGGAATTTGCCGCTTGGGCTTCTTCTGCATGGCTCATAAATGTGGTGGCTGTTAAAAGTAGCCCTAATAAGCAGTGTTTTAGCATTTATCTACCTTGTTAATCTAACTGCGTCCATGATGAACGTGATTTTTATTTCACATAAGTAGCCAGATAGTATGGATTTAAGCGCTTAATAGCAAGACTGATATTGTAACCCAGTCATGATTTTAGGCATAAATAAGACTAAAAAATTTGCATTGTGGATGCGCTTTGTTTATTTTGAGCACTTATTTATTTTAAAGGTAATCCGCAGACCAAATGGATACTGAGATAGAACTGAAGTTTTTGGTATCAGATGCCGTAGTTCCACTGATCCCCTCTTTAATTACTCAATTTGCAAAAACGGTTATAAACAAGCCTTCACGCAGTTTGCAAAACTCATACTATGATACACCGAACCGTGAACTTAGAGCGCTTGATATCGGGTTTAGAACGCGTTGTGCGGATACCCAATGTGAGCAAACTATAAAACTTGCAGGTGAAGTTGTTGGTGGGCTGCATCAACGCCCTGAATATAATTTACCACTTGAATCAAATCGACCTAATTTGATGGCATTTAACGCCAACATCTGGCCCCATGGTATGCAAGTTGATTCAATTTCACAAAATTTATACCCCATTTTCAGTACTAACTTTATTCGCCGTACTTGGTTAATAGAGACTGAAACAGGGGCCAAAATTGAAGTCGTACTTGATAAAGGCGAAATTGCAGCGGCTGGTAAAATAGAGATTATTAGCGAACTTGAGATTGAGCTGGTTGAAGGCAGTCGCAACGAACTCTTTGCTTTAGCTGATAAGTTGGTGAGTCAAAACTGTATTCGTTTAGGTTTATATTCTAAAGCGGCACGTGGCTATCGTCTGGCTGATGAAAAACCATTAAAACCAAGTAAATCCATTGGCTTTGTGCAATTGTCTAGTTCACCAAGTCAAGAAAGTGCATTAGTTGCAGCAATGAATTTTGGTATCCGGTTTGTACAAAAACATGAGCAATGTTATTTCGATAAACCAAGTTTAAAAACACTGAAAAGAGTAACAGATGGTATTAGTTTAATTCGGCATACTTTTTGGTTGTATGACGATATTGTATCTAAAGAAAGCACAGACCATCTTCGCACTGAACTTAAATGGCTATTAAGTGAGTTAGCATGGGTTGAAAATGCAATTCAGCTTAAAACCTATACCTCTAAACGCCATGCTTTTTATAGAAAAATAAATGCAGCGCCGGCACTTGCACAAGTTATTAATGACTTAAAAGAGCTTCAACCCAGTATTGATGATATCAATGCGCTGTTTCATAGTGCGCGCTATAATCGATTACTATTATCGTTAACAACTTGGTTAATTGATAAGCACTGGCGTAAAGATTGGGGGCAGGTTGAACTTCAAGCTGCAGAAAAGCCAGTTTCATCGATTGCTAATCGTCTGTTTAATAAAGATTGGAAAAACTTGCATCATATGCTCCCAAAAGAGCAAACTCTCAGTATTACTGATTATTTAAGCTTGCGTACACAGCTTGAAAATAGCCTACTAAGTGGCAATTGCTTAGGTGCTCTATTTGATAAAGAGGAGCGATTGGAATTTAGGTTGCCTTGGTTGGATATTTCCCATGGAATGTATGAGTTAAGTACATTGGAGTATTTAAAGCAGTTATGTGCTGGGCAAGAAGATGAGCAACTCGCTAAAATTCAGTTGTGGCTTGAGCAAAAATCTGAGTATTTGGTAAATGCGATGGAGCAAAGCCGACTCGCGTCATTTGATATAGAACCGTATTGGCAAAAATGATAACAAGGCACTTTTGTAAGCCAAACTTTATTCAAAAGTGCACTTGCTTCTTTTTTTTAATGCAAGCCTTTAATGCGTATGCTAATCCGATTTGGCATTTGTACAAAAATGAGAAAGGGGTAAGCGTATATTATCAAATTCATGATGATGATACGTTTGAAGTTAAAGGCGAGCTAGTTGTAAATGGTGTCACCACTGAGGATTTTTTAGCGTTACTTAGTGATACGCAAGTGGCGCAAAAGTGGATAGAGAACGCCTCGAAAGTTAGTGTTATTAAAATACTGAGCCCCTCAGAAAACCTCGTTTACAGCTATTTTGACTCCCCTTGGCCTGTTGCAAATAGAGACGCAGTCACGTATTCGTGTTATTCACAATTAACACCAAATCAAAGCCAGCTAGTTATTAAAGCGCGCCCAAAAGAGCTGCCACTTTATAAAAATGTGGTCAGAATTAAAACTTTAAATGCAAAGTGGTTATTAACTCAGCAAGGCAACAATTTAAGCATTGCTTATCAAGTTTATGCTTTATCCGCAGGCATGATCCCTACTTGGCTTAATAATAAAGTAGGTCTGAAAAGTACCTACAAAACCCTGCTCAATCTACATGACATTCTTATTCATCAGAGGTATCAAGTAAAAGCGCCTCTGATTAAAGCTGGTAAATGCTGAACAGATAAGAATTTTATGGTGACTTACTCAGTCTTTAACTAAGCTAATAGTAATAACACACTCATATTAGGAGAGCTGATGAAGTATGTCGTTGCTATGTTATGTTTATTGCAAAGTTCATGGTTGTTTTCTCAAGAATATACTTTTGGTGTTGTACCTCAGTATGAATCGCAAAAATTGAATGCTATTTGGCAGCCTTTACTCAAACAAGTGAGTGAGCAAACAGGTGTAAAAATTGAGTTAATTACGGTTAAGTCTATACCTGTTTTTGAACAGGCTTTTGCTAATGGAGAATATGATTTTGCTTATATGAACCCTTGGCACAGTGTTGTAGCACATGAAAAACAAGGTTATTTACCCTTAATAAAAGATGCAGGGCGATCACTCCAAGGTGTTTTAGTTGTTAATAAAAAAAGTGGTATAGATAATTTAAGCCAGTTAGAGGGAGCTGAAATTGCGTTTCCTGCACCAAATGCACTAGGTGCTTCATTGTTAATGCGCGCCGATTTAGCTTTACTGTATGGACTAAAAATTAAGCCCGTTTATGTACAAACACACTCTTCGGTGTACTTAAACGTAGCACTGAACTCGACTAAAGCGGGAGGTGGAGTTTTAGGTACATTAAAACAGCAACCTAAAAATTTACAACAAAAGCTCAAAGTTATTTATAAAACTCGTGAAATTAGCCGCCATCCAATTGTTGCTCACCCGAGAGTTGCAAGTGAAATACAGCTTAAGGTACAGCGTGCTTTTTTAAATATAGGCGAAAGTGATGAGCATAAACACTTATTTGCAGGGATCCCAATTATAGAGCCCAGTATTGCGACCTTAGCGGAGTATCAACAATTAACTGAATGGGGGCTAAGCGCATTTTATGTTGAGAATTAATTGGTGGCGTAGTCTGCGAGTACAAAGCTTTGTTGCTGTAATAACATTTGGTTTTTTATTGGTTTGTCTTTTTATTTTTTACGCACTACCAGAGCAAGCTCGTTGGGTTAACGAAGGACTTTCTAAAACCGCACAACGGTCACTGCAACAACTGTCTACTTCAGTAACAACTCCTTTGCTTACTCGCCAATATGCCGAACTTTACGAGCAGATTGATAGCCAGCTAGAAATTCAACCGAATTGGAAAGGAATCCAAGTTATAGATGAGGTAACAAAAAACCAATTGTATCCATTGGACACTTGGCAGGGCACAATTGAGCGTAGTGATGTTGTACTAAGTCAGCAGGTTTTATTTTTAGATAAACCTCTAGCAAAAATTATTTTAGTCGCTAATTTCACTAACGAAATAAATGAATCCTCAAAGCTGCATTACACACTAATATACAGTCAATTTACCATACTCGTTATTTTTTTCATGGCACTTGCTTGGTTAGTTGATTATCGAATCACAACGCCTTTGCGCAGACTGGAATTTGCTTTTTCAAAGCTCGCAAAAGGCGATTTTAATTGTCATGTTGATAGGCAACAAAAGAATGAAATTGGCAGTGTTATCAATGCATTTAATAAAATGGCTATTGAAGTTCAAAGTAATCATCAAAAATTGAATAGGCTGCGCATTGAGGCTGAATCGGCAAGTAAAGCAAAGTCTGATTTTATGGCAAGTATGAGCCATGAATTACGCACTCCGTTAAATGCTATTTTAGGTTTCGCTCAGTTATATGAATATGACGAATTTGCTAATAATATACAAAAAGGTAACGCCAAAAGTATTTACCGAGCTGGTGAACACTTACTATTATTGATTAATGATGTGCTTGATTTAACGGCTATCGAGTCTGGAAATATGCAATTTAATTTTGATTATGTGCCTATCAAACCACTTATCGAAGATTCTGTGGAGCTTGTAAGTGAATTAGCAAAAGCACAGTCAATGACTCTGTACACTGAAGGGTTCGATTTACTTAAAGGACTAAATTTTTATATTGATAAACGTCGCTTTAAACAAGTAATGTTAAATTTACTCTCTAATGCGATTAAATATAATAAACAAAATGGTGAGATTTACATAAGTTGTAAAATTTTAAATAATCAGCAGTGTGAAATTAGCGTTGCTGACACAGGGTGTGGCTTTGCAAATGATGATATTTCTCGATTGTTTAAACCTTTCGATCGATTAGGTGCAGAAACGAGTAAGGTCCATGGCACAGGTATTGGACTGGTCATTACCAAGGAGTTGGTTGAGCGCATGCAAGGAAAAATATCAGTACAAAGTGAATTAAATAAAGGATCGTGCTTCAGTTTGACGTTTAATACTTTTGAACAGGCTGGTTTTTCTTCTAATTCAGATGCTTGCGTAATCAAAGAAAAAAACTTTTCAGCAAACTCTTTGCCTATTTTAGATGTATTAGTTGCTGAGGATCAGGTTACCAATCAACAAGTATTAAAGCAGCAATTAACAATACTCGGTGTGCGCTCAACTTTTGTAAGTAATGGAGAGCAGGCTTGGCAAACATTACAAAACAAGCACTTTGATGTTTTACTTACGGATATCCAAATGCCTCTTTTAGATGGTTTTGAGCTAACGACAAGAATACGAAAAGATAGTCGTTTCGAACCTTTGATCATTATTGCCATTACAGCCAATATTGTTAAAAAGAATTTAGACGATTGCCATAAAGTAGGTATGAATGGTTTTTTAACTAAGCCTGTTGAGTTAGTGAAACTTAAATCACTTTTAATTAAGCACACAAAAACAGTGGTTAATTCTGAGGTTAAAACCAATCAAAAGCCTGAAACAGAGACTCATTCGTTTGATCAACTCGACTTATCCGTGTTGCGTGCAATGCTCGGAGATGATCCCGCAGTACATTGCATGGTATTTAATGCATTTTTGCAAACAGCAGGGGAGCAAGTTAAGTTGATACGTGAGTATGCAAGCTGCGATGACTTTACTGGCATAGCATTTCAGGCCCATGGCTTAAAATCATCATCAAAATCAGTGGCGACGATACGACTTGCAGATATATGTCAGGAAGTTGAAACTTTGGCAGAAAATAAAAGTGTCCAAAGCAACTTAATTGAAGAGTTAGAGTTATGTTTTAACGCTGTGATAGCTCAGTTAAGTCGTTATTGTCAGCAATATGAAAATAAATAGGTGGCTCAATAAGAGCCACCTCTAGTAAATTTAGAGATTAGTATTTTGCGGCTTGGCCTTCTTTAGGCAAGGCATTTTTAATAAAGTTACGCAGGTCATTATTAGAGCTTTCTAGATCAGCATGGCGAAGGTACATCATGTGCCCGCTTCTATAGCCCTTAAAACTCAAACGTTCCCTCATTTTTCCGCTAGGATCTAACTGCCATAACGTGTATTTAGCATCAAAGTAATTGGTTGCGCCATCAAAGTACCCTGATTGGATCATGACGTTTAAATAAGGGTTTTGCGCCATTGCCAAACGAAGGTTTTCGCCAGTATTGTTACCCGTTCTATCCCAAGGGTGAACATTACCGAATAAGTTATATTTTACATCTGTTTTATAGTTTAACTCTTCACGTAAGTAGTAATTAATTGCAGGGGTAAAAGAGTGTAACCATGACGTAAGTTCAGCCCAGTAATCAGGAGACTCACCTGCGCCTCGTTTATCCATCCCCAAATAGCGAGAGTCTAGACGCCCTAAAGTTTGACCACGTTCACGTAGTAATTCTTTCCAGAAAAACTGGGTTGGAATATCTAAGTTATTTTGCTCAACAAATTTTTCTGACAAGCCAGCATAGTGCGCCATTTTTGTAATTATACGACGTTTTTCATCTGCATTAATAAAGCCACCTTTAGCAAGAGCTGGGATTAACTCATTTACAGTAAACAGCTCAACTTCTGGTAATAGCTCGTCTAAGTCTTTAGCTTGTAAATCGGCTTTAAGTGCTTTGTGATACCAAGCAGTTGCAGCGAAGTAAGGTAGGCGGTTGGCAGCTTTTATTGGGCCATCGCGCTTAATACCAATATCGGTAGGTGATACGAGTACAACACCGTTAATATACATCCACTGACTGTTTTGAAGCTCATGAGCTAAACCCGATACACGTGTTGTGCCATAGCTTTCGCCAATTAAAAATTTAGGCGAGCGCCAGCGCTCTGCTCTATTTACAAAAGTATTTAACCATTCAGCAAGGTATTTAATATCGGCATTTACACCAAAAAATAGCTCTTTTTGCTTTGCTTTAGAAAGGAGTTCGCCTTTCTCATTTTCAAGTACGCGAGAATAACCGGTATTTACCGGGTTTACATAAACAATATCGGCAATATCAAGCACTGAGTAAGGATTATCTTTTACGCCATAAGGCTGAATAGGGTAACCTTCGTCATCAATTTTTAATACTCTAGGTCCAGTATAGGCAAGGTGCATCCATACTGATGCAGAGCCGGGCCCACCATTAAAAGAAATGAGTAGTGGGCGAGTTGTTCTGTCGTCTACTTTGTCACGGGTATAGTAGGTATATTGAAGCGTTGCAATCGCATCGCCTTTATCATCCCACACAGGTTGCGTACCTGTGGCAACTGTATAGCCAAAACGTTGGCCGTTAATTTTGGCTTTGTGTTGAGTAATTACTTTACTGTCGACATCTATACGGCGTTGGTTATCTGCAAGTGAGGCAGTACTGAGGACTAAGGTGATAATAGCGATTGGTAAACTGATAATCCGACAAAGCGTCATGAGGTATCCTTATTATTGTTGATAGGCTATTAAAAGCAATTACTAGCTAAATAACAAAAATATTGAGACTAGTGACCGATATTTTTGGTTGAATAAGTAATAATGTGCTTTTAGGTTAATTTATAATTTATTTATTTAGCTACTTATAAAAATCCGGTATATTTACGTGCCAGCTTATCATTGACTCTTTTGTATGATTTTATACCGTGAGAATGAAGTGGTGATATTTTGTACTTGCGGCTATACCGCAAAATTAATCAGAAGTTAAGAGAAGGGTCTATGCAAAGAGTATTAGTGGTCGAAGACAGTAAAGTAGTACAGCAGGTTCTACGCCACTTAACTGCACATTATTTAGATGTTACTGTCGATTTCGCTTGGTCTTTAGCTGAATGTGAAGCGAATGTTGAAAAACATAAATACTCACTTGCTCTTGTAGACTTAACGTTGCCTGATGCACCGAACGGGGAAGTTGCAAAATATACCTTATCTAAAAAAATCCCAACCGTTGTACTGACTTCAAAAATTGATGAATATAAACGCCAGCAAATGCTTGAGTTAGGGGTTGTCGATTACGTAATAAAAGATAATCGCGATTCATACCACTACGCGGTGAAGTTGGTAGCACAGCTTCTGCGAAACCAAGGGTGTAAAGCATTAATCGCAGATGATTCTGTATTGAGTCGTTCCTTGATGAAGCAAATGCTCGAAAAGCAATTATTTGATGTAACAGCGGCACACGATGGCCAACAAGCGCTTGATATATTAAAGGCAGACCCTGACATTAAGTTACTGATGACTGACTATGCAATGCCTACAATGGATGGTTTTGAACTAGTTAAAGCGGTGCGAAATTTTAGAGGCCGTGATGATTTAGCGATTATAGGATTATCGGGGGCTGGAAAACATGGTTTATCAGCCCGCTTTATCAAATATGGCGCGAACGATTTTTTAACAAAACCGTTTATGAATGAAGAGTTTCATTGTCGGGTGTTACAAACAATGGAACAGCTTTCGTTAATTGCAGATATCAAAGAGAGTGCTTTTAGAGATCATTTAACGGGTCTTTATAATCGACGTTATTTTTATCAATATGCAGAAAAATTATTAAAAACTAAAAATCAAAATAACACCTTAGCTTTACTCGATATCGATCTTTTCAAAAACATAAACGATACATTAGGACACGAAGGTGGTGATCAAGCGTTAAAGCAAGTAGGAGCACTGATTCGTTCTGCATTTGCTAACTTTACTGTTGCGAGAGTTGGGGGGGAGGAATTTGCCATTATTTTACCTGATATAGGGCTAGCTAGAGGGCGCGAATATCTCGAAGCATTTAGAAAGAAAATGGCAATGTATGATTTTTCTATCAGCGATCGGTCATTCACTATTACTACTAGTATTGGTTTAGCCGAATTTCAAAACACCAGCTTAAGCGATGCAATGCGCGTTGCAGACACTGCTTTATACGAAGCTAAAAATAGAGGACGCAACTGTATTGTATAAATGCATTATTGCTTTTAATTGGTGCAGAATCATCTAATGCACCAATGTAGCTGGCTTGTTAAAAAAACGCACCTAAATGGTGCGTTTTTTTTGTCTTTTTTTTTGGTTTTTTAGTTAAGTTATTGTTTAATAATACTATAAAATAGTGGCACAAAGGTTGGATTGTATTGGCTAACAGGATAACAATAAAGAGTCCGAGGGGGCCGCTATGAAAATGATTAGTGCAATCATAAAACCATTTAAATTAGACGACGTGCGTGAAGCACTCGCTGATTTAGGAATTGAGGGGATGACAGTAGTTGATGTTAAAGGTTTTGGACGTCAACGAGGTCATACAGAATTGTATCGTGGAGCTGAATACCAAGTAGATTTTATTCCTAAGATCAAACTTGAAATTGCAACTCGTACTGAAAATTGTCAACGCGTTGTTGAAGCAATTACTAAAATTGCATCAACAGGTAAAATCGGTGATGGTAAGATTTTTGTGTACGACCTAGATCAAATTGTCCGTATCCGTACTGGCGAACTTGACGAAGAAGCGATTTAAGGGGGAATCATGGAAAATACAATAATAGAACTAAAATTTTCACTCGATACCTTCTATTTTTTAATATCAGGTATATTAGTAATGTGGATGGCAGCAGGTTTTGCCATGTTAGAAGCGGGTTTAGTTCGCTCTAAAAACACAGCTGAAATTTTAACTAAAAATGTCGCGCTATATTCAATTGCATGTACGATGTTTTTATTAGTTGGCTACAACATTATGTATGTAGACAATGCCGAAGGTGGTTTTATTCCTTCAATAGGCGCTTTAATTGGCACACAAGCTGCTGATGCTGACCATTCTTTAGAATCTGACTTTTTCTTCCAAGTAGTATTTGTTGCAACGGCTATGTCGATTGTATCGGGTGCAGTTGCTGAGCGTATGAAGCTATGGGCTTTCCTTGGCTTTGCTGTAGTACTTACTGGCTTTATCTACCCTGTTGAAGGTTACTGGACATGGGGTGGTGGTTTCTTATCTGAAATGGGCTTTGTAGATTTTGCAGGTTCTGCAATTGTACATGGCGCAGGTGCAGCTGCTGCACTAGCTGGTGTATTAATCCTAGGTGCTCGTAAAGGCAAATATGGTAAAAACGGTGAAATATACCCAATTCCAGGTTCAAACTTACCACTTGCTACACTCGGTACATTTATTTTATGGATGGGCTGGTTTGGCTTTAACGGTGGTTCTCAATTACTACTTTCGGATAAAGAAAACGCAACTGCGGTAGGTCAAATATTACTTAATACTAATGCAGCTGCTGCAATGGGTGCTATTGCTGCACTGTTTGTATGTAAGATACTTTGGGGCAAATCAGATTTAACCATGGTATTAAACGGTGCATTAGCAGGTTTAGTTGTAATTACTGCTGACCCACTTTCACCTTCTCCATTAATGGCATGTTTACTAGGTTTACTTGGTGGCTCATTAGTTGTGTTTAGCATTATAGCACTTGATAAAGTTAAGATTGACGATCCAGTTGGTGCTATCTCTGTACACGGTGTGTGTGGTGCATTAGGTATTATGTTAGTACCGCTAACTAATGGTGATGCAAGCTTTGTTAATCAGTTAATTGGTCTAGTGTGTATTCTTGCCTTTGTATTTGTAGCATCATTTATTGTTTGGACTGTGCTTAACAAAACGATGGGTATACGTGTAACAGAAGAAGAAGAGTTAAATGGTATGGATCAACACGATTGTGGTATTGAAGCCTACCCAGAATTTGTTTCTGTTCGAAATAGCTAATAGTTTATTTAAATAATAGTGTGTTTACACAAAGCCCTACTTCGGTAGGGCTTTTTTTGTTTCAGGGGGGGTTAACTTTTCGGATGTTAGGGTATGCCCAATATGCTAAGCTCACACTCGTGAATAACCCTTGGAATAAATTATACTTAAATGGCCGACAATAACAAAACACCTACCAGCAAACCTGCAGCTAAACGTGCAAGAAAATCATCAAGCACAACAAAAAAAAGCACCTCAAAGGGGCGTAAAAAAACAGTTAAATCCACTGTTAAACGCTCTTTTATGCGAAAAACATGGTCAGTGTTTTGGAAATTAAGCTTGGCTGTTTTCATTGCTATGGCAATGTATTTAATTTATTTAGATTCAAAAACAACACGTATATTTGAAGGTAATAAATGGCAGTTACCAGCGCAGGTTTATGCTCGTTCAATGGAGTTTTATCCGGGGCAGTTTTTATCAAGTCAGGAAGTAGTGTTTGAGCTAGAGCGTTTAAATTACTCATCAGTTAATAGGCTGAGTCGAACAGGGCAGTTTGTTAAGACTGCAAATAGCATCAAAATTTATCGTCGTGATTTTGAATTTTATGATGGCCTTGAAGAGTCCCATATTATTGAACTTCGTTTTTCAGGGCAAAAAGTGGCTACTATTAAAGATAAGTTTGGTAGGCGTTTAAATAGTGCTCGCTTAGAACCGGTGCAAATAGCCCGCATTGGTAACGATTCTAAACAAGATAGAGAATTTGTGCCATTGGATAAGTTTCCGGCAATGTTAAAAGATACTTTACTCGTTGTTGAAGATCGTAATTTTTATGAACACCATGGTGTATCTGTTTTTTCTATTTTACGTGCACTTTATACTAATATTAGAGCTGGGCGTACAGTGCAAGGAGGTAGCACACTTACCCAGCAGTTAGCTAAAAATATTTACCTAACGCGTGAGCGTTCTTTAATGCGAAAAATAAATGAGGCATTCATTGCACTTATTTTAGATTATCGTTATTCAAAAGATCAGATTCTTGAAGCTTATTTAAATGAAGTCTATTTAGGGCAGTCATACAACCAAGGTGTTCATGGGATGGGGCTTGCCTCTGACTTTTACTTTTCAAAGCCTGTAGACGAGCTTGAGTACGATCAAATTGCTCTGCTGGTGGCAATGGTTAAAGGCCCTTCTTATTACAATCCTCGTCGTTACAAAGAGCGCACAATGGAGCGCCGTGATTTAGTACTTCGCCTTATGGTTGAAAGTAAACTGCTTAGTACAAAAGAATATCGCGCATCACTTAAACGTCCAATTGATATTGCACCAATGAAAGCTAGTTTGCAAAAATCCTATCCGGGCTATTTAGAGTTAGTAAACAGGGAGCTAAATAAATTGTTGCCAGATCAACAAACACTAGATGCAGGTGTTAGGGTGTTTACCTATTTTGATCTACAAAAACAAACAGCAATGGAAGAATCTATTGAAAAGAGCTTACCGTATTTAGAAAAACGCCCAAAAACTGAAAAATTAGAAGCCGCCATGATTTCAGTTAATGTCGAAAAAGGCGGTGTATCGGCACTTGTTGCTGGGCGCGATGTACGTTACTCAGGGTTTAATCGTGTTTTAGATACAAAACGTAATATAGGCTCGTTAGTTAAACCAGCCGTGTATTTAACGGCGCTTCAGTTACCACGTTATAATTTATCAACACTGCTTGATGATTCACCGTTGCAAGTAACAAATGAGCAAGGGAAAGTGTGGCAGCCTGAGAACTTTGATCATCAATACCGTGGTGCAATGCCTCTTTACAAAGCATTTAGTAACAGTATTAATATTCCTGCAGTAAATTTAGGGCTTGATGTAGGTGTTGATCAAGTGGCAAAAACATTAAAAGGGTTAGGTGCTACCGGGTCTATAGACGAATACCCGTCTCTGCTTTTAGGAGCTGTTGAAATGTCGAGTCTTGAAGTCGCTCAGCTTTATACAACAATTGCTGCTGATGGCGAATATAAAAAGCTCACTGCAATTTCGGCATTAACTGACTCGGTTGGTAAAGTACTTTATAAGCATCAAGTAAATGCAGAGCCTCGTTTTGATAAATCAGCAATGTACATGACTAAGTACGCAATGAAGCGCGTAACGAAAGACGGCACAGCTAAACGCTTAAATTTACACTTCCCGTCAATTCAACTAGCAGGTAAAACTGGAACCAGTAATGATTTACGTGATAGCTGGTTTGCAGGCTTTGATCAAAATACAGTGACTGTTGCGTGGCTTGGTCGAGACGACAACAAAAGTACGGGGTTAACAGGCAGTGTGGGAGCGCTTGAAGCCTATATACGTTACCTAAAGCCACTTAACCCACAAGCAATAGCTGATACTCGTCCGCCATCAATACGCTGGGCATTTGTAAATGAGCAAACGGGTAAGCAAGCGCCACCAGGATGTGGCAAGGTGATTCAGCTACCGCTTAGAGCGAGTGAGTTTGAGCCAAGACCACAATGCATTCGTTAATCTAAGACTACCTTAAACAACAAAGCCGCTTATTTAGCGGCTTTGTTGTGAATTAAAGTCAATTAATTATGATTTAAAAAAGCTCATAGACTTAGTTAGGTCATTAGATAAACGGCTTAACTGCTGGGCATCCTGAAGTGTTGATTGTGCCGAGATCAAGGTTTGATCCGCTAAGTTACTGACCGCTTGCGAGTCATTTAATGCTTGTGTTGTAGCATTTGATTGCTGTTTAACTCGTTCTGCAATAACTTCGCCCTGATGTTTAATATCACCCATGCTTTGTTCTGCACTTTGCAATACTTCGTTGGTTTGGTTGGCTGCTTTTACTGATTGTTCCATCTTCTCAACACTTGAACGCATTTTCTGTTGTGTGTCGTCAGAAGCTTGTTGCAATGAGCTAATAATTTGATGAATTTCTTGGGTTTGTGTTTGTGTGCGCTGCGCTAAGGTTCTTACTTCATCAGCTACAACAGCAAATCCTCGACCATGTTCACCAGCTCTAGCTGCTTCAATAGCGGCATTAAGGGCTAATAAATTAGTTTGATCGGCGATTTCACTAATCCCTTTACTTACTTTACTTATTTCTTGGCTATCTTGCGCTAATCTGTCGAGTGCTTGCTGGCTTTCTGCAAATTCAATTTGCAAGTCTTGCATATATTTAGCCAGCTCCATTGTATTGTCTGAGCCTTGTTTTACATGTGAAGCGGCATCTTGAGCTGTCAGTGTCGCTTGGTGAGCTGACTCTTCAACAGTATGTGCAGTTTGTGCCATATCACTTAAAGCATTATGGATAGCATTTACACGTGTTTGTTGTTTAGTAACATCGTCACTTGTTTGGCTACTTGCATGCGATAGTGATTTTGTGGCATCACACAGTTCTACCGTACTTGCCTTTACATCTGACAATAAATGCGAGAATGCATTTAACAAAGCATTATATCTCGAAGCAATAATACTCATTTCATCACTACCAGTTGAGTGAAGAATTGCTTTTAAATCCCCATTAGCAGCTTTATTTGCGGCTTCAGCGAAGCGGTTTATAGTATCAACCACAGCAAAGTAGAAGCCGACCATTAAATAAAAGGCAAAAATTAAGCTACAAACTGAAGCAGCTAATACAATGTTACGTGTCCATTGTTGCGTTTTCAGTTTATTTTCAACTAAAGATTCTAGAGTTGGAATACTCTTATTTATCAATGTACTGATACTGTTATTAACATCATTTGTTAGCTGTTCAAATTTACTTTTACTTAGTTCTATATCATCTGGCTCAAGTAACTTTTTGTCTATCGCATTTTTGAATGCATACACAGTTTCTTGTAGTTGCTGTAGAGCAGGGGTAAGTATTTTACTAACTGATTTGTCTGCTGCAGTTGCTACGGTTAAAGTTTTTTCTAATTGCTTTTCATACAGAGGCAATGACTTACTAAGATTGGAGAGAGCAATAAATGTATCGGGTGTAAATCGGTTACTGGTTAGTACTGTATTTGCGCTTTCGGTCGTTAAATTTATTTGCATTATAAGTGCAGGGATCGGGGTGACTAATGCGCGATTTACATAAGCACTGGCAAGTTGGCTATCAAGTGCTAAATTAGACTCAATTGAAACAAGTTCTAGCACATCATCAGCTTGACCATCTTTTATTGTGAAGCCTAGTTCGCGAGCAACTTTTATATTTTTACTGCTTGTTCCAAGCATTTGATTATTAAGTATGGCTTGATAACCTTTTAAGCCTTGCTGCTGCATTTTAGATACGTTAATGCTATCACTTAATAGCGACACTAGAAAAAACAAACTAATAGCAAGAGGAACTAACAATATACCAAATGTAAGGCTAATTTTTGTTTTGTACTTTAAATTAGCCATTAGCCTGGTGGCAGGTGCTGTGAATTGTCGTAATCCTGACATAAGACTCTCTTGTATTATTGAATAGGGAATTAATGCTAACTAGACCTTGTTAAGGTTAATTATCATTCATTTAAATTACTTTACAAATAAAAAAAGCCCTTTTGGGCTTTTTTTAATCATTTATATTAATTATACGTATTAAAAACAGGCGTTTAATTAATACAAAAGTAATTTTTAAGTTACAGTTTGGCAAATGAGCGT
Source organism: Pseudoalteromonas fuliginea (assembly GCF_000690055.1). GTDB lineage: Bacteria > Pseudomonadota > Gammaproteobacteria > Enterobacterales > Alteromonadaceae > Pseudoalteromonas > Pseudoalteromonas fuliginea. The sequence continues at coordinate 120,717 of NZ_JJNZ01000020.1, forward strand.
TCGGCAGCTGCGATGGTCTCTTTTACTTCCTGAACAGAGTGTGCAGCACATACAAAACCGGCCTCAAACGCAGATGGTGCTAAGTAAACACCTTCTTCAAGCATAAGGTGGAAAAAACGTTTAAAACGCTCTAAGTCACATTCAGTTGCTTGTTTGTAGGTTGTTACTTTTTCCGCATCGGTAAAAAAGAATCCATACATCCCGCCTGCGTAATTAGTCGTTAACGCAATACCTGCTTTTTTAGCGCCTGCTTCAAATCCTTCACAAATTGCTTTTGAAATTGCTTCTAGCTTATCGTGCAGGCCTGGCTCACTTAATAGCTCCAGTGATTTTAAACCAGCAGCCATTGCGATAGGGTTACCAGAAAGAGTGCCCGCTTGATATACAGGGCCAACAGGTGCAATGTAATCCATTATTTCGGTTTTACCACCAAACGCGCCAACGGGCATGCCGCCGCCAATAACTTTACCTAAACACGTAAGATCTGGTTTAATGTTGTAATAAGCTTGTGCGCCGCCAAGTGCCACTCGAAAACCCGTCATTACTTCATCAAAAATAAGTACTGATTTATATTCGTCACACACATCGCGTAAACCTTCTAAAAAGCCTGGCACAGGTGGTATGCAGTTCATGTTACCGGCTACTGGCTCTACAATAATACAAGCAATTTCGTCTGCGTATTTTGCAAAAATAGCCTTTACTTCATCTAAGTTATTAAACGATACCGTAAGCGTATGCTTTGCAAAGTCTTCTGGAATACCTGGAGAGTTCGGTACGCCCATTGTTAGTGCACCAGAGCCTGCTTTAACTAATAACGAATCTGCATGGCCGTGGTAACACCCTTCAAACTTTAATATTTTATCGCGACCCGTAAAACCACGTGCCAAACGAATTGCACTCATAGTTGCTTCAGTACCTGAGCTGACCATACGCACTTTTTCGATTGATGGGACTAGCTCTTTTACTTTTTCAGCCATTAAAATTTCGGCTTCAGTTGGCGCGCCATAACTGAGGCCGTTTTCTACTGCTTCGTGAACGGCTTGTTTAATCGCAGGGTGGTTATGCCCCATAATCATTGGCCCCCAAGAGCCAACGTAATCAATGTAACGATTACCATCAGCGTCAAATGTAAACGCACCTTCTGCTTTTGTAATAAATAGCGGCGTACCGCCTACACCATTAAAAGCACGAACTGGCGAATTTACGCCACCTGGAATAGAGGCTTGAGCGCGTTCAAATAAGTCTTGGCTAATTGTCATGAAAAATCCTATAAATTGTTACTTAAAAGTGGCTTAGCTATCGCGTTTGCGGCTAAACCAAGGTACGTCTACTTCATACTTCTCAACTTTGTTTTCTACGCCGAGTGTTAAAGCAAACAGTGCCATACGAATTAATACACCATTTTGTACTTGGCGAAATATAGCTAAATTGTCGTTAGCGTTTAAGTCATTATCGAGCTCGTTGGCCTCAATACGACTGTCACGCGGAAGTGGATGCATAAGAACAGAGTTAGGTTTACAGTGTGCACTGTAAATTGATTGGCTAATTCTAAATCCACCTCGGTATTTATTTGCTTCTTCTTGTGAAGGAAAGCGTTCTTCTTGAATACGTGTTTGATAAACGATGTCGGCCGCTAAATTGCCTTCCATCTTGTCTACCAATTCAATTTTATGACCCGCGTTATCTACTGCGTCTAAGATGTAGTCAGGCATTTGTAAGCCATCGGGAGCAACCATCGAAAATTTTACATTTTTATAATGGCACAATAGTTTTGAAAGCGAGTGTACGGTGCGACCATATTTTAAATCGCCCACTAAGGCTATATGCATACCATCAATGTTTTGATCAAAACGGCTGAGTTCACGTTCAATAGTGAGTAAGTCAAGTAAGGCTTGAGTGGGGTGCTCATTTGGGCCATCGCCACCATTAATTACTGGTACGCTACAACCCGTAGCAAACTCACTGACCGAGCCAGAATCTGGGTGACGCATAGCGACAGCATCAGCATAAGCTGAAATAACACGTGCGGTATCGTAAAGTGATTCCCCTTTTGCAAGGGCTGAGCTTTGCATACCGGTTGTTTCACGAACTAAACCACCGAGTAAGTTAAAGGCTGTACCAAAGCTTACACGTGTTCGTGTGCTTGGCTCAAAAAACAAGTTAGCTAAAATAGCACCTTCAAGTACGTTGGTACGTTTTTGTTTTTTAGCATAAGGCTCCATTTTTTTAGCAACTGCAAAAATGCGTTCAATACAGTCCCTGTCTAGTTGACTAACAGACAGTATATTTTCACCTTGGAAACTTAACATGGGGTTATTCCTAGTTTTTCAAAAGGGCGCGATAATCCAAAAAATGGGGCACGCAATCGCGCGTATTAAAACAAAATTAAAATGTGACTTAACCTGAACTCTGGTTGGGCTGCTCACTAATACATTGAGAAATAATGATATTTAAATTTATTCATCTCTAGCCAGAGGTTTTCACAAGCTAGGCTTTATTACTGCTAATGCCACAATTATGAGTAGCGCAATAACAGGTAGCTCGTTAAAAATTCGGTAAAAACGATCCGTTTTAGTGTTTCGGTCATGCTTAAAGTCGCTCAATAATTTAAAACAGTAGCCGTGGTATATATACAAAATAATAACGAGTACAAGTTTGTAATGTAGCCACATGCTGTATCTAAACCAATCACGACCATACTCAACAATGGTTAGTACTCCAAATACAGCCGTTAAAACAGCAAATGGGGTGACAAAATAAAGTAGTCTGCGCTCCATAACTTTAAGCATAGAGTTACACGACTTTTCTTCGCTCATGGCGTGATATACAAATAATCGAGGTAAGTAAAAAATACCGGCAAACCACGCAATCATAAAAAATATGTGGAGTGTTTTATAAATCAATAATGCGCTCATAATAATCCTTATTGTTTAAAGTAAGCTGTTACGAATGGTCAAAATATGATGAATTTGGTCCCAACGTAAAAGCCCCATAATTTGTTGGTTATCTAAAAGGTTGTAAACGTACAGTGCGCCACTTCTTTTGTCTTTTAACATATCGAATGCATCGGCTAGTGTTGCTTGGCTACTAATGCCCTGCAGGCTAATGTAGTTTAAATTGATGGCCTGATCAGACATTAGACTTAAATCGTATTCAGCAAGCCTGTAGCCATTCTCCTCATCAAATACAATAAGTGGTGTTTGGCTATCCATAGCATCAAGGGTATTTTTTATTTGTTCTTTATCATCTGAATATAGCAATTTGAAATTTTCGTCCATGTCATCCATTATCCCTACTTTTTGTAGCGCTTCTGTGGCTGGAGATACATGATAGGGAAGTCCCTGAAAATCTAATTGCTGTAAAAATATGGATCGATTTCCAAAAAATTGTAATGCAGTTACATAGGCTGTCGTTATAACAAGCATGGCAGGCACAATAATCTCAGGCGATGATGTTAGCTCCATAACGGTTGTTAAAGCAGCTAATGGGGCATGCAACGTTGCAGCCATTAATCCCGCCATTCCTAAAACCCCATAAGTACCTGCTATATCAGTTCCAGGACTAATAAATTGTGCGCAAAAGGCCATAAGAGTACCAATTAATACGCCAAGTCCGATCACTGGGCCAATTAACCCACCAGGAATACCCAAACCAATCGCAAATAAAGTGGCAAGTAATTTGGCAATTAAAATGGTGGTAAGTAATTTTACGTTCTCAGGGGATTCTACCGCAATGGTAATTGCACTCATACCTGACCCCATTGCTTGTGGTACTGCGTATGCAATTAAACTGGCAATACAGCCTGCAATCAATAGGCGAGGGAACATACTCAAAGGCTTAAATGTTTTAATAATTAACATTAAATTTTGATTAAAGCTAAATGCAATTGCACCGAGTGCCATGCCGCACAATATTAAATATGGGTAGTGCCAACCGCTAAGTGGCGCTATTGTAATAAGAGCAAGTTCAGAGCCTTCACCAAAAACAAATTGAGTAGCGAGTGCACCTGTAACCGCAGCAAGCATAATGGGCACAAATATATGTACTTTATATTCCCTAAGTACTACTTCCATTACGAAGATAACAGCTGCCAGTGGGGTATTAAATGAAGCAGCAATCCCAGCTGCAACACCACAACCCGTTAATGTACGCATCGCGTTATGAGGTAAGTGGAGCTTGTCGGCTAAAATGCTTGCACCAGTGGCGCCCATATGAACAGAAGGGCCTTCGCGGCCGACCGAAAAACCACTTATAAGTGCTAATGCACCACCAACAAACTGATTTACCGTATTATAAAGAGGCATTTGTCCGTAATGGCGCTTAATACGGTGAATAACAAAAGGAATGCCTAAACGGTAATGTTTAAAGCCAGTAAACGCAGCAAAACACGCAATTAATAGTGCGGCTATTAGCGGCATTAAAACACGTTCAAGAGTGGGTAGGGTAGTAAAGTCGTCAGGGGTTTCTAAAAATAAGCTTTGGAAAAATAAAATAGTTAAACGAAATAAAATAATAAAAAATGCAGCAATCAATCCGGCAACTACGCCTAATAAGCATAATTGTACAGATGTTTTAGGTTTTGCCAGCCGACGCCTGAGTTGCTCAAGCCACATGCATTATTTCCTCGTCATATTTTTCAGCGAGCAGTTTAGCAAATGCTAACCACTAAGTCCTTGTGATTTTGTAAAATTAATAACATAAATAGATTCACATAACTGATAAGGAAGTTGCTACTAAATTAACTTTATTTCCTTCAAAAATTTGCCTGAAAAAATATTTTGACATGTAAATTAACCTGAACTTTGGATAATAAATCTATCTCAAGCGGTTACTTTTAGCGCTGACTGCGTAGAATCTACTCGTAATAAAAGTCTCTGGCTAGGGAAAAAAATTAAAATATCATATAATTCAATTTTTTAGTGTGTCACTTGAACAGTGCTCAGGTTAAATTAGTTTTAATATTTATGGTGGTGTTCGTTGATACTATTCGTAAACTTAAAATGAGTCGTTTTTATTTTTTAAATGGTTTACTTTTGTTAATATAAGGTATTAAAAACTAATTATAATGCGTTAAGCATAGGAAATTTATGTATAAAGGATTAACTGCAGGGATTACTGCGTTATGTGTTTTTAACTCGATGGTAGCCCATAGCGCTGTTGTTGAAAGAATTACACCTGTAAATAAAGTGGAATTGACGGCACTTCTTAATAATTCATCTACAAGCAATTCAAAAAATATAAATCCAGTTTATTTCTCTGAAATATCAAAAAATAACAGTATGTTATCTAAAGGGATTAATGGATCTAAAAAATCTAAAAAGATGCAACAGTATTACGCTGGGGTTCCTATTTGGGGGCAGCAGATTAGTGTACAAAATAAAACAAACCATATCAGTGGTTTTTTTGCCAAGAACATCAGCGATGAACAGCTTAAAAAAACAAAAAATAATCAGTTCAAGCCTGAAGATGCTGCTAAAGCAATATTAGCAAAGTCAAAACTAAATATAGCTTCGCGTTTTGATATCACGAGTAATGATCGTTACATCTACATAAATAATGGTAAAGCGCGCTATGTTCGACTTATAGAATTGTTTGTTAATGATCAGTCATTGGAGAGCCTACCAGCAGCGTTAATTGATGAGTCAGATTATTCTCTAATTAAAGTATGGAATAATATTCAACAAGCGCAAGCTTCAGGACCTGGTGGTAATACGAAGACTGGCCAGTATGAATATGGGACAGATTTCCCTGCGCTAGAAGTTACTCAAAATGGCACAACATGCTTTTTAGAAAACGACAAAGTAAAGACGGTGACAATGGAGTCAGGCCAAGAACCTGTCGATGCATTTTCGTTCCTTTGTGATAGAAATACTCATAAAGAAATAAATGGTGCATATTCTCCTTTGAATGATGCGCACGCGTTTGGTACCGCTGTTTTTGATATGTATGAGCAATGGTATAATACGGCCCCATTAACATTTAAATTGTTAATGCGTGTTCATCAAGATAATGGCTGGGAAAATGCCACTTGGAATGGCTATGCGATGACATTTGGCGATGGGGCAGATCGATTTCACCCTTTAGTGTCATTAGATATTGTTTCTCATGAAGTAAGCCATGGTTTCACAAATCAAAATTCAGACTTGATGTATTTTGATCAGTCGGGTGGTATTAATGAGTCATTTTCTGATATGGCAGGAGAAACAGCTGAGTTTTTTGTTCGAGGCGAGACTGATTGGTTATCTGGCGCAGATATAACGAAACAAGCGACTGCTTTACGTTACTTTGAAACACCTTCTAATGATGGTGTCTCTATTGATCATGCTAATGATTTTTACTACGGAATGGATGTGCACTTTAGTAGTGGCGTATTTAATCGTGCTTTTTTCTTACTAGCGACAAGTGAAGGTTGGGATCCAAAAAAAGCATTTGAAATTATGCTTAAAGCCAATCAAAACTATTGGATTTCTTCATCGGATTATATTGATGCCGCATGTGGTGCAATAAATACAGCAATAGACCTTCGCTACAATGCAGGTGATGTTGTTAATGCATTTAATGCTGTTGGTGTTATCTGTAATAACATTCAGTTCATCGATAGTGATTTAGATGGAATGGATGATAACTGGGAGCGTGTTTACAATTTAGACCCCAGCTCAGCAGGTGATGCAGATCTTGATTTAGATAATGATGGTCTAACTAATTTGGAAGAATACAATGCAAATACTCTTCCTAACAACGAAGATTCCGATGGGGATACGTTAACTGATTTTGCTGAATTAAATGAACACAATACTAATCCTATAAGTTCAGATTCAGATTTAGATACGATGCCTGACAACTGGGAGCTTACATATCAGCTTAATCCGTTAGATGGGAGTGATAGCCAACTAGATTTAGATGGGGATGGAATAAGCAACCTGATTGAATATTTAGCCGGTTCTGACCCATCTGATGCTAGCTCAACACCAGATGTTCCATCCACTACCACGATAAATTTTGATGACGGACTTGTACCAGAAAACTTTATTTCATCTGTACCTAGTACTCCTTGGTTAGTAGTGCAGGATGTTGAGACCAATAGTTTTGTATTAACTAATAATGATATAGGCGACTCCCAGCAAACGAGTGTTGAATATTCAGTACTTATTGATAGTGACAAATTTTTAAACTTTAACTACAACATTAATTCAGAAGAAAACTTTGATTTTTTCACTGTTTATATTAACGATGAATTGGTTTTAAATAAATCAGGTGTTTCACTGCAATGGGAAACATTTACTCATGCAATTTCTGCTGGTTTGAATAAGTTAACTTTTGTTTACAGTAAAGATATGTCCGTATCAACTGATTCAGATGCCGTATTTATAGATAATATTTATATTGGCGACGAGTTTTCTGACATTGACGCAGACGGTATCGCTGATTATTGGGAATTGCAACACGGCTTAAATATTAATGACTCAAGTGATGCATTACTCGATAATGATGAAGACGGGCTGTCAAATTTACAGGAATTTGAAAACCAAGGCTTACCTAATAACGCAGATACTGATGGCGATAAAATGCCGGACGGTTGGGAGTTTTACAACGGTTTATCTCTAACAGATCCTAGTGATGCGACGAGTGATCACGATGGCGATGGTTTTAGTAATTTAATCGAATTTATAAGTGGTACAAACCCACAAGATATAAGCTCTTTCCCTTTGCATTTAGATATTACGGATTCATTTGAAGGCAGCGAACTACCATCATGGCTAGTGGATAATGAACAGAGTAATTCACCATGGTATATTGATACAACTTTTGCGACTGATGGTGCTCAAAGTATTCGGTCAGGAGTATTATCTGATAATGAAATTAGCCAATTTGATGTGACGGGGTTATTTAAGTCGGGTTACTTACTGTTTGATTTTAAAATAGAATCTGAAAGTTGCTGTGATAATTTACATGTGTATGTAAATGAACAACGAATATTTGCATCAGATTCCTCTTTAAAAGAAGGCCCACTGCTGTTAGAGATTGAAGAGGGGGTTCAAAATATTAGCTTTAAATATAGTAAAGACGGCTCTGCTAGTTATGGTCAGGATACTGTATGGATTGATAATTTTGTATATTTACCATTAGATGATATGCGTGATTCAGACGGTGATCTGTTACCCGATGTTTGGGAGGTCAAATATGCTTTAGATCGCCTTGACAGTACTGATGCGCAATTAGATTTAGATAACGATGGTTTAAGTGCTTTGCAAGAGTATGAATTAGGCACAAACCCTAATCTTGGTGATACAGATAACGATGAGCTAAGTGATGGTTACGAAGTAGATAATGGATTATTACCTCTAGATTCAACGGATGCATTACTCGACACCGATAATGATGGTTACTCAAATTACCAAGAGTTTTATGCACAAAGTCGAGCAGATAGTTCACAATCAATTCCTTCGACATTCTCTAATTTAAGTGAAAGTTTTGAAGGTAATTCATTACCAAGTTATTTAACACCCCTTGCGAATAGTCAAAAGGAGTGGAGTGCTTATCAAAATTGGTTTACTGACGGCGCTCAAAGCATTTCAATCATAGACGTAAAACAAGGTGAGCAAGTTGGGTTTGCACTCGCTGGTGTGTTTGAACAAGGCTATTTGAATTTAGATTATTCTTACTCTTACTCTGGCGTCTTTGTAGTTATTGTCAATGGTAATAAGCTCGATTTATTCACTAATGAATCAAGACTTCTAATTCCGATTAATGCCGGTTTCAATATAATTAAAGTCTCATTTATTCCAAACCACGATATACAATTCGCTTTAGCTGTAGACCAATTGCAATGGATTTCTGAAGTTGATCCGACGCTAGACACCGATAATGATGGCATTCCCGATTACTGGGAGTTTGAGCATGGTTTAAATGTACTTGATAGCTATGATGCATCCAATGATAACGATTACGACGGCTTAACTAATTTAATCGAGTTTGAGTTAAATACAAACCCTCAATCAAATGACACAGACAGCGATGGTGTTATTGATAATGAAGATAGTGCCCCAACAGACCCTACTCAGGGTGAGAACCAAGCTCCTACTTTTACAGATTTATCCGCTGTTACGATTGAGGCTGAACGTGAATACACATATTTGCTTGATCTCTATAGACCCGATGTAGTGGACAATGGCTATTTTACACCAGAGGTTTACATTTCGAATGGAAGCAGGTTTGATGTAGGTGAACACCAAGTTACATGGATTGCGCGTGATAGGGCTGGGAATGAAACTCAAGCTGTGCAAACCGTCTTCATTGTTGACACCGTTGCACCGATTTTTGAAGCAAATAGTACACTTCATTTTTATGGTAATACAATTGATGGAATTAAAAATGAGCTACTAAACGGTTATGTCATTCGTGAGAATGTATCTGGTCTGAGTTCAGTAACAATAGATAATGATTTTGTTTTTCGTACTGGTTTAGTTAACGTTGCTGTTACGGCTGAAGATGGAGCTGGAAATAAAGCATCCGGGGTTGTGAATGTGCAAATATACCCAGAGATCGCGATTCAACCATTTACGCTTTCTGATTCGATTCATAAAATAGTTGTTAAACTTTACATATCAGGCGAAAGCCCCACAGGCTATGCTCGCTTTCAGTTACGAGCAGGTAATAATTATAAATCATTTAGTATAGATGAATCTGGCTCTATTGAAGTTGAACTAGATCCTAGCTTCATTGGTAATTCAACCCTGCTAGAGCTTGAGCCTAATTATAGCGTTTTTGTTACCGACAAAGCTCAAAGCAAAATTTTATTTCATGACGAGTTGATTGAGCCTTATATTTCTTTACTTTATAAACAAAATAATAAAGTAGTAACATCGATAGAGCGAAGTAACTCGCCTACTTCAGTGGTTGTAAAGTTAATGGGGACTACACCTGAATATGCGCAGCTGAACGAAAACACTGGCAGTGACTTAGATTTTTATAGGCTGAGTGATACGAGTTGGGAAATGACTTTTGATTCAAAAAGTATTAGCTCGGATGTATTTGAGTTGTCATTTTCAGCGACGATAAACGATGATGTTGTTGCGACAACTACACAGACAATCCCTGTTATTGATGAAGTAGTATTTAATGATCCACTAATAGATACTGATGGTGATGGTATTCCCGATATAGAAGAGGGTATGAGTGACGCTGACAGAGATGGGATCCCTGATTATTTAGATAATTCATCAATAATGAATATCGGTATTTTAGAATCGGGTAAAGTACTCCATAGCGTCAATGAGTTCAATTCAATTCGTGTTGGCACTATTGCTCGTTTGAGCAACAGTGATGTTATCCATAGTTTGACAATTGATGAGCAACAACTTGAAAATCACTTATCTGATTTAGATATTTTTGAGCCACATTTTCAAGCTAAAAGTGACTTAGTTAATCTAAACGTAGAATTAGCAAATGAAGCCGATTATGTTGAAATTGCTCTACCACAGTTAGATAACGCGTTATTGAGCTCGGATTTACAAGTTAGGTTACTTTCAATCTCAGGTTGGAAAACGGTGCCTAAGTTAACAGGGAATGTTTATCAAGAAATATGCTCGCAATGCACAGCTTTTGAAGTACTTGATGGTGGCGAATTTGATTTAGATGGTCAAAAGAATGGATTTGTGGAATTAGTTGCAAAACTTGCACAAGAAAGTTTGAATCAGGCACCTGTTTTAGCGCTTGAATTACCGGATCAAATGAATGAACTCGAAACGTTTAATTTAGATGCATCAAACACAATTGACCCTGACGGAGATATAATTAGCTACAGTTGGTCTGTTGCAAACGAAGCCGTGACAATTAATACACCGGAACTCGATATAGCGACACTTACGGTAGGTGAATTAACGCAAAGTGTTGATAGTGTAATTACTCTTATTATTGATGATGGCTATGAAGAGTTTACGTATACGCACAATGTTAAGTTTTTACATATCAACCAATTGCCAGAGATTACACTCGCGAGTACATATTCTGTAAATGAAGGTGATAACGTTGTTATTATCGCTGAAGCCACAGACAAAGAGTCTAGCGACTTAAGCTACTCATGGGTGCAAGTTCAGGGAGCTCTTACTCAACTAGACTCGGTAACTACAAATACGCTTAACTTTACAGCACCAGACGTAGCTCAAGATACTACTTTGGTGTTTAAACTTATTGTTTCTGATGGTGAAGATCAAGCTGAACAGCTGGTGGAAGTTAATGTAAAAGCTATCATTACTCCAGCAAAAGCTAATTCAGATAGCGGTAGTGGTGGCGGTTCATTAGCGATGCTACTTATCTTGCTAGGTATGTTTATAGCTTATAAAAAATCATACTATTTCAATAAGTAGCACACAGGCATTAGCATTGAAAATACGGAGTCGATCATAGCAGCTGTTATGATCGACTTTTTAGCAGTATGTTTAATTTTTAGGCTGAGTAGAATACATGTAGTGTGGTTATTTCCATAAATAGGAGATCATGACGCATAAATATCAAATATGTGCAGCCCTTTCTAAGCAGTATTGATTAACAGAAGTTTTAAATTGTAATTAAATTGTAATTAAATTGTTCGTAAATTGAACTAATTATAATTCGGAAAAGTCAAAATGCTCCTAAAATCCAAATCAATCAGTCTATTAGATCTTTTTAGAGCTCAGTTTTGTATCAATTTTTTTAGCTTGGTTAAAGCTACGCCAAGTTCATAATACATGCGACATTAGATTAGGGTAAAGAGTTGTTTTACTATACTTGATTAAAACACTCGGGTATTAGATAATCACGCCATTACGATATTGAGGGTTTTAAAATGTCAGAAGAATTACCAATTAAGTTCAGCGATGCAGCAGCTGTTCGCGTTAAACAGTTAATCGACGAAGAAGAAAATCCAGAGCTAAAACTGCGTGTTTATGTCACAGGCGGTGGTTGTTCAGGTTTTCAATATGGTTTTACTTTTGATGAAAAAGCAAACCCCGGCGATTTAGAAATAGTAAAAAATGGTGTAACCCTAGTTGTTGATCCTATGAGTATTCAATATTTGGTTGATGGTGAGGTTGATTACACTGAAGGATTAGAAGGCGCACGCTTTTTTGTATCTAATCCAAATGCAACAACAACCTGTGGTTGTGGTGCAAGCTTTAGCGTTTAACAGCCAAACGCTAAATAGATTAAAGCCGCTTTTGCGGCTTTTTTAATGCCTATAAATCAGTTGGTGCGTATTCGGTTATTTGCATAATAAATATAAAAAAGCCGAGCACAAACGCAGAAAAAGCTAAAATATACATAAAGCCTTTTTTACCTTGTTTAATTGGAACCCCGTTATTGCGCAAAAAAAGATACCAACCTAAGCACAGTAAAATTGGCAATAAAAATAGTATCCTGAACATGACTCAACCTTTTTAAAATTAATAAGACTCAATAATAAACATGTCGCATTAAAATGAAACAAAATCATAAAAAATTCAATTTTTGATGAAAATGGATGGATATTCAGTGTTTATAAACATTCGCTCAAGTTAATTTTGTACCGAACAACGCAATTAATCATTCAACCAAAGTATTAATAGTATATAATGTATCCAAGAATGAGACGGGCAAAATTTCATTCTCAATAAAAACAAACTTATACCACATTTTTAGCGTAGCTTTTAGCTAAGTGGGTAGAAGTAAGTGGCAACAGTGCTTAACTGCAACACCTTGCTATTGAAGTGAAATTAAGTAGCGCTGCTTACTTACCTACAGCTATTGATAGGCTACTGCTTTAATGGGTATGTCAAATCATCGAGTAGGAGATGTAAAATGATGGGCAAAACCGTTTCTTCAGAAGAAAACGCAAAGCTAACAAAGTGGCTTAAGAGTAAGCGCCATGAAAAAGGGCATACAATGCGCAGCCTTGCACAAGTGCTAGGTACACCTCATTCGTTTATCGGTAAAATTGAAAATCAAGAGCGCCGTTTAGATGTTATTGAATTTGTTCGCTATTGTACTGCACTAGACGTTGATCCACATGAAGCATTAAATTTGCTGAAAGTAGATTAATTATGTGATTGTTTAGTTCATTTATGAGTTATATAAATGTTCTAGGCAGTAAATTAATGCAGGGATGCATTATATTTCTTAATTTTTTTGATGATAATTTCGCTCAAGTTCATACAGCTTGTGCCTAATTAAGTACAAGAATAGTAACGATGGTAAAACCATTAACGCTGTAAGAATAAAAAATAGCGACCAATTACCTGCCAACCAATCATCTATTACTACACCACTATAACTTGAAAGCAACGTTCTTCCTAAGTTCCCTAATGATGCTAGCAACGCATAGTGAGTTGCGCTAAATGCCCTATCACAAAGCATTGATATAAACGCGACCATTGCCACTAACGACCACGCTTGTGTAAATCCATCAATAACAATAGCAAAGGCATACAGCCTTAAGTCAGGTCCAACTAAAGCAATCCATGAAAATGCTAAGTTTGATGCTGCCATTGCAATACCACTTATAAATAAACCTTTAACAATGCCATATTTTTGATTAAATAAGCTGCCAACAAAGGTAAATATAATGGTAAGTACGGCAGTGCCTACTTTTGAAAATGTAGCAATATCGCTATTACTAAAACCAATTTCTTTATAAAACACAATAGACATGCGGCCCAAAAACGCTTCACCTATCTTAAATAAGAAAATAAATGCAAGTAACGCAAGTGCAGTTTTAACGCCGTTTTTAGTGAAAAAGGCTCTAAAGGGATCAATAACGGTTACCGCGAGCCACGCAACTGTTTTTGTAAGTGGGGTTTGTTTTGTTGATGAAAGTTTTTCAAGGTATACACGCTCAAGCTCAGCATGCACGGCTTCTCTGTTTGACTTAGGCTCTTTTGCGAACAAAGCTCCACCCATTAACAGCAAAATTATAGCGGCTAAAAAATAATATATTTGGGGCCAGTCAAGCGAGGGGATATCAGCCATATAAAATGGAATAGCACCTAAAAGCGCATAACCTGTCCACCAACCAGATGTTGCCATTGCGGCGGCTGCCGTAGCTTTATGAGATTCGTTTTCACTGAGAGTGTCAATTCTAAATGCGTCAATTGCAATATCTTGCGTAGCAGAAGCAATGGCGATTAATAAGCAAATTACGGCAACAAGCGCTAAGTTAGTTTTTAAATCAAGTCCAGCTAATAGTAACGTGCCAATTAAGATAAAGCTTTGGCATAATAGTATCCAGCTACGACGTTGGCCAAGCCATTTATATAAAATAGGGAGCTTGGTCCGGTCAATGAGTGGCGACCATAAAAAGTTTATACTGTAAGCCCCAAATACAATGCCAAATAGGCCAATCATACTGCGACTTAGGCCTTCATCCTTTAACCAAGCCGACAGCACTGAGCCAATTAAAACCCAAGGAAAACCACTGCTCATACCAAATATAAAAATATTGATTAAGCGTTTGTCTTTAAAGTAAGAAAAATATTCGCTAATAGAGAGAGTTTTGCTCATAGGGCCTTCATTGGCGATTGGGTGTAGTTAAACTACAGCTCATTAATTATAATGGTACTTGCTCAAGGACTTTTATATTTAAGATAACAACAGGTACTTTTGGCACGAAATCGTAACCAATTTTTTCGTTAAAGCCTGTTTCGACAACCATTATTTTATCAAGTGTGTCGTAGCCATCCATTACATTACCAAATACGGCAAATCCCCAGTCTTTATCTGGATTTAAATGGTCGTTATTGTCCATATTAAAAAAGAACTGACGAGTACCAGAATGCGGCTCTCTGTCCTGATATGCCATGGCTATACTGTACATGTCATTTTTTAAGCCATTACCACTTTCGTTAAAAATAGGATCGTTTTCATGTAAACCATCGTAGTCTTTGTCGTACCCGCCACCTTGAATAACAAAATCGCGATCATTTTCTACATCACGCTCAATACGGTGGAAAACACTCCCCTGGTAACTTTTATCTGACACGTACGTTAAAAAGTTATTGACTGTAATAGGGGCTCTTGAGCGATCAAGCTCGACTACGATACTGCCCATTGAGGTTACGATTTCGACGCGCGGAAAAATATTATCTTTTTGCACAAAGCGGCCTTCTTGGGCTGCTAAGCTACTTGCGCTAAAAAATAGGCCGAAACAGATTAAAAAAAGTCGTTTCATGTTTAACCTTCTAAAAATTCTATTAATTCAGGATCTGATACAATGCGGGTAATAATTTGCTCAGTCAACTTATTGAGCTGGCCTTCTACTTTTGCTCGCTCATGACTAAATGGGCCTTCTAAATTAGCACTACCTCGGTACACCTTACTAAAATTGCTTGAAGCGCGAATAACACGAACACCAAGCTCTATCTGAGCTTCACTGGTGTGGCTTACTAGTTTTTCTGTTACCACAGCTTGCAGTGCATGAATATCTACTTCAAAACGCACAGTCGCTAGGTTTGAAATACTTGCTCCGTTTCGACTCAGCGCGCTATCTAAAACGCTTTTAACTGACTCTGTAATACCTTGACTTGCAAACGTTTTAGTTTTATCAGATTCAATCAGCTTAAGCGTTGCAGTGTCACCACGTAAATCAATCACGCTGGTACTTAAACTGCTGTTAATTGTACTAATCTGGCCATTTTTATAAACCGGGTTAAGGATCACTTGATTAGGCTGACTAGTACAGCCAGCTAGTACAAGTAACGCACATAGGCTAAAAGTAATTTTAATCATTAAATTCCTAATAATTTTTAGTGGCACTAAGTACTACAAATTTCTTGTTGGAGCCAAGTAGTTTACAGTTCCCAAACATACGGTTTAGTTTGTCGTGATAATCTAAATGACGGTTACCAATAATACGTAATTCGCCACCTTGTTTTAAGGTTTCTTTTGCTTGTTTAAACATTTGCCACGCTATGTGGTCTGTTACAGCTTGCGCTTGATGAAATGGTGGGTTACATAGCACCATATCCACACTGTCTTGATCAAAGTCGGTCAAGCAATCGTTTTCAATAAATTGGCAATTATCAAACTGCTCAGGCATGTTTTGTTCTACATTTAAACGTGCAGACTCAACCGCCATGTATGATTCATCAACAAATGTGACAGATGCTTTAGGGCAACGAGCAAGCGCCATAACACCTACAACACCATTACCACAACCTAAATCGATTATGCTAGTTTCTTTCTTGGTTTCTGGTAAATAGTTGAAAAAGAATCGAGCACCTATATCTAACGAATCACGTGAAAACACATTTGCATGATTTGTTATATTAAATTCAGTGCCTTCAAGTGGCCAAGTAATAGGGAAATCAGCTGCTTTATACCCACCTTTTGCAGTGCTTAATATAAGACGTGATTTTTTAACCGCTAAACTTGTTTTTGTTTCACCAATAAATTGCTCAAACGATTTTATTGTTGAATTATGAATTTCTTTTGTTTTACCGGCTGCAATTACGGGTGTACCAGGTGCAAGTATTTCGCTTAATTCACTTAGTTGAAATTGCAAAAAACCTACGTTACGCGGTATTTTTATTAGCACTAAATCTATGTCTTCAGGCAATGCAGACAGGCTATCTATTTGGCTAAATTGCGCCGTGGATAGTTTGTTTATTTGTAAGTTATATGCCACTGCTTGATGGCTAATATAAGAATCATTAACTGAACAAACCGTTAATTGATTAAAACTACAAGCAAGTGCACCAAAGCTATCGTTTAAAATAAGCAGTGAGCGACAATCAGGGTGATGTTCGTTAACATAATTGATAAGGTACTCATCGGCTGAATCCCACGCTTGTAAACTGCGGTTTTTTTGATCCAAAGGAAAGCGTTCAAGAGTAAAGGTTTTATCGCCTAGCTGGGCTTGCGTCGTCATAATGGTATTTGATCAGTAAACTAATGTAGGTAAATTCTAACATGCAACGGCAAAACGCCAACCCCCAACAGTTACCAAATGGCTTTTCTTATCAAAGTAGGGCACTTAGCGCGCAAAAAAGCCTCGATTTATTTTATTATTTACAAAAAAACCTAGTTTGGCAGCAACCCGACGTCACCGTTTATTCTAAAACAGGCCCAATTCCCCGACTTCAATGCTTTATTAGCGAGCATAATTTCGAATATGGTTATTCGCATAGTAAGTTAATAGTAGAGCCTTGGCCTGATATTTTATTAGCAATGCGTAAGCGCTTAGAAAAACATTTAAATCAGCCATTAAATTCTTTATTAGTTAATTATTACCGAGATGGTAACGATACTATGGGTTGGCACAGTGATGACGAAATAGAGCTGGGCCATCAACCTACTATTGTGTGTGTATCACTTGGAGCAGAGCGTGTTTTAAAGCTTAAACAAAAATCGACAAATAAAGTAACCGATTTAAAGCTGCAAAGTGGTAGCTGTTTAGTCATGAGTGGCGACAGTCAGCGTGATTATCAACATGCAATCCCAAAGCAAACTACATTGGCTCACCCACGAATTAGCTTAACGTTTAGATGCATAAAGCAAATCAAGCAAGCTCAATTTTAGTTAGCCAATAGGCTTGGCTACTTGTTATGATAACAACATAACTTAACTACAAAAATGGTTTTTTATGTCAATGCAGCAACAAATTCAAGAAAAAATCAGCAGCGCAATTGCCTGTAAGCATTTAAATGTAATTAACGAAAGTCACATGCACAGCAAAGGCACCGAGTCACATTTTAAAGTTATAGTGGTAAGCGAAGAATTTGCTGGCAAACGCCTATTACAACGCCATCGTCAAATTAATGAAATTTTAAAAGATGAGTTAGCAAATCATATTCATGCACTCGCTATCCATACTTATACACCGGATGAGTATACCGAGCAGGGCGGAGAAGCACCTGATTCGCCTAATTGTATGGGCGGCTCTAAAATTAGCTAAGTATTTTTTGAAGTATCTGATTAGTGATTAACTGATCAGATCAGTGTTTTTAGTATTAGCCTTTAAACTAGCGCTAATTTTTATTGTAAAAGATATAGGATCATCAATGGTCATTAAGCCTAAAATTCGTGGATTTATCTGTACCAACGCACACCCAACGGGATGTAGCGAGCATGTTCAAGAACAAATTAACTATGTAAAACAACAAGGCGTGTTAAAAAACGCACCAAAAAATGTATTAGTTATTGGCGCATCTACAGGCTACGGCTTGGCGTCGCGTATCACAGCTGCATTTGGTGGCGGCGCTAAAACACTCGGTATTTTCTTTGAAAAAGAAGGCACTGAACGTAAAACAGGTTCTGCTGGTTGGTACAATACTGCAGCATTTCAAGAAGCAGCTGACGAAGCGGGTCTTTGGTCTAAAAATATTAATGGTGATGCGTTTTCTAACGAAATCAAACAAAAAGCAATCGACACTATTAAAGCAGATTTGGGCAAAGTAGATTGTATTATTTATAGCTTGGCGTCTCCTCGTCGTACTGATCCAAATACGGGTGAAGTGTTCTCCTCTACACTTAAGCCAATAGGTAACGCAGTTACAACTAAAAACCTTAATACGTCAAAGCGTGAAATTGATGAAATTACTGTTGAAGCGGCAAACCAGGACGATATCGACAACACCATTAAAGTAATGGGCGGTGAAGATTGGGAAATGTGGATTGATGCATTAAAAGAAGCCGACGTATTAGCTGATAACTTTAAAACTACGGCCTACACTTATATTGGTAAAGAGCTAACATGGCCAATATACGGACACGCTACTATTGGTAAGGCTAAAGAAGATTTAGACCGAGCAACTGCTGCAATTAAAGAATCTACAAAAGATTTAAATGGCGAAGCCTATGTATCGTCTCTTAATGCTGTGGTAACACAAGCAAGCTCGGCTATTCCTATTATGCCTTTATACATTTCAGCATTATTTAAAGTAATGAAAGCAGATGGTACTTATGAAGGTACAATTGAGCAAATTCAGGCTTTATTTAGTGAGAACTTATATGGTGATAACCCACGCTTTGATGAAGGTGGCCATTTATTTCAAAACTACAAAGAATTAGAAGACGATGTGCAAGCACGTGTTCAAGCTGTTTGGGATAGCGTAGATACAAGCTCAATTGATGAGTTAACCGATTATGTGGGTTACCATAACGAATTTTTACGTTTATTTGGCTTTGGTATTGACGGAGTTGATTACGATCAAGATGTGGATTCGGTCAAACCAATTGCAAATATGATTGATTAACCATATTTGCAAATATGTAATTAAAAAGTCGCTGAGTGCGACTTTTTTGTTTTGCGGGCTTTTTTGAACAATTGTGATTAAAAAATGTCATTCTTTGCTTAAGCTACCACTTTGGTCTAACTTAAATTTTATTAAATACACATAACAAAACTAAATAAGTGTTTCTGTCGTATAATTTTCATAATTAGACTCGCATAGTCGCCCACAATGATGTTAAAATTAAGGCAATATGTGAAGAGTTTTTACCGCGTTGCTTGTTTAGTATTCATAGCAAGTTGTTCTTTGTATACATAGATATAACTTGGGATAGCTCAAATGGCGACGTGGTTGGTACGATTTTTCAGTTTCTTTCCGTTAATGTAGTGCAAGTGCGTATGATCAACATAAAAAAAGGTCTGGATTTACCCATAGAGGGCGCACCTCAGCAAGTTATTCACGACGGTTCTCCCGTCAAACGTGTAGCTGTGCTAGGTGAAGAGTTTATTGGTATGCGTCCAACCATGCATATCCGTATGGATGACCAAGTTAAAAAAGGCCAGGTACTTTTTGAAGATAAAAAGAACCCCGGCGTCCTATTTACCGCACCAGCTTCTGGTGTTGTAAAAGAAATAAATCGTGGTGCTAAACGTGTGCTGCAATCTGTTGTTATTGAAGTAGACGGCAGTGAGCAAATCACCTTTGACTCTTTCTCTGACACTGAGCTTACGAGCTTAGATCGTGAAAAAGCTAAAGAAGTACTTATCCAGTCTGGTCAGTGGACGGCACTTCGTGCTCGCCCATTCAGCAAAGTTGCGGCTGTGGATGCAAATCCTAGCTCTATCTTTGTGACCGCTATCGACACTAATCCTCTTGCTGCAGATCCTGCGGTAATTATTGCTGATAATGCGCAAGCATTCGAAGCGGGTTTAGCCGTTGTATCGCGTTTGACTGATGGAAAAGTATTTGTTTGTAAGCAAGTTGGCAGTCAAGTTCCTAGCTCATCTATAGCTCAAGTAGAAGTACATGAGTTTGGTGGTGTGCACCCTGCTGGCCTTGTAGGCACTCATATCCATAATCTTGACCCTGTATCTGCTAGTAAACAAGTTTGGCATATTGGTTACCAAGACGTTATTGCGTATGGTCACTTATTCCTTACGGGTGAAATTTACACAAACCGTGTTGTTTCGCTTGCAGGTCCTCGTGTTAAAAACCCACGTTTAGTGAAAACACAATTAGGTGCTTCATTGGATGATTTAGTTGCTGGAGAATTAGAAGACGGTGATAACCGTGTTATTTCTGGTTCTGTTTTATCTGGCGCTACTTCAAACGGTGTTAATGCGTTCTTAGGTCGTTACCACGTTCAAGTATCTGTATTACTTGAAGGTCGCGAAAAAGAACTATTTGGCTGGATTGCACCAGGTAGTGATAAATTCTCTGTAACGCGTACATTCCTTTCTCACCTTACGCCGAGTCGTTTATTTAAAATGACAACGTCTACAGGTGGTTCAAAACGTGCCATGGTTCCAATTGGTAGCTACGAGCGCGTGATGCCGTTAGATATTTTGCCTACACTATTATTACGTGACTTAATTGCACGCGATTTAGATAGTGCAATTTCACTGGGCGCGCTTGAACTTGATGAAGAAGATTTAGCGTTATGTACCTTCGTTTGTCCTGGCAAATACGAGTATGGTTCTATCCTACGCGATTGCTTAACTACGATCGAGAAGGAAGGCTAGAGAGATGGGTTTAAAAAAATATCTAGAAGATATCGAGCCGAATTTTGAAGCCGGTGGAAAATATGAAAAATTTTATGCACTGTATGAAGCAGCTGCAACTATTTTTTATACACCAGGCTATGTAAATAAAGGCAAGACACACGTACGCGATAATATCGACCTAAAACGCATGATGATTTTAGTGTGGATGGCGACGTTCCCAGCTATGTTTTTTGGTATGTTCAACATCGGTCACCAGGCCGCAGGTGCTTTAGCACAAGGTTTTGAACTAGCAAATTCGTGGCAGGTTGGTCTGTTTCAGTTCTTTGGTGGTGAATTAACCGCTAATGCAGGCTGGGGCGCTAAAATGTTCTACGGAGCATGTTTCTTCCTACCAATTTACGCAGTCACGTTTGCTGTAGGTGGTTTTTGGGAAGTGATTTTTGCTTCTGTGCGTAAGCATGAAATTAATGAAGGTTTCTTCGTTACTTCTGTATTATTTGCACTTATTTTACCTGCAACAATTCCTTTATGGCAAGTTGCACTGGGTATCACGTTCGGTGTAGTAATCGCTAAAGAAATTTTTGGTGGTACTGGTCGTAACTTCTTAAACCCTGCTTTGGCTGGCCGTGCGTTCTTATTCTTCGCATACCCGGCACAAATTTCGGGTGACACAGTATGGACTGCAGTAGATTCTTTCTCTGGTGCGACTATGCTAGGCCAAGCTTTTGTTGGCACACTTGATTTTTCAAACATGGAATTATGGTGGAATGCATTTTACGGTTTCATTCAAGGTTCTGTTGGTGAGACATCGACACTTGCATTACTTGTAGGTGGTTTATTCTTAATTTACGTTCGCATCGCTTCTTGGCGTATCGTACTAGGTGTATTCCTTGGTATGGTAGCAACGGCATTCTTATTAAATGCTGTTGGCTCAGAAACTAACCCTGTATTTGCAATGCCTTGGTATTGGCATTTAGTGCTTGGTGGTTTTGCGTTTGGTATGTTCTTTATGGCTACAGACCCTGTATCGGCTGCATTTACTAATAAAGGTAAATTTGCATACGGTTTACTAATTGGTCTTATGGTGGTTCTTATCCGTGTTGTGAATCCTGCTTTCCCAGAAGGTATGATGCTAGCAATTTTATTTGCTAACTTATTTGCTCCACTGTTCGATCACTTTGTAGTGCAAGCTAATATCAAGCGGAGGTTGGCACGTAATGTCTAGTAATAACGAATCAATCGGTAAAACGTTAGCAGTTGTTGTAGCACTATGTTTAGTGTGTGCAATCATTGTATCGTTTGCTTCTGTACAGCTTCGTCCTTTACAGCAAGCTAATAAAAATAAAGATATTCAAAGCAATATCTTAGCAGCGGCAGGCATCGATAAAGTTGAAAATGTATCTGATACATTTAATGCTAAAATTGAAGCGCGCGTTGTAAATATGACCACAGGTGAGTTTGTAGACACAGACCCAACAATCTTTGATTTTGAAAAAAGCAAATACGATGCAGCGCTAAGTGTTTCTCTTCAAGAGAAAGGCGTTAAAGACATTGCTGGTATTCAACGTGTGACTAAAGAGTCACCGGTGTATATCTCGAAAAAAGAAGATGGCTCTATTGATGCAATCATTCTTCCTATTCAGGGCTATGGCTTATGGGGCTTAATGTACGGTTTTATCTCGCTTGAAAGCGATGGCGAAACAGTTAAAAACATTATTTTCTACAAGCATAATGAAACGCCTGGCTTAGGTGGTGAAATTCAAAATCCACAGTGGACTGCTACGTGGCAAGGTAAAGAGCTACCAATTCAAATTGTTAAAGGTACTGCGGGTGATAATGAGCATAAGATCGATGGTCTTTCAGGTGCTACATTAACGTCTAACGGTGTTGAACATGCAGTTGACTTTTGGACTGGCGAAAACGGCTTTGGCCCTTTCCTTGCGAAAGTACGTAAAGGAGCATTGAAATAATGGCTGATACTAAAGAAATGAAGGCGGTCCTATTTGGTCCGGTTTTAGCTAACAACCCAATCGCACTACAAGTACTGGGTATTTGTTCTGCGTTAGCGGTAACGTCTAGCTTAAAAAATGCGTTAATCATGTCAATAGCATTGACCTTGGTAACTGCGTTTTCGAGCTTCTTTATCTCGACTATTCGTAACCAGATCCCATCGTCAGTACGTATCATTGTACAAATGACGATTATTGCATCATTAGTTATTGTTGTTGACCAAGTACTGCAAGCGTTTTCTTATGCTACGGCTAAAGAGCTTTCAGTCTTCGTTGGTCTAATTATTACTAACTGTATTGTAATGGGTCGTGCTGAAGCATATGCGATGAAGTCGCCACCACTAATGTCATTCCTTGACGGTATTGGTAATGGTTTAGGCTATTCTGTTGTTTTACTTACTGTTGGTTTCATTCGTGAGCTATTCGGTAAAGGAACACTATTCGGTGTTGATATTATCCCATTAGTACAAGATGGCGGTTGGTATCAACCTATGGGTCTATTGATATTACCACCGAGTGCATTCTTCATCATTGGTTTATTCATATGGGTACTTCGTACTTATAAGAAAGACCAAGTAGAAGCTAAAGCGTAAGGGGCACACAGTGGAACATTATATTAGTTTATTTGTAAAAGCCGTTTTTATTGAAAACTTAGCGTTATCATTTTTCTTAGGCATGTGTACTTTTTTAGCAGTATCAAAGAAAGTGACTACTTCAATTGGCCTAGGTGTAGCGGTTATCGTTGTTTTAGGTATTTCAGTACCTGTTAATAACTTAGTTTACCATGCTGTATTAGCACCAGGTTCACTTACGTGGCTTGGTTATCCTGATGCAGACCTTAGCTTTTTACGTTTCTTAACTTTCATTGGCGTTATAGCAGCGCTAGTGCAAATTCTTGAAATGGTATTAGATAAGTTCTTCCCAGTACTTTACAACGCATTAGGTATCTTTTTACCATTGATCACAGTTAACTGTGCAATCTTTGGTGCGGTATCTTTCATGGTTGAGCGTAACTATAACTTCGGTGAGTCTGTTGTTTATGGTATTGGCGCTGGTGTTGGTTGGGCACTTGCAATTACATTACTTGCAGGTATCCGTGAGAAAATGAAGTATTCAGACGTGCCAGACGGCTTACGTGGTTTAGGTATTACCTTCATCACTGTTGGTTTAATGGGACTTGGCTTTATGTCATTCTCTGGTATTTCACTGTAAAGGTAGCGAGGATAAATCATGGATTATCAGATTTTCTTAGGCGTTGGTGTTTTTATCGCTATCGTTGTACTACTGGTTTTAGTCATCATTGGTGCTAAATCTCAGTTAGTTGCAAGTGGTGATATTATCATTAGCATTAATGGCGACCCAGATAAAGCCATTAAAACATCAGCAGGTAGTAAGCTTTTAGGCGCGCTATCTGAGTCAGGTATATTTGTATCATCTGCATGTGGTGGCGGTGGCTCTTGTGGCCAGTGTCGTGTACACATTAAAGAAGGTGGTGGCGATATTCTGCCAACTGAGCTTGATCACATATCTAAAGGCGAAGCCCGTGAAGGCTGCCGTTTAGCGTGTCAGGTAAATGTTAAAAACGACATGGAAATTGAGCTTGAAGAGTCAATTTTCGGTGTTAAGAAGTGGGATTGTGAAGTTATCTCTAACGATAACAAAGCAACATTCATTAAAGAACTTAAGCTGCAAATTCCAGATGGCGAGTCAGTGCCGTTCCGTGCGGGTGGTTACATCCAAATCGAAGCGCCACCTCACCATGTTAAATATGCAGATTTCGATGTTCCTGAAGAATATCGTGGTGATTGGAACCACTTTGGTTTCTTCGATCTGGAGTCAAAAGTAGACGAAGAGACTATTCGTGCTTACTCAATGGCTAACTACCCAGAAGAAGAAGGCATCATTATGCTTAACGTGCGTATTGCTGCTCCGCCGCCAAGAAACCTTAGCTTGCCGTGTGGTAAAATGTCTTCGTACATTTGGTCACTTACAGCTGGCGATAAAGTAACTATTTCGGGTCCATTTGGTGAGTTCTTTGCTAAAGACACCGATGCAGAGATGGTATTTGTTGGTGGTGGTGCTGGTATGGCGCCAATGCGTTCTCATATCTTTGACCAACTTAAACGTTTGAACTCTAAACGTAAGATGAGCTTTTGGTATGGTGCACGTTCTGAGCGTGAAATGTTCTACGTAGAAGATTTTGACGGCTTAGCCGCTGAAAACCCTAACTTCGTATGGCATACAGCACTTTCAGATCCACAACCTGAAGATAACTGGGAAGGCTACACTGGCTTTATCCATAACGTGTTATTTGAGAATTATCTTAAAGATCACGAAGCGCCTGAAGATTGTGAGTACTACATGTGTGGTCCTCCAATGATGAACGCGGCAGTTATTACTATGCTTAAAGATTTAGGTGTTGAAGACGAAAATATCTTACTAGATGACTTCGGTGGCTAACACTAATACCAAAACAGTTTAGTTTTGGTTAAAATACCAGCCTCGTAGCACTTGTGTTACGAGGCTTTTTTATTCTTTAATTTTATCAATCTATTAAGTAGAACAGTTATGAATCGAGTAAGTACTTCACAAGGCATAATGGCCTTTTTGCTAATTACGCTGACTTTATTATTGTCTGGTTGTGGTGAAAAGCCAGAGTCAAAAGAGACCTTTTTAGAAGGTAAGACTATGGGCACTACTTATCATATTAAGTACTATGATGAGCAAGTTCAGCTGTCTGCCTCACAGTTACAGTCGCAAATAGACGCTGTTTTAAAAGATGTTAATCAGTCTATGTCTACTTACATAGATGACTCTGAGATAAATACATTCAACAGATTACCAGCAAATCAGGTTATGCCGATTAGTGAAGATTTTAGGGCTGTTATATCTGAGTCTATTCGGTTAGGTGAGTCAACCAAAACACTTGATGTCACTATGGGGCCTTTAATTGATTTATGGGGGTTTGGCCCAGATAAAAAGCCAACTAATCGTCCTAGCGATGAAGAGCTTGTAAGTATGATTAAAAATATAGGCGTTGATAAGCTTACGCTAACAGCTCAAGGTTTGGCTAAAAAAGTGGCAGGCTTAGAGTTATCGTTTTCGGCAACGGCTAAAGGCTACGGTATTGATAAGGTGGCGCAGTTATTAGAAAGCCACAATATTACCAACTACATGGTTGAAATTGGCGGTGAGCTACGAATTGCAGGCGAGAAGCCAAATAATAAAGATTGGGTAATTGCTATAGAGCAACCAGACGCACAACCTGGAGAGCGTAAGGTACACCGTGTTTTGTCGCCAGGTACAAATGGTATTGCTACATCGGGTGATTATCGTATTTTTTATGAAATGGATGGTGAAATTTATACTCACTTAATTGATCCCGTGACCGGCATGCCGATTAAGCACGACTTAGTGTCGGTAACCGTGCTTCATTCAAGTGCTATGACTGCCGATGGTCTTGCGACAGCATTAACTGTTATGGGTATGGATAAAGCGCAAGCTTATGCTGAGCAGCATGATTTACCCGTGTACTTAATAGGTAAATCGAAAGACGGTTTAATAACCTACTCAAGCCCTGCATTTAAACCTTATTTATAGTATGGTGCGGGTTTGTTTATTTCCACGTTATTTGAGTATATAATAGCAGTCGCTCAACAATGTTTTGAGCTTAATTTATTGCTGATCAATAGGGGCTAAGCAATGTCACTTTTTCTTCTTACTTTTGGCTTACTAATTTTGATAGTTTCGGCTATGGCCGTTGGTATGATCGTGCAAAAAAAATCTATGGCAAGCAGCTGTGGTGGTTTAGGTTCGGTTGGTATTGATAAAGCCTGTGATTGCGATGATCCATGTGATAAACGCAAAAACCGTTTAGCAAAAGAGCAAGCCTGGAAAGAAAACCAAATTATTTAAGTCTGTCTTAAATATTAAAAAGCGCTTTATAGCGCTTTTTTTGTGTCTGTAAAACGCCTCAACATCATAGCTTCCAAAGCAATCCAATCTAAATGTATTAGACAAAGGTATATAGTTTAGTTTTTTTCACCTATTAGGTTTATTTTTCTCGTTTGTCAAATTGGAGCTAACACTCTAAAGTTTAATCATAGACACAGAGCAAGGCTCTAGTCATAAGCTTGAGGCAACTTAGCCTCGCTTAAAAGAATCTTTATATTGTGTGTGAAGATGTTGTCAGTGTGAAAGGCAACTCAAGTTCGGTGGTGACTTAGCTTGAGTTGTTTTTATTCCCTACAATTGCCACGTAATGTAAAC
>NZ_JJNZ01000021.1 GCF_000690055.1 Pseudoalteromonas fuliginea
TTTTTTCATGCTCTTGCCCTGGAGTTCATCTTTGCTTTATTATGATGGCTTCGTACATATCTAGTTTATTTGTGGACATAACTACTGCAGCTCCACATTTAAAGTTGTTTATATTTGATGTACTAACAATTGCCGCTATTCTTATGTGGCGTATTTTTTTAGGACGTAAAATACCGTACGGATTTTATTATCTTATTGTAGGGCTTTGTATCAATGCCTCACTGTTTATGGGCATGTATATTGATAATACTCTTTATGGCAATTGGGACTTTTGGTGGCTGTGGATGCTGTATGGTTTCTTTATGCTTGTTATTGATATTACGATGGCACTAATATTAATTATCAATAAAGACTTACTGAAGCTGGTTTGGTTAATTAAAAAATTAAAGACATCATCTATATCAAAGCTAAATTAGCGCATACGAGTTATGCGCTAACGCAGTAAATTACTATTGGGCACCACAGCCCAATTTAGTTTTTAGCGCTTTGACAATTACAGGGTCCACAAACTCGCTTACATCACCATTGTGACGTGCTACTTCTTTAACGAGTGTTGATGAAATAAATGAATTTCGCTCTGCGGGCGTTAAAAATACACTTTCTAAATCGGGGTTTAGGCGACGGTTCATATTTGCGAGCTGAAATTCATAATCGAAATCAGATACAGCCCTAATACCACGAATAAGCACATTAGCATTATGAGAGCGCGCAAGGTCAGCCAGCAAGCCTGAAAATCCGATAACTTTAACATTACCTAAATGACTCAAAATGGTATTAGCAAGTTCAACACGTTCTTCTAGGGTAAAGCAGGGTTTTTTACTTGGGTTGTGGGCAACAGCAACTAATACGGTATCAAACATTTTTGCAGCACGATGAATCAAGTCTGTGTGCCCATTGGTAAGCGGATCAAAAGTGCCTGGGTAAATTGCAGTAACGTTCATAATATTCACTATTTATTATTTTAGCGTTAGTTTAACAGTGTTTAGGGCACAAATCAGCTTTGCCCAAATAGATTATTTATTCAGTTCCTAATGATGGTTAAGGAGTAAGTGTGTTTTAATCGATAATATTTGTTTATACTGCGTGGTCTATTTTTAGTGTAATGTAGTGCATAAGATAATTAGAGTATTAGCGTATGAATACCAAGGATAAAATAATACACACCAGTATTTCGTTATTTAATGAGCAAGGTGAGCGTGCAATATCAACCAATCATATAGCGTCGCATTTAGGGATGAGCCCCGGTAATCTTTACTACCATTTTAAAAATAAAGAAGACATTATTCGTCATATATTTGCGTTATATCGCGATCATTTAAGTACGCAATTTAAACCTATCAACAAAAATGACGATGCATTTAACCACTTAACAGCTTATTTAGATTCGTTGTTTGAATTGATGTGGCGCTATCATTTTTTTTACGACAACCTCGGCGATATACTCGCCAGAGACGCTGATTTGAAGCAAGCTTACATTGATTTCCAACTCGAATTATTAGAACAAGTGCGAAAAATTATACTGGGGCTTCGCGACAGTGAAATGATTGCAATTGATGAGCAAGATGTCATTGATTTAGCCCATACGCTTAAGCTAACGGTTAGCTTTTGGACGCCTTATATAAAAGCCCGCAGGCCAAGCGGTACCCTTGCTGAGCAAGATATATATCACGGTATTTTAAAAGTACTTACATTGTTTAGAGCGTATAGTACTGATAAAAGTATCGATAAAATGAACCTGCTACGCGAAAAATACACCGAATTAGCACAACACGCGCAAACTGTTGCCTAATCGCTAGTCATTGGCTGTTTCCTAGACGCTGAATTTTTTGCTATAATCGCGCGCCAAATGCCTGGGAGCGCGAATTCCCGCAGTCTAAGAGTGAACTATGCTTAAATTTATCGTCAAACTACATCCTGAAATAGCCATTAAAAGCCGTTCAGTCCGTAAACGCTTTACTAAAGTGTTAGAAAATAACATTAAAATTGTATTGCGCCGTGTTGACGAAAAAGTACAAGTTAGAAATAACTGGGATAATATTTCAGTTGTTACAAAGCTTGAAGATGCGCAAGTTCGTTTAGATTTTATCGATAGCCTTAAACGCATACCTGGCATCGTTCAATTTATTGAAGTAACCGAAACACAATTCGAAACTCTTGATGATATTTACCAAAAAACAATAGCGTTAGTTGGGCATACAATTATAGGTAAAACCTTTTGTGTTCGTGCTAAGCGTATAGGTCAACATGACTTTACCTCAACTGATTTAGAGCGTTATGTTGGTGGTGGATTGAATCAACATATTGAAGGCGCAAGCGTTAAACTTAGCCGTCCAGAAGTAACAATACGTTTAGAAGTAAAAGACGACAAAGCTTACATTGTTTCGCAAACGCATTTTGGTATGGCTGGTTTTCCACTACCAACGCAAGAAGATGTGTTGTCGCTTATGTCTGGTGGTTTTGACTCTGGCGTAGCAAGTTATCAAATGATTCGTAAAGGCGCACGTACGCACTTTTTATTCTTTAATCTAGGTGGCGCAGCGCACGAAATTGGTGTTAAGCAAGCAAGTTACTACTTATGGAAAAAATACAGCTCTACACATAAAGTTAAATTTGTAACGGTTGATTTTGAACCTGTTGTTGCTGAAATTTTAGAAAACGTTGAAAACAGCCAAATGGGTGTTGTGCTTAAACGTATGATGATGCGAGCTGGAAGTGTAGTGGCTGAAAAGTTAAACATTCAAGCACTTGTCACTGGTGAAAGTATTGGCCAAGTATCTAGTCAAACATTAGCGAATTTAAGCGTGATTGACCGTGTTACTGAAACGCTTATTTTACGCCCGCTAATTCAAAATGATAAACAAGAAATTATTAATCTTGCTCGCCAAATTGGTACAGCTGAAATGGCAGAAACAATGCCTGAATACTGTGGTGTTATTTCTAAAAAACCGACAGTTAAAGCCAAGATTGAAGTAATAGAAGCCGAAGAAGAAAAGTTCGATTTTGATGTGCTAGATACCGTAGTAAATAACGCACGTATAATGGATGTGCGTGATATTGACGTTGAAGCCAAACAAGAACTTAAAGAAGCTGAATCGGTTGCTGATTTACCTGTAGGCTCTGTGGTAGTTGATATTCGTTCACCAGAAGAAGAAGAAGCTGCACCGCTAGAAATCGACGGTGTTGAAGTGGTGCATTTACCGTTCTTTCGTCTGGCGACTAAGTTTGGTGATTTACCAAAAGACACCGACTACTATTTATATTGTGACAGAGGCGTAATGAGCCAACTACAGGCACTTATGCTGCACGAACAGGGCTTCGAAACTGTAAAAGTTTATCGCCCGTAAAGTTAAAGCTTATGTAAGCGTGGTTTATACCACGCTTTTTTTTGCCTTAATTTTGACAAGTAACTCATCGTTGTAAGGCGTTGGAATACCGTGAAGTTTACCTTGCTGGCTAATATAGCCGCATATAGCTGAGATTTCAGTTTCTCTTTTATACGTTAGATCTTGCTGCATTGATGAGTAATTATTTGCGGTTAACTCCATTATTTTATAAGCGGTATTGAGTGCTTTAATTAATGGAATATTAAGCCCTTGAGCCTTTGCAATATTACATGCTTCAGTGAGTGCATTAAAAATTATTGTGTTGTACTTAGGTGCACGTAATTCGCCATTTCTTACATTACTTAAAGCGCTTAATGGGTTAATGGCAATATTTACGAGTAGTTTTTCAAAACGAAGCTGCTGAATGTTATTAGTAAATGTTAGGTTGGGTATTACTTTAAAAATATCAGCTATTGGCGCACTATTTTGAAGTGCTAGCTCATTACAGCCACCAATAACGCTTTGTCCTTCACCAGTGTGTTGCACAATATATTGGTTTGATTTAAAGCCCGCTATGCTTGTCGTTAAAAAGTAGAGTGCTTGATGGGTGTTTAGTTGGCTATTTACCTCATCAACATTACCCATTCCGTTATGCGAAAGTACAATAGAGCAATGAATTGGTAAAAATGGCTTTATTTGTGAAAACGCATCAAGTACTTGAAAAGCTTTAACAGTAAATAAAACAACATCAAATTCAGCAGCTTTATTTAGCTGATTTAATGAAATAAATTGAGCGTCAATTTTTTTAGAGGTCCTTTTACCTCGACTATAAAAGCGGGTATTTTTTGGGCTTTTACGAGTTAAAACACTGACATTATGCGATGCGCTTAAAAAGTGGCTAAGTAATAAGCCAATAGCACCATCGCCAACGATTAAAATATTAGCCATATGGGTTCTTTTTTCGAGATGTAAAAATTACTCTAAGTAAAAAGTAGCTTGCAGCACCTGCAAAATCAGCAAAAAAATCACCGAGTGATGCCTGCCTATACGGGAGTGCGTCTTGCATTATTTCTATAGATGCGCCATAGCCTGCCAATAAAAGTATTTGCGCATATAAAGGAAGTTTAAACGCTTTATCCATTATTATGGCTAGTATAAAAAAAATCCCAAAATGAGCGACTTTATCAACGTGAGGGAATAAATTTACAACGCCACCTTTTATTTCTTTAGCAAATAAAAGGGTAAAAGCCACAATGCTAATTAAAAAAATTGCTTGGTAAACACGCCTTGTCACGACAAATCCTAAAATCGCTTAAAAAAGAGACCGCAGTATATCAAACTAATTTAGTATCGCACCTGAACAAGATGCAGAAAAATGTAAAGAATTATAATTTTAGCGTTATAATTGCCACATAAAATTAAGATTAAATAGTTAGGAGAAACCAATGCCTTCATTTGATATTGTATCTGAAGTAGAAATGAACGAAGCTAAAAATGCGGTTGACAACGCCAACCGTGAGCTAGAGACCCGTTTTGATTTTAGAGGTGTTGATGCATCTATTGAATTAAATGACAAAACAATTAAATTAAAAGCTGAAGCTGATTCTCAAGTTATGCAATTGTTTGATATTTTGGCAAACAAAATCTCTAAGCGTGGTATGGATGTATCAAGCTTAGAGCTTCAAGATATTACTCGTGCAGGTAAAAATGTATTTCGTAACGTTGGCTTAAAGCAAGGTATCGAAAAAGACATGGCTAAAAAAGTAGTTAAGGCCATTAAAGACTCTAAAGTTAAAGTTCAAGCCGCTATTCAAGGCGAAGAAGTACGCGTTACTGGTAAAAAGCGTGACGATCTTCAAGAGGCTATGCAAGTAGTGCGTAGCGCTGAGCTAGGTCAGCCTTTTCAGTTTAAAAACTTTCGCGACTAAAGTACACCAGCTAGAACCTAGCTAACGAGTGTGTAAAATGTATTAATAAAAGCTAAGCAGCAATGTTTGGCTTTTTTGTGAGGTTATTTTTCGTATTTATCATAGATGAATCTATCTTTAGCTGTATAGACGTCCATTGACATTTATAAACAAAATACCCACAATAGCGGCATATTTTCAAGGTGCTTGCTAGCCACTTCATGTAATGATTTTTTTAGCAGGATAATCGGGAAGTTGGTGAGTTTTCATGATGACTACAAGCCCAACACTGCCCCCGCAACGGTAAAGTATTGCATGTTTTTATATGCTTACTGAGTCCGGAGACCGGCCTTGATGCAATCTTACTTACTTAAATCTTTGCGGTGGGCAAAGGTAGGGGACCTCATGTTAAACAAAACAACTCTAGGCGTTGCAATTTCTGCTGCGCTTTCATTTTCTGTGTCTGGTGCAGAGCAATCAATTGAAAAAATAACCGTTACAGCTAATAAGTTTGAGCAATCAATTAACGACGTTTTAGCGAGTGTAAATGTTATTGAACGTGCTGAAATAGAAGCTAGTAACGTACGCGATTTACCTACACTTTTAAGCACGCGAGTGGGTTTTCAGGTTAATCCAAACGGTGGTTTTGGTCAAAATACAGGTGTGTCACTTCGTGGTACGGGCTCTGGCGATACGTTGATTTTAATTGACGGTGTACGTACAGGCTCAGCAACACTAGGTCAAAAAGCATTAAATAATGTCCCTCTAAATAGTATTGAACGCATAGAAATTATTAAAGGCTCTCGCGCGGCTGTTTATGGCTCTGATGCACTCGCTGGTGTTATTAATATTATTACGCGTGAGTCAGATAACTTATCCCTAAGCGCTACATTTGGTTCTGACTCTTATCAAAATTATCAAGTTGCAGGCTTTGTAAAATCAGATGATATAACAACAGCATTTAACGCAGGCTTTGAAAAAACAGATAACTTTGATGTACTGCAAGGCGTAGCACCTGATGAAGATGGCTATGAAAATAAAAACCTTGGTTTTAAAGTTAACTACACCGATGCACATTACGGCGACTTTAAGTTATTAGGCCAATACAGTGAAGGCTATGCAGATTACGACAGTCGCTTTAGCCCAGCAGACAGTACGATTGAACGAGATGATTTTAAAAACTATCAACTTTCTGCAGGTTGGAGTAAAAACTACACTAACCAAACGCATAGTATTGATTTAGCGCTTTCAACAGATGATTCAGATAACACTTATGTTGATTTTTCGGTTGGGCCAACAATAAGTACATTTATAACTAAACGCACACAAATTGATTATAACGGCCAGTACCTGTTATCTAATGAACTTAACATTAGCGGTGGTATTAATTGGTACAACGATGATGTGTCGCATAGTTCGCAACTATTTGTTGAAGACAGCCGCGATGTACTTGCTGTGTTTGTAGGTGCTTACTACGATGCAGATAAAGTACTGGCTAATTTAACAGTTCGCCAAGATGATGACGAGCAATTTGGCGATGAAACAACGTATACCGCCGCTGCGGGTTATCATTTATCTGAAGATGCAACATTTCGTATAAGCCAAAGTACTGGCTTTAAAGCTCCTACATTTAACGATTTATATTATCCACTTTATGGTAACCCTGATTTACAACCTGAAAAATCAGTAAACCGTGAGTTAGGTTTGAGTGTAGATTTTGATATCGCGCAAGTTGATATTGCAGTATTTAGAAACGATATAGAAGATAAGATTGATTACGATGCAAACTTTGCATTGGCTAATATCGATGAAGCACGCTACGAAGGGGTTGAATTTAGCTTATCTCAGCAGTTTTTTGGTTTTGATAGCAACCTTAACTTTGCTTACTTAAGCGCTGAAGACGAAGAAACGGGCGCAGAGTTGCGTAATGTTGCTAAACGTACTTTTAACTGGGAACTTGCAAAACAGTTTGGTGCTTTTGATGCAAGCTTAGACATGCAATACCGTAGCGACCGACAAGGTGCTGTGACGCGCTTAGGCTCTTATACACTTTGGAACTTAGCGGGTAATTATCAAGTAAATGAACATATTGAAGTTTCGCTTCGTGTAGAAAACTTATTTGATAAAGAATATAACGCTGTTGATTCAAACGCTGATTTTACAACGGGTGAAGTGTATTACTACAACACGCCAGAGCGTCGCTTTTTTGCAGGCGCAAGCTACCAGTTTTAACGGTATTTATTAATATTAGAAAGCCCGACATATGTCGGGCTTTTTAATATTTAGCTAAGTTTAACTACTAAAATTAGCTAGTCAGCTAAGAACTCTTTAAATACGGTTTCAAACTTGTGTAACTTAGGTGCTATTAAAATACTACAGTAACCCTGCTGTGGATTTTCGTTATAGTAATCTTGGTGATAATGCTCTGCTGGGTAATACGTAGTGGCAGGGCTGACTTCTGTCACAATTGGCTCAGCGACATGGCTTTGCAGTTGAGCTATCACTTCGTTGGTTTGCTTAAGTTGAGCTTCATCGTGATAGTAAACCACACTTCTATATTGTGTGCCTATATCGTTACCTTGGCGATTCAATTGTGTTGCATCATGCAGTGTGAAAAACATTGCTAAGAGTGTTTCAAAGCTAACTACAGTCGCGTCAAATTCAATTTTAACAACCTCAGCGTGACCGGTTGTGCCTGAGCATACAGAATCATATGTTGGGTTATTTGTTTCACCGCCGGTGTAGCCAGAGCTTACGGTTAGTACGCCATTTACACGTCTAAATGCAGCATCTATACACCAAAAACAGCCGCCACCAAATGTTGCTACTTGCGTTGTTGAGCTCATAAGTATTCCTAAAATGTATATGGGGTTTAAAGGCGAGCATAAATTGTATGCGCCGCAACAACAAGGTTACGGCGCAATTAAGAGGCTAGATCTCTTCGAAAGGTTTTTCAGCGGCTTGTTTGTCTAATTTTTGCTGTAAAAATTCAGGTGATTGAGTGTTACGTGCAAGTGCATAATATGCAGCAGGTACAACAAAAAGAGTTAGTAGGGTCGATACAATAACCCCAGTAAACACGACTACACCTATCACCATACGGCTTTCAGCGCCGGGACCTGAAGCAAGTACTAAAGGTACCGAACTCATAACCGTAGTCAGCGAGGTCATAATAATAGGGCGCAAACGCTGAGTTGCTGCTTGCAAAATAGCTTCACTAAATTCAACGCCTTTATCGCGCAGTTGGTTAGTAAATTCTACAATCAAAATACCGTTTTTAGCACTTAACCCAATGAGCATGACAATACCTATTTGGCTGTAAATATTTAAGGTAAGTCCTGTAGCCCAAAGTCCGAACATAGCGCCCATTAAACCAAGTGGTACGGTAAGCATAATGACGAACGGATGCATAAAGCTTTCAAACTGCGCTGCCAGTACTAAAAAGGTAACGGTGAGTGCAAGTATAAATACGTAGGTCATCGCTGATGCGCCTTCGTAATAAAGTTGTGACTCGCCTTTGTAATCTACGGCGCCATCTATATCGTTTTCTTGCGCGGCTACTTCGTTTAAAAAGTTAAGCGCTTGCTCAAGCGTATAACCGTCGGCTAAGTTGGCGCTTAATGTAATTGCGCGCATACGGTTGTATCGGTTTAAGCGCGATGCGGTTGCTTCTTCTTTTAAGCTGATAAGGCTATCAAGTGGGACTAGTTCACCGCTTCGTGATTTAAGATATATATTTGAAATGTCAGTAGGGTTAGTAAAGTCTTCTTTAGTCCCTTTTAAAATTACATCGTATTCTTCACCACGGTCAATAAAGGTTGTAACACGGCGCTGGCCAAGCATTGTTTCAAGTGTACGGCCTACATCAGATACTGAAACGCCTAAATCAGCAGCCTTGTTTTTATCTATGCTGACTAAAAATTGCGGAAAGGTTTCTTTATAATCATGATCGATTCTCACTAAACCTGGGTTTTGTTCGGCACGCTTAATTATACGGTCACGCCAATCGGCAAGTTGAGCGTAATCATTACCTTGCAATACAAACTCAATAGGGCGAGATGAACCACCACCGCCAATACCACGGCGCATAATGGCAAATGCACGGACATCGGTAACTTCTTGCATTTTACCGCTTATTTCGTCCATTACTTCCCATGTTGAGCGTTTGCGTTTATCCCAATCGGCCATGCCAACAATTGCTACACCGCCGCTGCCACCCCAACCAGGTACTCGAACAAGTACGCGACTTAGCTCACCTGCTTGCGAGTAAGGCATTAAGCGTTCTTCAATTTTAGCCATATTAGCGGCGTTATTTTCATAACTTGCGCCCTCAGGGCCGCTCATCATAATAAAGAACGTGCCACGGTCTTCTTTTGGCGTTAGCTCAGAGGGAACTTGTAAAAACAACGAGTAACTAACAAAGCCCGCTAATAATAAGCTCACCATTAAGCCCCATTTACGGGTTATGTTGGTGGAGAGCGAATTACGGTAACTTACTTCAATTTTAGTAAACTGGCGGTCCATCCATTGGCTAAATTTATTTGGTTTGTCTGATACTTTAAGTACTTTAGAACACAAGGCTGGTGCAAGAGTAAGCGCTGTAACACTTGAGAAAAATACGGCAGCACTTACCGCCATTGCAAACTCAGTAAATAATGCCCCTATACGGCCATCCATAAACACCAATGGCACAAACACCGATATTAGTACAAGCGTGGTTGCGACAATGGCAAAACCAACTTCACGCGCACCTCTATATGCAGCTAGTAATGGCGGCTCACCCAGTTCAATACGACGGTGAATGTTTTCAAGCATTACAATGGCATCATCTACTACTAAACCAATAGCCAGTACTAAGGCAAGTAAAGTGAGTAAGTTGATTGAGTAGCCCATTGCTAATAAAAACATAAAGCTACCAACAAGTGCGACCGGTACGGTAACCGCAGGAATAAGCGTTGCTCGTATATTGCCTAAAAACAAAAATATAACGAGTACGACTAAACCCATAGAGATGGCAAGTGTGCTGTAAACTTCACTAATTGATTCTTTAATAAATACTGATGAATCGTAGCTGTCTTGAATTGTGGTGCCTTCAGGTAGGTTACGTTTGATTTTTTCAAGTTCACTGCGTGCGTTATCTACTACGGTAAGCGTGTTTGCTTTAGCTTGTTTTACAATTCCTAGGCCAATCATGTTGCGCCCGTTACCACGAAATAAGCTTTCGTCATCGGCAGCTTCTAATTTTACGTCGGCAACTTCACCTAAACGCACTAAATAACCTTCTTCACCGCGTTTAATAACAAGGTTTTTAAAATCGCGCTGATCTTTATAACTACGTGCAGTACGCACGGTAAAGTCGCGATCTATTGATTCTATTTCGCCGGCAGGTAATTCAACGTTTTCTGTACGCAGTGTATTTTCAATATCGCTTGAGGTAATACCGCGTGCAGCCATTGCTTGGCGGTTTAGCCAAATTTTCATAGCGTATTGGCGCTCACCACCAATACGCACGTTAGATACACCATCTACTACGGCTAAGCGGTCAACAATAAAGCGCTGCGCGTAATCAGAGAGCTGTAACGAGTCCATTGTTTCACTGTTTAATACAAACCAGGCGATTGGGCTTTCATCACTATTTGATTTAGACACTTCTGGTGGGCGTACCTGATCGGGTAAACTATCAAGTGCACGTGCTACACGTTCACGTACATCGTTAGATGCAGCATCTATGTCGCGGTTAATATCAAACTCAATGGTAATGTTTGAGCGCCCATTACGGCTCGAAGAGTTAATACTTTTAATACCTTCAATACCGGAAATTCGATTTTCTATTATTTGCGTTATTTTGGTTTCTATAATTTCGGCAGAAGCACCAGTGTATTCAGTGCTGATATTTACAATCGGTGTTTCAATATCAGGGTATTCACGAAGCGGTAACATCGTAAACGCAACTATCCCAAAAGTGAGAAGTAGTAAATTAATTACAATGGCAAAAACGGGGCGTTTAACGCTAGTATCAGTAATTTTCACGTATTACCCCTTTACGCTTACTTTACTTCCAGAGCGAATTTTTATTAGCCCTTCAGTAACAATTTGCTCGCCATCAGTTAAACCTTCGTCGATAGCAACCCAGCCATTATTTCTGCTTGCAACATGTACTTCAACTTTATTGGCTACTCCGTCTTGAATTTGAAAAACAAAGTGTTTGTCTTGTAAAGGGATAACCGCTTTTTCTGGCACCATTAAAGCTTGGTTGCTGCTTAGCTCAAGTGCTGTATTTAATAACATGCCAGGGCGAAGTAACCCTGATTTATTCGCAAAACTTGCAGTTACTTCAACACTGCGTGTTACCGAATCAATACGCGAGCTAATATGCGTTACCTTGCCGTTAAATGTCTGCCCTGGGTAGGCATCGTTTTGGGTAAGTACTTTCATGCCCATGTTTAATTGTGCTAAATATTTTTCAGGCACTTTAAAATCAACTTTAATAATACTAATATCATCAAGTGTGGTGATTATTGTAGCGTTGTTTACGTATGCACCGACTGATATTTCACGTTTACCTAGCAGGCCAGAAAAAGGGGCTGTAATAGTCATTTCATTTAACTTAGTTTTAGCGCTTTCTAGTTGCGCCTCTGTTGCATCAACGCGAGATAGCTGCTCTTCTAACAATGACTTTGCAGTTGATTGAGAGCGTGAGAGTTCGGTTAAGCGGTTGAGTTGACGTTTCTCTTCTTGTAAATTAATGCCAAGCTCTTTAACTGCAAGTTGTTCTTGCTTACTTTGTAGTTGCACTAATTTTTGGCCTTTACTAACTAAGTCACCGTCTTTAAAGTAAATATCTGTGACATAATCGTTTTGGGCACTTTTAATATAAACAGCTTGGTTAGCACGTGCACTACCAATGGCTTCTATCATTACCGCGTTTTCTTGTGATGTCACCGTATGCGCAGATACCTGAGTAGACATTTTAGATAAGTCGGCTTGTTCACCATGGCTTGACGGTAAATATAAGTAAACGCTAAATATCAAAAGTAGCGTAATAATAAATGGAAAAAGAGCTTTGCCTGATTGTCTTGAGTACATCGTTTTCATACCTGAAAATTAATTGTAAGTATTGTACGAAATAAGACCGGAGAAAGGCGGTTATGTGTCTCATAAATTTGTGCGTTAAGCGTAAAAGTTAATGATCCTGATGCAGTGTCCCTCTTTTGTTACATATAAAGTGGTAAATATATGAATTTTAAAACATCCTGTAAGGCTTGTATAACTGCCCGCAAAGTTATTTTATGGGCTATTATTATGTTGATATTTTATATGGTGTTCTATCAGCATGGATAAAAACGATAGAAACCATGTGAAATACAGGGCACAAGGCGCACGTAATGGCATCGAAATATTAATAGTGGGTGCCATTGGGTTGGTGCTTATTATGGGTTTTAATTTATTACGTCCAGATAAAATAAGTATTGTTGAAGTTTTTTTAGTGAGTGCTTGTATCGGTGCTATTTTTATTGGGTTTTTAAAAACCCAAGAACCCTTCTATAGTTTAGTATTAAGTGAATCTAAACTTATATATCAGCATAAGTATGGAGCATGGCACCTTTTTCAAAGTAATTTTAGGTATAGTGGTATACCTAAGGTTGAGGACGGGGTTGAATACATTGAGTTAAATACTGTGGGTATCAAAGTAAATGATATTGATGAGTTTTTAGCAAGTTTATCACCTAGAATTGCAGGGAAACTGCTAATAGAACAACGACATTTATTTATGCAAGCTGTTCAAAAACATTGCAAAAATGGTCATTGCCCATCAGAATGGTTAATAGAAGATACACAGTATATCTCTCAAAGGGGAATAAGCTATAATGGGCTTATAGCTATGTTTGCAAATAGAACAAAGCACCTTCAGCTGTTAACAGGTTATGATTTATTGTTACCTGCCAGTGTATTAGATAGAGATATTTGGGCGTTTAGTGCTAACTTAAATAAGTGGAAGCAAAACCCCAGTCAGTTTATAGCGACGCAGAGTAAATAACGTAAATACTCTAGTGCGGTAGTAGGAATAGTAATGAGTCAAGACAGATCCTTTTTAAAAAGTGGGCGAAATACCATAATACATAAAGATAAAAAACACGATTTAGTGATTGTTAACTCTGAAATTCATCCGCGAATTAAAGTAACACAAAATGGCCTAGAGCCTTTTAAAGAAGAGTTGCCAAAAAATCGACGTGATGCAAAAGATCGTTATTTAGAAATAGTGTATGTTGGAAGCCCAGACGTGTTTGGTGAAGAAAAACAGCTATTGTTCATTCAAGCCTTAGATGGGCGTGAATACAAAGTAGATTACAGTAAAATCGGTACTAAGTTGTTTGTACGTATTCATCAAGATACTTATATGTAGCACTTTAATGGCATCTTTATTGCTTATGATTACACTATAGTAATTATTTGACATAAAAGGTGCTTTGTATGAAAGCGTTTGCTTTAATTCCTCTTATTGCTTTGCTTTGCGCATGTGGAGGCGGTGGTGGCAGCGATGATGCCGATGTAGAATCATCTGTTAATGCTGGAAACGACTTACAAATTATTGAAAAAACCGATTTTTCCATTACAGCACAGGGTTCTCCTGCTGATGGAACTTTTACTTGGCAACAAGTAAGCGGTCCAAGCTTAGATGGCTTTCCGTTAGAGGGAGCAGAACAAACGCTCACCGCACCAGATGTAAAAACTGACAGTGAAATAGTTTTAAGAGTGAGCTATCAAAGCTCCGGCACTAGCGCCGTTAGTGACGACATTTCCATCTCAGTTAGTTCTAATAACCAGCTTCCCCTTGTTACTGTTACACAAACATCGCCTGAAACACTTCCTTCTGTATACAAAGACACGGTCACTTTAAGCGGTCTTGAGTCAAGCGATCCGGATGAAAATGGCCAAATTGATAGCTATTTTTGGCAATTGCTATCGGGGCCTGAGTTAAATATTGCGAGCTTTAATGAGTCAACACTCAGCTTTTCTCATCCATTGCTTGAAAGTAACGTAAATTTATCTTGGCAGTTAACTGTTATAGATGATGAAGGCGGTGAGGCAAGCACTCAATATTCAATGACCCTCAACAAAACAAATGAATTAGTGGATGCAAATGCGGGTGCTGATCAAAATATTGAAGAGTTTGAGCAGGTAACACTTGATGCAACTAGCAGTGAAACCGTAACAGATACATACCAATGTAAATGGCAACAACTTACCGGTAATACCGAAACATTAAGTAATAGTAATCAATGCACAACGACATTTTTTGCCTCAGATGTAGACACCGAGACCACATTGAGCTTTGAAGTAACGGTAACTGACTCAAAAGGACGTACAGACACAGATTCTTTATTTGTAGATGTATCGCCAAAAGCTCTCGGGCTTATAAATGATAGTGGTGTGGGTGAGTGTTATAACAATACCCAGCGTATTAATTGTGAAAGCGATGACTTTCCCGCGCAAGATGCAGAACTTGGCCGCGACAGCTTTGCAAACCGTTTGGATAAAGTAGGTAAAGGTAATTTAGCGTTTGATTATACGAAGTTAAATGAATTTGCCGATGAAGTGTCTGACACCAGCAATAGTTTTAGTTGTATTCGCGATAACGTAACAGGTTTGGTTTGGGAGGTGAAAAGTGTGGCATCTGGCACGGTACCAAATACTTCGTTACGTGATGGTCAAAATCATTATTTTTGGGATGTAGGCAACACGACCTTTACAGATACAAGTTCAGCTAATAGTACGTGCCCTGATAATACAAGTTGTGGTGTACAAAGCTATATAAACGAAGTAAATGACTTAGATTTTTGTGGCGGTACGAACTGGCGATTACCTAGTTATACAGAGCTTTTAGGTTTAATT
The DNA here is from genome assembly GCF_000690055.1 of Pseudoalteromonas fuliginea. Classification (GTDB taxonomy): domain Bacteria; phylum Pseudomonadota; class Gammaproteobacteria; order Enterobacterales; family Alteromonadaceae; genus Pseudoalteromonas; species Pseudoalteromonas fuliginea. The sequence continues at coordinate 15,125 of NZ_JJNZ01000021.1, forward strand.
GATTACGGAAAACAAGGTCAAAGTGTATTAATTGACGAGGCATTTTTCCCTAATATGCCAAGTGAAAGTGCATTAAGCCATTTACGTTACTGGACCTCACAAACAGCAGCTGATGGTACAAGTTTATCGCAAGCGTATATTATTGATATGAGTGATGGTAACGATCTTGCTTATCCAAAAGAAAATACTGCTTATGTACGTTTAGTTAGAAGTCGTTAGGAGAAAATAATGAAATTAAAATTACTCTATGCAATAGCAACTATAAGTTTGAGCTTTAATATTGCAGCGGCGCAAACGTGCTACGACGGTGCAGATACCACAACACCGACAGATAGATTTACTATAAATGCAGATGGCACAGTGTCTGATAGCGAAACTGGCCTTATGTGGCAACGCTGTAGTTATGGGCAGACTTACAATACAGAGACACAACTTTGTGAAGGCTCAACACCTTCTCTCACTTGGCAAGAGGCACTACGTGGTGCTAAAAATGATACAACCGCAGATTACGATGATTGGCAAATGCCTAACATTAAAGAATTGGCGAGTATTTTAGAGCACAGTTGCACAGAGCCGAGTATTAATGAAACTGTATTTTTTGGCACTAAGCTTCAAAATTATTGGTCAAATACATCGGGTGTGAGCACAATGAGCTCTGCATGGGTCTATCAGTTTGATAGTGGCCTAAATAGTTTGCATGCTAAAACAAGTAATGTGTATTTACGATTAGTGCGCTATGAAAAATAAAAAAGTGTAAATTTAAAGATATAAAGCGCAACTTTAAAACAGCTGCGCTTTTTTGTTTTTCATAAATTTACGTTATTTCAATAATAAAGCACTCACAGTGTTGTCACTTAGGGGCTTTTTTTGCCATTATAGGCCGTGATTTAATTATGAAGGAACATCACGGTGTATTTAAGCTATTTTGGCCTGAATGAAAAACCTTTTTCTATCTCGCCTAACCCCCATTACTTGTTTTTAAGTGAACGGCACAAAGAAGCCTTAGCGCACCTTACCTATGGATTGGGTGAAGATGGTGGCTTTGTATTATTAACGGGCGAAGTAGGCACCGGAAAAACCACGATCACTCGCAGTATGCTTGAGCAATTGCCTGAAAATACCCAAGTCGCAATGATCCATAATCCAGCACTTTCGGAGCTAGAGTTATTAGCCAGTATTTGTGATGAGCTTAATATTAGTTACGATACTAATAATTCGACGCTTAAAAGCCTTACCGATATTATAAAAAAGCATTTAGAGACTAATAATAAATCGGGTGGTCACACCATACTTATCATTGATGAGGCACAGTTACTTGCTCCTAATGTGCTTGAGCAATTGCGCTTGCTGACAAATATAGAAACCGATCATAAAAAGCTATTACAAATAGTGCTTGTGGGCCAACCTGAACTCCAAGAGCTTTTAAAGCGCAATGAATTAAGACAACTTGCTCAGCGAATAACAGCTCGTTACCATTTATTGCCGCTTACGCAAGGCCAAACCGTGGCTTATATAAAGCATCGTTTGCACGTTGCAGGGTGCGATAAAGGGATTTTTTCGATGGATGCTATGCAAGCAGTTCATCAATTAACGGGTGGTGTGCCGCGCCTAATGAACTTGGTGTGTGAACGTGCTTTAGTGGGCACATTTGCAAAGCAGCAGTTGATAGTTGATGGCGATATAATAAAAAAATCAGCACATGAATCATTACCAATGGATTTTGTAGCGCCAGTTAATGAAGCGAACAAGGGAACATCATTTGTATCATACAGCTTTGCTTTCGCTACTTTATTTGCCGTAGGTATTGGGCTTTCATTTATTTTATAGTTAGGTAAGTTATGTCTTATTTATTAGATGCGCTAAAGCAGTCGCAGCAATCAGATATGAGTGCTGAGCAGTACGACTTGCAATCAGAGCAGTTAAAACAACAACAAGCACTCAAGCGTTATAGACGATTAGCATTAGTTTTTGGTACAAGCTTAGGTGCTTTTATTGCTGTCGCTGGTGGCTTTACCGCCGGAAAGTGGTTTCAAAGTTCTACCTTATTAAACGCAGCGGGACCCGCTGTAATTAAGGTGGTGGAAAGCAAAAAATCATCGCCTAACAAAGACGTTAAAGAGGAAGATGCTGAAGCTGAAAAACAGCAAGTAGCTAAGTTAGAGCCTGCAAAAGTAGCTCCAACAAATACTGCAACAATTGAAGGTCAACTTGTGCATGTGCAAACCCCCAATGGTGTACAGCAAATGTTATTAACCCCAAATGGCCAGTATATTCCTATGCCGTCGAGCCAGATCACGAGCGCAGCAGGTTATAATCAGCAAAATATGCAACAAGTAATGCCGATTCAAAATTATAATCAGCCAGCGTTTAACCCACAAAATAATTACAATCCAAATAATGCACAAAACACTTCGGTATTCGGGCAAAATCAAAATACCGCTTCGGCTCAACTAGATATGAGTAAATATAAAGTACTGGGTAAGCCAATTAATGGTAGCAATCAATCTCAACAAGTGAGCTATCCTGAACTTGATGACGTGCCTACAACACTTAAAAATGCATTTGCGCAAGCGATACAAGATGTCGAAAAAAATCAAGATTATGAAGTTACTCAAGCATCAAAAACGTCATCACGTGTTGAGCCTGTGGAGCTACTGCCTGATGGTTTGCAATCAATGTTGCCTAGTATTAAATACCAAGCGCATATTTATTCATCCAGTGCTGATAAACGTTGGATAAAGTTAAATGGACGAGAGCTACATGAAGGAGAGAGTATTGGTGCGCTAACGGTTAGAGAAATAACACCAGAGCAGAGCGTCCTTGATTTTGATGGTTACGAGTTTAGTTTAAAAGCATTGCAAGATTGGCCGCAATAAGCGACCACTCTATGGCAGTATTGAATTTTTATAAAAACGTTCTAAATCAATATTATATTCTTTTGGTTTAACAGTTGATTCAAGGGTATCTAAAGTCTTTTTATTAGCTAAATCGATATCTTGTACTTCCGTATAACGGCTGTGTTTAGCGCTGTAAAATGTTTTTACTATCGGTTTTAGTGGCGATGCAGGGTTGCTTTCAGTCACTAGTCCGACTTTTTGGCTTGATAACCTTACTAAAGTCCCAACCGGGTGAATACCAATGCATTGAATGAATTTAGTAAGCAGCACAGGGTCAAAACTATCGGGGCAGCCTTCTTTTAATATTTTAAATGCTTTAATAGGTTCCATGCCAGCTTTATAAACGCGTTCAGCGGTTAATGCATCATAAACATCAACAATTGAGGCCATGCGCACATATTGGCTTATTTCATTGCCTTTTTTACCAAACGGATAACCTTTGCCATCCAAACGCTCATGATGCATACCAGCAATATCAACAGCGATTCCTTTTAAGCCAGACCCTTCTAAAATTTCTTTACTAAAAAGGGAATGTTTTTTCATTATTTCGAATTCAGCGTCGCTAAAACGACCCGGTTTATTGAGAATTTCGTCAGGTATTTTTATTTTACCAATATCATGTAACAAAGCACCTGTTGTTAATTGTTCGATAATCTCTTTATCTATTTCTAAGTGCTTAGCAAAAATACTCATTAAAATAGAAACATTAATAGAGTGCTCAAGTAAATAAGCATCTTTTTGACGCATTTGTGTAAGGCACGCTAACGCATCTTGATTTCTAAACACTGAATCCATAAAGCCACTTGCAAGCTCTCTAAAAGGGGCTATATCTATTTTTCGGCCAGCTTTTATTTCTTTAAATGCTTTGAGTTGAAGTGTTTTAGCTTCGTCATAAAGCTTTTTAGCTTTGCCCATTTCTTGTTCTGCACTGTGTGCTTTTTGCCAAGGGTCTCGTTTGATTTTTACTGCAGAAGTGCTTTCTGGCTCTTTTTCAGGAACTGTATTGACAAGGGTTTTATCAGGATCTATTTCTACTTCTAAGATCCCTGCTTTTTTTAGCTTATCAATATCCGCTTGAGTTTTAACCCAGCCTTGGCTTTTAACTTTAATGCGACCTGTTTGCTTAGTAACATGTTGTACAAACATACCAGGAAGTAATTGTGAAATAAGAATGGTTTTCAATTTAATAACTTATATAGTTTGACTAACTATAAAGTAACAAACTTTACGCTATTTACATAGTAAAAAGGCACCTTTAGGTGCCTCTCGTGTCTACTAAGAAATTAGTTTTCTAATTACTCATCATCTTCAACAAGCGTCATTAGTGATGTGTTACCACCTGATGCTGTTGTATCAATACTGATTGTTTTTTCAGTAATAAGACGTTTGATTAACGTATCGTAATACTCAGAGCTAATTACTGGTAAAATAGCACCTTTACGCTGTGCTAGCTGCTGGCTAAAGTAGCCTAAGCGAGACGAGCGAGCAGCAACTACTGCACCTGCTAAATGAGGGTGAGCCAAGATAGCTTGTAACTGATTAGGTTTAGCTACTTGGAAAACACCTTCAGCAACACCTGTAGAGATAAATTTATCTTTAAAGGCAACAGCTTCATCATAAAACAGCTCAGACGCTACAGTAATTACCGTATTACCTGCGGCAATAGCGGTAATGATAGACAATGCCCAGAAGTTAAATGATGTGCTCTTATCTGCATAACACACGACACAACCACGCGCTTCTAGATGAAGTGTATTAGACTCACCCGTTGGCCCAGGCAGGGTAGTAAATTTACGCATGTGCTTTTCAAGGCGGTTAAGCTGTGCACGAGCTTCTGATAGTGTTAATGCCAAATCGTCTGCTAAATCGTCGATAATTTCTACCGTCGCGATTTTAGCAAGCAACTGACGTACAGCCGAAACACGGTCATTTAGCGGTGTTGCACGCCAAATCTTTTCATCGCGCATTGAGTTAGCCATTAGCTTTTTAACTTGTTCATTTGCACCACTGTAGTGGTGTAAATCAAGTTCGTCTGGCGTCAGGTTTGTCATTTGCACGTTATCTGGTGATGCCTTTTCTTTTACTAAACGTTGAAGGTAGTTAGGGCCACCGGCTTTAGGGCCAGTACCTGATAAACCACGGCCACCAAATGGTTGCACACCAACAATAGCACCAATCATGTTGCGGTTAATGTAAACATTACCCGCACGTGACATTTTAGCAAGGTATTCACAGCGCTCTTCAATACGTGAATGTACACCCATTGTTAAGCCATAACCTGTGTTGTTAATTTGATCCATCACATCATCAAGTTCGCTCGATTTAAAACGCACAATATGAACACATGGGCCAAATACTTCACGTTTAAGTACTGATAAGTCCTTAATTTCATATAAACGAGGCGCAAAAAAGAATGCACCATTTAATGTATTATCAGGAATTTTGCACTCGTAATGCAGTGTTGCATTACCTTTTAAGTACTCAACATGGTCGTTTAAGTTTTTAAGTGCTTTTTCATCAATTACAGGGCCTACATCAGTTGATAGTAACGATGGATCGCCAATGTGTAACTCAGCTAGAGCCCCTTTAAGCATATCGATGATGCCATCAGCTACGTCTTCTTGAATAAATAGAACACGAAGAGCCGAACAACGTTGCCCAGCACTTTGAAAACCAGAACTGATCACATCGTCAACTACTTGCTCAGGAAGCGCCGTTGAGTCAACAATCATACAGTTTTGGCCACCAGTTTCTGCAATTAACGGAACTTGAATATCGTTACGTGCAGCAAGTGTTTGAGAAATTAATGTGCCTGTTTCAGTAGAGCCGGTAAACATAATTGCTTGAATGCGTTCATCAGGAACAATTGTTTTACCTACTTCACTACCACGAGCAATAACCGGTTGAACAACATGTTCAGGTAAGCCAACAGACAGCATTAGTTCAATTGCACGAAGGGCAATTAAGCTTGTTTGTTCAGCAGGTTTTGCTATTACTGTGTTACCTGTAACAATGGCAGCAGCCACTTGGCCTAAGAATATTGCAAGCGGGAAGTTCCACGGGCTGATACATAAAATAACGCCACGGGCTTCAAAGCGTTCATCTTGCGATAACTCTTCAGCGCGCGCCGCGTAGTAACGACAAAAATCAACCGCTTCACGCACTTCATCAATACCGTCTTGTGCTACTTTACCCGCTTCTTTAATACAGATAGCGACTAGTTCGTCGTGATGACGCTCTAAAATATCAGCAACGCGACGCAGTAAATTTGCACGTTCTTTTACTGATGTTTGCGACCATGATTCAAAAGCTGCTTCTGCGTTAGCCAGTAATACTTTCATCTCTTCGCCAGTTTGTAATTTAACGTGGCCGATGATTTCTTTATGATTCGCTGGGTTTTTAACGGCTAATGAGCCTTCAGGTACTTGGCTTTGCTCAATTAAATGCTCATTAAACCAGCTTTCAAGATTCTCTTTGAAAGGGGTAATAACGTTAATGTCGGTTAAATCCATGCCTTTAGAGTTAGCACGTTCTTCACCGTATAAATTAATTGGCATTTTAATTTGCGTATTATACTTGTTACGTAAGCCTTGTAATGTTTCTACAGGATCTGGTAATAGCGATTCAACAGGTTTAGATGTATCTACAATGGCATTTACAAATGATGAGTTAGCGCCATTTTCTAATAAACGACGAACAAGGTATGCAAGTAGGTCTTCGTGTTGACCAACTGGTGCGTATACTCGGCACTGAATTTTTTCCTCGTTTACGATTTGGTCGAATAATGACTCACCCATACCGTGCAAACGTTGAAATTCAAAACCTGTATTGTCGCCTTTGGCTACTTCTAAAATAGTCGCGGCAGTGTAAGCGTTATGTGTAGCAAATTGCGGATAAAGCACATCGCGCGCTTCAAGCATTTTAATAGCACACGCTTTGTAAGAAACATCGGTTGTGGCTTTACGTGTAAATACGGGGTAGTGATCCAAACCATCTTGTTGTGTGGTTTTAATCTCTGTATCCCAATAAGCACCCTTAACTAAACGGACCATCATTTTACGACCAACGCGGGTCGCAAGCTCGGTTAGCCATTCAATTACAAAAATAGCACGTTTCTGGTACGCTTGAACCGCTAAGCCAAATCCTTGCCAATCACCAAGATCTTCATCGCTAAATACCGCTTCAATTACATCTAATGAAATATCTAAACGGTCAGCTTCTTCGGCATCAACGGTAAAGCCGATATCGTATTTTTTAGCGGCAAGAGCAAGTTCTTTTAACTTAGGGACTATTTCTTCCATCACACGGTCTTTATGAGTGAACTCATAGCGTGGATGAATAGCCGAAAGTTTAACTGAAATACCAGGGCTCTTAATTGGGCCACGACCATTGGCCGCTTTACCAATTGAGTGTATAGCATTCATGTAGCTGTCAAAGTAACGCTTTGCATCTTTCATTGTGCGCGCGCCTTCGCCTAGCATATCGTAAGAATATACATAGCCTTTTTGCTCTGTATCGGCAGCACGTTCAATTGCTTCGTCAATGGTACGGCCCATAACGAATTGCTTGCCCATAATTTTCATAGCAAAATTTACGGATTTACGAATAACTGGCTCACCTAAACGACCAATGGTCTTTTTAAGCATGCCGAACTGTTGTTCTTTCGTTTTATCTGTGTAGTTAACCATTTTACCGGTAACTAATAATCCCCAAGAAGACGCGTTTACAAATAAAGAATCGCTGCTGCCTAAATGAGAGCTCCAATCACCTTTGGCCAACTTGTCGCGAATAAGTACATCTTGAGTTGCTTTGTCTGGTACGCGAAGCAGAGCTTCGGCCAAACACATTAATACAACACCTTCTTCACTAGAGAGTGAGAATTCATTTAAAAGTGCGTCAACACCGCCTTGTCCATCTTGCTCTTTACGAATGTTTAAAACAATCTGGCGGGCTCTTTCCCATGCACGGCTTCGTGCTTTTACGCCCACTTCTGCAAGCGGTAAAATATGATCGATAACCGCATTTTCGTCTATGCGGTAAAAGTCACGAATTTTCTGTCTAATAGGACAGTTAGTAGTTAAATCGCCGTTGAATAACATAAGCAACCCTCAGGAGTGTTTAGGATTTAAAGTAAAATTAATTACCAATAAATTATCAGTGATATTGTGAGTGCATTCTAATTAAAATTCCGCAGAATATGCTGGTTAAATTTCGCGATTTACGATAATTTACAGGGCATAAATTTAACTTATCCGCATAAAATTCTGTTATGACAATTCCAAATAGATTACGCATGCTAGATCGTATCGATTTAGCCATACTAGACGTTCTACAAAAGAACGGCAGAATTTCTAATGTTAACCTGGCAAAACAGGTTAACTTGAGCCCTAGCCCATGCCTTGATCGTGTTAAACGTTTAGAGCAAGAGGGCTACATAGAAGGCTATTATGCAAAACTTAGTGAAGCTAAGCTAAATCAAAGCTTAGTTGCTCATGTGCAAGTTTCGCTTGTTACCTCAAATACAGCCGTATTTAAAGTGTTTAGAGAGCATATTTTAAAAATTAAGCAAGTGGTTGAATGCGACATGGTTGCTGGTGGCTATGATTATTTATTAAAAATACGCGTGTCTAACATGGAAGAGTATAGACAAGTATTGGGGGATTTAGTTGATATACCGGGAGTCGGTACGCACCACACTTATATGGTGATTGAAAAAATTAAACAAGACGATGGTTTACTAATTGATATTTAGTTTGTTCTAAAATGTGTGAGCTTGCGGCTAAGCAGGCTCACACTTAAAACTAAATTAACTTTCTAAACCGTTTTTATTAATTGTAATAACGCGTTGAGGAAATGGAATTTCAATCTTAGCGTTGTTAATTGCTTTATAAACACCGCCGTTAATAGCCAGTTTGGTTTCGATAATTTTAGTAGTAGGCACCCAATATCTGTAGCTGATTGTAACACCGCTATCGGCAAAACGTTCAATACCGACCTGCGATAATGGGTTTTGCGCGACCAGTTTGTGCGCTTTAAGTACCTCTTCAATAAGACTAATGGCGCTATCAGAACATGCACTATAAGCTATGTCTATTTCACCTTTGACCAATGAGTAACTAAACGAGTTGTGAAGTATTTCGCCCACAATATGTTTATTTGGAATAGTAATTTCTACTTTTTCTTCATTGATTAAAATTGTGTAGCCAAGCTCAATTGTTTTAACTTGGCCGCTTACATTTTTAACTTCAATAGTATCACCAACAACAAAAGGTCGAGTGGCTATAATGGCAAGGCCTGCACCATAGTTAGAGAGCATTCCTTGTAGTGCTAAACCTGCACCTAAAGACGCAGCACCAATAGCTGCTACAAATGGCGTAACGCTGATACCTATTTTGCCAAGTGCAATAATTATAACCATTACAATTAGCAGTACTTTTACCACGCTACTGACAAAGTTAGTGAGCGTAATGTCAACATTATGGCGGGTCATTAACGCTGCTACAAATTTGGCAAGCTTTTGCGCTATCCACAAACCAATGAGGACGATAAAAATAGCACCGACAATTTGCATACTGTAGGTAACCATATACTCAGTAAGCATGGTGTAATATTTTTCAAACTGTTCGATTTCAGAACTGATCATAAAGCGCTCTATGTTAGGGCTATGTTGTATTTTTCCAACTATAGCAAAATGTTGACTAAAAATGGATATAACAGCGGTACTATAATCGCTGTTAGTAAAGCGCTTAGCGCCATTGCAACCGATGAGTAAGCGCCAACTTTTGGATGCTCGGCAATAGCAGCGGCAGTCCCAATTGCATGACAAGCTGTGCCCATGGCAACGCCTTGAGATTCGTGATTAAAAATATTAACGAGTTTAAAAAGCATAAAACCAAATAAAGCCCCAAGTAAACCAATAAAAATAACTAAAGCTGCAGCAAGTGAACTGATTCCACCCAATGAATCAGTGACGATTAAAGATATAGGTGTAGTGACACTGAGTGCGGCAACCGATGCACTTAGCTGCGCTGGCGCATTAAATAATATGCTTAGCAAAAATGCCACAACGGTTGCGTTAACAATACCTAAGCTACATGTTGCGACTATAAGTAATAGATTTTTTCGTACGTGTGTAAACTGCTGATATAAAGGAAGCGCTAAAGCGACAATTGCGGGCTCTAATAACCAGCTTAGCAATTTGCTGTGCGTGGCAAATTGCGTATAAGGCAAATTTAGATTAACGAGGAATAAAGCGATAATACTAATACTTAAAAATACGGGGTTGGTGAGCGATTTTAATACGCTGTTTTTTACACTTTGGTTTACGGCCCTTAGTGCTAAAAACAATGCAATTATAAAAGGAATACTTAGCCACCATAAAGTAGGCTGTAGCTCTGAAATAGCGGAAAAAGTAAAATCAGTCATTATTTTCTTTTCCCTTAAAGTACGCAATTACACTGCTAACAAGCAATAAGGTAGTTATAGGAACTAGCAACACAACTGATGCTAAAAATGCCCAGTGCGATTTTATAAGGCCGAGATGTTCAATAAATCCCACACCCGCAGGAATGAAAAATATAGGCATAATATTTAAAATAGGGGAGGCGCATGGTTTTACATGTTGCTCTTTTACAATACCCGATAAAAGTAAAACTAATAAAATAACCATAGCGAGTAACGGTGCAGGAAAGCTTCCACCAATAAAGTGCATAATGAGTTTAGCGCAGGCTAAACATAGTAAAATAATAGCGCTACTGAGCAGATATTTCATCAAAGTGGCTCACAGAAAAGATAAGAGCTTAACTTTAACAAATCAAACTCTTTTATGCATTGTCTACCAGTGCTTTGTATTTGCGTAGGTTATGTCCGCTTTTCCTTTTGCTTTAGCAATTGCTTTTTTAGTGTTTGGGTTTAGCAATAAGCGAATTTGGCTGAAGGTTTCTTTAGCGAGTATTTTTCGTTGGTTTGGTTTATAGCTAAGTTGTGTAACACGTTTAATAGCAGCAAGCGTATCGGGTGAGCGCTCGAGTAATGTATTGAGCATGTTTTGCGTGGCTTGTTGAGTATCATCGGTAAGCTGAGTAACCAAACCTAGCTCATTTGCTTGTTGTGCTGTGATTGGGTTTGCGTGGCTTGCAAGCCAAAGTGCTTGGTCACGCTTAACTAAACCGCTCATCATTACATTTGCGCCCATATCGGGGCACAGCCCCCAGCGTGCTTCCATAATGGCAAGCTTGGCATCAACATGAACAATCCTGTAATCGGCACCTAGTGCTATTTGTAAGCCCCCTCCTAAACAGTTGCCATCAATTTGTGCAATAACAGGAACGCTTAGTGACTGCCAGCCTAATACTACTTTTTGCGCTAAGTTTTGATTGCCAGGTAACCATTTGAGCAATAATTTTATAATATTCAATGGTGCCGCCATGACAGCTGATATATCAAGGCCTGCACAAAAATGCTCGCCATCGCCTTTTATTACTACAGCACGAATACTGCGATCTCTTTTTATGCTTTTAATGGCTTTGTTTAACTCTACAAACATTTGAAAGCTTAATGCGTTTTGCTTTTTTGCTCTACTAAGCGTGACGGTAGCAATGCCATGTTGTTTTTCTAGTTTTATCATTACACACTCCTCTGACCTGTTACTTGAGCTTATGTTGTTAAGTTAACTAAGTAAAGAGAGAAAGTTTTTACACAAAAAATGAATTAATTGAGTAATTCAAAGTCTTATATTGTTGATCTTGCTAATAACAATATAAATATTTCGAAATGAGTGCAGTGATGATAAAAAAGTAAGGTATTTAAGCGTTTTTTTATCTATATAGATGCTAGTTTTGTTATTATGATGTCACTTAAAAGCTTAGAGGTTAATCACTCATGTCTGGCCCACGTTTACACACGATAGAAGAAGCAACTCATCAAGCCTATGATATTTTTTTAGAGCTAGCGCCAAATAACTTGAGCGATAAAGATGTTGAAGACTTTAATCAATACCGAGAAGATCTTGGCTTTATTGAAGAAGATGAGCCAGATGACCAATGGCAAGATTTTGTGGCACTTGAAATTGAACCAGAGCACTTTATTCAAGTGTTAGTCGGTTTAGAATTTGAAAATGAAGATGCCTTATTTGCAAAAATTTTAATTAGTCGTGATAAAGACGCGCCGTTTTGTCATATTTTATGGAAAGAAAGTGAATAAGCCCATATTGCTTGTTTGTTTATAATTGTGTGCAAGAGAGCGTATTTGTGCGTAAGTATTTATTTTTAATTCTCTTATTGATTAGTAGCCCAAGCTGGGCTGTTGATCCTTTTGAAGATTTTCATGAATATGGACAGCTTTCGGATGAAGAGATCCATGAGTTACACAAAGGTGAAATGCTTTATGGGGATACTGAGTTTGGCTTTATTCTTAGCAAAGGCAACGCTAATTCGACCAGTTTTAAGCTCAAAGGTAATTTATATCAAGACTTTGAGAAGTGGCGTAATCAATTCAAAATAGACTCCCTTTATAAGCGCGATGAAAACGATGAAACAGGCGACAGCGATGTAACAGCTAATCGTGTGTTTGTCTCTGCACAGGGTAATTATAAAGTGGGTGTGAAAAACTCATCCTTTTTTATTTACGGCGATTACGAAGAAGATGAATTTAGCGGCTTAGATTTTAAAAGCACAATCGCAACCGGTTACGGTACTCGTGTATATCAAGGTGTTAAAAACAAAGTTGATATTGATGTAGGACCCGGTTTATATCGCTCCGTTGCTGATGAAGAATCAGATGTAAGTGAGGATGATATAAATAAAACGGGTTATTTAGTCAGAGTTGCAATGCAATGGGAGCGTTTGGTTTCTAAGCGAACTCGTTTTAATCAAGATGTCAGTGTAGAGCAATCGCTTTCGGGTCTTAATTCTCGCTTTAAATCAGAAACAGCATTAATAAGCCAAGTCGTTGGTGCTGTATCACTTAAGTTTGCGTATATGTACCGTTATAATTCAAAACCCGAGGATGATAAACTTAAGTTTGATTCAGAGCTTAGTGCAACCTTGGTTTATAACTTTTAAGTATTTATTTAATTTTAGAGAGTGTTATGTATCAGCATAAGCAGTATGCGGTGTTCATTTTTTTTGTATTAGCATGGATAGGCGGATTTGTTGCACTAGCGTGGAACTTATTAGGTGCAGATGGACCCTTAATGATATTTACTGGTATTTTAGTGCTGGTGGGCTTTTTGTTTCATGGCTTAACAGTAAAAGTTGATGATAATAAAATAAGTTGGGCGTTTGGGCCTGGTGTTGCTGGGCAAAGTATTTTGCTTAGCGAGATTACTGAAGTAAAAGCAGTACAAAATTCATATCGCCATGGTATAGGTATCCGTATTACTCACGATGGTTGGGTGTATACAGTATCTGGTTTTAGTGCAATACAGCTAACGCTTAAGGATGGCACTATGTATCGTGTAGGTACAAACGATCAAAAAGGTTTACTAGCCGCATTGAAAGAAAAGAAAGTATCAATAGCACTTCCTAGTAAGACAAAAAGCGAAACTGAAGTGGTTAAGCGCAACAATATGATATAAAAAAAGCGCCTTAGGCGCTTTTTTATCTGCTGTATACAATATTAGTGGTCGTGGCCACACCCACCTTCGCCATGTACGTGGCCGTGAGTTAATTCGTCTTGTGTTGCATCACGCACTTCTAGAATTTCTACATCAAAGTTAAGTGTTATACCTGAAAGCGGGTTATTACCATCTACAATCACTTCTTCATCTTGAATATCGATGATCATTACTGATTGGTCGCCATCATCTGTTGATGCACGAAATTGCATGCCAACTTCAATTTCCATACCTTCAAACATTGATTTAGGTACCGCTTGCATTAGGTTGTCGTGGCGCTCGCCGTAACCTTCTTCAGGTTCAACCTTTACGCTAAGCGTGTCGCCTGGTTGCTTGCCCAGCAAAGCATTTTCTAGGCCTGAAATTAAATAGCCTGTGCCAATGATAAAGTGTAGCGGCTCACCACCGAACGAGTTATCAATGCTATTACCATCATTATCCATTACCGAATAATGCATTTTTACCACTTTGTTTGCCGCAACGATCATAGTCATTCCTATTTATTCATCTTCAAGAGAGTAGGGTAGAGGCAGAATGCTTAGCTCCACCTGAGGTGTATGTTTTGCACGAAGTACCTGAGTTACATCAGTATCGTTTGGCAACACAACGAGGCCTGTTAGTTTACTTGTTTGCTCATCAAAACTTTGCGTTATAAGTTTACCCGCACGGCGCCAGTTTTCGCCTAACTGGGTTTCCAGATCAAGCTCTGAAAGTAGCCCTTCGCTTTGTCCTGAAACGATATACATTGCGCGTTTATTCTTACCAAGGTATTTCATACGGGCCACAGTTTCTTGACCTGTATAACATCCTTTTTTAAAGCTAATGCCACCAATAGCTTGTAGGTTAACCATCTGCGGAACATATTCCCCAATAGCTTCACTACTTAATTGTGGTTCGCCGGCTAAAATTGCTGCTTGTTTCCAGGGCGCATCGTTATCAAGAGTCGATATATTATCAGGAATACTAAATTTGCTATCAACCATCAATAACACGCGATTATCTGCTAACTTTAATGCTTTACCATAACTCAAGTCGCACGCAGTAGCATCGTCTTCAAATGTTATACTAAGCTGAGCAAGTACGTCTGTTAAGTCATCGCCGATTAAGCCAATTAAACGCTCAGAGGAGACATTTATATCGACCTTTGCAAATACAGCGTATTTTTTAAGTTCAACTAACGACTTTTCTACTTCGGCTGCGCTACCTGTAAGGTAATAGTTATCTTGATAAGAAAATAATTTAAATACACCCCAAAGCTTTCCTTTGGCACTGCAATGGCCAGTCCATAAATAGTTACTGCTGGTTAATTTATTGAGATCTTGAGTAATTTGCCCGTGCAAATAAGATAATTTATCAGCACCGCTAAGGCTAATAAGTTGATGAGATAACGGACATGCATAAACGCTCGACATAAAAACCTTCTTTGCAATATAAATGAAGTGACATAATAACGCAGTTGTTACGTATGGTACAGACAAGCGCTAATTGGCGTGGATTATTATTTTAATCGGCGATTAATAGCTGATAAGTTGACACGCATTTGTTAAACTCGAGTCAATTAAGTATGAGGTTTAAAATGGTTGAAATTCATAGTAAAGCACGTATTCGTTGGGCTTGCCGTCGTGGCATGTTAGAGCTAGATGTTTTGTTTATGCCGTTTGTAGAAGAAGCATACGACTCTTTGAGCACAGAGCAGCAAGCTATCTTTCAGCGTTTGCTAACAGAAGAAGACCCTGATTTATTTGCATGGTTTATGGGGCATCAAGAGTGTAAAGATGAGCAGTTAAATACAATGGTTTCACTTATTTTAGATAGAGTTCGTGTATAGATTTACAGTTACAGATAATAAAGCAGACCATAAACCAGTTGTGGTCTTTTTTTGTATGCTGGCTTTGATATTATGCTTATTTTTAAGTTCTGTACTGGCAATGCTTTTTTGTGTTGTAGTAAATACAGTGGCTGGATTATTTGTTTGGCGAAAAGTTTTAGCTGCTCACCCGATACGGGGAGTTGTTATTTTAGAGCCAAACCTATTTAGATTTGAAAGTCAGTCGCTAAAAATTCAAGGTGAAATAAGTACTCAAAGTCGCATACTTGGTAGCAGTGTATGGCTTTATATTAAAGGCTTTAGTAAAAACCATTGGCTAATTATTTCAGCCAATGGAGTTAACGAACAAAGCTATGCTCGATTAAAACGTGCAACACTTAGCGCTATTAGTGGCGCTGCGGGGTCAAAATAGTTGGTGTTGGATTTTCGTTTTGCTCAGGGTAATCAATAGTGTAATGAAGGCCACGGCTTTCTTTGCGTTCCATTGCACTTCTAATGATTAATTCAGCTACTTGCACTAAATTACGTAGCTCCAACAAATTATTACTGACTCTAAAATTAGCATAGTAGTCATGTATTTCTTGCTGTAATAGTTCAACTCGGTGCAGTGCACGCTCTAAACGCTTAGTTGATCGAACAATACCAACGTAATCCCACATGAATAATCGTAGTTCATGCCAGTTATGGGTAATTACAATTTCTTCATCGGAGTTACTAACTCGGCTTTCATCCCAATACGGAAGTGCTATAGGCTCTGGCGCATGCTCTATTTTACTTAAAATATCTTTTGCAGCAGCATGGGCAAACACAATACATTCAAGTAATGAGTTACTTGCCATGCGATTTGCACCGTGAAGGCCTGTATAAGCTACTTCACCCACAGCGTATAAATTATCTAAATCGGTTTTTCCGTTAAAATCGGTCATTACACCGCCGCAAGTATAGTGGGCAGCGGGGACAACTGGGATTGCTTCTTTGGTTATATCAAGCCCTACACTTAAGCATTTCGCATAAATAGTAGGAAAGTGCTCAATAATAAAATCTTTATCTTTGTGGCTAATATCTAGGTAAACACAGTTTGCGCCGAGGCGTTTCATTTCAAAATCGATTGCGCGTGCAACAATGTCGCGTGGAGCAAGTTCTTCACGCTCATCAAAGTCTTTCATAAAGCGAGTGCCGTCAGGGCGTTTTAAATAAGCGCCTTCACCACGCATAGCTTCAGTAATTAAGAAGTTTTGTAATTCAGGGTGATATAAACTTGTTGGATGGAACTGATTAAATTCCATATTGGCCACTTTACAGCCCGCCCGCCACGCCATTGCAATACCATCGCCACTTGATACGTCAGGATTTGAGGTGTACAAATACACTTTACTTGCCCCGCCGGTCGCCAGAGCAACAAATTTTGCCGAAATGGTTTCTACCTTTTTAGCTTTTTTGTTCCACACATACATACCGTGAATATGCGAAGCTGTTTTTTCGGTGTTTTTATCAGTAATTAAATCAATCGCGTTGTATTGCTCTAAAAGTGTAATATTTTTATGCGCTTTTACTTGGCTTATTAATGTAGTTTGTACTGCTTTGCCAGTCGCATCAGCTGCATGCAAAATACGACGATGGCTATGACCGCCTTCGCGCGTTAAATGAAAGCGCTCTTTGCCTTTACTATCAAATTCCATATCAAAAGGCACGCCTTGATCAATTAACCATTGCAGGCAATCATGGGCGTTGCTTGCAGTGTAGTGGACGGCTCCTCTGTTGCACAAGCCGCCGCCAGCATCGAGTGTATCCTCTACATGGGATTCTATGCTGTCATTTTGTTTATCAAATACAGCAGCTATACCGCCTTGAGCATATAATGTAGAGCCTTCTGTCAGAGCCCCTTTACTAATTACGGTAACGTTACAAAAATTAGCTAAAGATAAAGCTAGTGATAAGCCTGCTGCGCCGCTACCGATAATAGCGACATCAGCAATGTGGTGTTTATTTTGGTTCATGTCAGAGGTACTTTGCGGTTACAATGCTCGTATAGAGCAATATTTGTTTTCAATATCTGTAGTTGTATCATATTTGTCATATTACTACGTAGTGATTTTAATAGCCTAACGCTGTTATTTATGAACTATTTTATAAAAAAATAATATTAAACAGAACTTTTTATTCATGTAGAGGTCAGAGTATTTGTGAACAATAGCGACACTATGAATAACAAGCAAAAATCAGACATAGGAGTACCGGCTCGAATGAGCGAGCAGGAATTAGATTTAGCGCTAGTAAAAAGGGTTCAGCAGGGTGATAAAAACGCCTTCAATCTATTAGTAAAGAAGTATCAAAATAAAATTGCAGGTTTGATATCACGTTATGTATCAAACCAAGGTGATATTGCAGATGTAGCACAAGAAGCATTTATAAAAGCTTATCGTGCACTTCCAAACTTTAGAGGTGATAGTGCCTTTTATACTTGGTTATACCGTATTGCCGTTAATTGTGCTAAAAATTACTTAGTAGCACAGGGCCGTAAACCGCCAGCAAATGATATCGACGCTGAAGAAGCTGAATTTTATGACTGTGCGGATTCGATGCGTTCAAATGCATCCCCTGAAAATCTACTTTTAAGCGAAGAAGTACGCGCTGTTATTTTTAATACGATTGATAGTTTGCCTGAAGATCTTAAAACTGCGATAACCCTAAGAGAAATCGAAGGGATGAGCTATGAAGAAATAGCAGTGGTCATGGATTGCCCTGTCGGGACGGTGCGTTCGCGTATCTTTCGTGCCCGAGAAGCAATTGATAACAAATTAAACCCATTAATAGGCGAGTCTTAGTATGACGAAAGCACACCTTAACAAGTTAGATAACGAAGTGTTATCGGCATTACTTGATGGCGAACAACATCTAACTGATGCAAAAATTGCAGAGCAAGATGTAACCACGTTTGGCCGTTATGCGTTAATTGGTGATGCAATGCGTGCTCAAAAAAATAATAATGACATACATATTGATATTAGCGATCGCGTTGCATTAGCATTAGAAAGCGAGCCTGTTTATGCTGACTTCAACCAGCCAAACACAGAGCCTCAAGCAGTCACTGAAACTGTAAAAAATAATGTAGTTGCTTTTAATTGGCGCAAACCTGTTGCCCAACTAGCGATTGCAGCAAGTGTGGCAATGTTTGCTATTGTGGGCGTTAATACACTTCCGCAAAGTAACAATCAGCAGCAAAGCGAAATCCCTTTACTGCAAACTACCCCTTTAACAGGTATGGCTTCGCCAGTAAGTTACTCATCTGAGCCAGCGCTTGAAAATGCTGAACAAGGCTTACGTGAATTGCAGCAACAACGTATTGGCGCATTAGTTTTAGAGCATCAACGACAAGCACGTGTTGCTAACTCGCTTCAAACAGCGCAAAATAGTATAAAAGCGCAAGAGGAAAAAAACTAATTAAATGAAAGTAATCACTTTTATTCTGTCGTTGGTAGTTAGCTTTACTGCATTTGCCAACGATATAAATCCTGCCAAAGATTTATTACTTAAAATGGCTAATGCCGTACATAACCGTAATTTTGATGCTTCATTTGTGGTTGTTAAGGGTAAAACAATGGAACCATATCGTTGGATCCATGCCAAACAAGGCGACACAGAGCTTGAGCATTTAAGTTTACTCAATGGCGCAGGCCTTGAAATGGTTCGTGTTAATAATCAAGTCACTTATTTTGAACCGCAGTCAGAGCCATACTCTCTTAAAACTGATTCGATTGCAGGCCCCATTCCTGAAGTGTTATTTAAAGACATTGAGCGCTTGAGCGCACATTATGATTTTGTAATGGGTGGTAAAGGGCGCATTGCAGGGCGTGCGGCTCAATTAGTTCGAATTGAATCCAAAGATGAATTCAAATATAACTACTGGATTTGGCTTGATATGGAGTCGTCTTTACTTTTAAAAGCAGCGTACGTGAACCACGAAGGTGAGGCGCTTGAACAGCTACAGTTAACTCATGTTAGTGTTACTGAACAGCCTGCTAGTATGCTGTTGGAAGTACTCAATCGTAACTTTCCAACGCCTCTACCAGAAAGTGATTTAGGTGGTGCAGAGAACACAGCAAAGAATTGGAGTATAAACTGGTTACCTGATGGCTTTGAATTATTAAAATCTGACAGACATAAACTCGATTTAAATAATGAGTTAACAGACTATTATTTGTTTTCTGATGGTTTTGTTGAGATCTCTATATTTATACAGCGACCTTTACCTGGTAAGCGTTTAAGCGGTGCATTAACATCTGGTGCAACGACGGTATATGTGCATAATGGCGGTAATTTTGATGTATCGGTTGTTGGTAATGTACCGAGTATGACCGCAAAAGCAATTGCAGAGTCAGTTACCCGCGCACTATAGGCGATTCCGTAAGGATTGTTATGATTGAACAAACCCTCACAGTTGTGGCCCTTGATGGCCACATTGCTTATTTAGAAGCACAGCAAAAACAAGCTTGTGAAGGCTGCAATGGTCGTTGCGGCTCACAAGTGTTTGGCAAGTTATTCGGCACCGCAAAAAAAACCTTTCCATATAGATTCGACTTACCAGTCGAGGTCGGTCAAAAAGTTACTTTGTCACTTGATGATAGCCTCGTTGTTAAACATGCTTTTGCTGTATATATGTTACCTTTATTTTTAAGTCTAACGTTTGCATTTATTGCTTCTGAGTTACTTTTAATGGCCGAAGGTTGGCAAATCTTAGCGGCGGCTTTAGGTGGCATTACTGGATTTTTTATTGCTAAAACTCGTGTTAAATCACTTAAGCACGATATAAAAGTAATAAAAATTCATCCAATTAGTATCCCTTTAACTCAAATAGATGGTGATTGACGCCAATTAAATGTAAAATTGCCGTTTTATACCAAAGTAACTTGGAAATACAGGGAATTGTGGTTTTTAAAATTATTTTATCTGACTGACTTATTTAAGTTTATTAAGCATAACTTATTGTTATTCATTAAATAAAATGATTATAACCCATCTTAAAAAGCGTGAGCTAAGTCTGTAATTTACAAACTGAGCTTATGGCATCCTAAAGCAAGTATTTTCAAGTCACTTAGGTATTCATATTTAGTCCATTAAAATAGAAGTATAGAATCCAGTTTATGAAGCATATCCGTAATTTTTCGATCATCGCCCATATTGACCATGGTAAATCGACCCTTTCAGATCGTTTGATCCAAGTTTGTGGCGGTTTAACCGACCGTGAAATGCAAAAACAAGTTTTGGATTCAATGGATATTGAGCGCGAACGTGGTATTACCATTAAAGCGCAAAGTGTAACGTTGAATTACAAAGCGAACGACGGCGAAACCTACCAACTTAATTTCATTGATACTCCAGGACACGTTGATTTTACGTATGAAGTGTCGCGTTCTTTAGCTGCATGTGAAGGTGCGCTACTCGTTGTTGATGCAGGCCAAGGCGTTGAAGCACAAACACTAGCTAACTGTTACACCGCTATTGAAATGGAATTAGAAGTAATTCCAGTACTTAATAAAATCGATTTACCGCAAGCAGACCCTTTACGTGTTGCAGAAGAAATTGAAGAGATTATTGGTATTGATGCCCTAGATGCTGTGCAGTGTAGTGCTAAAACAGGCGTAGGTATTGCTGAAGTACTTGAAATGATTGTTAAAGATGTTCCGCCACCAGTAGGCGACAAAGATGCACCTTTACAAGCACTTATTATCGATTCTTGGTTTGACCCATACCAAGGCGTTGTATCACTAGTGCGTATTAAGCACGGTGAATTACGCACTGGCGATAAAATAAAAATAATGTCGAACGAGCATATCCATACTGCCGACCAAGTGGGTGTGTTTACACCTAAGCAAACCAACACCGGTATTTTAAGAACAGGTGAAGTAGGGTTTGTTATTGCGGGCATTAAAGAGATACATGGTGCGCCAGTAGGTGACACTATTACTCATCAAAAAAATGCAGCTCCACTTCGCTTACCTGGCTTTCAAAAGATTAAGCCTCAGGTTTATGCGGGTATGTTCCCAATTGCATCAGATGAGTATGAATCATTCCGTGATGCACTTAACAAGTTAAGCCTAAACGATGCGTCGTTATTCTTTGAACCAGAGAATTCAACCGCACTAGGTTTTGGTTTCCGCTGTGGCTTTTTAGGCATGCTACACATGGAAATCATTCAAGAGCGTTTAGAGCGTGAATACGATATTGATTTAATAACAACTGCACCTACGGTAATCTATGAGATAGTTACTAAAGAAGGTACATTTCAGATTGATAATCCGTCTGATCTACCTGCTGTAAACGATATTGTAGAGATTCGTGAACCAATTGTTGAAGCAAATATTTTGGTACCACAAGAATACCTAGGTAATGTTATTACCTTATGTATTGAAAAACGTGGTAGTCAAACAAAAATGACTTATCACGGTAAGCAAGTAGCTGTTACATATGAGCTACCTATGGCTGAAGTGGTCATGGACTTTTTTGATAAATTAAAATCTACAAGCCGTGGTTTTGCATCGCTTGACTATAACTTTAAGCACTTCCAAACATCAGACATGGTGCGTGTTGATATTTTGATCAACAGTGAACGTGTTGATGCGCTTGCGATTATTGTTCACAGAGATGGTGCACAATCTCGTGGTCGTCAGTTAGCTGATGCATTGAAAGAACTTATTCCACGTCAAATGTTTGATATTGCGATTCAAGCAGCGATTGGACAGCATGTTATTGCACGTACCACAGTCAAGCAATTACGTAAAAACGTAATCGCTAAGTGTTATGGCGGTGATGTGAGTCGTAAGAAAAAATTACTTAAAAAGCAAAAAGATGGTAAAAAACGAATGAAGCAAGTAGGTAATGTTGAAGTGCCTCAAGAAGCGTTTTTAGCTATTTTAAAAGTTGGTAAATAAAAACAAAGGATTATAAATGGCTGGTTATTTTTCAGTTTTATTGGTGCTATTAACTTTGAGCTCAGGCTTAATATGGTTAATAGATCACTTACTGTATGCACCTAAAAGGCAAGCGCTTTTAGATATAGCGCAAAAGTCTGCAGGTGCGCCGTTAGATGACGAAACAGCTGCATTAATAGCACCAGAGCCAGTAATAACAGAAACGGCAAAGTCGATTTTTCCGATGATTGCTGCGATTACTATTTTTAGATCATTTATCTTTGAACCGTTTCAAATTCCATCGGGTTCAATGATGCCTACGCTGCTAGTTGGTGATTTTATTTTAGTGCAAAAGTACTCATATGGAATAAAAGACCCTGTTTGGCGTACCCAATTAGTTGATATGGGTGAACCTGAACGTGGTGATATTGTTGTTTTTAAATATCCGTTAGATGAAAAAGTTGACTATATTAAACGTACAATAGGTTTACCTGGCGATAAAGTTGTTTATCGTGATAAACGTTTATATATTCAGCCTAATTGTAAAGAAGGCGAAACCCAGCAGGGTGAGCTTTTATGTAATGAATTCAATAAAATTGATTTTAAATTAATTAATGATAACGAATTTAAACAAGGCCCAATGCCTCTAGCTCGCGTAAATGAAAATTTAACAACAGTTACGCATGATATTTTAATCAACCCACAAGCGCCTGAAAGAAAAGGGCGTTATTACCAGCAACCGGGCACGCCTTCTGATGAATGGACTGTTCCTGCTGATCATTATTTTATGATGGGTGATAACCGCGACAACAGCCAAGATGGTCGCTTTTGGGGCTTTGTACCAAAAGAAAACTTGGTGGGTAAAGCTGTCTTTATATGGATGAGTTTTGAATTTGAGAATGGCCCTGATGATATTTTACCAGGATGGGTTCCAACTGGTGTTCGCTTTGAGCGCCTAGGTAATATTCAGTAACAATGAAAAAAAATGTAACAGAATTATATGACAAAATTGGCTATGTATTTACTGATCAAGGTTTACTTGAGCAGGCAATGACGCACCGCAGCCACAAAGGTCAACATAATGAGCGACTAGAATTTTTAGGTGACTCTATTTTGAGCTTTGTGATTGCTAATGCACTTTATGCCAAATTCCCTAAAGCGCGTGAAGGTGATTTAAGCCGTATGCGCTCAACACTTGTACGAGGTCAAACTCTTGCCGAGTTTGGTCTTGAATTTGGCTTGGGCGATTATTTACGCTTAGGTCCGGGTGAGCTTAAAAGTGGCGGATTCCGTCGTGAGTCAACGCTTGCCGATGCAGTAGAAGCTATTATTGGTGCTGCATTTTTAGATTCAGGTATCGACCGCTGTGGCGAGCTTATATTAGCGTGGTATGAATCTCGCTTGGATGCTATTTCACCAGGGCTTAATCAAAAAGATCCGAAGACCCTGCTGCAAGAGCATCTACAAGGCCGTAAGTTGCCTCTTCCAGGTTACACTGTGGTTGATACTAAAGGCCAGGCACACAATCAAACATTCACGGTTGAATGTATTGTTGATGGAATGGATAGCATAATTTCTGTTGGTAGCTCACGCCGCAAGGCTGAACAAAAAGCTGCCGAAAAAGCATTGAAGATAATTAAAAATGAATCTTGATACCCTAATACAGCCTCGTGAAGGTGATGTAGATACGTTTTGTGGCATGGTCGCAATTGTAGGACGTCCAAATGTTGGTAAATCGACTTTACTCAATGAGATCATTGAGCAAAAAGTAAGTATTACCTCACGTAAACCACAAACAACGCGCCATCGTATTATGGGTATTCATACCGAAGGTAAACATCAAGCTGTTTACATCGATACGCCAGGGCTACACGTTGAAGAAAAGCGTGCTATTAACCGCTTAATGAACCGTGCAGCGTCTAGCTCAATCGGTGATGTAGAGCTTATTATATTTGTAGTTGAAGGCACTCACTGGAATGCTGATGACGACATGGTACTGAACAAAGTATCGCAAAGTGGTAAGCCGGTATTATTGGTTATTAATAAAATAGACCAAGTTAAAGACCGCGATCTTGTATTGCCTCATATGAAGTGGTTAGGCGATAAGTTTGATTTTGTTGGTATTATGCCTGTGTCTGCAAAACAGGGAAAAAATATAGACTTAATCAAAGCTGAAGTAACTAAGCGCTTACAACCGTGTGAGTTTTATTTTCCGGATGATTACGTCACTGACCGCTCAATGCGCTTTATGGCGGCTGAAGTTATCCGTGAAAAATTAATGCGCTTCATGGGTGAAGAATTACCGTATTCTGTTACTGTTGAAATTGAACAGTTTAAATGGCAAGACAACGGTATTTGGCATATCAACGGATTAATTCTTGTTGAGCGCGAAACACAAAAACGCATGGTTATTGGTAATAAAGGCGAAAAGCTAAAAACCATTGGCCGTGAAGCCCGTAAAGACATAGAGGAAATGCTTGATAACAAAGTATTTTTAGAGCTTTGGGTGAAAGTTAAATCTGGTTGGGCTGATGATGAACGAGCACTACGAAGCTTAGGTTATGGTGAAGACTAAACCAATAATTAGTATTATCTATGGATAGCGACTTCTACACTGCTTATTTATTGCATCGACGTCCTTACAGTGACTCGCAAGTAATGCTTGATATGCTTGTAGAAGGCGTTGGGCAACTTAGAATGATTGCACGCATTAGTGGCCGCCAGGCCACTAAACATAAAGCTCAGTTACAACCTTTTCAACCACTACTTGTCCATTACAGTGGTAAATACGATCTAAAATACATCAATAAGTTTGAGCTACATGGCACACCACTTTTTTTAAAAGGTGATGAGCTTTATTGTGGCTTTTATTTAAATGAATTAACTAACCGAATAGTGCCTATTAATGAACCTATAGAACAGGTTTTTCATCTTTATAAAACGCATTTAGAAAACCTAAACAGTGGAGCTAATTTACAAGCTGTGCTTCGCTCATACGAGTTTCAATTATTAGAGCTACTTGGCTATGGCGTCGATTTTAGTTTTGATGCCAGTGGTGAACCAATAGACGAGACGCAAACGTATAGTTACTTTCCTGAGTTTGGTTTTTTAGTGCAAGAAGATACGCGTTCTGGCTTTAGCGGTTTACAACTAAATGCGATAGCAAATCATGACTTTAGCCAAACTGATGTGTTATATATGGCAAAACAATTAAGTCGATATTTATTAAAGCCTTTGTTAGGTAATAAGCCATTAAAGAGCCGTGAGCTTTTTAGTGCTTCTCAATAATCGTAATTTTACAGGTAAAATAATGAAAGATATTCTTTTGGGTGTAAACGTTGATCATATTGCAACGCTTCGCCAAGCGCGTGGAACTACATATCCAGACCCTGCTCATGCAGCCAGTGTTGCTGAGCACGCAGGCGCCGACGGCATTACAATTCACTTACGTGAAGATCGTCGCCATATTCAAGACCGCGACGTTTACGTGATGGCTAAAACGATTCAAACACGTATGAATCTTGAAACAGCTGTTACCGATGAAATGATAAAAATAGCGCTTGAAGTAAAACCTGAGTACGTGTGTTTAGTACCTGAAAAGCGCGAAGAATTAACAACCGAAGGTGGCTTAGACGTAGCCGGTAATATAGATAAAATTAAAGCCGCAACAAAAACGCTTACTGACGCAGGCATTAAAGTATCGTTATTTATTGATGCAGATAAAGTGCAATTAGATGCAGCCAAAGAATGTGGTGCTCCTTATGTAGAGATACACACAGGCGCGTATGCTGATGCAACAAATGATACCGATTTACACAAAGAGTTAGAGCACATTCGTGAAGGTGTTAAATACGCAGCGAGTTTGGGGCTGATTGTTAACGCGGGACATGGACTTCATTATCATAATGTAAAACCGATTGCAGAAATGCCAGAAATTTACGAGCTTAATATAGGTCATGCTATCATTGCTCGCGCCGCGATTGATGGATTGGAAAAAGCAGTCCGCGATATGAAACGCCTAATGCTTGAAGCACGAACTTAAGTTATTTTAGTTAAAAAGACACGCTTATTATAGCGTGTCTTCTTTAGATTTTTCAGCTGATTTTGAATCGAGAAGTAAGCTTTCAAGTTCATCTTGTAGCTCAAAAAGCTCTGGTTCTATACTCTCAAGTATACATTCGCTCTTAAGTGATGTTTCGATGGTCTCTGCCAATGACTTAAGTCTTGGTACACCTGTGTAACAACACGCTCCATGGAACTTGTGGACAATGCTTAGCACTTGTTTACAACTGGTATCATCAATTGCTTTTGCAAGTAAGCTAAGTGTTTCAGGTATGCTTGATAACAGCATGTTGAGCATTTCAAGAGCAAGCTCATTTTTACCACCAGCACGTTGCAGTGCTAATGCCCAATCTATACGATTACTTTCGAAAGGAGCAGGGCTTTGTGGTACTTCATTTTTGGTTTTATCACGATTAACAGGTGTCTGCGGGCTATGTTCGCTGATTATCTGTTTCAACATGTCTTCATCAATAGGCTTGGTTAGGTAACCTTTAAAGCCATCTTTAAGTAGCTGCTCTTTTTCGCTATTCAGTGCATGAGCAGTTACTGCAATGATTGGTGTATCTTCGTTTAGAGATGACTCTTGAATAAGTTTACATGCAGTAATACCGTCCATAATTGGCATTTGTATATCCATAAAGATGACATCATATTTATGGCTTTTACTTAAACTATAAGCCTGTGAGCCGTTATGAGCGGTTTCTATTACTTCAATCTGTTCACTTAATAAAGTATGGAGAAGCTTTAAATTAGCATCGTTATCATCAACGACAAGTACTTTAAGTGGAAGTAACTGGTGTTCATTCTGCTCAATATTATGAACAGGGTGGTCTAGTCTGTATGGTGCTGCAAGTACTTCACACAGTTTTCGGTGGTTAAGTGGTTTACTTAAACACGCATCAGCACCACTGCCTATAAACGCTTCTCGCATATTGTGCGAAACTGTATTTAACATTAAATATAAGTAGTCAGTCGATTCGCGAACTGATTTTACATAGCTTTTTAATTGCTGCATATCATCAACAGAAGCCATGTGACCTATTAAGCAAATATCGTATTTATGCTCTTTATTTGTTATAGCGTCTAAAAAACTGGTTTCGTTAAAGCAGGCTGTAACTGATGTTTGCCACTGTGTTAATAACGATAGAACAGCGTGATGAGTATGCTCATGCGGTTCTAAATATAAAATACGTTTACCAATGAGAGATTTACTCGGTAAATCGTTGGTAAATACGTGATTCGGTAATCTAAATATACTGTTGAATGTGAAACACGTGCCGTTACCAGGTGCTGAGTTGAGTGTTATTCGGCCATTCATTGCTTCAACAATATGTTTGGTAATGATAAGCCCCAAGCCCGTGCCACCGAACTTTCGAGTAATACTCGAATCAGCTTGGCCAAATGGGGTAAACAGTGAGTCTTGTTTATTCATAGGAATACCAACACCCGTATCAGTTACTGAGACTAATAGAGAAGCACGCTCTTCATCAAGTAATCGGTAACTTACATCTACTTTTATAGAGCCTTTTTCAGTAAATTTTATAGCGTTACTTAATAAGTTTATAAGTATTTGTTTAAAACGAGTTGGATCGCCAGTTAAGTCATCAGGGACTTGTTGATTAATATAAATAGATAATTCAAGTTGCTTATCATGAGCACTCGGAGCGAGCAATGTCATTACTTCGTTTATGGCATCCCTAAGTTGAAACTGAATTGATTCAAGTTCCATTGCACCGGCTTCTAATTTAGAAAAATCTAAAATATCACTAATAATCGTCATCAGGCTATTTGCAGAAAGTTCAATTGTGTCTAAATAGTCTTTTTGGTGTTTATTTAGCGGTGTTTTATAAAGTTGTCGTGTAAAACCAATCACCCCATTTAAAGGGGTACGTAGTTCGTGACTCATTTTAGCTAAAAAATCAGACTTAACTCTGTTGGCATCTTGCGCTTCTTTTTTTGCCATCGTGAGCTGGATATTTTGAGTTTCGTACTGCTCTAATGTTTCACGATAATCACTGGTTGCTTGATCGATGTTTTTTTGCATTTCATCTTTTTGCATTACCATTGTATGGGCTATCGTATTTAAACCTTCCCGCAATAGTTCAAACTCACCGATCATGGTATCAGTTAGTCCCGTATTTCTTTTTCCTTCAACCAACTTGTCGGTGGCAAGTACGAGTTTATTAAGCGGCGTCATAAACATACGACTAAGTCTTAATGCTAAAATAGCGGCAAACACCAAAGATAGAATAATAACAATACCGCTTATTAATAGCGCACGTTGCTGGCCTATTACAGCTTGATCTTTATTTAGCTGTAAAATAACCGTGCCTAAAGGTGATTGTAATTGACTCGGTTCCCATTTCAAATCTTGGCTAGTGTGATTGAAAATGGGGGTAAAAAACGTGACGAGTTCATCTGACTTTTGCACTTGAGTAGTATTTAAGTTTTGCATTGCTTTTTGATTAATTAACTTATCAAAAGAGCGATGATAATTACTGGTCATGATGAGCTGATTATTATCATCAAAAATGGCAATCGATTTTACTGTGGGTGAGTGCTTATTATGAGTATAGCTAATTAGTCGATTAAGTAGTTGTTTGTTTTTTTCTTGTAGTGGTTGTTCAAGCGCAATTGCTAAAGGCTCTGAAATAGTAGTCCCTTGTTGATATAAAATTTCATCAAGCTCAATGTAACGATTTATTGTAAAATACCCACCAAGTAACAATCCAATGATCACCGTCGGGATCAGGGTCAGTGTTAAAACAGAATCGCGTAAGCCTAATTTGGTCATAATGGAAGCATTTTTATCATTATTAGTATCCTTTGAGTATATACGGATCAACACCTATTCTCAAAGCATCTACCATCGTTGAAGATCAATTGTTTTAACCAATAATTATTTAAGGTAATGCCAAATGGCACAAATTTTTAAAGCTAAAAAACAGCCGCTACAAAAAAAGTCAGTGGTACTTGATATAACAGCAATGGATCATCAAGGGCGTGGTATAGCTAAGCATAATAATAAAGTGTGTTTTGTTAGTGGTGCTTTACCTAACGAACAAGTTAAAGCAACAATAATCGATGATAAAGCCCGCTACAGTAGCGCGGCAACGCAAAAGATTATTAAAGCAAGTGATGCACGCGTAACCCCTTTTTGTGAACATTATAATCACTGCGGTGGCTGTCAATTACAGCATTTAGAGACAAGCCAACAAGTCATTGAAAAACAAACGGCGGTTAACCAGTTATTTGAAAAGTTCGCCAAACAAAAAAACTTAAATTGGGAGGCGCCATTATTAAGCAAGTCAACGCATTACAGGCGCAGCGCCCGTATTGCTGTTATGTTTGATAAAGCGGCTAAAAAAATACGCGTGGGTTATAGGGCGAGTGGTTCTAAAAATATTGTTAGTATTAACCAGTGTGCAGTATTGAGTGAAGCATTCGCAGATGTATTTACACTTTTTGATAGTTTAATTAATCAACATAAGTCGCTGCACAGTATCAGTCATTTGCAATTGTGTGAAAGCGACGAGCACAGCTTTGTTGTTATTCGTCATACAAAAACAATCCCCGACGAGTTTAAAATATTAGTCGAGCAGGCTACTGCAAGTCATAAATATGAGATTGTATGGCAAAGTGAAAGTGACGTGATTGAACATTCACACTTTGCGATGCCGTATTATTATTTAAAAGAATTTGATCTTAAGTTTGAATTTGGTTTAGGTAATTTTATCCAAGTAAACGCGCAAGTTAATCAAGCTATGCTAAAGCAATCCGCAGACTGGCTTAATTTAAATGGCGATGAAAGCGTATTAGATTTATTTTGCGGCATTGGTAACTTTTCACTCGTGTTGGCAAAACAAGCAAAAACAGTTATTGGCGTAGAAGGTGTTACTTCAGCGGTTGCAATAGCGGCTCAAAATGCGCAAACTAACTCTATTACCAATGCCGAGTTTTATTGCTTTGATTTAACGCAAAAAATACAAAATGCGCCGTGGTTTAGTAAAGATTTAGATGTATTAGTGTTAGACCCATCTCGTACTGGTGCAATGGCTGTTTTAGAGCAACTACCTTTAAAGCAGTTTAAAACAATTTTATATGTCTCTTGCGACCCTGTTACTTTAGCCCGTGACAGCGCTATTATTTCGCAAGCAGGCTTTGAGCTTAATAAAATAGGGCTAATGAATATGTTTCCTCATACAGGACATATCGAAACTATGGCGTTATTTCAACGGAGGTAAAGCGCATTATGGTAGCTACACGTCAATCACATCAGCAAGTTGAAACAGGTGATTTTGCGACTCGTCTTAAAGTACTCAAACTTTGTGCTGAAAAGGCGGAGATGCTTAATCAAGCGCAAGCACTGTGTGTTAACAGTAATAGTCAGAGTCGACAAAACACAGCCATTGAAATGGTTGAGATTTTAGTTGAGTTAAATCTTGATGCTGAATCGTTAGCGACGGCGTATTTAACCCCATATTTTTTAGATGGCTTAGTGCCTTTAGAAGTGATCGAAGAGCAGCTAGGCAGTAATGTGGCCATACTGCTAACAGGCGTTGCGCAAATGGCGACTATTAGCACTTTATCGCATCAAGGCAAAGGCACGGTGCAAGTCGATAACATTCGAAAAATGCTGTTAACCATGGTTGAAGATGTCCGTGCAGTGGTTATCAAGTTAGCTGAGCAGGTTTGCCATTTACGTAACGTAAAAGATGCTGGCGAAGAAGATCGCGTTATTGCTGCAAAAGAAACTGCCGATATTTTTGCCCCACTAGCTAATCGACTCGGTATTGGGCAATTAAAGTGGGAGCTTGAAGATTTATCGTTTAGGTATCTTCGTCCTGATATTTACAAAAATATTGCTAAGCAACTCGATGATAAACGTTTAGCACGCGAAGCTTATATGGAAGATATGGTGGAGCAAGTCAAAAGCCGTTTGAGTGAAGCAGGCATAGAGGCTGAAGTTTACGGTCGACCTAAACACATTTACAGTATTTATAAAAAAATGGCGCAAAAAAACTACGAATTTGATCAACTGTTTGATATTCGTGCTATGCGTATTGTGGTTGAGCGCTTGCAAGACTGCTACGGTGCGTTGGGTATTGTGCATACCAATTGGCGTCATCTTAATAAAGAGTTTGACGATTACGTCGCGACGCCGAAACAAAACGGCTATCAGTCTATTCATACCGTGGTATTTGGCCCTGAAGGTAAAACTGTAGAAATTCAAATACGTACCCAAGATATGCACCAAGATGCAGAGCTGGGTGTGGCAGCGCATTGGATATATAAAGAAGGCGCATTACCAGGGCGCGGCTCGGGTTATGAGCAAAAAATTAGCTGGCTACGTAAATTACTGCAATGGCAAGAAGAAGTAGTTGATGGCGGCGATTTAGCTGAAGAGCTTAAAAATCAGGTGGTTGAAGACCGCGTATACATATTTACACCCAGTGGCGATATTATTGATTTGCCACTTGGCGCTACACCGCTTGATTTTGCTTATTATATTCATTCGAACGTTGGCCACCGCTGTATTGGTGCAAAAGTATTTGGCAAAATAGTGCCGTTTACGCATCAACTTACAACGGGGGATCAAGTAGAAATACTGACACAAAAGCAACCTAATCCGAGTAGAGATTGGTTAAACCCGTCACTAGGTTACATTAAGTCATCGCGTGCAAGAGCTAAAATACATCATTGGTTTAAGCAACTTGATCGCGACAAAAACTTAAGTGCTGGTAAAGAAATACTTGATAATGAACTGCAAAAATTAGGTTTAAGCTATAAAGCTCTAGAGCCGGCAATAAAGCGGTTTAACTTTAAAGAGCTTGACGATTTAATGGTTGCCATTGGTGCGGGTGATGTACGCCTCAATCAAATGCTAAATTTTGTTACCGACCGCACAGAAGACGAACCGGTAATTCGTATTAAAGCACCCAGTAAAGTAACGGGTGATAAAAACGGCATTGTAGTTGATGGCGTTGGTAGTTTAATGAGCCATGTTGCAAAATGTTGCCGCCCTGTACCTGGCGATGAAATTATCGGCTATATTACGCAAGGGCGTGGTATTGCGGTGCATCGTGAAGATTGTGACTCATTTAACCACCTTAAGGCACAACACCCAGAGCGTGTTATTGCAGTGAGTTGGTCAGACGATATTAGTGGTTCATATGCACTAAGTATTAAAATAGAAGCAACCGATCGTTCAGGGCTAATACGCGATATAAGCTCAGTACTTGCTAACGAAAAAGTCAACGTACTTAATATGAATGTAAATACAGTTGAAGATAATCAGTTAGCAGTGTTCACAATGCAAATAGAAGTACATGACTTATCGGGTACTAACCGTGTTCTTTCTAAGTTACACCAAATTGAAGGTGTACACGATGCCAAGCGTGGTCATTAACCATGAATGATAATGCAGCGCTTACACAACTTCTTAGCATAATAAACACACTGCGAGATCCCAAGGGCGGTTGTCCGTGGGATCTCAAGCAAGATTTTAAATCTATTGTGCCGCATACATTAGAAGAAGCATACGAAGTTGCTGACTGTATTGAGTCAGGCAACTTAGGTGAGCTTAAAGGTGAGCTCGGTGATTTGTTATTTCAAATCGTGTTTTATGCCCAACTAGCTCAAGAGCAAAACCTATTTGATTTTAATGATGTAGTTGAGCAATTAAACAGCAAATTGATCCGTCGTCATCCACATGTATTTGCCGATAAAAAAGTACTCACTGCTGAGCAATTATCGCAGCAGTGGCAAGCAATAAAAGCGCAAGAACGCAGTACCAGAGCAAAAAGCGAATCACCTTCCTTTTGGCAAGATATTCCTGCAAATATGCCAAGTTTAAGCAAAGCTAAAAAAATCCAACAACGCGTGGCTTCTCTTGGTTTTGATTGGCCAACGTATCATGGTGCTCTTGATAAAGTGAGCGAAGAGGTGCTTGAAGTAAAAGAAGCGATTGAACAGGACCCTTTGTCGGATCATACCGCAGAAGAACTTGGCGACTTACTTTTTGCAACCGTGAATGTAGTACGCCATGTAAAACGCGACCCTGAGCAACTTCTTCGCAGTGCCAATGATAAGTTTTCAACGCGCTTTGAAAAAGTCCAAGAGTATTTAAACGCACAAGGCAAAAGTTTAGATACTGCCACCTTTGAAGAAATGGATCGCGCATGGGATGCGATTAAAAAATTGTAATTAAATTATGCACATTTTTTGTGCGCACATTTGCTATTTTTAGCTGGATTGATAAGCCGTGTTTTGGTACAATTTCGCCCCGTCTTGATGATATACCCTTAGGCTCTTCTTTGGGTGTTATATTCCTTTTAATTCCTGATATTCTAGGGTTCGCATGAGTACAAAATTTATCTTCGTTACTGGCGGAGTTGTTTCTTCGTTGGGTAAAGGTATTGCAGCAGCATCGTTGGCAGCTATTTTAGAAGCCCGTGGTTTAAATGTTACCATTTTAAAGCTGGATCCTTACATCAACGTTGACCCAGGCACAATGAGCCCAATTCAACACGGTGAAGTATACGTTACAGAAGACGGCGCAGAAACTGACCTTGATTTAGGTCACTATGAGCGTTTTATTCGTACCAAAATGACTAGTCGTAATAACTTCACACAAGGCCGTGTATACGAAGACGTATTACGTCGTGAGCGCCGTGGTGAATACCTAGGTGCAACTATTCAGGTTATTCCACATATCACTAACGATATTAAGCAACGTGTATACGACGGTGCTGAAGGTTATGATATTGCTATTGTAGAAATTGGCGGCACAGTAGGTGATATAGAATCACAACCGTTTATTGAAGCAATTCGTCAGATGGGAACTGAAATTGGTCGCGAACGCGCGCTATTTATTCACTTAACGTTAGTGCCATTCTTAGGCCCTGCCGGTGAAGTGAAAACTAAACCAACTCAGCACTCTGTTAAAGAGTTACGCTCAGTCGGTATTCAACCAGATATTCTTATTTGTCGTTCTGACCGTAAACTACCAAATAATGAGCGTGCAAAAATCTCATTATTCACAAACGTAGAAGAAAAAGCGGTTATTTCACTGCCAGATGTAGACAGCATCTATAAAATTCCAGCATTATTAAAGTCGCAAGAATTAGATAATTTTGTATGTCGTCGTTTTCACTTAGATCCACCAGAAGCTGATTTAGCTGAGTGGGAACAAGTACTTTATCAAGAGTCTAACCCAACAGGTGAAGTGACAATTGGTATGGTTGGTAAATACATTGAATTACCAGATGCGTACAAATCGGTTAACGAAGCATTAAAGCATGCGGGCCTTAAAAACCGTTTAACAATTAATATCGAATACGTAGATTCACAAGATCTTGAAAGTAAAGGTGTTGAGTTACTCTCGCATTTAGATGCTATTTTAGTGCCAGGCGGCTTTGGCGGTCGTGGTGTTGAAGGTAAAATATTAGCGGCTAAATATGCGCGTGAAAATAAAGTGCCTTACTTAGGTATTTGTTTAGGTATGCAAGTAGCGCTTATTGAATATGCACGAAATGTTGCAGGCCTTAGTGATGCAAACTCAACCGAGTTTAATGCAAAATCTGCAGCACCTGTTGTTGGTTTAATTACTGAATGGCTAGATGCAGAAGGCAATGTTGAAACGCGTGATGCTGAATCTGATTTAGGTGGCACAATGCGTTTAGGCGCTCAAAAATGTCATTTAACACCAGGCTCTAAAGTACATGAAGTATACGGTAGTGATGAAATTGTTGAGCGTCATCGCCATCGCTACGAAGTTAACAACAACTTTGTAGAGCAATTAGAAAAAGCAGGTTTAAGCTTTACCGGTTTATCAGAAGATAAAAAACTGGTAGAAATTATCGAAAATAAAGATCACCCTTGGTTTATTGCCGCGCAGTTCCACCCGGAATTCACGTCAACCCCACGTGATGGTCACCCGCTATTTGAAGGGTTTGTAGCAGCCGCTCATATCCACCAAAAAGCGTCATCGTAATTTAAAAAGGCCGTGCATATTGCACGGCTTTTTTGTTTTAAGGGCTGACTAATACCAATTTTATTAAAAACATGAGCATTGTATCGCATTAAATAACTCACTCACTGCGTTAAAAATTACTCATATAGAACAACTATATGTCATAATTTCTGCCTTGTTATTGAGCTATTTTCTTAGCGCTATAATAGCTCACTAATTTAATGCAATTGGTATAAACTATATAAAACATAGTAAAGTTAGTCGAACTCACCATTTTGGGAATATAGAGGAATCAAGATGTCAAAAATCGTAAAAGTAATAGGTCGCGAAATTATGGACTCGCGTGGTAACCCAACTGTTGAAGCTGATGTACATTTAGCTGATGGTTCATGGGGCCGTGCTGCAGCACCTTCTGGTGCATCTACAGGTACTCGCGAAGCATTAGAGTTACGTGATGGTGACAAAACGCGTTATTTAGGTAAAGGCGTATTAAAAGCAGTTGGTTATATCAACAAAGAAATTGCTGACGCTTTAGCTGGTCAAAATGCATTGGAGCAAGGTACTGTTGATAAAGTAATGCTAGATTTAGATGGTACCGAAAATAAAGAAAAATTAGGTGCCAATGCAATCTTAGCTGTATCACTAGCAACAGCAAAAGCAGCTGCACAATCTAAAAAGGTTGAGCTTTATGAACATATTGCTGACTTAAACGGCACGCCGGGTGTTTATTCAATGCCACTTCCAATGATGAACATCATCAATGGTGGCGAGCATGCAGATAACTCGGTGGATATTCAAGAGTTTATGATCCAACCTGTTGGCGCTACTAACTTCCGCGAAGGTCTACGTATGGGCGCTGAAGTATTTCATAGCCTTGCTAAAGTACTTAAAGCTGATGGCCATTCAACAGCAGTTGGCGATGAAGGTGGTTTTGCGCCTAACCTTGCATCTAACGAAGCGGCTCTTGCTGCAATCAAAGTAGCTATCGCAAACGCAGGTTACGAGCTAGGTAAAGATATTACTTTAGCGATGGATTGTGCAGCTTCTGAGTTTTACGACAAAGAAGCAAACATCTACGACCTTGAGGGTGAAGGCAAAAAATTCACTTCTGAAGAATTTAACTTTTTCTTACAAGATCTTACTGAACAGTACCCAATCGTTTCTATCGAAGATGGTCTTGATGAGTCTGATTGGGATGGCTTTGCACATCAAACTAAGCTAATGGGTGATAAAATCCAATTAGTAGGTGATGATTTATTCGTAACAAATACTAAGATTTTAAAACGTGGTATCGACAACGGTATTGCTAACTCAATCTTAATTAAGTTTAACCAAATCGGTTCTTTAACTGAAACGTTAGCAGCAATTAAAATGGCTAAAGACGCTGGTTTCACTGTTGTTATTTCTCACCGTTCTGGTGAAACTGAAGATTCAACAATTGCTGATTTAGCAGTGGGTACTGCTGCAGGTCAAATTAAAACAGGTTCATTGAGCCGTTCTGACCGTGTTGCAAAGTACAACCAATTGCTACGTATTGAAGAGCAATTAGGCGATAAAGCACCGTACAACGGTCTTAAAGAAGTTAAAGGTCAGTAATTCTATTTTATATAGAATCTAATTTTTAATTTTAGATGATAAAATCCTCGCACAAGCGGGGATTTTTTATGCCTGCTACTTTTATTCAAAGAGATGAAAATAAGTTGTAGGCGTTAAGCTTGCTGACGCGCACGCAGTGCTAAAAGGAAGATTCACAAATAATAACTCTTTGTTTAAATCTTACTACTTTACAGAGCACTCAAAGCTGAAATTGCTGTTTTAAAATCTCGCCAGTAAAACTGGTTTTTAGATAAAAGCCACGGGGCAGGGTTTTTATTATTTGCCCATTAGGGCCAATGGCATCAGTGACTATTTTGCTATGGGCCGCTTTTGGGCGTATTTGCATTGCATCGCCTAAATGGCCCGATATTTCGTCAATTCGGCCAAGTGCAATTAACTCCATTTGCTCTTCCCAGTCGCGCTGTAATAAAGCGTCCTGCTCAGGTGTGGGTTGCCATAAAAAGCCACTGCCGATTGTTCTATCAAATGGAGCAATATCACGCTCGCTTAAAATAGGTAGCCATAAAACGTGATTAAGCTTTTTGCGAACGCTGCTGGTATGCCACGTCATCCCCGTCACGTTCATTAGTGGCGTTACAGATACAAATGTTGTTTCCAGTGGTTTCCCTTTATAAGAAATAGGGAGTGTTTTTAGCTCTATGCCTAAATCTTCAAAATCGGGTAGTGGTTTAGAGCCTGCAGTTGCACCTAAAACGTATTCTATTAATTGTCCCGTCCAGCCTTTTTCTCGCAGTAAATCGTCAGGCGTTTTAAAGTTATACTCATTGGCTAATTGGCCAAGTGTCAGGCCTGCAATATTATCAACCCGCTTTATTAGGTCATTAATTGAATGTGGTTTTGTTGGTCGCATATCACTAATTTGAGTTGAATAAATACCCTTGTCATGATAGCAAATCAGCTAAGCCGTGGATATCTTTGCGTTTGTGTGTTTTTTGTACATGAGGTGTTTGCTGTAATTTTACACACGCTAAAAAGTGAGCGAATTAACTTAAGTAACTGAACTGCTTTGTAATTTTGTGTTTTATAGTTCAGCTTTAATTAAGTGAGATTAGAGTTGCAGGGATAAATACAGATGTATGAACAAGTTTATCCACAGATTCTGTGGAGAAAGTCAGTTTTTAGATCTCATATTGTGGATTTGTTTGCAAAATGAGCGTGTTTTACAAAAGTTATGCACAAGCTGTGGGTAAGCAGAGTAAAACTCGTAATAGTATTTGCCGTATTGCGGGTTATGTGGAACAATCATAAAAAATCGACTTACAAATGAGGCACTAAGGTGATTGATGCCGAAGGTTTTCGTGCCAATGTCGGAATTGTAATTTGCAATAATCAGGGACAGGTGTTTTGGGCCAGACGCTATGGTCAACATTCTTGGCAATTTCCCCAAGGTGGTGTTGATGATGGTGAGACAGCAGAACAAACCATGTACCGCGAGTTACACGAAGAAGTAGGGCTGCGACCAGAAGATGTAGAAATAGTCGCAAGTTCAAAACATTGGTTACGCTATAAATTACCCAAACGATTAATCCGCCGAGACTCTAGTCCGGTGTGTATTGGGCAAAAACAAAAATGGTTTTTACTAAAATTACGCTGTAAAGACGAAGATGTAAATTTACTTAAAACCCATCATCCTGAATTTGATGATTGGCGCTGGGTAAGTTATTGGTATCCTGTAAGACAGGTTGTATCGTTTAAACGGGATGTTTATCGACGAGTAATGAAAGAGTTTGCTCCTTTCGCCATGCCTTTTAATAAGAGAGAACAACAGAAAGATCATTGGCGAAGTAAAAGGTAGTAATTTCTCGATACAATAAAGGAGCAGGGTATGCTGGCTACACTGAGATCTATTGCGGAGTCTGTATCGCGGCAAGCGAATTTAGACAGCGCATTAGTGTGCTTTGTGCAAATGGTGAAAGATGCCATGAAAACCCAGTGCTGCTCCATTTATTTTGCAGATTACAGCCAAGACAATTTTGTACTTATGGCAACCGAAGGACTAAACCCCGATGCGGTAGGTAAGTTTAGAATTGGTTTTACCGAAGGTTTAGTTGGCCTAGTAGCGCAACGCGAAGAACCTATTAATATTGCATTTGCTAAATCGCATCCGCGTTTTAAGCTCTCCCCTGAAGTAAATGAAGAAGGCTACAACGCTTTTTTATCTGTACCCGTTGTTCATCAAAAAAAAGTATTGGGTGTTATTGTCGTTCAACAAAAAATGGCGCGTGTATTTAGCCAAGATGAAGAGTCATTTTTAATTACGCTTTCTGCTCAACTGGCTTCACAGTTAGCACATGCCGAAATTAAAGAAGTTTTGCGCCAAGATGAATCATCTCATCAAACATCGGTATTAAAAGGCGTATCGAGTGCGCCGGGTATCGGTATTGGACAGGCATTTGTACTTTTGCCTAAACTTGATTTTAAATCGATTGAACTCAAAAAAGATCATGATACAACAGAGCAACGCCGTTTGTTTACACAAGCCGTAGCTGCAACGCGTAAAGAATTTAGTACCCTTTCGATGACGCTAAGTGATTCTATTCCGCACGAAGCTCTTGCTGTATTTGATGTTTACCAACAGCTGCTTGATGCAAAAAGTTTAGGCCACAATGTAGAAATGCAATTACAAGAAGGCTGGTGTGCTAAAAGTGCATTAAAAATTGTAATAGAGCGTTTAATATCTCAATTTAATGCCATGCAAGACCCTTACATAAAAGAGCGCGCCGTTGATGTTAAAGACATTGGCTTGCGGGTACTGCATCATCTTGTAAATACCGAACATGCTGTTAAAAATTACCCTCCCAATACAATTTTGATTGCCAATACGTTAACACCAGCAATGCTTGCAGAAGTACCAAAAGGGCATTTAACCGGTGTCGTTAGTGTAAATGGCTCAGCAAATAGTCACGCGTCTATATTAACGCGTGCAATGGGTATTCCTGCTATTTGGGGTATAGAGGATTTACCTTTATTGCAGTTTGACGGTAAATCAATGATTTTAGATGCATTTGCAGGGCGTTTATACATATCGCCATCGCAAATGTTAATGGATGAATACACCGAATTACAGCATCAAGATAATCTACTTAATAATCGCTTTTTAGCAGAGCAAGACTCAGAATCAATTACGCTTGACGGTGAGCATGTTAGCTTATTATTGAACGCAGGCCTTGAGCTTAATACCGAGCAAAGTAGTTCACATATTTGTGACGGTGTAGGGCTTTATCGAACCGAAGCGTGGTTTATGCAAAAAGGTCAGTTTCCTTCGCAATCAGAGCAAGAAAATTGGTATCGAGAAGTACTAACTAGCTATCATCCCAATCCTGTGGTTATGCGAACATTAGACATAGGTGGCGATAAGGTTCTTGATTACTTTAACATAACCGAAGAAAACCCATTTTTAGGTTGGCGTGGTATTCGTATCAGCCTTGATCACCCTGAATTGTTTTTAGATCAACTCAAAGCCATGCTTAAAGCCAATATAGGTTTAGGTAATTTAAAAATAATGCTGCCAATGATCAGCGGAACCGAAGAAGTAGACGAGTCACTCGCATTGTTTGAGCAGGCTTATTTTGAGCTAAGTGAAAAATACCCAGAACAACAAATAGAAAGACCCGATATAGGTATTATGCTTGAAGTGCCATCAAGCGTATTTATGCTGCCAGAGTGGTCTAAAAAAGTTGATTTTTGCTCCGTAGGCAGTAACGATTTAACGCAGTATTTATTAGCGGTAGATAGAGCAAATGCCCGAGTTGCTGAGTTGTTTAATCCCTATCACCCTGGCGTACTTAGAGTGCTTAATAAAATAGCCTGCGAGTGCGAACAGTATGAGTTACCTTTTAGTTTATGTGGAGAGTTAGGCGGCGATCCTGAAGGTGCAATACTCCTTATTGCTATGGGATACAGACGTTTAAGCATGAATCTATCATCACTTAATAAAGTTAAGTGGGTACTTAGACGTTTAAGTGTAAGTGATATGGAACAATTACTAACTGCATGTTTGGCGCAGTCGACTGCAAAGCAAGTACTGCGTTTAACACGTAATTTTATGTTAGAACATCACTTAGGTGACTTGTTTTACACGCCAAAATAACTAAGTGCGTCGAATTAATTTAAATACGAAGATGCTATTAGTTTTATAATCCTTTAATATATAAGTCTCCAAAGGGTATTTGAGATTACTATGTATGACTTAGGTTTGTTAGTCGCAAGCTGCGCACTACTAGGCTGTATTGTCGGGTTTTTAGCGGGTTTACTAGGCATTGGCGGCGGTTTAATTATTGTCCCTGTACTCAGTGCGTTACTGCTGTCATTTAATGTAACCTCAGCAGATCATGTATTAGTGATTGCTATTGCAACGTCACTTGCTTCTATTTTATTTACCTCCACCTCTTCAGCGTTGGCTCATCATAAAAATGATAATGTGCCTTGGGCAATTGCGCCTTGGGTTATGTCGGGTGTGGCTTTAGGCGCGCTTATTAGCGGCTTTGCAGCTAGCCTTATTCCAGAGCAAATATTGCGCACTGTGTTTTCTGTAAGTGTTGTATTTATAGCAGGGAGAATGGTGCTCTCAACTCGTAATAAACCAATGTCAGAAAAACCGTTACCAGCAGGTCCTATTTTAGGCGGGATTTCGGCAATAATGGGCGGGTTATCAGGTTTAATAGGTATTGGTGGCGGCGCATTAATAGTCCCTATGCTTAATTATTTTTCGGTTGATATAAAAAAAGCAATTGGTTGTGCCGCAGCCTGCGGAATTGTTATTGCATTATTTGGCTCTGTTGGCTATGTCAGTGCCGGCTGGCACGTGACTGATTTAGAACATGGTTTTGCAGGATTTGTGTATCTTCCTGCGTTATTTGGTATTGTATTAACGTCGTGGTTTGTTGCACCTATTGGTGCTAAAGCAACTCATTATTTACCTGTTAATACAATTAAGAAAGTTTTCGCGGTGCTGCTTGTAGTTATCGCAATTAAAATGGTTTTTAGCTAAAGGTTTATTTTTATGGCACTTGAGTTTCCTCAAATCGATCCAATAATTTTTTCAGTTGGGCCACTTAGCGTACGTTGGTACGGCTTAATGTATTTAATAGGTTTTGCATTTGCGATGTGGTTTGCAAATCGTCAAGCGTCAAAACCAAACTCTGGTTGGACTAAAGATCAAGTTAGCGATTTACTGTTTTACGGCATGTTAGGGGTAATACTAGGCGGGCGTATTGGCTACGTATTGTTTTACCAGTTTAGTTACTTTATAGAAAACCCACTGTATTTATTTAGAATAGATCAGGGCGGCATGTCGTT
The DNA here is from genome assembly GCF_000690055.1 of Pseudoalteromonas fuliginea. Classification (GTDB taxonomy): domain Bacteria; phylum Pseudomonadota; class Gammaproteobacteria; order Enterobacterales; family Alteromonadaceae; genus Pseudoalteromonas; species Pseudoalteromonas fuliginea. The sequence continues at coordinate 57,324 of NZ_JJNZ01000021.1, forward strand.
TCATGGTGGAACACTTGGCGTTATAACCGCCGTCGCAATTTTTTCGTGGACGCGCAAAAAATCGCTTCTTCAAGTAGGCGACTTTGTTGCACCATTGGTTCCTGTAGGGCTTTTAGCCGGACGTATTGGTAACTTTATAAACGGTGAGTTATGGGGCCGAGTTACCGACGTGCCATGGGCAATGGTATTTCCAACGGGCGGGCCGCTTGCGCGTCACCCATCGCAATTATACGAAGCATTTTTTGAAGGCTTAGTGCTTTTTTTAATCTTGCAATGGTTTATTAAAAAGCCTCGTCCGGCAGGCAGCGTTGCCGGTGTGTTTTTATTAGGTTATGGCGTGTTTAGGTTCTGTATTGAATACTTCCGCCAACCAGATGCACAACTCGGTTTATTTGCCGACTTTATTTCAATGGGGCAAATACTTTCGCTTCCTATGATAGTAGGCGGATTAGGGTTATTAATTTGGGCTTATAAGCAACCACAACACGTTACAACAGCTAAGGCATAATACAAAAAACATGAAACAATATTTAAAGTTATGTCAGCGTATTGTTGACGAAGGGCAGTGGGTAGAAAACAAACGTACAGGCACGCGTTGTTTAACTGTAATTAATGCTGATTTAGAATACGATGTAGCTAATAATCAGTTTCCGATGATCACCACACGAAAAAGTTACTACAAAGCAGCGATTGCTGAATTACTAGGTTACTTACGTGGTTACGACAGTGCTGGGCAGTTTCGTGATATTGGCTGTAAAACATGGGATGCTAATGCGAACGATAATAACGCATGGCTTAATAATCCTAACCGTAAAGGTGAGGACGACATGGGACGCGTTTACGGCGTACAAGGGCGTGGTTGGCAACGCCCAGATGGTTCAACACTTGATCAGCTCGCTAAAGTTATTAATAACTTAAAAAATGGCATTGATGACCGTGGTGAGATAATCACGTTTTATAACCCAGGCGAATTTGAGCTTGGTTGTTTGCGCCCGTGTATGCATACGCACACCTTTTCGTTGCTTGGCGATACCTTATATTTAACGTCTTATCAGCGCAGCTGTGATGTGCCGCTTGGCTTGAACTTTAATCAAATACAATGCTTTGTATTATTGGCGTTAGTAGCTCAAATTACTGGCCATAAAGCGGGTAAGGCATACCATAAAATTGCCAATGCACACATTTATGAAAACCAACTTGAGTTGATGCGAGATGTGCAGTTAACACGTCAGCCATTTGCATCGCCTCAATTAAAAATTAATCCAAAAATTAAATCGTTAGAAGACATAGAAACGTGGGTAACACGAGACGATTTCGAAGTAACAGGCTATCAATGCCACGAAGCGATTCAATATCCATTTTCAGTATAATAAAAGATTAAGGAAAACATAATGAAAGCAGTGATCCCCGTAGCGGGCCTTGGTACTCGGATGTTACCAGCAACAAAAGCAATTCCTAAAGAAATGCTGCCAGTGGTAGACCGTCCTTTAATTCAATACGTAGTTAATGAAGCAGTTGCTGCCGGTATTAAAGAGATAGTGCTTGTAACGCATTCAAGTAAAAACTCAATCGAAAATCACTTTGACACCAGTTTTGAACTAGAAGCTACTTTAGAGAAGCGTGTTAAGCGGCAATTACTTGCCGAAGTGCAAGCTATTTGCCCTAAAGACGTAACCATTATTCACGTACGCCAAGGTGAAGCCAAAGGCCTAGGGCATGCTATTAGCTGCGCGGCACCGATTATTGGTAACGAACCATTTGTAGTTATTTTACCAGACGTAATTATTGATGATGTAGAGAGCGATCTTAAAAAAGATAACTTAGCAGAAATGATCGCACACTTTAACGAAACCAAGCACAGCCAAATTATGGTAGAGCCAGTACCAATGGCACAAGTAAACCAATTTGGTGTAGTTGATTTAGGTGACGTTGAGTTAAAACAGGGCGAAAGCTCGCCAATTATAAATATGGTAGAAAAACCACCTGTAGATGAAGCACCATCAAACTTAGCGGTAGTGGGTCGTTACGTGTTAAGTGAAAACATATGGCCTTTACTTGCAAAAACTCCGCAAGGGGCAGGCGATGAGATTCAATTAACAGATGCAATTGCGATGCTAATGGAACACGAAAAAGTAGATGCATACGCTATAAAAGGCCGTAGCCACGATTGTGGAAGTAAAGTTGGTTATTTAAAAGCAACTATTGAATTTGCACTACGCCGTGATGAATTTGCAGATGAATTAAAAGCATTTATTAAAGCGTTGATTTAATTTAAAAGATAACGTTAATAATAAAAAGGCGCCAACATGGCGCCTTTTTTAATGTTTAACCAGAGCTCTGGTTAAGAGATATACTAACATATTGAATTATGGTGATATTTAAATTTATTTTCTCTAGCCAGAGGTTTTCAGTGAAAACAAGGCGAATTTACGCGTCAATAGCTTTTGGGGATGAAGTTATTATCGAAATTTTGGGTTAAATACACTGTTGCAAACGTAGTATCTAAAAATACAGTAACTCAAAAGCTGTTGTTATTTTAAGGATTGAATATGTTTAAATGCGCGGTTTTTAAGTTATATTGTTGTTTTTTTGTTAACTGGCACTAAATTTGTATTAAATGTTTTCTTAAGGATAAAGGGACCCGCATTAATTGTTTTTTAAAACACAATTAAAGCTGAAATGAGTTGTTCCCATGGCCTATTTAAAGTTAAACGCTTAGTACCAACTTGCAATAATGTTTAATCAAGCGAATTGGTATAATTTATAAGAATGTTTAGCTGAAATGTAAGTGTAATTACACTGCTTTCAGGATAACGAATACATGTTTAAACATAAAAATAATAATAAAAATATAATTCTGAGTCTTTTAACGTTTGTATTTTGTACTGCCTGTGCTTCTACGTCAGAAGTAAACCAGTTAGAAAAACCAAGTAATTTACCAGAATATGTGTCAATCACAGCCTTAGAGCTTGCTCAGTTAAAAGATGCAGCAATGCAATGGCAACAAGCTAGAGCGGGCCTTGAGCGTATTTTAAGGCTCGAAAAAGAGATCACTTATTTAGTTGACCATATCGACATTATTAACACTAAAGCGATAACGCAATCCAACCAACGTTATACTCGTGCTGATACACGCAATCCTACAGCTGCTCATACCATAAAGGCGCTTTCGAAAGCGCCTAAACATAGCTACAGTAAAAAACGGGCTGTAAAATTAAATACGCTTAAGCATTCATTTTCATTACAAGTGGCATCAGTTAGCTCTGAGCCAAGCTTAAAAAAAGTATGGCAAAACCTGAACATACAGGCAGCTCCATTGTTTAGAAAAAAAATAGAGACTAACGTAGAGCAAATCCGTATTAACGATAAAACATTTTACCGCTTAAAACTGGGTTCATATCAAAAGTTAAATAACGCCAAAGCAGATTGCGAAGTATTTAAACTTTATAAACTCGATTGCATAGTAAGTAGTTACACAGATAAACCCATTAAACTATAGTTTAAACAAATAGTTGAGGTAGGCATGTTAATCGGGTTTAGGTTAAGCATTGGTGTAGGTTAACTAGCAAAATAATTAAAAAATCTTTTAGGCATAATAATTGCTTTATCTTTTGTATATTTGAAAGAGGATGGCAATTATGCGCCTTTTATTACCCCTATTATTAGTTAACTTAGCCGCTTGCAGTTTGATACCGCAACCAGCGCCAAGTATAAGCACACACGCTCCTAAAGCGGCTATGGCACCTTACACAGTTAATGATTATGTAAATACGCTAACAGTGCAGCTTAGTCATTTAAAAGAGCCGTTAAGTCGTAATTCCCGCATTGGTGTAAGTAGCTTTTATTTTGCTGATGGGCTCGACACCAAGTTAATGACAGAGCAAGCTTCAGGGCTTAGCCAGCAAATCCAAGAAAGTCTATTAACCCAAATGACCCAGCTTGGTTACCATACGGTAGAGTATAGATTAGACAATAATATAACATTATCGAGTAATGCCGATAATGTACTAAGTCGCGATTTAAATAAATTACGTGAACGTCAAAAAATTGACTTAATAGTTACCGGTACTGTGACTCGTCAGCAGCATGCATATATAGTAAATGCGCGACTAGTTAATATAAACAGCAAACAAGTTTTATCAGCAGGCAGTACCGAGATCCCTATTAATGTAATGTGGGGAAATGAAAAAATTCAGCAGCGCGACGGCCTTTTATACCGCAGCGAATACTAATTTGGAGCACAAAATGAGAAACCTACTAATTACATTATGTTTGCCATTGGGATTTGGCTGTTCGCAAATGTTTAATGGCATGGAGTCAGAACAAGTAGAAGAACCGCAAAGCAATAGCCCTGTAATGCTTGTAAGTGAGCAACGCGAAGTTGCGTCGCCTGTTGTAAATAATCAACTTTTTCAGTCTGGGTTGGTTGAGCAAAATAACTACACTAAATCAATGCCCGCCAAGCGTAAAAATATTAACCATTACGTGCGTGGCATAATGCAAGACATGGTCGAAAACTTACAGTACGTAAATGATAAAACACCACTTGCTGTTTCAAGCTTTGTATTTTTAGATGATAACTACAACGATGGCAGTTTATTAGGAAATCAGATATCAGAAAGCTTTATGCACGAACTGCATAGTTTTGGTATACCGGTCATTGATTTTAAAACAACCGACTTTATGCGAGTAACACCGGCGGGTGACTTTGTATTTAGTCGCGACTATTTAGAGTTAAATCAAGATCAAAATTTTAACTACGTCCTAGCCGGTACCTTAGTGAGCCACCAAGGGGGGGTATTAGTAAATGCTCGTATTGTTGGTTTGAAAAGTAAAGCGGTTGTAGGCAGTGCACAAGGCTTTATTCCTCAGTCAGTTGTTGATGCGCTTAACAGCAGCTACCGAACTGATGGCATAATGCTTAAGCAAGCGGATGAGTGAGGTGATTATGCGTTATACATTAAACAGCGTGCTTAGCGCTTTTAGCATGCTAGCATTGGCTGGGTGTTCTATGACACATATTACTCAACAGCAACAAAACACAAATACCCGCGTAGATGTAAACACACAGCATGAGCAAACACCGGAAATGCTGTCGTCGGCTAAAGTAGATGTACATGACGAATACGATTCATCACAACAATTTATGCCCCTTAACCACCATCAAACATTGGTTAATTATGTAGAGCAAATGGCCCTCGATCTAGTCGACACCCTCGAATCAGGTAATGATACTAATGCGCATTTAAATATTGCGGTTACAACCTTAGTTAATTTAGATGCCACACTAAACAACACAAATCAGCTTGGAAATCAAATATCTGAAACCTTAATCCATCAATTACAAAAATTTGGTTATGGTGTTGTTGATTTTAAAACCACAGAAACCATAGACGTAAATAGCCGTGGCGACTTTGTTTTATCGCGTGATATAGCAAAACTTAATGAAGACCAAATGGCCAGCCACGTACTTGCAGGTACTTTAATTTATCGACGTAATGGGGTTGCGGTCAATGCGCGTGTTATTAACATAGACACCAAGCAAGTTGTTGCCACTAGCCGAAAATTAATACCGTTATACGTACTAAATAAAGAAGATATATACTTATCAAGCAATTAAGTTCAGTTGTCGCTTGATATAAAAAACCAGATACCGTTATAATTCACACCTCTAAGCACACGCTTATTTGTGGCCTCTTAGTTAAATGGATATAACGGCCCCCTCCTAAGGGGCAGTTGCAAGTTCGATTCTTGCAGGGGCTACCAATTAAATCAATGAGTTATGATGTATCTTGTCGCTACTTTTACTTTCTGTGTAGCACATATGTAGCAAATTAAATTTAGTTTAATAATTTTGAACTAATAGTTATCTCTGTATTTAAAGAGTCAAATTTAAATGAATGACTCTTTCTTTTAGTCAATTTTTCAGTCGCAATCTAAGTTTTGTGCTTTTTAAATAGCTCCATTTTTTTCGATTCTAAAAACTTTAGTATCTGTAACTTTATATCTGACTTTAACTCAGCCGGTAACTTTTTTTGAATATTTAAGCTTTCTACTTCCATAAGTAATTCACTATCCTTATCAAACTCTGGGAAGTATATCTTTACTTGACAATTCCCCTGATGATCATCGTCATTGAGTTCATACCTAGAAGTTACACTACATAATTTAATATGTTTTTTTAAGTCTTGTTTTTTAAATAAATACTTGAATCTAAGCTTTTACCCTTGAACATAAGGTCATTAATTTTTTTCTCAAAAAGAGCTATTTCGTCAGGGATTATTCCTTCTACATCTTCGTCAGGAGCCATGTGTACTTTTTTCATATCTTTATAATAAAGATACATTTCATCTGACTTAGCCATAGCTAAAAGAAAGTTGATTCGATTCTCATTTGAAAAACTACCAAATAGTATCTTTTCAATAGCTTCATTCTTAATATGATTACTGTCTCTCAAGTGATTATAAATTGTAGTGGTCAACTAATTTTGGCCACAGTTTTAGAATCTTGATATCTAACCTCAGATTCATTTGGCGCTAAACCAGCATTATAATGATGCGGCCTAA
>NZ_JJNZ01000022.1 GCF_000690055.1 Pseudoalteromonas fuliginea
ACATAAATGTGTCACTAGGACATCTGATAAGTTTAACTCACATCATGAGCTTTAAGGTAATTGCGTTTAATACAAGTAAAGACTCGAGCTTTAATTGTGACGCTATTTTCTCGGTAAAACCGCCTTTAACTAACAAAAGTTAAGTGGCGTCCCCAAGGGGATTCGAACCCCTGTTACCGCCGTGAAAGGGCGGTGTCCTAGGCCTCTAGACGATGGGGACACATAAAACTGCTACCCTAGGACAAAACACTAATTTTTGGTGGAGCCATGCGGGATCGAACCGCAGACCTCTTCACTGCCAGCGAAGCGCTCTCCCAGCTGAGCTATGGCCCCAACTTAATCAATACTCGTCGTGATGAACACATCGTGTATTGCTTAGTGCGGGGCGCATTCTATGCACCACCCAAAATAAAGTCAACAGTTTTTTACCTAGCTTTATTTAAATGGTTTAATTTTCAACAAACTGGCTATCAAGCGTGCTAAAAAATACGATCTGAATAAAATTATCGCTCTACTGCTTATAATAACATCACTATATTGCAGCTAATACTCAATAACACCCTACTCTTCCTAATTAATGCAACTAAAGCTGCATCTAAGTAAAGGTATACATTTATATGCAAATTGAACTTATCTAAAAACTACCCATTAAGGCCTGACTAATCGCATTAATCTTTTAAAAGTTACAATTGCTTATAATTACCAAAGCTTAAATGTGGATTTGAGAGTACAGCAGCTTTCACTCGCTTAATAACCAGTGTAGCTCGTACTGGAAAAACTTGATTATTGTTTGAAGAACATTTTTTAAAGAGCATTGCAGTTTCGTAATTCTATGTACAAAACTTCAGGGCGTGTTGATCTTTGATGGGTGAATTTGCAGCAGTATGTTAGGTTTTTAGGCAAGGCAGAGCCTATGTAGTTTGGTTATTACCCATGAATAGGCGATAACGCCGCATAAAGTCCAAACATGCGCTGCCCTTTGGGTTCAATCCACAAAAGTCAACACGCACTAGTTATATGTGATCTATTTAGTTTTAACCCGAAGAGCTAGTAGTGAAGAATGGATATTTACGAATTGGCTAGGTTGGCTTATAAAAATAAAGCAAGTACAAAAATAAAAATAGGGTTTAGGATGCTGTAAATATCATTTGTTTTGGGAAGTTTAAATTAAATTCATTTTTAAAAGTCAGCTCTACTCTCTAAATAACTTGCCCTAATGCTAATTCATCTTGTTCATAGTCATAAAAACGACTCCAATAAAAAACAATGAGTATCGTAAAACTAAATTTAAGATTAATAGAACTACAATTCCCTGCTCACTTTTAGGTGTTTAATTGAACTGCAACCTTAAATTTGATGATAAAATAGACTTCAATCGCATCCTGTTGTTTATAAAACCTTCGTTCAGTACATTTTTATCATTCAAGTGTTGACACATTTTCAACTCTATCTATAATAGCGCCCCACAACAACGCAGCAATGCAATGTTGTTTAGATGTGGGTGATTAGCTCAGTTGGGAGAGCATCGCCCTTACAAGGCGAGGGTCACTGGTTCAAGTCCAGTATCACCCACCACTTTTTAGTTAAAGTGTTCACATCTAAATTCTAAATGGGTCATAAGCTCAGTTAGTGAATAGAGAGCATTACCGCTACTTACAAGTAACGGCAAAGTTCACTGGTTAAAGTCCAGTACTATTTATTTAATAGTAGCGTTTTAATTTATATGTGGGTGATTAGCTCAGTTGGGAGAGCATCGCCCTTACAAGGCGAGGGTCACTGGTTCAAGTCCAGTATCACCCACCACATATAAAACCTATTACTATATTAATAGTCGTGTTTTAAAATTGTAATATGGGTCGTTAGCTCAGTTGGGAGAGCATCGCCCTTACAAGGCGAGGGTCACTGGTTCAAGTCCAGTACGACCCACCATTTCTTAAATGGTGAATATTACAAGAAAATCTAAATGGGTCGTTAGCTCAGTTAGAAAAAAGAGAGCATAACCGCTATTTACAAGTAACGGAGAGGTTCACTGGTTAAAGTCCAGTACTATTTATTTTAATAGTAGCGTTTTAATTTATATGTGGGTGATTAGCTCAGTTGGGAGAGCATCGCCCTTACAAGGCGAGGGTCACTGGTTCAAGTCCAGTATCACCCACCACATATAAACCTATTATTATATCAATAGTCGCGTTTTAAAATTTAATATGGGTCGTTAGCTCAGTTGGGAGAGCATCGCCCTTACAAGGCGAGGGTCACTGGTTCAAGTCCAGTACGACCCACCATTCCTAGAATGGTGCATATTAAAATGTAATTTGGGTGATTAGCTCAGTTGGGAGAGCATCGCCCTTACAAGGCGAGGGTCACTGGTTCAAGTCCAGTATCACCCACCAAATTACATCAAGCGGTTAATTGATAATAAAGAATTAAATAACAGGCATACCTATTATATGTGGGTGATTAGCTCAGTTGGGAGAGCATCGCCCTTACAAGGCGAGGGTCACTGGTTCAAGTCCAGTATCACCCACCACATATAAGTACCATTAGATAACTCCTTTAATAATAACTTCTCTAGTAATAACTCTTTCTTCCCATATTAAATACATTTAAGAACTTTATAAAAACTCAATATATAAGTCGTATGTAATTAACTTAGCCGTAAGAAAAAGAGCATCGCCACCCTTTACAAATAATGGCGAGGGTCACAGGTATCAAGCCAAGTAATCAACTATCACATATAAGTACCATTAGATAACTCCTTTAATAATAACTTCTCTAGTAATAACTCTTTCTTCCCATATTAAATACATTTAATAACTTCATAAAAACTCAATATATAATACCAATCTGCTTATATATGGGGTCTATTTAACGTTAAGAAAATTACGCTAGAACTAGGCAAAAATTTTTATATCTAGTTGTTCTAAATAAAAAATTTTTAACGACGTTATAGTGCAATTTAATTCGTTAAATTGATCAAAGATTTATGTAGGTTGGTATACGTCGTATGTAATTAACTTAGCCGTAAGAAAAAGAGCATCGCCACCCTTTACAAATAATGGCGAGGGTCACAGGTATCAAGCCAAGTAATCAACCATCACACATAAATCCCATTCGATAGTTTCTTTAAAAATATAAATTTTCATATCAAAACACTCATCATTTAATTATGTTATTTAGATCCTTGCTTTTATAGTTAGCAAAAACGTATTAGGAAAAGTTAAATACCTAATAAATACTGCTATCATTTGAATTTTCTTGTAAGCAGCTAAAGTGTTGATTATAGTCAGTACTAAACATAATAACTGTTAAGCCAATGCCAACTAAGATTTATTCAAAAGCAAAAATACTTATAGTCGAGGAGCAACCACTTGCTCAAAGCTATATGAAACAATCGTTAGAAAGGCTTGGCTTTCAGCAATTGCACTTCGCTGATCATGCAAACTCAGCAAAAGAGCAGTGTTTAAGTGAAGAATTTGATTTGATCGTTTGTTCATTTAATTTAAGCAAACAACAAGACGGCTACCAACTTTACGAAGAGTTACGTGTTAAGCACCTCATAAAAAGCTCTACAGGCTTCATTTTTATATCTGCTGAAACAAATGGCTCGCTAGTTCATAGTGTTCTTGAGTTACAACCTGATGATTTTTTAGTGAAACCTTTTACCGTTCAGGAACTACAAGTACGTATTGAGCGTATTTTAAGACGCAAACACGATTTGCAAACGGTTTATACTCTAATTGATGATGGTAACGATTCAAAAGCAATTAAATACATCGACACCGTTCTAAATAAAAAAAACAATAGTTATAGCCCTATCTTACTGCGTTTAAAAGGTGATGCTCTTCTTCGTTTAAATCGCAGCGAAAATGCAAAAGACTTTTTTAAATCTGTTCTCGATATACAAAAATTTGCTTGGGCAAAAGTAGGTTTAGTAGAAGCACTTACAGCAAATAATGAACATATTTTAGCTCAGCGTATGCTAAAAACGATGCTTGAACGACAAGAAACTCGATTAGTTGCGCTTGATTTACTCGGCCGTTTAGAAATAAAACTTAATCAGTTTGAACTAGCGCAAAGTTTTTTAAGCCAAGCAGCCGACATTGCACCGCGAAACATCACACGCCAAAAATCGTTAAGTAATGTGTCGCTAATTAATCACGACTACGAAAAAAGCTATTTAACTCAAAAAGATATAGCCACCTTTGCAAAGCACTCAATACACGACCACCCCGATGTATATTTGAATGCAGCACGTGCCGGTATCGACTTTGCATTAACAACAGATCAAACAGATCAAATACAGAGAATATCTAGACAAACTAATCAATATATAAGCGATTTAAAAAAGCAGTTTCCTAACAATGCCAATCAAGCTCAAATTGATGTGCTTAACGCACGGCTTCATTATTTAAAAGATGAGCATAAAAAAGCGAAAAAACTCATTGAGCAACTCGAAGATGATGATACACATATTCGCTCTGTCGATGGTGCACTTGATAAAGCGAAAGCGTTCCATGAGCTGGGCTTTCATCAAAAAGCGCAAACTCTCTTCACTCAAATTATTGGACACTGTGAACGCCATCCAAGTGTTAGCGACACAACTTACTTACGTTATATCCAGCAACAGCAAAGTGAGCGACGCGATATTAAAATGGGGCCAAAGGAGCTCAACAACCATGCTGTTACTCAATTTAATAGAGGACAGTTAAACACTGCACTTGAAGCTTTTACGCAAGCATTTAGGGTTATGCCTCGTAATCAGAGTATTGCGCTTAATTTATTGCAGTGTTTATTTGATTCCACTAAGCAACACAATGGCTCATTTAATCTTGAACTTGCTAAAAAATGCTACGCCTTACTTACCAAAACTCAATTACCAGCAGATCAGACGCAGCGGTTAGATAAAATTTTGCACATAGCAAAAGAAATGAATTTAGATATTGGAAGTTAAAGCTTTTTCATTGATGCCGCATTAACGCAATAGCGTAGACCGGTCGGTAATGGACCATCAGGGAAAATATGGCCTAAATGTGAATCACACACGTTGCAAACCACCTCTATGCGCTCCATACCATAACTTGTATCACTTACGTAGCCAATTGCTTCAATTGTCGCCGGTTGTGTAAATGACGGCCAACCAGTGCCACTATCGAACTTTTCATCTGCATCAAACAATAAATTATCGCAGCAAATACACACATACTTACCAGGTTCCAATAATGTGCAACTACCAGAACTACTTGGACGTTCGGTTCCCTTTTTACGTGTTATGTAATACTCATCTTCTGATAGTTGCATCCGCCACTGCTCGTCCGTTTTGACTACTTTTTTACTTGGAGTAGGATTGCCGTTGGTGGCAAAGTTAATAACATCATTCCACTTCAACATGATAACCTCATTGAATAGTTAATTAACCGTACTTAATAAAATTATAAAAAGTACGGTTAGTTATTACGTTATTGAATACACTAAAGATCAGCTAAAGAGTGTTGACCGTTTAAAACTAAAACTTGTTCAGTTTTAAGGTGATTTTCCTAGCTAAAGGTAATATTTTGTTTCTCTGAGTCGGTAAATATTCGTTTAATAAAACTATCTAGTTCTGCTTTTTTTGCAGGTAAGCTAACACTCATTTGGCGCTCGTTATTACTGTAAATTATTAGCTCGTCATCCTTCGTCGTTATGCGTTCAATACTCTCAATTACTAACCAATCTGAACCGTGCTTTTTATCAAAAAAACCCATTAAACTAAAAAGTAATAAGTGTTGGGCGTCTCGCTGAATAAAATCCTCTAACCGGTTTCTTGATTTAAATAGAGGCGTTAGCCTATAAACGCTTGAGCAAAAAACAAATACCCATAAACCAAATAACGCTTTAAACCACATAAATTCTAAAAGCTCAGTGCTAATCATTAAAATAATAAGCACTAACCCTATTAACGATATAGCTATCGCTATTTTTTTATTTACAGCGTCCACAACTAATCCCTTTTAAGTCGCTTTTTTTCTTCTGATGCTTTTTCTGTCGGCTCAGGCCAATCATTAAAAAAAACGGTTAAATAACGGCTTTTCACCAAATACCACAATACCCATAAAACAATCATCATTTGTACTGCTAAAAATGATGAAAATCGATAATGGCTATGCGCGGCTTGAATACTTAACCATGTTAAATCAACAACAGCACATAAAATAAGAGGCCAGCGCATATGTCGCCATACTTTTGCTAACCTGTCGCTCGCACTGTGGGAGTCTCGCGGCCGACGTAAACAAAATAAAATAGTCGGTATTATTGCAATACTTCCAATTGCTATTGCGATAAAAAAATCATTTTTATTTTTAAAAAATAACGACATTAAATCCAGTTCAGGCCTGCGGCTTAAAGCCGCAATAACCCAAATAAAATAGCCACGTAAAAGCACCAGCAAACTTAAATGAAATGCTATAGGTGTACGGTAACTTCCGTACTTATCCCAGTATTCTGGCCCATATCGGCTCATTGTCGTTTTCCTAGCCATTATGCTTTTTAAGCAGCTCAATTAATTCATCTTCCGTGAGTATGTCGATACCTAAATCTTGCGCTTTAGTTAGTTTTGAACCTGCTTTTTCACCTGCGACTAACGCATCTGTTTTAGCCGATACGCTACCCGAGACTTTAGCACCTAATTGCTGCAAGCGAGCTTTAGCATCATTACGGTTAAGTGTATTAAGCGTGCCGGTAAGTACATATGTAAGTCCTGCGAGTGGTTGCTCTTCCTCAGAAGGCGCACTTAACGCTGGCCAATTTACGCCTTGCTCTATTAATGCGTTTACTACCGCTAAATTATGCTCTTCAGCAAAAAAACCGCGAACATGCGCTGCAACTATTTCACCGACATCACTTACCTGCGTTAAACTATCAATGCTGGCATTAATTACATTTTCAAGGGTTAAAAAGTGAATAGCTAAATTTTGTGCTGTCGCTTCCCCCGCTTCACGAATACCTAGTGAGTATAAAAACTTAGCGAGCGTAGTGCCTTTAGCTTCATCAAGTGCTGTTACTAAGTTTTTAGCTGACTTAGGTCCCATACGTTCAAGTGATTCAAAATGCCCTTGTTTTAAAACGAATAAATCAGCGGGCGTTTTTATAAGCTCTCTATCTACAAGTTGATCAACAATCTTATCGCCAAGGCCATCTATGTCTAGCGCTTTTCGTGAAGCAAAGTGTTTTATCGCTTGTTTGCGTTGTGCAGGACACACAAGCCCGCCAGTACAACGGGCTACAGCTTCACCTTCCACTTTTTCAATATGCGAATCACAAATCGGACAAGTCACTGGAAATTCAATATCTCTAGCATCATCAGGACGGCGTTCAAGTACAACTTGTGTTATTTGCGGGATTACATCTCCTGCGCGACGAATAATAACCGTGTCGCCTACTTTTACACCTAAACGTGCAATTTCATCGCTATTATGAAGTGTTGCATTTGATACGGTTACACCACCGACAAAAACAGGCTCTAAACGCGCAACTGGCGTAATTGCCCCTGTGCGCCCTACTTGAAAATCAACATCAAGTAATTGAGTTATTTCTTCTTGCGCCGGAAACTTATAAGCAATAGCCCAACGAGGAGCACGTGCTACAAAGCCTAAACGCTCTTGTAAGGCCTTTTGGTTTATTTTGATTACTACGCCATCAATTTCATATTTAAGCTCGCTACGGCGCGTTAAAATACCGCTGTAGTACTCAAGCGCGGCTTTAGGACCTTCAACTAATTTTGTTTCTGGGCACAGTGGCAACCCCCAGTCAGTCAGCTTTTCTAGTTGCTGATAGTGATCCTCTGGAATGCTGCCATCAGCAACAAGTCCAGTACTGTAAGCATAAAACATCAATGGGCGTTTAGCGGTAATTTTAGAGTCGAGTTGGCGTAAGCTACCTGCCGCTGCGTTACGCGGATTAACGAATACTTTGTCTCCACGTTTTTGCGCTTCCGAATTTAGTTTGTCAAAGCCGGCGCTGTTCATAAATACTTCGCCGCGCACTTCAAGCTCTTTTGGGTAATCGCCACGTAACTTAAGTGGTACATTACGAATTGTTTTTACATTCTGAGTAATGTTTTCACCGGTAAAACCATCACCTCGCGTAGCCGCTTGTACAAGTACACCATCACGATAAATAATTGATACAGCTAAACCATCAAGTTTTGGCTCACAACAAAAAGTAAGCTCATCGGTACTCATTAAACGCTCTTTTATACGGCGATTAAACGCAGTGAACTCTTCTTCACTAAAGGCGTTATCAAGTGAAAGCATGGGTACTTGGTGCGCTACTTGCTCAAATTTACTCAGTGCTGCACCGCCTACTTTTTGTGTTGGGGAGTCGGCGGTTAAAAATTCAGGGTGCTCGGTTTCTAGTGCGCTTAGTTCGCGTAATAACCTATCGTATTCAGAGTCAGGAATACTGGGGGTATCAAGCACATAATAGTTATAATTGTGTTGCTCTAATGTAGTACGAAGATGATTAACTTGCTCACTAATGCTGCTAGACATTTAAACCTCAATAAACATAAAAAAAGCCACTTTGATGAATAATCATCCAGTGGCTTATAAAAATATAATATGTGCGCTATTTACGCTGAAAAAGAACGGACCTGCTCAACATACTGCCTGACGCGTTCTACGGTCATTTCATTTCGCTCTGCATCTAAAATTTGCGCACCAAACTCGTCAGCTAACTTTTTAGCTGCACTGTGCAACATGTTAAATGCAGCTAGGCCGTCACCGTCGCACGGCAATGTCATAAATAAGCTAACCCCTGCGGTACTAAACTGTTCCATATTATCAATATCAAACGTACCTGGGTTGTACATATTTACTAATCTAAATAATACAGGGCCTTGGCCTGCCGGATCTAAGTGGCGATTAAAAAAGCCTTCCTCAGAATATTTAAATCCTAACGTGTTAACGGCTGGTAATAATTTACTGCCCTGCATGCTAAGCCCTTCTGGCATTTGAATATGCACAATAACAAAGTCAGGCATTTGCGCAGATGATTTTTCATCATTTTGCTCTTTTGCTTCTAGATCATCAACTACTTCTAGGTCATCTTCAATGGGCACTGCTGGTACGCTTGTATCAATTTGTGGCTCATTCTCATCAAAGTTAAGCTCACCGAATTGTGGTTCATCACGTTCTTCTACCACAGGCTCTTTTAGCTCTGCCTCTGTAGGAAATGATTTAGATGAAGCTGGTGCACTTTCTTGCAATGGTTCAACCCGTTCGTTATTTAACACTTCTGGGCGGTCTTTTTTTCTAACAGACCACAATCCATGTATTAATAAACCACCAATGACAACTACACTGATAATGATTAAAACCCATCTTAATTGTTCGGCCATCCCCTCACCTTTTCTTATTTGATATGCCTAAAGCCTGTATATTAATTGAAACTAATATACTTGTTATAAAAATTTATACATGTGCAAGTTGCACTGCTTGTTCTATATCTACAGCAACCATACGCGATACGCCAGGTTCTGCCATAGTTACACCTGTTAATCTACCCGCCATTTCCATCGCAATCTTATTATGGCTAATATAAATAAACTGTACTGATTGTGACATTTCTTCAACCAAACGGCAAAAGCGAACAACATTAGCATCATCTAATGGTGCATCTACTTCGTCCAGCATACAAAATGGGGCTGGATTGAGCCTGAATATAGAAAACACTAATGATAATGCGGTCAGCGCTTTTTCTCCACCACTTAACAAGTGAATTGTTGAATTTTTCTTACCCGGTGGTCGTGCCATTATACTAACACCACTTTCGAGTAAATCGTCACTGGTTAATTCTAAATACGCACTGCCACCACCAAAAACTTTAGGAAATAGCTCAGCAAAGTCTTCGTTAACTTGATCGAACGTCGCTTTAAAGCGTGTTTTGGTCTCAATATCAATTTTACGAATAGCACCTTCAAGGGTATTTAACGCTTTTGTTAAATCATCTAATTGATTATCAAGATAATCACTACGAGCTTTGGCTAAATCAAACTCTTCTATTGCCGCTAAGTTTACTGCACCTAATTTATCTAACTGATTAGTAAATCCGGTTAACTGATTTTGCGCTGCGCTCAAATTTAATGAATCTGGTAATTCATCAAGTATCGCTTTTAAGCTTTGTTTTAATTCTTCTAATGGTTCAAGCGCAGCTTGTGCTTTTATCAGTAAGCTTTGCTCTTCAATTGTTAGCTTTTGGTGCTGCTGTTGCAAGCCCACCAGCTCACCTTGTGAATTTTTAAGGCTTACTTGCTTAGTGTTTAAGCTTTCTTTGGCCTGAGCTAATTCTTTTTGTAGCAATACTAATGCCTGCTCACCTTTTTGATGCTGTGCTAAGAGCTGCGTAATTTTATCGCTAAGTTCTTGCTCTGGTATCAGCAGCTCTTCTATTTCACTAAGTAGTTCTTGCGCACCTTCTGATGCACTAACGTGCTCTTTCTCTGCATGGCTCAATTTGGTTTGGCTTAACTGCCATTCACTGCGTGCCTTTTGCTCTGATAGCGTTGCCTTATGTGCTTGTGTTTTATATTGCTCAAGCATGCTTAATGCTTCGCTATAACTTTTATCACTTTGTGAGCGCAAGCTATTTGCAGCGTCTACTTCATCCGCTAAGTTGAATTGCTGCTCATTTAACACTTCAAATTTCGCAGTTTGCTCACCAAGCACGGTATTTAATTGCAAATGCTGAGTGGTTAATTGCTGTTTTTGTTGTTGTAGCTTTTCTAGTTGTAACTTAAATTGTGCTACTTGCTGCACAAGCATGTCGCTGCGCGTACTGGCTACCGCTATATTTTGCGCAAGCTCATGTATCGCTTCTTTAAGCTCGCTCTGCTCGTTAGTTAACTTTACTTGCTTGGCTGTATGTTCATCACGAGTCGATGTTATTTGTTTTAGCTCATCCTCGGCACTAGTTAACTGCTGAGTTTTATCCTGTAATTGCTTATGTTTTAAAAGCAATGAGTTTTCGGCATTTCGATCTGCACTTACATGCCAGTTACGACCATGCATTGCACCATTTTCATCCATAACAGCTATGTAAAAATCATCATTTAACAGCGTTACATCACCGCTCTCGCTATAAGCAATACGCGTTAAATGTTCTGGATACACGCCGCTTGTTACAAATGCCGCTAAGCTATTTTCAGCAATTTGCTTAGTACTAATTGGCCACACACTATTATCAGCTTGCTGCTCACTTACATTTAAGTGCTCTAGCGATTTAAGTGCTTGCTCTATTAAGGGCTCAAAGCCTTCTTTAACACTTAGCTGATTAAACAACACATTAGTATTTTCATTTTCTTCATCAAGCCCTAATGTACTTTTAAGCCCCGTTATACTGGCTTTTAACTCATTTATTGTTTGAGTAAGCGCTGAGTATTGCTTTTGTGAGTTATTAACAAGCTCATTTTGCACTTCAAGCTTTGCGCTGCACTGTGTATGCGCTGTTTGTTTAGCGGCCAGTTCTTGAGTTAATGTTTGTGTTTGCTGTGTTTGCTGTGTTAATTGTTGCTCTACATCACTACTTTGTAGCTCGCTAAGCTGCGAATTTAACTGATTAAGTTGCTCGTTAACGTGACTTATTTGCTGCTGTGTTTGCTTAATGTGGCTGCTATGCAATTGCGCATTATTATTAAGTTGTTGCTGTTGTTCACACAAAGCTTGCCAGTGAGTGTTACGGCGCTGCTTAAGTGCTAATAAGTCCTCAAGTTCATGCGTTAACCCACTAACTTGCTCTTCACATATTAAGGCATTTTCACTTGCCTCTTGCAGGGCTTCGTTGAGTTGCTCGCACACAATTTGCTGCTGCGATTTCACCTCAGTGCTATGGATTTGGCGTTGCTGTAGTTTAATTAAATTTTGTTTAAGTGTTTGGGTTTGCTGCTTTACATTGATTTGTTGTTGCTCAGCCCGGGTAAGCTCTGTGTGTATTACATGTTGCTGATGCTGTGCATCGCTTAGTTTATCTTGCTGAGCTTGTACTTGCCCTTCTAAGCTTGCAAGTACATCGTCATGCCCTGAGTTAGCGGTTTTAAAAAACAAAATTTGATCATTAAGCTTTTTAATTTGGGCACTTTTTTCAAGTTGCTGCTGATGTAACTTTTGCCATTTTAAAACGGCAATTTGGCCTTTTAGCGTACGTTCTTGTGCTTTTAATTCGCGGTATTTTTTTGCATCAACCGACTGCACAGCCAATTTATCTAGCTGGCTTTGTAGTTCTTTACGCACATCTAACAAACGTTCAAGATTTTCGCGAGTGCTCTTTATACGAGTTTGTGTTTCGCGGCGGCGCTCTTTGTATTTAGAAACGCCAGCGGCTTCTTCTAAAAATACGCGCAGCTCTTGTGGTTTACTTTCTATTAAGCGCGAGATCATCCCTTGCTCAATAATTGCGTAACTACGTGGACCAAGACCGGTGCCTAAAAATATATCGGTAATATCGCGCTTACGGCATTTACTGCCATTTAAAAAATACAGTGACTGTCCGTCGCGCGTTACTAAACGCTTAATAGCAATTTGGTTTCGATCGGCAAATGTGTTTGAAGGACTTCCTTTATCGTTATCAAAAACAAGCTCTACAGAGGCTTGTGATATGGCTTTTCGATTAGTTGAGCCATTAAAAATAACGTCGGTCATGGCGTCGCCACGCAGGTTTTTAGCAGAGCTTTCACCTAGCACCCATCGTACTGCATCAATAACGTTAGATTTGCCACAGCCATTGGGGCCAACAACACACGTCATTTGATCAGGAAATGGAATTTTAGTAGGCTCTACAAACGATTTAAAGCCCGCTAATTTAATGGTGCTTAAGCGCATCTTATTGTTATTACCAATTATTATTGTTATTGATTACAAACAATTTAACTCATAAATAGTTAAATTGTTAAGCTTGTCGTTTAAAGTTATCTAAAATAATACCGGTCGCCATTGCAACATTAAGCGACTCTGCACCACCAAAAGCGGGAATGGTTATTTTATTGGTTACTAATTTTGCACATGCCTCGCGTATTCCATGCGACTCACTGCCCATTAGTAAAACACCGGAGCCCGTAAATTGGGTTTTGTGTACACTCTGCCCATCTAAAAAAGCACCGTAAACAGGTAAGCTTAAAGATTGTAAATAATCAGGTAAATCTACTTGGCTTACCGATACCCTTACAAACGAGCCCATTGTGGCGCTAATTGTTTTTGGGTTGTAAGCGTCAGCGCTGTCGGTGCTAGTTACTATATGCTTAATACCGTACCAGTCTGCCACTCTTATTATTGTTCCTAAATTTCCAGGGTCTGATACGCCATCAAGTGCGAGTATTAAGCCATTTGCGTGTGGTAAAGCTGTCTTTGGCATATCAACAATAGCAATGGCTGCATTATTGCTAACTAGCGTGCTGGCTTTGGTGAGGGTCTCTTCATCTGCTTCAATAAAATTAGCTTGCGGATATTTACCTTGGTACGCATTTATAAACTCGCTTGTAGCAAAAATATTAACCACATTTAATGGGCTGTTTAATAACTCAAGTACGTTTTTTTCACCCTGTACAAGGTATTGATTATATTGCTTTCGGTACTTTTTTTGGCCAAGTTGGCGAATAAGTTTGAGTTGGTTTTTTGAAATCATAACAGCCCCATAAAATTATCCATCAAGTATAACAGATTTAGCTATAACATCTGAACTCGAAAAGCAGCGAATGGGCCTAATTTATCTTACTCGCACTTCTTTCAAAGGTCAGATCAATGCGAATAAACATGCCTTTTATAGCTTCTAATTGATTTGAATCGTCAACCGTCTGAGCCAATTCCTCATAAAGATTGTCTGACGCTTGCTTAAACTTATTATTAAACTTGCCCTTGGTTGCCAACATAAATGCATCAGCCAACGTGCGTTGCCACTCATTTAAATACTTTAGCTTTGTATTACCAGCCAAATTTTCACAAATTGAGTTTAATCGCACTGAAGCATGCCCTAAGTTTAACCCGGTCAACGCAAGGTCTGTAATAACGCGTGAGTGTGAACCTTGATCGTAATTAGTTAAGCGTATTAACCTATCTGCCATGCGACGGTTGTACCAAATGCTTGGGGTTGAATGGTTGTTTATTTCGAGTAAATCTTTATAAGTAGCCTTAAAAACACGATGAACAAGTAATTGCGCACTCGGACCTGTAAACAACTGAAAAATCCAAAATAAAATACTCACTCCGGCAAAAATTGCCATTGCAGAGCTCAGTGTGTAATCAATTGAAAACGCAAGGCTCATATCCGTACTGGGTCTTACTAAAATAGTAAACGGAATACAAAAACCTAAACCATATGGCAGTGTTTGCTGCTCTGCTAGTAATAATAAACCAAGAAAATAAGGCCCAGCTAACACAAGTAGCAATATTTCCAATTGCCCACCACTTTGTGATAATAAATTAAGTGCATAAAAAATAGTGACAAAGCTCGCCACTACAACGCCTACCAACAAGCGCTTTATAACCACCTGTAAAATAGCTAAGGGTATTCGCGCCAACATTATTGAAAATATGACGGGTAGAATCATAATTAATAATGCCGCAGAAGAGCCTGTATTAATCCAAATAAATGCGCCGATAGAAAACACCAGCATTGTTCTAAAGCCAACAATGATGCCCGCTAACGGGTCGCGATATGTAAGCATACTCGGTGCATTTAATAATGCTTTATCACTCTCCTCTAAAGCTCTGTATGCCCGTAGTAAAATTGTTAAATCGCTAGCCACCTCTAAGCCCACATTGAGCATATGGGATTCAAATGGCGAATCGCACACCGTATTTGCTCTGTACTCGGTTAGTTCCTTACGCAGTGTTTTAACTTGTTCGGCGCAGTAATCAAAATCGCCAGACTCTTTAATTTGCGCAAATACGTGTTTAAGTTTATTTATTAATTTATCTAACGTAGGTGTTATAAGGTCTTCGTGGTTTCTCTGTAGGCGGCCAATTATTTGAATTAAGGCCAATAAAGAAAGTACTTTTTGCGATAATTGATTTGCAGCACGCGAGCGCCCAGGTCCTTTTGGGCCTTCGTACCTTACTGCGCTAGAATCTTCGTTTATAGATCCCAGCGTTGCCATAATACCATCTATTTGTTGATGGCGATTTTCGTGCGAGCCCTTAGAGTCAAGTTCAATAACCAAATAATGTAATGTTTGATTTATAACTGAGCGTGCCTGCGTTTGCAGCAAATTTTTAACCTTTACAGGCCAAAATAAATGGCTCACAAGCCCTGCACATACAGAGCCAATTATTATTTCGCTCACGCGCGCTTGCGCAATATCAAATATACTTTGGCTGCTTACCATTGCCGGAGTAACCATAACCAAAAGCACAATAATAGCGGCAGTTACACCGGCCATAGCGAATGCATACACAAAATTTGCTTGGCGGACCATGGCCGACAACGCAGAGTTAACGCCCAGCCATAAAGCAAGTGCCCCGAGCGCTAAATATGGGTAAGGCATAAGCTGGGTTAAAAGTAATATACCTAACAGACCACCCACTACGGTGCCTATTATTTGGCAAATTGCTTTTTCTATTACCAATCCACTTTGCGGACGTAATTGCAAAAATATAGCCGATACTAGCGCCCAATAAGGCCTTTCAAGATTAAGCGACATAGCAATAGTCAGCGCCATCACCATGGCTATAACGCCCTTAGTCGCAAAAATAATTGCCTGTTTTTTAGGAAAAAACAAATTTTGTAATACAACGCCCACTGTATTCCCCTTAACGTGTAGCGAGATGTATAGTGGCGGTCATTCCTGCGCTAAGCTGTGTATTTTCGGGCAATGAATCTAACTTAATATCAACAGGAATACGTTGCGATAAACGCACCCAATTAAATGTTTGTTGTACTTGTGGTAAAAGCTGACCGTTACTTTGTGTATTCGTATTTGCAATGGCTTTGCCTACACTCACTACATGCCCTGTTAATTGCTTACCACCACTTAAAAGGGCTATTTTAGCTTTTTGATCAGGATAAATAAGCGGTATTTTACTCTCTTCAAAGTAACCCGTTACATAAAATGAATCTGACTGAACAATAGCAAAAACAGGTGTGCCTTGAGCTACATAGTTACCTTGGCGTAAATTCAAATTAATTATTTGCCCTGATGCAGGCGCAACAATTTTAGTTCTATCAACATTTAACTGCGCAATTGTTTGCTCTGTCTTGGCTAAGTTATAATTTGCTTCAGCAATTTTAGTATTAATACGAGTTGATTCTAGCGTTTCTTCACTAATTGCCTGTTGAGTTTTTAGCTCAACACGTCTTTCGTATTTGTGCTTGGCAAGTTCCCATGTATACAATGCGTTTTCTGTGTTTGCTTTACTTTTATCAAGCGCTGCTTGATAACGCTTTTTATCAACATTAAAAAGTACTTCGCCTTTTTGTACGTTTTGACCATCTTTAATATTTAAAACAGTTACCCAGCCCGACACGTCTGGAGCAACCGTGACAATATCGGCTCGAATACGCCCATCACGCGTCCAAGGAGTATGCATGTAGTCAGTCCATACCCAACGCCCAGCAAAAACCGCAGCTATAACAACCAAGATAGTAAAAGTAATACGCAGATATTTAATCATTCAATTTATCTTCCACTTAGTAATACCAATCCGCAATAATACTTGAGCAATTTGAGGGCTTAAACCAGACGCTAACTGTGTTAAAAATTTCTGATATAGAACAACTAAATAACGAAATTTTTGCCTTGTTATCGACACGGTTTTCTTACCTCAAAATAGCTCACTTAATTAAGCAAATTGGTATAAATAGACGGCCAGTGCCAAGTAACAAACAAATAGTGACACTTCAAACCAAGCCACTTTCCAAATACGGTCATGCCAATCTAGTCGATGCAAAGCAAAACGAGTCAGCGCTGTTAAAATAAACGCAATTGGGAAGTAAACAATCAGCGGGCTAAACTCTAATCCCCCTAACACGACTGCTTGAAACATAATAAATATCCTAATGTTATTTAAAGCGGTGATAAAAGCTGTAAAACCTAAATAAATTTACATCCTCACTACTCTTACAATCTATTATTTTGGCATATAAATCAATTAGCTTAATTGTACGTAGGTGTGCTTAATACATAATTAATGCCATTACATTTAAGCAGCATTAACTATGTATAGTAGCTAAATCGCATATTAAAAAGCTAAAGTTCCCAGTTACCAGCCAAATAAATAAAACCAGCGAGGTTTATTTATAAAAAAGTATTAGAGTATTTAACTCAATACTTAAAACGCCTATTTATAGCTGTTTACAGAAGGGTGAGATAATTATAAACATTGAATTTTGCACTAAAAATAGGTAAATTAACAAAAAAAATATGGACATAATTTTAATGGAATCAATACACCCTACCCTCTCTGAAACAAGCCCACCAATAAATGAGCCTGCTGAACCAATTTTTAGCGGAAAAGTGCAATTTAGTGGTAAAGGCGGTGAGTTTTTTGGAATTTGGATTGTAAATATATTACTTAGCGTTATTACGCTTGGCATATATTCAGCGTGGGCTAAAGTACGTACGCATCGCTATTTTTACGGCCACACTCGTATAGATGGTCATAGCTTTGACTACCTAGCAACACCAATACAAATTTTAAAAGGTCGGATTTTAGCGGTTGTTGTATTTTTTATTTACACATTCTCTATTAGCTTTTTGCCTATTTTAGGGCTGTTTATTGCTCTTGGTTTTATCTTTTTAATGCCATGGATTATTAATCAAGGTTTACGTTTTAATCTGCGTATGACGCGCCATCGTAATGTTCGTTTTACTTTTAAAGGCAATTACGGCGAAGCCTTTATTAACTTTATACTTTTGCCTATCGCCAGCATATTTACACTTTATTTATTAATGCCTTATGTTATAAAACGTATTGATAGCTATATCCATAGCAATATTAGTTACGGTGACAAACCACTTACTGTAAACCTAAAAGGCGAAACCTATTACCTAACAGCGCTTATTTGTTTTGTAGTGAGCTCTATCACCATGGTGCTCTTTATGGGAATTTTAGGGTTATTTGGCCTCAACTTAATAGATGTTGAAAATCAACAAAATTTAGAAAACTCCGCTGCTATGGTTATGCTTCCTATCTTTATGATGATTGCCTATGTACTAATGATTGCCATTGTTTCTGCTGTATGGCACGCCGCTATTCGTAATCACATTTTTGATAACAGCCATTTTGAAGGCGTTGCCACATTTAAATCAGAGCTAAAACCAATTCCTTTCGCTGTTTTACTATTAACTAATATGTTGGCTATTGTATTTTCTTTAGGGCTTGCATACCCATGGACAAAAGTACGTACATCAAAAATGCTCGCTGATGTAACTAACGTCACTATTTATCCTGGTGCATTAAACCTAATCGATACCGCGCAAGAACAGCAATCATCATTTGCTGAGGAAGCTGCAAACGTATTTGATATTGACCTTTCTCTAACTTAAGAGCTCACTATGCATGTAAAGGGACATTTTTTCCCCATCGCATCGAGTAACTATCAAGTGTGTGTTGCAACTATTAGCGACACGCACATTGAAGTTATTAACGATGAACACGTTATAGCTCGCCACGCAATCTCAAGTCTAAAATTAAGTTCGGGGATGGCAGGACTTGCCGACGAACTAAACTTTGAAGATGGTAGTCGTTTTATTCCTCAAGATGTAAGTTACAGATGGCCATTTAAAGAAAATAACCATCACATAATGGAGCGCCTTGAAAAAAGTAAATGGGCAATTTTAGCCGCAGTCATATTTACACCACTTTTTATGTGGTTAGTACTTTATAAAGCGGTACCGGCCATTGCTGTTTACAGTGTTGATACCCTGCCACGTAATGTTGTGGAACAAATGGGGGAGCAAAGCTTTACACTTATTAAAAAGATTGCGCTTGACCCAAGTGAGCTCCCCGCAGAGCAGCAAGCTAAAGTACAAGCACATTTTACAAGTATGCTTAATGCGTTATCGCTTGATCAATCGGTTTATAGATTATCGTTTTATAAATCAGACAGCTTTGGTGCTAACGCGTTTGCACTACCCCATGGCCGTATCGTGGTCACAGATGATTTAGCAAATTTACTTGCCGATAAACCCAATGCACTAAAAGCGGTATTGCTACACGAGATGGGCCATGTAGTCCACCAGCATAGCGTACGTATTACAGCACAATCTGCCGCAAGTACGATTGTGCTAGCGGTTGTATTTGGTGATTTAGAAGGGGTTGCAGAGGTTGCATTAGGTACGGGTGCATCGTTTGCTCAGCAAGGGTTTTCACGAGATATGGAACGCGAGGCAGATACCTTTGCACTCATTCAATTAGAGTCGCTTGGGTATTCGAGTAATGACTTTGCTGATGCAATAGAGGCCCTACAAGAAAGCCATACCAGCAAAAACGAGCACCTCGAAAAAGTAAATGACTTTTTAGAGTACTTGTCTAGCCACCCAAGTGCACAAGAGCGTATTGACAATGCTAGGAAATAATCGCGGTTATATTCAACTTGCTCGCTACATAGTGAGTTTAAGTTGGATATACTAATTCAATTAACTATGGGGGCTATTTTAACGTTAAATAAATCATTTAGTAACTAGGCAAAAAACTTTGTGTTTAGTGGTTCTAAATAAAAGTTTTTTAACGACGTTAGTAATTGATTTAGAACGTTAAATTGTTCAAATAGTTATTTGGGTTAGTATCATTCACGGCTTTTTCCCAAAGCTTTATCACGTAGCACCGCTTGAAAAATTAATGACTGGCAGTGCCGGCTATTCTGAACAGGTGTCTGACTTAATTACACGTTCGGCGGGTGTTGGCGAGATTATATTTGGATTGTGTTTATTTGTGTTTTATAAAAATAAACACCTAGTAATTTTAAATATTTTAGCATTAATTGGCCTTTTACTCGCTGTAGTTGCAATGCAGCCACAATTACTTATTGAAGCATTTAACCCTGTTACTACTAACCTGCCTCTTATTGGGCTAAGCGTTATTTGGTTAAAGGAAATTAAGCTGCTGAATAATCGATACCTCTAAATAAAAAAGGGTATGCCTGCGCATACCCTTTTTTGTAGTACTTAAGTTATATAATTAGTACTTGTTTTTATGCGTCCACAAATGCAGTAATTCGCTCGCAATGGTTGCTGCGGCAATAGCGGTAAGCTCACTTTGGTCGTACGAAGGTGATACTTCTACCACATCCATACCTACCATGTTTATGCCTTTTAGCGCACGCAGTACTTTAAGTACTTTATCTGACGTTAAACCACCGCACACAGGAGTGCCTGTACCAGGCGCAAACGCAGGGTCTAAACAATCAATATCAAACGTTAAGTAAACAGGTAGGTCACCTACTCGTTCAAGTATTTGCGCTGCAATATCATTTGCATGTAAATCGTTGGCTTGCATTGCATCAATCACAGCAAACTCATGTTTACTTTGATCAAAGTCGGTACGAATACCTATTTGTATACTGTGCTCAACATCAATCAGCCCTTCCATTGGCGCATGATAAAACATAGTGCCGTGATCAAAACGCGAGCCATTGCTATAGGTATCGGTGTGCGCATCAAAATGTACTAACGCCATTTTGCCATGTATTTTTGCGTGAGCACGTAATAGCGGAAGCGTTACAAAGTGATCGCCCCCTAAACCTAATAGCGTTTTACCTTGACGGAGTATTTGATCAGCAGCCATTTCAAGTTGCGCAGTAAAATACTCAGGATCCCCGACAGGGTAAGTAAAGTCCCCTGCGTCTGCCACTTTTAGGCGCTCAAACAACGGGAACGTCCACGGGTATTTAGTGTCTTCCCATGCTAAATGAACCGATGCACGACGAATTGCATCAGGGCCTAAGCGCGCACCAGGGCGACCCGATGTCGCTAAATCAAACGGTAAGCCTAAAACGACTACGTCTGCATCAATTGCATTAATATTTTGCACCATAGGACGACGTAAAAACGTCATCCCATTTGAGTACAATGAGTGATCTGCGTGACCAAACAAAGTCGACATTGCTTATAACTCTTCTAAATAAGTGTAGCCATCAAGGCCGCTTTGCAACTCGTCTAAAACGCTTTGCTGTTCGTGTTTTTCAATTTTAGTGCTTACTAACTGCTCGTATGATTGCTGAAAACTTTCTACATCTAAATGTACATAGCGCATCATATCGGCAACAGTGTCACCTTGGTTTATCTCGGTAATACTTGCAACGCCTTGCTCATCCATATTGACAATTGCGCTGTGCGTATCGCCAAACAAGTTATGCATGTCACCTAAAATTTCTTGATAAGCACCCACCAAGAAAAAGCCCATTAAATAAGGTTTATCAGCACTAAACTCTGGTACAGGTAATGTGCTTTCAATACCTTGTCCATCTACGTAATGTTCAAGTGCGCCATCTGAATCACAGGTTATATCAAGTAATACAGCACGCTTTTTTGGTGCTTGCGTTAAGCCACTTAATGGCAATACCGGAAACACTTGATCAATGCCCCATGCATCTGGAAGCGATTGAAATAACGAAAAGTTTACAAAAAACTTATCGGCTAAACGAACGTTTAACTCGTCAATAATAGGACGATGAAAACGGTTTTTATTATCCATGTGCTTGTTAAGTTCATAACAAATACGAATATTAATTTGCTCAGCCCACGCACGCTGCGATAAGTCTAATAAACCGAGTGCAAATTGATTATGCGCTTCAGCTAAATCACCTTGGCTGTCGTGATAAATTTCAATTAATGCACGGTCATCCGTTAAATCAGTTAACTGTACAAACGATGCCCACATGTTTTTTAATAACAGGGGTGCATCTGCCGCTGGCGCTACTAACTCTTCTGGCGTATAGCTTTCAGTACCAATAACATTAGAAATAAGCACAGCATGATGCGCCGTAAGCGCACGACCCGACTCAGAAATAATAGTCGGCATTGGTTGCTCATATTGCTTACATGTATCACCAATGGTGTACACGATGTTATTTGCATATTCAGCTAAGCTGTAATTCATAGAGTTATGCGATTGGCTACGCGTGCCGTCGTAATCAACAGCTAAACCACCGCCTACATCAAGGCAATCAATTTCTGCGCCTAATTTACGTAGCTCACAGTAAAAACGCGCCGCTTCGCTTACACCTAAACGTACGTCACGAATGTTCGCCATTTGTGACCCTAAGTGAAAATGTACTAGCTGAAGCAAATCAAGCTGGTTTGCGTCTTTTAAACGATTAACTACATGCAAAACTTGCGATGCAGATAAACCAAATTTTGATTTTTCGCCGCCACTCGCTTGCCATTTACCTTTACCTTGCGACGCTAAACGTACACGAATACCAATGCGTGGTTTTACGTTAAGCTCTTTTGCTTGGCTAAGTACCATGTCTAGCTCAGAAAGCTTTTCAAGTACGATATACACTTTATGACCTAGCTTTTCGCCAATAAGTGCTAAACGTACGTATTCTTTATCTTTGTAGCCATTACATACAATAACAGCGCTGGTTTTTTCAGCTAATGCTAATACTGTGAGTAGTTCAGGCTTGCTGCCTGCCTCTAAACCAAGTTGCTTTTTTTCTACTTGTGCTTGGCTTGCTACTATTTCTTCAACCACTTCACGTTGTTGGTTTACTTTTATTGGGTAAACTAATAGGTAGTCTTTAGGGTAACCATAGTTTTCAATCGCAGTATTAAATGCGCCGCATAAGCTGTGTACACGATGGTGTAAAATTTGCGGAAAACGAACTAAAGCAGGTAAGCTTAAACCTTTATCTTGTAGTTGCTTTGCGATATCTGTTAATGCAATGGTTTGCTCTGGTGCATGAGCCTTGGGTGCAACATACACATCACCTTGATCATTAATACCAAAAAAACCTTGGCTCCAATGACGAACATTGTAGCTCGTACGAGCTTGTTCTAGTGATGTTGTTTCTTTCATTTATCTTTCTCTTTTATTTAATTAATGCCGACTCGGCTAGTGCCGCGCATTAAAAGAAAAATAGAGATTTAAGTCCAACAAGTATTTTTACTCGTAACGAGTGATTTTTAATGTTGATAAAACAACCAATCACGTATTGCTCGCTAGCGTATATAAAATAGGACTTTGATGATTATTAAAGATAAGAAAAGTTGTAAAAAATGGCTGTTTTTAAATGACTCATTATAAATTTTATTAGCAAAATGAGTTAGCTCATTCACTAAAATTAATCTTGAGTTACTTTGCTTATTGAATTTACTTTTGATGGATTAGAGTAAGGTGTTCTCAACGCCTCAAATTACTGCTATTTAGCCAACGTGTTGTGACCAAGTAATACCTATGTATTCTGCAACATGAATAAAAACTACACGTCTAAAACGCGATGGATAACATCCACCAGCTTAAATCATTACTTGGCGCATATGTAGCGTTAGGTATTGCCTGTGGCATTGAAAGTAGGAAATTGCAGTAGTGTGCAGGCGAATTCGATTAATTGAGTATAAGCTAGCTATGCACTTTTTGGGGCGAACATAATTATTGCCATACCCAGCAGTGCAACTAAACCACCGATAATATCCCACATAGTAAGCTTTACGCCATCAACAACCCATAACCATAATAGCGCAACGCAAATATATACGCCGCCATAAGCTGCATACACACGCCCGGCAGCAGTAGGATGTAAAGAGAGCAACCATGCAAATAGTGCCAAACTTAAAGCCGCTGGAATTAAAAGTAAAATGCTTTTATCTTGCTTAAGCCAAAGGTAGGGCAAATAGCAACCCACTATTTCTGCTAAGGCTGTAATAGTAAAAAGTGCGATTGTTTTTAATTCAAACATAATGCTCCGCGCTAAGATAACAAGCATAACAATCTATATAAATTGTTATGCTTAGTATTCGTTATGAATCTGAGTTGTTATTCGCTAAGCGCCATAGTGGCAAGTTTCATTGTGCTTTCAAACGACTTAGTGCCCGCTATAAATAAACCATTGTGACAGAACACAGCGTCGTCAATACCTGTTTCATCTACAAACGCTTGGTCAGATAAACCAGACCATGCTTTAGGCAGCGATTTTCTATCTTCAAACGAACCTGGCTCAACGGGTACAGTTTGTAATATCCATTGTCCAGAATGCGATGGGTAAACCATGTATAGCGCATCGCTTGATAAAATATGCACCGTTTTTTTCCACGGTGTGTATTTTTCAAGTACAATTACTCTGGCATCTTCAGCATTTTCAATTGCTTTGGCGACAATCTCTTTTGCATTTACACTTCCGTGAGCCGAAGCGATAAAACGAATAAGCATGCGAGCTGCAAATTCAACGGCTTCGTCAAAACAAGTATCAAAGTTACTTTCTTCTTCCCACGTAGGGTTAAACATTGAGATTGTTTGGCTCAAGCTTATCCCTTTTGATACCCCTTCAACATGACCACAATCGATGGCGTCAATAGTTGAAACTAAGCCTGAATCCACTCTATCAGCAACGGCTTGGTTATCATCACACAACGCTAAGCCGTATTTTTTCCATATTAAACCAAACGACGAAAAAGGAATGCCATTTTCTCGCTCGCCTGCACCACCACGCTGGTGATGATCAAAGCGGTTCGTTTCAGGGTCGTATTCGCCACCTACATCAATTACAAAGTCGGCATTTTCTATAAGCGCTTTATCGCGAGTACGTACCAGTTTAAACGCTGGCAACACGTGTTTAAGTACTGCAATACTAAAAACGTCATCCGCATGAAAATTACCGTTATGGGTTACTACTGTTATGTCTGTCATTGGTTTAGTGTCATTTTTAGAAAGGATAAGAAAGTCTCGCTATTTAAACGTTATGGTTTGAAGTATTTTAAGGAGCATAGTAAATGACGGATTTTATACGATTATAGCCAACAAAAACAGTATTCTGCTTTTGTTAATTTTAAGAGGGCATTTTTGAAATGATCTTTAACAGACAATATATAATAGTACTAATGAACTTTGGGTATATTTGAAAGTAGCAATTCATTATAGTTTAATTTATACACTATAAAAAACTATAATGAATTGCTACTTAAATAATTTAGTGTGGTCACTTAGAGTGAAGCTGTTAACCTTTATGCGCTTTGTTACTGGCTTAGGCCTAACTCCATAAATACACTTTGTGGATTCTCGAGGTAAGGCCCAAAACTAGCACATCGTTTGAAACCAAGATTTTCATATAGCTTAATCGATTGAATTTGCTTTGGCCCTGTTTCTAGCCTGATCAGTGGGATTTTCTCCTCACCTGCGTGATATAAAAGTATCTGCATAATACGCCTAGATAACCCTTTACCACGATAACTAGGGCTTACATAAAGCCGTCTAATTTCACCATAGGGCGTTTTATCAAACTGCTTTACAATAGCGCCACACGCAATAATACCATCATCATTCTTTAAACCAATCGCATACACACTTGGCTCATTTAGTTCATTTAACGTAAGAGACTGTGCAGTGGCAACTGGATATAGAGAGTTTATTAGTCGGTCGATATCAGAAAAAACATTAATCACATCCTGGTCATTCGGTTTTAAATCAACTAACTGCATAGAACATCTCAATTTATATTAAAAATATGTGTTGGCAAACTATACCGAATTGTCAAAAATGAACAACCTCGTTCTACTTATTTAAACGTTTAAATAAACCCAGTAATTTACGCGAATAAAGAATGCCCTCATTATTAAATGCAATTACTTGCTAAATTCAGTGTAGGCCTCTAAAAATAGCATATGCTACCAGCTCAATCATTTTATTTAATTTGGTCGATGCAAAAAATTTTAATAACAGAAAAGTCATATTTCGTATTCACTTTAATGGGGTCAGCGAATAGTCAAAGTATTTTCTATGTTCTTTTCCAGCTAAATTAGAGTTAATTTTATTTGGGTGTTTATATTCTTTCCAGTTGGCGACTTGACGTCCTATATTTAATTTAGGGAAACAGGTATTTCCTTGTATCTCCACGCCTAAAAACTGTTTTAGTTTTAACAAACTATCAGGCTCACTAATATTTATTGCTAAAAAATTGTCACTATTTTTGAAATACGAAAAAACAGCTTGTTCATGCTTTAAATAACAACCAGCTAGCGCTGTCGATGATAAGGGTAATACATCAGAGAACGTACGATGAAAACTACGCTTTAAAATAGGATTAAACTTACCTGTATTTAAATCTAAATGAGGCGCCATTTTTTCGAGCAACATAGTAATTGAAGGCACCCATTTGTTTAGCTCTCGACTTAAGTATATAAATTTAGCATTTGGGAATAACTCGTCTAAATGCATGTAGTCACTAAAGCAAGGTGCGTCAGATATTGCATCAGACATTTCAAATGCTTGCTTTGTAAAAGCGGTATGCGCCACCGAAAAGCCCATTTCTAGTAGCGCAACACTTATGCTAGTAGTGCCAGTTCTGGGCAACCCAATCACAAAGATCTTAGCCATCTATAATTACTCGCTTTTAAAATAATGTCACTAAAACTGCATGCGTTAGGGAGCTGAACAGAATCAGCCTAAGCTCTCTATAAAAAAGTAACTTAATTCCCTGCCATAGATAAATCACCATTAAGTTAAGCCACTTTATAGCATTATTAGTGCCTGTTGGCCTTTCAGAATTAAAATTCATTCAATCTATGGGCTATTTAATCGCGGCGTGAGGTTTGTAACCTAGTGGGCTCGGTAACTGCTCCTGTATTACTCTACTGGCTTACATCCATGTAAGAATAAGTAAAAACCGAGCCAAGCTTCCGCGGGCAGCGCATGCTTGGCATTTATTCTACGTTATCGCCTATTTATGGGGAATAACCACACTACATAGGCTCTGCTTTGCCTAAATACCAAACACACTGCTGAAAACTTAACCTCGAAAGATAAACAAGCCTAGTATTTAAACACTTTGTTACCTAAAAACGCTGTTCAAAAAAATTCAGCTATTTATACTAGCTACAGTGGTAAACATTTATTGAGGTTACTGTGCAGATAGTACAAGGTATGGAATATTTTTTTTCA
This sequence comes from Pseudoalteromonas fuliginea, assembly GCF_000690055.1. Taxonomy (GTDB): domain Bacteria; phylum Pseudomonadota; class Gammaproteobacteria; order Enterobacterales; family Alteromonadaceae; genus Pseudoalteromonas; species Pseudoalteromonas fuliginea. The sequence goes on from NZ_JJNZ01000022.1 coordinate 27,054, forward strand.
GGTTTTAAATTAATTACTCAAAAGGGGTTAAAACGTTTTGTTTTTATTCCATTATTAATTAATATTTTACTTTTTGGTAGCTCGCTATTTTTCTTATTCGGTTGGCTAAGTGACAGTTTTAGCTACATCAATGATATGTTGCCACAATGGTTAAGTTGGCTTGAATGGCTAATGTGGCCAATTGCTATATTAATGGTTTTATTTAGCTACAGTATGCTCTTTACAGTGATCACTAATTTTATCGCAGCCCCCTTCAACGCTTTGTTAAGCGAAAAAGTAGAACTTTATTTAACAGGCCAAAAGATTAACGATGATGGCTTTGCTGAATTAGTAAAAGACATACCTCGTATGCTAGCCCGCGAGTGGACAAAGTTATGCTATTACCTTCCTCGCGCTATAGGTTTTTTTATACTGCTTTGGATACTCCCCGTCATTGGTCAAATATTATGGGTCCTATTTACCTGTTGGATGTTCGCAGTGCAATACGAAGACTATGCGTTCGATAACCATAAAATTGGGTTTAAACAGATGAAAGACGATTTAAAAAGTAAACAAGGTCTATCGTATGGGTTTGGCTTTGCCGTTATGCTATTAACAGCAATACCATTTATAAACTTAATAGTAATGCCTGTCGCTGTGTGTGGGGCTACGCGTTTATGGGTTGATAATTACAGGCCCAAATATCGAAGTTAAATATACAAAAAATGGGTCATCAGACCCATTTTTTATTACTAATAAAACTTAGCTGTATAGATTTTGTGGCACCTTAGTAACGTTTAAATGAACGGTTATTTCCTCACGATCATGATACAAATGCTTAGCTTGCAACTCGTAGTTAATACCTTGTTTATCTAGCTCTTTTCTAATCATCGAAAGGCATTCGTAGACACTGTCAAAACGTTTTTTCATTGGAAGCTTTAAGTTAAATATAAACTCTTTAGCGTAGGCACTCACAGCCCAATCAATCATTAAGGTCGTCACTTTAGTGGGTTTTTCCACCATATCACACACTAACCAGGTAACATTTCTTTTTTCAGGGCGATATTTAAAACCGTCAGCTCTAAAATGTTTAACCTGGCCTGTTTCCATCAAATCATCATTCATCGGACCATTGTCAATTGCACTTACAAACATACCACGGCGAACAAGCTGATATGTCCAGCCCCCAGGGCAAGCGCCTAAATCGACACTACGCATACCTGCTGCAACACGAGATTCGCGCTGTTGTTCAGGAATAAATACATTAAACGCTTCATCAAGCTTTAATGTTGATCGACTCGGTGCATCGCTTGGCATGCGAAGACGTAAAATACCCATAAAAAATGGAGAATTATTAAAACTATATGAGTAACCTACATAAGCTGTGTTGTTTGTTAAAAACATAACATGCATTACAGGACGGTTTGCTTTGGGTTCGCGCAATACTGTATTTTGTTTTTCGAGGGCTTTTTTAAGTGGTGTTGATATTTTTTTACAAAACGTTAAAAGCTCTTTTCCTTCATTTGTGTCAGGGGTTTCTACACGAAGCTCTGAGCACAATGTAAACTCTTTTGCAGCTTCAACTACCGCGCCAACGCGATCTTCCACAGGCATGTTTTCAAGTAATGTACCGGCAAACCATTGGCGTGCAAACACCATATTTTTAAAATCAACTTTTTTGATTATTTCGTCGCTGTGATGCGCTTCAAAACATTCATAAACAACGTAACCCGTATTTGGCTTTGCTTTTACATAACCCGCAAAGCCTTGCTCTGCAGCGTGAAACGTTATTTCAGCAGCGGCATCGTTTTCAAACCCACTACGACAGTAAATCACAACACTAGACATATAAACCCTTAAACTCTTTAAAACTTAAATCGTGCAACTTGCACTAAAATAACTACCCAACCAATAATAAAGCACAGCCCACCAATTGGTGTTATTGGCCCCAGCCACTTCATACCAGTTAATGCGAGTAAATATAAACTGCCACTAAAAAGTAGTGTGCCTGTTATAAAAAAACCACCAGCCCAGCTCAGATTTATGCCCCACTTAATTAAAATAGCAACCGCAATAAGCGCAAGTCCATGCACCATTTGATATTCAGCAGCAGTTTTAAAAACCCCAAGCGAATACTCTGTTAAACGGCTTTTTAAACCATGTGCTGCAAATGCACCTAACATGACCGAAAGCATACAAAAAATACTGCCCATCATTAAAAATACTTTAATCATTAATTACCCTCTAAATTTAAATCCACACAGTTTTTAATAAATTCAACAGCCTCCAAAGCAGCTGTTTCTCTATTTTGTAGCTCAGTCATACCACTTTTTTTACGAGGTTTAAGTGAGTGGTCCCCATCTGTAAGCCATATGTATTGTGGCTGTTTCGGCATAACCATTGTTGCAAGCTCTTGGCGAGTACCAAACGTATCTCGCTCACCTTGCAATACTAAAAAAGGGCAGACTATATCTGCGAAGTGATCGGTACGCAGCTTTTCAGGTTTGCCTGGTGGATGAAACGGATAGCCAAAAGCAAGAACACCTAAAACAGGTTGTTCTGTCGTACAAGCAAGCATGGATGCCATTCGTCCACCCATTGATTTCCCGCCAATAAATAGCGGAACATTTGGCTGTGTATGGCTAAGTATTTGCTCGTAATAACTAAGTAATTTAGGTGCTCGCTCAGGAGGCCTACGCTTATTCGTTTGTTTGGCTATTTGCATATACTCAAAATCAAATAGGCCGACATCAACACCCTGTTCACTGATTAGTTTTGCCACATGCTGCATAAAGTCTGAATCACTACCGGCACCAGCTCCATGGGCAAATATAAATTGCGCTATTGCTGGCTGCTGACTACTTTTAACCCACTCAATCATATTAATACTCTTGCTCTTGCTCTACTAAGCTCAACATCCACTCTTTAAAGGATACTATTTTACCTAGCTCTGTTTGTGATTCTCTAAGGACTAAATAATAGGCGTTTTTACTTTCAAGACTGTGATTAAATGGGATCACTAAGCGCCCAGCGTCAATGTCAGGCTTTGCCAGCACGCTGTTACCAATTGCCACACCTTGGCCATGCACTGCTGCTTGCAGCACCATCGATGAATGACTAAATATAGGACCTTGGTTAACTTGAATATTGCGCACACCAGCCGTTTTCATCCATGTTTTCCAGTTTTTACGGGTAGTGTCATGCAGTAAAGTGTGATGTGCTAAATCGCTTGGTTGGTCAAGCGGTTTTGGACCGCTTAACAACATAGGACTGCATAAAGGGACTAAATACTCGGTATGTAATTTATACGCTTGCACACCACTCCAATGACCTCGCCCGTAATAAATAGCCACATCAACATCATCTGTTAATGAGTTTTCGTCTTGGTCTTGCGCTTTGATCCGCACGTCGATCTCAGGATGTAACTCATTAAATAAGCTTAAACGAGGTACAAGCCATTGAATTGCAAAACTTGGTGTTAAGCTAACTGTTAATGAGCCCTTAGCACCACGCGCTAATAGTTTTTCGGTTGCATCAATTAGTTGCGTAAAAATCTCTTTAATATCGAGGAAGTAGCCTTGCCCTTCTTCGGTTAACAATAACGAACGATTTTTACGTAAAAACAATTTCAAACCTAAATGTTCTTCAAGTGTTTTTATTTGATGACTGACAGCCGCTTGAGTTACATAAAGCTCTTCCGCAGCTTTTGTAAAACTTAAATGGCGCGCAGCGGCTTCAAAAGCTTTTAATGCGTTTAATGGAGGTACTCGTCTTGACATGATGACCAAGCTTAGAATTAGTTTTTCTTATGCGGTGAATTATATACCTATGCTGAGAAAGAGTATATTTAAGGTGTAAAAAAAGCGACCTAAGTCGCTTTTCTAACATTTCACTTAATTGTTAAGCTTTTAATTATAAGTCATTTGCACTTGTATCAAGCGGTTCAAAGCTTTTAATTAAATCGTCTACCGCTTTCATTTGCGATAAGTAACCTTCTAACTTGCTAAGTGCTAGCGCGCAAGGGCCATCACATTTCGCTTCGTTAGGATTTGGGTGCGCTTCTATAAATAAACCAGCAATACCCAATGCCATACCACTTCGGGCAAGCTCAGCTGCTTGTGCACGACGACCATCAGCCGAATCTGTACGACCGCCAGGACGTTGTAGCGCATGTGTTGCATCAAAAATCACAGGAGCCATTGCTTTCATGTCATCCATGCCAAGCATATCAACCACTAGATTATTATACCCAAAGCTAGAGCCTCGTTCACAAAGTGCTACGTTGTTATTACCCGCTTCATTAAATTTAGTAATGATGTGACGCATTTCGTGTGGTGCTAAAAACTGTGGTTTTTTCACGTTAATGATCGCGCCTGTTTTTGCCATAGCAACCACTAAATCAGTTTGACGTGCTAGAAATGCTGGTAACTGAATAACATCGACAACTTCAGCAACAGGGGCCGCTTGATGTGGTTCATGTACATCGGTAATAAGCGGAATATTGAACGTTTTTTTAATCTCTTCAAATATTTTTAAACCTTCTTCCATACCTGGACCACGGTACGAATTGATTGAAGATCGATTAGCTTTATCAAATGACGCTTTAAATACATAAGGAATATTTAATTTAGCGGTTACTTCTACGTAATGCTCTGCAACACGCATAGCTAAATCGCGAGATTCTAATACGTTAATACCACCAAACAATACAAACGGTTTGTTGTTTGCTAGTTCAATTTCATTAATTTTAATAATTTGGTCTTTCATTTAAATTCCTTACGGTGCAACTGCTTGCATCATTAATCCACAAATATAAGCCATATACGTACCCACACCATAGCCCAGTACAGCTAACAGAACACCAACAGGCGCTAATGACGGATGAAACGCTGATGCTACAACAGGTGCAGACGCTGCACCGCCCACATTAGCCTGCGAGCCCACTGCCATATAAAATAACGGTGCTTTAATTAGTTTAGCAACTAGCAACATTAAACTTGCATGTACAAGCATCCAAATAGCACCCACTAAAAACAAGCCGGGATTATCAAAAATGGCGGTTACATTCATATGCAAACCAATCGATGCAACTAAAATATATAAAAAGCTAGAGGCCACTTTTGAAGCACCAAACGCCTCTATTTGTCTCACTTTAGTAAAAGATAAACTAATACCAATCGTAGTCGATATGACAATCAACCAAAAGAATTTGCTGTTTAGGCTGTACTCTTTTGCCCACTCATAAGTAGTGCCAAAATAAGGACCTAGAAAATCAGCACAAAAATGTGCTAAACCAGTAATACCAAATGCAATAGCAAGTAATGTCATGTAGTCGTTAAGAGTAGGCATGCGAGCATGCTCTGCGTGATATGTTTCTACTCGGCGTTTTAAATCTTCAATTGCGCTAGTATCGGCACCTGTTGCCGCATCAATTTTCTTATGATTTGCTGCCATTAACAATAAAACAGCCATCCAAATATTAGCGACTATTACATCAACAGTAACCATCACCGAAAATATATCGCCGCCAACTTCAAACATCTCTTTCATTGAAGCTTGGTTTGCACCGCCACCAATCCAGCTACCCGCAACAGTTGTCATACCGCGCCATACCGCATCAGGACCATGGCCACCAACAATACTAGGGTCAACAGCACTGACGACTAAAATAGCCAAAGGTCCACCAATAACAATACCCAAGGTACCTACTAAAAACATAATAAGTGCTTTAGGGCCTAAATTAAGTATGGCTCTTAAATCAATACTAATGGTAAGAAGTATTAAACAAGCTGGCAGTAAGTAGCGCGAAGCTACGTAATAAACATTGGACTTATTGCCATCAACTATACCAAATGTATTCAGTAGTGACGGTAAAAAGTAACAAAGTAACAAGGCCGGTACGTATTTATAAAATCTTTTTAGTGCTGGGCGTTCACTGTTTGAGGTTTTAAATATAAACCCCAAAATAACAGCAAGTAAACCAAGTACAACGGCATCATTGGTTATTAATGCACTTTGAGTTTCAACCATAATTTTTCCTATTCTTAATGGTGAGTTTTATTATTATCTTCTAATTCTTCTATCTGATGTTGAATAATCTCAATAGCAGGATCGTCAGGACATTCATCGACAAAAAATTGTAAATCATCTCGTGCCATTTTAGGACAATCGAGTTGATTTAATAAGTAGCCTCTGTCGCGTCTTTCATACGGGTCGTCGCCAATTAATTCCATCAACATTTCTACACACGTTAAAGCATGGCCAAATTTATTTTCGCTTATAAAAGACCATTTTTGTTGAGCTAAGAACAATTTATATACTTCATCATCAAAAATAAGTTCTAGTGGTTCCTGTTCTTGCCCATCATCTTCATCCGCATTTTCAGGGATAATATACCAACTTTGTTGACCGCTACTTGGTTCAATTATGTAGCCTTCCTCATCGCTAATAGCGACATGCACACCAATATCGCCTTGGTTTAAGCTCATGCTAGCATCGAGTTTAGCGTGTTGTAAAAAGTGGCACAGTAAAATAGCTAATGTAGTTGGGGAGCCACTGCGCATGGTTAAGGTATAACTTAAACTATTTAGTTTATGCTCAGGCACTTTTAAGCTTGAGGCACTAAATAGCCAGGTACTATAAAAAGTATCTAATAATTTTTCTAAGCGATCGTGATCGTCGCTGACTTTTAAGCACAAAACATTTATTTGTTGCTCAAAGTCGGTGAGAATGTCAAAACTTGCTGTTAAATCTAATTGAGGATCCCATTTAGACTCAGCTTTAATACAACGATAAATTGCCGCTGGGGTAAATTCATCAAAAGCATCATCAACATAAGATTCATCGTGTTCATCAAACCCGAGGGTGGTCATCAATACTGCAACATTTTAGAAAACGAAGGCGTAGTTTACCTAACTTTAAAGCTATATACCAATATAGTGATGTTTTTGAATACTTGCAGCGAGGTGGAAGAACGAGCTTTACAGACAATACCGTAAAGCTCAAATTATTAAGGTTGACTTTAGAACAACAAAGCTGATTTAGACGTCGCTAAATAACCTATCGCTAAAACAACAACGGTATTAATTACAATGTAAATAATTTTAGCTAGGGTGTTAGTTTGCTTTGAACTTTTAACCCCTATCGCAATATACACAACAACTAAAATTATCTTTTCTAACAACCATAGCTGCTCAAAAGGGTTAATTTTAGCCATAAAAACAAGTGTAAGAGCAGAAACCAACAGTAGTGTATCTATGCTATGACTACCAATAAGTACCAACTTATTCTTAGCTATTTTGCCACTACCAATTCGCGAAAAAGAGCGAACATAAAATAAAATAACACTGAGCATAGCAATTGCCATGTGTGAGTGCTTTACTGCTAAATAATCCATATGCCCCTGTACTTCTATATTTTTGATATTAATCTGGAAAACGAGTTAATACTATTTCTATTTCATTAAGCTTATCGTTAAGCACTTCAACAAGTTTAGGCTCAAAATGCGATCCTTTTTGTGAATTGATTTCATCAACCACTCGTTGCAGTGACCAAGGCTCTTTATAACAGCGTTTATGGCGAAGTGCATCATAAACGTCAGCAAGAGAGACTATTCGGCCAAATACATTTATTTCTTCACCTTTCAATCCATTCGGATAGCCAGAGCCATCCCATTTTTCATGGTGTTCTTTTGCTATAATTGCACCAGCACTAACAATTTCCCTCGGTGAATCTTTTAAAATGCTATAACCTTTATCTGTGTGGGTTTTCATCACTTCCCACTCTTGGCCGTCGAGCTTTCCTGGTTTATTTAAAATAGCATCCGGTATACCTACTTTTCCAACATCATGCAAAGGCGATGCTAATCGAACTAAATCGGCTTCTCGCTTAGATAAGCCATAACCCTCAGCCAATATATGACAAATATTAGCCACACGCTTAACATGATTACCTGTTTCACTTGAGCGCTGCTCTACCGCTTCACTCAATCTATAAACTAATTCCTGCTGAGTTGCTTCTATTTCTGATTGTAACTGCACATTTTCAAATGCTAATTGCACATTTTGCGAAAAAATCTCAATTAAATGACGTTGCGTATCCGTTAATAATTTTGGGATACCTGATATAAATAACATTGAGTTATGATTATATTGACTACTGCAGTAAGCGAATAGGTAATTATCTTTATATACGATTGTTTTGTCACTTAATGCTTGTTGACACGCCGTAAGTTGTTCACTTTTAAGAACCAGCTCTAACTCTTTTCCTTCACTTTGTTCAAAGTCCCCTGTACCTGAACGAACAATAAGCTTTTTGTTATTGTTTTCTTCTGGATTTTGAGCAACTAATGTAGTGGCGTACATTGCTTGATCTGCAATACCTAATAACGAGGTAAGTTGCTGCATTACGCCCTCAGTGAAACTATCTATTGAATGAGCCGAAAATATATCCCTTGAGGCTTTTATTATTTTCTCTAGCCCTTCGCGTGATTGTTCAATAGAAATAATATCGCGATATGAACGAAGACTAGACATAATAACAGTGAATAGTTTTTGCGCCGTTAATTCCGTTTTCGATTTATAATCATTAATATCATAATCAACAATAACTTGTCTTTCAGGTGCTTGACCCGGTTGACCCGTTCGTAAAATAATTCGAATATGATTGTTTTTAGCTGTTTCACGAATGTATTTAGCGACTTGCAAACCCGCATCATCCGTTTCCATTACTACATCAAGCAAAACTATGGCGGCATCAGAGTGCTCGTCTATTAACTTTTTCGCTTCTGCACCAGAGTATGCACTTACAAACTCCAATCGTTTATTTTGAAAATCAAAATCGCTTAATGCCAATTTTGTTACAGCATGAACCTCAGGTTCGTCGTCAACGATTAATACTTTCCAGGTGCCCTGTTCTATTTTACTAACAGGCTCTTGAGGCTCATCTGAAAATAAGAAATCATCCATCATAGCTAAAATTTCCTCGCAGCATTTTTTAATACACAAGTAGACAATTTTTACTATTTAAGGCCACTGTGCGAGCGTTACACGGTCATTATTACCAAGGTCTTTCACTGTTTTAATATTAACAAACGCCATTTTTTCAAAGAAATGACGAACAGCTTCACCTTGCTCAAAACCGTGTTCTATTAAAAGATAGCCATTAGATAGCAAATAGTCACGTGATTGTGTAATTATTTGTTTAATATCAGACATTCCGCAATCATCAGCCACTAATGCCGATAAAGGCTCAAAACGCACATCGCCCTGATTTAAATGTATATCGTTGCTTTCGATGTAAGGTGGGTTTGTGACTATTAGATTAAACTTTTCACCGTGCAACTCACTAAACCAGTTGCTTTGTTTAACGTGCACGTTATTAATTGCCAATCGCTGCTGGTTACGTGTAGCAAGTGCAACGGCATCACTTACTCTATCTACTGCAATAATTTGCCAATCAGGCATTTCACTACCCAGTGCCAACGCAATTGCACCAGTACCCGTGCCTAAATCAAGTACTTTAGCTGTAGCAGGAACAGCCACTTCAAGTGCTTGTTCTACTAATGTTTCAGTATCAGGGCGAGGTATTAAGGTTGTTGCGTTAACTTCAAGCGATAAACTCCAAAACTCACGTTGCCCTGTAATATGTGCAACAGGTTCACCGTTTAAACGTCGTTGGCAAAATGTATTAAATTGCTGTTGTTGCTTAGCGTTAAGTTCATGCTCTGGCCAAGTAAAAAGGTAACTGCGAGGTTTTTGAAGAATATGTAGAAGTAAAACTTGTGCGTCTAATTTAGCACTTTCGCTGCTAGGTGCTAATAAATTAGCGCCTGCAGCAATTGCTTGTTCAAGAGTTTGGCTCACGATTACTCGTCGCCCATAGCCGCTAATAAGTCAGCTTGATACTCTTGCATTAATGGGTCAATAACGCAGCTTAAATCACCCGCTACCACTTCGTTTAAACGATAAAGTGTTAAGTTAATGCGGTGATCGGTAATACGACCTTGCGGGTAGTTATAAGTACGGATACGTTCAGAACGATCGCCACTACCAACTAAGTCACGACGTTCAGATGCTTCTGCCGCATGGCGCTTTTCATCTTCAGCTTGTTGCAAACGTGCTGCAAGTACTGACATCGCTTTAGCGCGGTTTTTATGCTGCGAACGCTGATCCTGACACTCAACCACAACACCGGTAGGTATATGTGTAAGTCGAATAGCAGAATCGGTTTTGTTAACGTGCTGACCACCTGCGCCTGATGCACGAAATGTATCAACTTTTAAATCTGCGGTATTAATTTGTATCGCTTCGGCCTCTGGTACTTCCGCCATTACCGCAACAGTACACGCAGAGGTATGCACTCGCCCTTGTGATTCAGTTTCTGGCACACGTTGTACACGGTGTACACCTGATTCAAACTTTAATTGACCGTAGACGCCTTCGCCACTGATATTCGCAATCACTTCTTTGTAACCACCGTGCTCACCTTCATTGGTGCTCACAACTTCTACTTTCCATTTTTTAGTTTCTGCATAGCGGCTGTACATACGGAATAAATCGCCAGCAAAAATAGCCGCTTCATCACCGCCTGTTCCAGCGCGTACTTCAACAAACACATTATTGTTATCTCGCGGATCTTTTGGCAACATTAATACTTGAATTTGATCCTCAATTACCAAAATTTGTGCTTTAGCTTCTTTATATTCTTCTTGCGCCATTTCACGCATTTCAGGGTCAGAATCTTTAAGCATCTCTTCTGCACTGGCTAAATTGTCTTGCGTTTCTTTATAAGTTAAAAACGTTTTTACAATCTCTTCAAGCTCGGAGTATTCTTTTGAAAGCCCACGAAAACGATTTTGATCACTAATGACCGACGGGTCGCTTAGCAGCGCTTGTACTTCTTCGTAACGCTCTACTAAGGTTTCTAATTTATTATAAACAGACTCTTTCATTTAACGGTTATTCCTGATCAATACCTAACATTTTTTTCAACTGGTTTAGCTGCGCCACTTCACCTTTTTTCGCTGCATCTTGTATTGCACGGGTAGGCGCGTGCATTAAGCGATTGGTTAATTTATTGGCCAACTCTAAAATTACTCTTTCTGCGTCTTTACCACTAGAGAGCTGACTAACGGCTCTTTCCACTAATTCCGACTTTATTGTTTGTACATCATTTCGATAATGGCGAATTAAATCTACCGAATCGAGTGAGCGCATCCACATTGCAAATTCTTTGGTGCGTTCAGTGATAATTATTTGTGCTTGTTCAGCCGCTTGTTCTCGTGCCGCCATATTCTCGCTTACAATGGTTTGTAAGTCATCAACGGAATATAAATAGGCTGCATCAAGTTCTCCTACCTGGCTTTCTATATCGCGTGGAACCGCAATATCAATAAATAGCATAGGTTTATGGCGTCGCTGTTTAAGCGCTTGCTCAACAACCCCTTTACCAATAATTGGTAATGTACTGGCGGTAGAACTAATCACGATATCCGCTTTATATAAACGTTCAGGCAGTTGCGCTAATGCAATAACATCCGCAGACACTTCATCAGCTAAGCTACGCGCTCGTTCAATTGTTCTATTGGCAACGGTGATATTTTGCGGCTCATTTTGGTATAAGTGTTTAGCTACCAGTTCAATTGTTTCGCCTGCACCAATTAATAAAACATTGGTTTTGTCGAGTTTGCCATAAATATGTTTTGCCAAGTTAACGGCGGCAAACGCCACTGAAACAGCGCTTGCACCAATATTGGTTTCTGTACGAACTTCTTTAGCAACCGAAAATGTTTTTTGAAACAACCGATCAAATGTAACACCTACAGCATCATGCGTTTTGGCGCTATTGTAGGCTTGCTTAATTTGCCCTAAAATTTGCGGTTCACCCAAAACTAAAGAGTCTAACCCGCAAGCAACACGCATTAAGTGCTTTATTGCCTCGTTATTTTCATAGCAATATATATTCTTAATCAGTTCAAGTTCATCCAAACCATGGAAACTGGCAAGCCAACTCAACAGTGTTTGGGAATTTTGCTGAGCAAGGCTACAATAGACTTCAGTTCGATTACAGGTAGAAACAATTACAGCTTCATTAAAGTCGGCGTGGCCACTTAATTGTTGCAACGCCTCTGAAATTTGCTCAGGCGAAAAAGCCACTTTCTCACGTAATTCTACGGAAGCGGTTTTGTGATTAATACCGAGTGCTATTATGGTCATATGTGCCAAATATTGCTGAGCCCTACTTCAAAGGCGGCAATTTTATCAAAAATCAGCGGAATATGGAAAGTAAGGAACAACATTTGATTCGACAATATTTTATTTTACTCATGTTTTTTTTATTTTTAGGCGGTTGCGCCCAACAAATAACATCTAAAACAATACTTTATGACAATTGGAAAACTCACCTAGCAGATCAAAAAACTTGGCATGTAAAAGGTAAATTGGCTTTTATAAGCCCAGATGAGCGCCAATCTGCAAATTTAAATTGGCAACAAACCAAAAACAATAACAATTTAGTGCTTACCTCATTTATTGGTACGCGTATTTTGCAACTCAAACAAACAAGCGAAGGCGCAGAACTAGAATTTGATGATGATAAGTATTACGACACAAATGCCGCACAACTTCTTAAGCGTTTAACTGGTTTTACTCTCCCTGTTAATAATGCTGAAAATTGGTTAAAAGGCACAATTGACGCGCAAAGTTTAAAAGTCGATGAACTTGGTCGTGCCACACAAGTACTGTGGTTCGATGACATAGGTAAAAAGTGGCAAATAGAGTATGCCAGCTATATACAAAGTGCAGGATATTGGCTGCCAACAAAAATAACATTAAAACACCAAAAAATTAAAATCAAAATTCAACTCTACGATTGGCAATTTAATTAAATATGAATAACACGACGTCTTTTACACTTATTGCTCCGGCAAAACTCAACTTATTTTTACACATTAATGGTCGCCGTGAAGATGGCTATCATGAGTTAGAAACGTTATTTACTTTTTTAAATTTTGGTGACGAACTGACTTTTGAGCTGATAGATACACCCGACATTTTTATAACAGGTGACACTAAAGGCATACCATTAACCGATAATCTAATCTATAAAGCCGCTTTATTATTAAAAACTCAGAGTAAAACACGACTGGGTGTAAAAATAAATTTAATAAAACGTTTACCAATGGGTGGCGGTGTTGGCGGTGGTTCGTCTGATGCTGCGACCACGTTATTGGCCTTAAATAAACTCTGGAAAATTGATCGTAGTTTAGATGAATTAGCACGTTTAGGGTTACAACTAGGGGCTGATGTTCCTGTATTTGTTCGAGGTCAAAGCGCCATAGCACATGGGATTGGCGAAGAATTACACCAAGTAGAACTTGAGCAAAAATGGTACTGCGTCGTACACCCAAATCAACATGTAAGTACAGCTACAATATTTACGCATCCGGATTTAAAACGCGATACACCAAAAATTTTAGGCGATTGGAAACACCATACTTTGACCAACGATTGTGAGCCTTTAGTTAAAAAGCTCTGTCCCGAGGTTGAAAAGACCCTCCAGTGGTTGCTAAAATACGCTCCGTCGAAGATGACCGGAACAGGTTCATGTTGTTTTGTAGAATTTGCGAGTCAAGTTCAAGCACAAGATGTACTTGCTAATCTCCCCCATACTTGGCAGGGATTTATCGCCTCAAGCGTTAATATCTCCCCTGCTCATACGGAGTTAGCCGCCATATTCGATCAATGAAGTAACGTACAAGTAATAATAAGTTAACTCGCAGTGGTATTTATCATTGCCCGTTAGTCCAAAATTTCAGTGCCTGAGGAACCCAACCGTGCCTGACATGAAGCTCTTCGCTGGTAACGCAACACCTGAGTTAGCTCAAAAAGTTGCAAAACGTTTATATATTGAATTAGGCGATGCTGTTGTTGGCCGTTTTAGCGACGGTGAGATCAGTGTTCAAATAAATGAAAATGTTCGTGGCTCGGATGTTTTTATATTGCAATCAACCTGTGCCCCTACAAACGATAACCTTATGGAACTTATCGTTATGGTTGATGCACTACGTCGTGCATCTGCAGGTCGTATTACTGCCGTCATTCCTTATTTTGGTTATGCCCGTCAAGATCGTCGTGTACGTTCTGCCCGTGTACCAATTACTGCTAAAGTTGTTGCAGATTTCTTATCAAGCGTTGGTGTTGACCGTGTTCTTACGGTTGATTTACACGCAGAGCAAATCCAAGGCTTCTTTGATGTACCAGTGGATAACGTATTCGGTAGCCCTGTATTACTTGAAGATATGAAAGAGCGTCATTTTGATGATGTCGTGATTGTATCTCCAGATATTGGTGGTGTTGTTCGAGCTCGCGCTATTGCAAAATTACTAAATGATACTGATTTAGCTATTATTGATAAACGCCGCCCACAAGCAAACGTTTCTCAAGTAATGCATATTATTGGTGACGTTGAAGGCCGTGATTGTATTATCGTCGATGATATGATTGATACCGGTGGTACCTTATGTAAAGCAGCTGAAGCACTTAAAGAACATGGTGCAAAGCGTGTATTTGCTTATGCTACCCACCCGATTCTTTCAGGTAAAGCAGCAGAAAATTTACGTGACTCAGTAATTGATGAAGTTATTGTAACTGACTCAATTCCATTATCTGAGGAACTTAAAGCCCTTGATAAAATTAAGGTATTAACGCTTGCAGATATGTTAGCGGAAACTATTCGTCGTATTAGTAACGAGGAATCTATTTCAGCGATGTTCGAGCACTAAAATCAAACATTTCTGAATATAAAAGCGCCTTTAGGCGCTTTTTTTGTAAGCGATGTATATTTTAAAATCGTGTGGTGGTATGATAGCGCGCCTTTTGGCTGGGGTCCTTGGTCGCAAAGGCCCTACACATTTAATTATTGGAGACATCATGTCTAACAAAACTTACACTTATAACGCTGAACTTCGCGTAGAAACTGGTACTGGTGCGAGCCGCCGCCTACGTCGCGAAGACAAAGTTCCAGCAATCCTTTACGGAGCTGATAAAGAAGCTTTATCACTTACTTTTGCTCATAAAGATATGATCAAAGCACAAGAAGACGAAGGCTTTTACACGCATATCCTTACGCTTAACGTAGATGGCGAAGCTGTTGAAGTAATCTTAAAAGATATCCAACGTCACCCATTCAAGCCTAAGCTTACTCACCTTGATTTCCAACGTGTAGATGCTACTCATAAATTTCAAACTAAAGTTCCTCTACACTTCATCGGTGAAGAGATTGTAACTAAAGCTGGCGCAACTGTTGTTCACCAGTTAACTGAAGTTGAAATTACGTGTCTTCCAAAAGCACTTCCAGAATTCATTGAAGTAGATGTTTCTAAGTTTGTTGTTGGCGATTCTGTTCATATTTCTGACCTTACTTTCCCTAAAGGCGTTAGCTCTGTAGATTTAGGTAAAGGCGAAGGCCATGATCAGTCTATCCTGACTATCAAAGCAAACAAAGCAGCTCCAGTTGAAGACGACGCTGCAGCAGCAGAATAATTTTTAAGGTCTCGCAACCTTGAATTCTATTCAAATGCTTGTGGGCCTGGCTAATCCAGGCCCCGAATACGCAAACACACGCCACAATGCAGGTGCTTGGTTTATCGAGCAAATCGCTGCACGCTATAACTGCACCCTAAAACACGATCCTAAGTATCACGGCCTTACAGGCAAAGTGATAATTCAAGGCCAAGAATTCAAATTATTGATCCCCACTACTTACATGAATTTAAGTGGTAAAGCGGTCAGTAGTTTAGCTAATTTTTTCAAAATCCCTGTCGAGGACATTTTAGTTGCCCATGACGAATTGGATTTAGACCCAGGCGTTGCCAAATTAAAAAAAGGCGGCGGGCATGGCGGTCATAATGGTTTAAAAGACATTATTGCAAAAATGGCAAATCAAAAAGACTTTATGCGCTTGCGCATTGGTGTAGGTCATCCGGGGCATCGTGAAATGGTAACTGGTTGGGTGCTTGGAAAAGCGGCCAAAGAAGACCAAGAAAAAATGGATGCTGCTGTTGATGAAGCAGTTCGTTGCATGGAAATGCTTGCAAAAGATGGTGTGTTAAAAGCACAAAACAGACTACATTCGTTTAAACCCTAGTAACTTGGGTCCAAGTACACCGTTTAAACGAATTCTAAACAAGGTATCTTACTATGGGTTTTAAATGTGGCATCGTTGGCTTGCCTAACGTTGGTAAATCAACGCTTTTCAATGCACTAACTAAAGCGGGTATTGAAGCCGCTAACTTTCCTTTTTGTACCATTGAGCCTAATACAGGTGTGGTACCTGTGCCAGATCCTCGTCTAGACGAACTTGCTAAAATTGTTAATCCTCAACGAATTCTTACCACTAGTATGGAATTTGTAGACATTGCAGGATTAGTAAAAGGCGCATCTAAAGGTGAAGGCCTTGGTAACCAGTTTTTAGCTAATATTCGTGAAACCGATGCAATTGGCCACGTAGTTCGCTGTTTTGAAGATGAAAACATCATCCACGTAGCTGGTACTATTGACCCTGCTGACGATATTGACGTAATCAACACTGAGTTAGTACTTGCTGATATGGATAGCGCTGAAAAAGCCCTTTTCCGTAATGCAAAAAAAGCAAAAGGTGGCGATAAAGACGCTAAAGAGCAAAATGCTGTCCTTGAAAAAGTAAAAGTACATCTTGATGAAGGCTTAACTTTACGTGGTCTAGCACTTACTAAAGAAGAAAAAGCAGCAATCAGCTCTATTAACTTCTTAACGATTAAACCAACAATGTATATTGCAAACGTTGCTGAAGATGGTTTTGAAAATAACCCATACCTTGATCGTGTACGCGCTATTGCTGCAGCTGAAGATGCGATTGTTGTTCCTGTATGTGCCGCTATCGAGTCTGAGCTTTCAGAGCTAGATGACGAAGACAAGCTTGAGTTTATGGCTGATCTTGGTCTAGAAGAGCCAGGTCTTAACCTTGTTATTCGTGGTGGTTATGAATTACTACAGTTACAAACTTATTTCACAGCTGGCGTAAAAGAAGTGCGTGCATGGACAATCCCTGTAGGTGCGACAGCGCCACAAGCAGCGGGTAAAATCCATACTGACTTCGAGCGTGGCTTTATTCGTGCGCAAACTATTGCTTTTGACGACTTTGTTGCCTTTAAAGGTGAGAGTGGCGCAAAAGAAGCAGGCAAGATGCGTCAAGAAGGTAAAGAGTACATTGTTAAAGATGGCGATGTAATGAACTTCTTGTTCAACGTATAAGTACAAATTAAACCAATTTAGATTGGTAATAATTTTTAAAGGCTCGTTTTTACGAGCCTTTTTTGTACCCTCAGCTTTATAAACTTATAAAATTGATGTAATCACAAGCTAAAAGTCAGCGTTTAATCTAAAAAATACACAGCGGCGAAGATTTAACCTCAATAAAAAATACCTCATCGACAAGTTAATGTTAAGTCCCTAACAATTTGTTTAATTATCAAACAGTTTTAAATTGCAGGCTTTTGCTCTTTTTTATTTAACTGTAAATTTTGTATGTGAATTGTAGTCAAAAAATCATCATTTTTATTAAAAGTTAGCCGCTTAGCTTAATTTTCCTGCAAACAAACACTGTTAAGTGTTTTTTTGCAAAAAAGGTGTTGACGAATTTGGGTCATATCAGCATAATACGCCCCGCACTCAGCGATGAAGTGCTAACAAAAAAAGATGGCTAAGTAGCTCAGCTGGTTAGAGCACATCACTCATAATGATGGGGTCACAGGTTCAAATCCCGTCTTAGCCACCATTATTTTTTTGTTGCTCAATGAAGAGTTTAAAATAACTACCTTGTGTGCGGGAGTGGCGGAATTGGTAGACGCGCTGGATTTAGGTTCCAGTATCTTAGGATGTGAGAGTTCAAGTCTCTCCTTCCGCACCATAATTCTTGATAAGAATTAAAACTATCAATTGTTATTGTTGGGATATCGCCAAGCGGTAAGGCACCAGGTTTTGATCCTGGCATTCCCAGGTTCAAATCCTGGTATCCCAGCCAACAATGGCTAAGTAGCTCAGCTGGTTAGAGCACATCACTCATAATGATGGGGTCACAGGTTCAAATCCCGTCTTAGCCACCATTTCTTATTTTAGAAGTGGCTCTGCAAGAGTTAAATTGCACTCAATGAAGAGTTTAAAATAACTACCTGTGTTTTATTACACAAACGATGCGGGAGTGGCGGAATTGGTAGACGCGCTGGATTTAGGTTCCAGTAACTTCGGTTGTGAGAGTTCAAGTCTCTCTTTCCGCACCATTTCTTGATAAGAAATAAAATTATCAATTAATTCTTTGTTGGGATATCGCCAAGCGGTAAGGCACCAGGTTTTGATCCTGGCATTCCCAGGTTCAAATCCTGGTATCCCAGCCAACTTCTTCTACCAAGGAAAGTTGGACATAAAGAATAGCTCTGCTTAGAGTTTAAATGAGCAAATTGTTGATGCGGGAGTGGCGGAATTGGTAGACGCGCTGGATTTAGGTTCCAGTAACTTAGGTTGTGAGAGTTCAAGTCTCTCCTTCCGCACCATGTTCTTGATACGAACTAAACCTATCAAATAATTCTTTGTTGGGATATCGCCAAGCGGTAAGGCACCAGGTTTTGATCCTGGCATTCCCAGGTTCAAATCCTGGTATCCCAGCCAACTTCTTCTACCAAGGAAAGTTGGATAAAAGAATAGCTCTCGCTTAGAGTTTAAATGAGCAAATTAGTGATGCGGGAGTGGCGGAATTGGTAGACGCGCTGGATTTAGGTTCCAGTAACTTAGGTTGTGAGAGTTCAAGTCTCTCCTTCCGCACCATGTTCTTATTAAGAACTAAAACTAATGCAAATTTATAGTTGGGATATCGCCAAGCGGTAAGGCACCAGGTTTTGATCCTGGCATTCCCAGGTTCAAATCCTGGTATCCCAGCCAATTTGTTAAACTACCCCACCTATTTCTTCATTTAAGTACTTCAGTATAAAATCATTAATTTTAATAGGTTTGCTATAATAATACCCTTGTAAATAATCACATTTCATTGCTGTGAGTGTATTTCTAAGCGCTTTATTTTCAATGCCCTCTGCCACTACTTTACAATTAAGTCTGCTAGCTAAAAATAACGTTGATTCTACAATCGCATAGTCAGCGGGTTGTGTTAGCATATCTTTAATAAATGACCGGTCTATTTTTATTTGGTTGATTGGTAACTCTCTTAGTAATGATAACGAAGAAAATCCAGTCCCAAAATCATCTACACTAAACTCAAAACCGCGGTCGTTAAGCTTGTACATCATAGTGCGAGCGGCTTCTATATTTGTCATCATAGCACCCTCTGTGATTTCAAAAATTATTGAGTCACTCAACGTCGGATCGACACTGATTAATTGCTCAATAAGCTCGTAAAAATCTTGGCTCTCTAAATCCCTTGTTGATAAATTTACGTGAATAGCCCCGATAAACCCCAAAGCTTTTAACGACTTTAAATGATTTATAGTTTCTAACACCACCCACTTGGAAATATTTAAAATTAACCCCATTTGCTCAGCTGTTTTAATAAACACCTCAGGGCTAATAAATGAACCATCACTTTGTGGCCAGCGTATTAATGCTTCAGCTCCATGCATTTCATTAAGGTTAGAAGAAAATATTGGTTGTAAATAAAGCTCAAACTCTTCATTTTTCAATGCTTGCTTTATAAGTAAGGACATATCAAATAAATTATCCGCCCTAATGCTCAAATCCTTAAAATAAATAACAATCTGTTGCTGTGTCTTTTTTGCTTCATGCAGCGCTAAATCAGCCTGTTTGAATAGTTCGTTAGTTTGCATACTATGTTTGGGGTAATAGCTCACTCCAATTCTTAGCTTAACGCGTATAGTTTGTTCATAAATTAAAAAAGGTTTTTGTACTGACTTATTTATTAATTGAATACATAAATCATACTTATCCTGAGTGGCTGAGTTTAAAAGCAATGCAAATTCATCTCCCCCGATTCTATATAACTTAGCAATCTCGGATAAGTGTTGGCTTAATGTTTTGGAAAATGCACACAACAACAAATCCCCAAAATTATTTCCATAAGTATCGTTTACACGTTTAAAGTTATTTAAATCTATTAAAAACAAAATGAAAGGTTGGTTATATTCTATGTTCTCATTGAGTACATTAAAGAATTTTTTACGTTTAGGTAGGTTAGTTAAACTATCGTGTTCAGCTAGAAATTGTTGGTGTTGAGCTGATCGCTCTAGCTCTAAGATACTTTTGAGGCTTAACCTAACAACTAAATACACAAATGTGCCGCCACCAACTAAAATAAATGAAACACTAGTTGTTACAAACGGTTCACTACCATAAAAAGTAAAATAATAAAGTACCCAACAGTAGCCAAAAATAAACAGCACAATTAAAATAAGCTGTAAGCTCCATGCAAACCGATTCGTTCTTTTGCATACTTGTATTGTTGGTTTGATACTTACAGTTAACAGTAATATCCCTACTATAATCATAAAAATAAATGGCTTATCCACAGACACTCTTTAAATGCAATTTGTTATACATTTAGTATGGCTAATAAATCTAATAACGAAATAAAATACATTAAAAAGCTCAGGGTAGCCCACTTACCAAATATGATTGTTGTTTTATGAAGAGGTTATAACTTTTAAGGGCGCGATTAACAGCATTGTTAATCGCTTTATTAGGGGGTAATCTTTTTAGAAACTAACTTAGCTCTCCGCTAATGGCATATTTTAACACCCAGTTTTTTATTGGCCCTGTATTATTAGCCATTTTTAAAAACTGGCTACGTGCCCATTTAAGCGGCGCTACTTGGTTAGAAAAGCCAAAGTAACAGGCATCCATCATGCTCATCATTAACAAATTAGCCTTACGGCGAGCTCGCTCATACTCTTTAAGCATTAACGGGCACCCTATATCCCCTGCATTGTCTAAAACCTCAGCAAGTGCCACTACGTCCTGAAAACCTAAATTTACACCCTGCCCTGCAAGCGGATTAATTGTATGTGCAGCGTCGCCCACTAAAACCAAACGCCCTTGCGAATAATTGTTAGCATGTTGGCGAGTAAGCGGAAATATCGCATGGGTTTGTACTTCAAAGTCTCCAGCAAGCTCTGGGAATTTATTAAGTATGTGCGTTTTTAACTGAGTTGGGCTTAGCCCTTTAAATGCTTGCAGTGTATTTGCATCGTCGTACCAAATTAAATTAGCGTGCGGTGCCTGCATTGGCAAAAATGCGAGTGGCCCACTTGGCGTAAACTGCTGCCAGGTTTTAATTTGTTGCGGCGCATCGAGTTTAATTAACACCCCCATGCAATGCTGCTGGTACTGCCACCCCGTAATACCAATATTCGCCTTATCACGCAATTGCGACTGCCCACCATCGGCTGCAATTACTAAATCAGCGGTATAGGTTTGAGCGCCATACTCAAGCGTAATTAAATCACTGGTTTGCTCTATTTTAGTAATCGGTGTGGCTTGCTCAATAACCTCAATCTTATAATGATCAAATTGCTGCCATAAACAGGCTTGAATTAAATTATTTTCAATCAAATGACCTAAATGCGTGGTGTTTATATCGGCGCAATCAAATAACAAATTGTCACCACCGCGTTCAAAAGCCTCTAATTGTTGATAAGGCGCTATGCGGTTTTGTCTTAAAAGCGGCATGGCACCTAATTCATCAAGCAAATTTTCTGAAAAACGATTAATAGCTGACACTCTAATATCCACCTTATCGCTACTAAAAATGTGCGATGGGTCTATTAGGTGTTTTTCGATTATACGTACGCCAAAGCCTTGCTGGGCAAGCTTTATCGCCATAGCCGCGCCAACCATGCCCCCACCAACCACTATCACATTATTTTTAGTCATGTTTTTCATCATTTTATTATTACTTGAGTCTGTTTTGATTGTATCAAAATTAATTTGTTTTATACCAGAGGATATCCCTAACAGCACATTAAACTGGCCTCGTATTGATTTGAGATCACAAACATGAAAACTATACTTGGATCTGGGCGGGTATCCAGCTAAAATACGCGTCCTTTAAGTGAGCATGCTTGCTCCTTAATCCTGTTTCAAGCACATTTTTGTGCCACTATCGAATTGAACACGAGGCTATATTTCAATGAGCAAAAAGCTGCATATTAAAACCTGGGGTTGTCAGATGAACGAATACGACTCTCAGAAAATGGCTGAACTTTTAGATGCCACTAACGGCTACCAGCTAACTGAAGATGCAACAGATGCCGACGTAATCTTACTCAACACCTGTTCAATTCGTGAAAAAGCACAAGAAAAAGTATTTCACCAGTTAGGTCGTTGGAAGTTGTTAAAAGACGACAAGCCAGATTTAATAATTGGTGTAGGTGGGTGTGTTGCTTCACAAGAAGGTGACTCTATTCGTCAACGTGCGCCATTTGTAGATGTTATTTTTGGCCCACAAACACTACACCGTTTACCAGAAATGATTAAACAAGTGCAAGGCGACAAAGGCTCATCGGTAATTGATATTTCATTCCCAGAGATTGAAAAATTTGACCGCCTGCCAGAGCCAAAAGCTGATGGCCCATCTGCGTTTGTATCAATTATGGAAGGCTGTTCTAAATACTGTACTTTTTGTGTTGTACCTTATACTCGCGGCGAAGAAGTTAGTCGCCCAGTAGATGACGTATTACTTGAAATTGCACAGCTTGCTGAGCAAAACGTACGTGAAGTTAACCTATTAGGCCAAAACGTAAATGCATACCGCGGAGACACGCACGATGGCGAAATTTGTTACTTCTCAGATTTAATTCGTCTTATTGCTGCTATTGATGGTATTGACCGTATTCGTTACACCACATCGCATCCGGTAGAATTTACGCCAGACATCATTGAGGTTTACGCCGATGTACCAGAGCTTGTAGATCACTTACACCTACCAGTACAAAGTGGTTCAGACCGTATATTAAACCTAATGAAACGTGGCCATACGGCAATTGAATACAAATCGACAATTCGTAAGTTACGTAAAATTCGCCCTAACTTAAGCATGTCGTCAGATTTCATTATTGGTTTTCCAGGCGAAAGTAAAGAAGACTTTGAAGCAACCATGAAGCTTATTAGCGACATTGGTTTTGATATGAGCTTTAGCTTTATTTACAGTGCGCGCCCAGGTACGCCAGCGGCAGATTTGCCAGATGACGTAACAGAGCAAGAGAAAAAAGAACGCTTATACTTACTACAAAACCGTATTACACAAATGGCGCAGCAAATTAGCCGTCAAATGTTCGATACAGAGCAACGTATCCTTGTTGAAGGTCCTTCTAAGAAGAACCCAATGGAATTACGTGGCCGTACCGAAAACAACCGTGTAGTAAACTTTGTTGGCCCGCACACAGTGATCGGACAGTTTGTTGATGTACGTATTACCGAAGCACTGCCTAACTCTTTACGTGGTGACTTAATTCGTACAGAATCAGAAATGAACTTACGACGTGAAGTCGCTCCTTCAGCTATTTTAACTAAAGCTGCAGCTGCAGAGCCAAAACCAGACACTGTTAACGAAATTGGCGTAGCTACTTTCGTTCCTTAGTCACACAATTAGCGCCAGTTAACGCTGGCGCAGTACGATAGGAAGCAATTTTGAGTAATCAGTTAAAAACGTTAGAGATTTATTTAGAACCTGCCGATAACAAACGCCTTTCTTCTTTATGTGGCCCGTTTGACGAAAACATCAAACAAATTGAACGCCACCTGGCTGTTGAAATAATTCACCGTGACAACTTTTTTAAAGTAACCGGTAAACTACACAACTGCGCCGGCGCTGTAGAAATCTTAAAAAACCTTTATGTTGATACTCAACCAGTGCGTGGTGTTTTAGGCGAAATAGAACCCGATGCCGTTCATTTAGCGATTACCGAATCAAAAGCCCTAGAGCAAGATGCATCAAGCAGCGCTTACGGCAAAGAAATGGTGATTAAAACCCGCCGTGGTGTTATTAAACCACGTAACGACAACCAAGGTGTTTATGTGGCTAATATTTTAAACCACGACATTACCTTTGGTATTGGCCCTGCTGGTACTGGTAAAACCTACCTTGCAGTTGCAGCCGCTGTCGACGCCCTTGAGCGCCAAGAAATACGCCGTATATTATTAACGCGCCCTGCTGTAGAAGCCGGCGAAAAGCTTGGTTTTTTACCAGGCGACTTAAGTCAAAAAATAGACCCATACCTGCGCCCTCTTTACGATGCGCTTTTTGAAATGCTAGGTTTTGAAAAAGTAGAAAAGCTTATCGAAAAAAATATCATCGAAGTCGCACCGCTTGCTTACATGCGCGGACGTACTCTAAACGATGCCTTTATTATTTTAGATGAAAGCCAAAATACCACCGCCGAGCAAATGAAAATGTTTTTAACCCGTATAGGGTTTAACTCAAAAGCGGTTATTACTGGCGATATAACACAGGTTGATTTACCTCGTGGCACACGCTCAGGCCTTCGCCATGCAATGGAAGTACTTGATGGCGTAAACGAAATTAGCTTTAACTACTTTAAAGCCCACGACGTAGTACGCCACCCTGTTGTAGCTCGTATAGTTGAAGCCTACGAGCGTAACGACGAAAGCGAGCGACTAAAGCGCATTGAAAAGCAAAATGCAAAAGACGCACTTGCAGCTCTTCAACAGCCTACTACTAAAGAGTAATACTTTGACAACCGAACTTGATTTACAAATAGCCTGTGAGTTTGACAACCTCCCAAGCGAAGAACAATTTGCACTATGGGCCGACAAAGCCCTTAGCCAATACCGTGACGAGTCAGAACTCAGCATCGTTATTAGCGACGAAGCGCAATCGCAACAACTTAATAACGACTATCGCGGTAAAAATAAACCAACCAACGTACTGTCGTTTGAATTTGAAGCACCACCCGGAATAGATATTCCTTTGGTTGGTGATTTAATTATTTGCCCAGCCATTGTATTAGCTGAAGCAATTGAGCAAGAAAAGTCATTTCATGATCACTTTGCTCACATGGTTATTCACGGATGCTTGCATTTGCTTGGATTTGACCATATAAAGAGTGAAGATGCTTTTGAGATGGAAAGCATCGAAAAGCAATTACTTGCAGAGCTAAACATAGCAGACCCATACCGGGACGATATTTAAATTAACGGAGCAATTAGACGCAATGAGCGACGGTAACTCGCAATCTAGCCAGGGTTCTTCTGGCAAAACGTGGTTGGGCAGAATAGCCCAAATGTTGCAAGGGGAACCCCAGAATAGAGAAGAGCTGGTCGAAGTTATTGCCGATGCGCAAGAACGAGACGTAATCGATCCTGAAACAAAAGAGATGATAGAAGGTGTGCTTGGCGTGTCTGAGCTTAAAGTGAGAGACATAATGGTTCCGCGCTCACAAATGATCACTCTTGAGATCGACAGCCCGCTTGAAGAGCTAATTCCAATGATGGTCGATTCAACTCACTCACGTTTTCCAGTGGTGATTGAAGACAAAGACCATGTAGAAGGTTTTTTACTCGCTAAAGATTTGCTACCGCTTATCTTAAATAAAGACGAGCACTTACCATCAATACGCGATTATTTACGCCCAGCTATGGTAGTGCCAGAAAGCAAACGTGTTGATACATTGCTAAACGAATTCCGTCAGCAACGCTACCATATGGCTGTTGTTATTGACGAATACGGCGGCGTATCGGGCTTGGTAACGATTGAAGATATTCTTGAAATAATTGTTGGCGAAATCGAAGATGAGCACGACGAAGAAGAAGAACATCAAGATATTCGTCAACTTGCTAAACATGTTCACGTAGTGCAAGCACTCACACCTGTAGATGACTTTAACGAACATTTTAAAACAGGCTACAGCACAGACGAAGCCGATACTATTGGCGGAACTGTACTGCACGCATTTGGCCATATGCCAAGCCGTGGTGAAACGATTGACATAGAAGGTTACCAATTTAAAGTAACCAACGCCGACAATCGTCGTATTTTGCAACTGCAAGTCACCGTTCCTAAGGCTGATGATAACGACAGTGAAGAAACTGCTAACTAGACTTACCTTATTAGCAAAAGATAAAAAAGCATGGCTCGCACTCGTTGCGGGCCTTGTTTTAACTTTTGGCTATGCCCCCTTTGAAATTTGGCCCATCGTATTTATTAGCCTTGGTACCATAATTTTTTGCGTTAATCCCAATAATACCGGTAAAGCACACGCAAAAACCGCTGCTAAATATGGCTTTATATTTGGCCTAGGCTGGTTTGGTGCTGGTATAAGCTGGGTACATGTTTCTATTGCCACCTTTGGCGGTATGCCGCTTATAGCGTCGCTCTCGTTAATGGCATTTTTGTGCGCATACTTAGCGTTATTTCCCGCACTTGCCTTTTGGGCAACTACACGCTTTGCCAGTGGCCCTAAAAGCTTTGGCGCATTACTCATTGCATGCTTTGCAATTAGTGAGTATTTACGTGGCACCGTACTTACCGGTTTCCCGTGGTTAAGTTTTGGCTACACACAAACCGACGGACCTTTAAGGTTGCTTGCCCCTTATATTGGCGAGTTTGGCTTAACACTCACCTGTGTCGCTATTGGCTTTGCACTATATAGACTTACCCAAAAAGATTTTAAAACCCCGGCGGTTACTGCGACAGCTGTTGCGCTTATTTTTACAGGCGCAAGCACCACCGGCAGTATTCATTACACAGATAAAAACATGTCAGTATTGCTCGTACAAGGGAACATACAGCAGCACCTGCGCTTTGAGCCAAGTGAGTTTTGGACCACAATGAGCAAATACCAAGACCTGACACGCCCACATTGGGATGCCGACTTAATAGTATGGCCAGAAGCCGCAGTGCCTGAAATAGAAATGCTTGCTGATTCCTACCTAGCCAATTTAGACAGTGCCGCCTCGTTTAATAAAACCGCCCTTGTAACCGGTATTGTTGACTACCAGCGAGACACCAAAAACATATTCAATACGCTTATTGTGGTCGGCAATAAAGAACGCGGCGACGAGCACGGGCATTATCATTACCTTAATAAAAACCGCTATCAAAAACACCAGCTGTTACCTATTGGCGAATTTGTACCGTTTCAAGATTTTTTGCGCCCTATTGCCCCGTTATTCGATTTACCTATGTCGTCGTTTACGCGTGGCGACAAAGTGCAAAATAACTTGCGCGCCAACGGCTTTAATTTACTACCCGCTATTTGCTACGAAATTGTTTTTGCAGATTTAGTCCGCGGTAATTACAAAAGCGATTCTGACCTACTCTTTACTGTAAGTAACGATGCCTGGTTTGGTGACTCTATTGGACCTTTGCAACATATGCAAATAGCCCGTATGCGGTCGCTCGAACTACAACGCCCTCTAGTGCGTGTTACTAACAATGGGGTAAGCGCTGTATACGACCCTATAAGCCACACACAACAAACCATGCCTCAGTTTGAAGCTACCATATTGAAAGCCAACATTAAGCTTATAAAAGGCGACAGCGTGTACAGCCAATACGGCAACATATTTGTGTGGGGATTTGTGTTGTTGCTTGGTAGTATGGGATTAATTTCAGCATCTAGACTTTTTAGAGCTGATTAGCTTCGGTTCTATTTTCATACAATGTGGTATCGCAACTCAGTTAAACAATGAAATACGTCATATTAATTATAGTTCTACCCATATTTAGCTTATATAGATCTTCTACCGTGGGGTAAAAGTAGTTACTATCTAGAAAACGGATTTGAAATTTAAGGAGATTTTGTGCATATAGAAGCGATAGAACAAGATATTAAAAAAGATATCCCGCATGAAGAAACAATTAGAAAAGTTTATCTTTCATACCCTCATTTTGCTTTTATTGGTAAAGAAAATTTACAATACGAAATATTCAGTGAAGTCAGTAACTTTTTTTCTATTCCTATACATTCTATTCAAATTACTGGCTCAGGTAAAATTGGCCAAAGTCTACACAAAAACACTGTTTTTGATCCAGTTGAATCAGATTTAGACATAGCCATTATTGATGAACGCCTTTTTATAAAATATATGGAAATAGTTTCTAATTTAACTAACGGATATAGAGATGCGACAAAGTTTGGTAGAGATACCCGCACAGGAGTATCCCTCAAAAGTGAGTACCTTACATGCATAAGTAAAGGTATTTTTCCGCCTAGGATAATGCCAGCATGCGAGGAAAGAAATGAAATTAATTCATTCTTCGGCAAGCTAGCAACTAAACATACAAAATACTTCAAGGGTATAAATGCATATTTATATTTATCACAAAGCTTTTTTGAAAAAAAACAAAGAACAGCGATAGAAGCCCATATAAAAAATAAGGAACTATAACTCTATGATTAGTTATAAAGTAAGATCTATATCATTATTAAATTTAGTTAATGACATAAATAAAGGATTGCTTATCCCTGATGCATACTTCCAAAGAAACTTAGTTTGGCGTGAAACTCATAAGAAAGATTTTATAAAAACTATTTTACTCGGTTTTCCTTTCCCTGAAATATTTATATCAAAGGGAAAAATAGATGTAGAGAAAATGTCCACAGTTTCTTGTATTGTTGATGGCCAACAAAGAACAGATGCAATTAAAACTTTTATCTCAAATGAATTTGATGTTGATGGTTCATACTATAAAGATCTTACAGAAGAAGAAAAATCTAGCTTTTTAAAATATGAAATTGCTGTAATCGAACTAGATCTAGAAAATGACGATCTAAGAGTTAAAGAGATTTTCCAAAGAATTAACCGTACATCAAACTCTCTAACTATTATTGAAAAATTAGCTTCAGAATACTCAACCTCAGAATACATGTTAGTTGCTAAATTACTAACAGACCAAATAGAATTAACTAAAAGTGATAATTCATTTAAAGAAGATCCGAATATACCCGATTCATTTTATGAGTGGGCAAAAAAGCAAAAAATATCAAAATCTACTAAGTTATTTACTTCAAAAGCAATTTTTTCAATTACTGAAATCTCAAAAAAAAATAACCTTATGTATATCTTAAATATAATGTCTACTGTAATAGGTGGGATGTATAGAAGAAATGACAAAGTAGTAAACTTCCTTGATGACTTTTCTTTAGATTTTCGCGATAAAACTAATTTAATAAAAAATATCGAAAATGTAGCCGAAGTATTTTCAAAATTAAAATTGAAATCTAAATCTTACTGGAATAATAAAGCTAACTTTTTCAGCTTGTTCATTGCATTATACTCGTCTATTGAAAGTAATATTAATATCAATATCAATATTTTAAGCGATAATCTTGAATTATTTGAATCAAATTTACCTGAGGATTATCGACTAGCTGCAACCGAAGGTGTAAATAATACGAGCGAAAGACTTCTACGACATTCTTACCTAATGGATATAATAAAAAAGTCTCAATAATTACGCTGCCCATAAAAAACCTCATAGTTGAAATTATCTATGAGGTTTTTCATATTATTACATCATACCAACTAAGCAAAATGAATGTTTATAATGTTCATTTTCACAGTAGCCTGATTTATCCATAGGCTTTACCTAAATGTATTACTGGTAAGTAAACACTATAATTACGCTGTTCATTTAAAATGCTAGATTTTAAATGATACGTTTTGGCTAAAATAATAAACTCTGAGGCATTTACATTTATTGTGAAAAATAAATATAAAAATATTGTTGATAAGACTTTCATACATATCCTTGTATTAATAACAAAATAAGAAGAAACGTCTGGCTTTCTTTCAGCAATCAAAACATCGCTTTTATTGCTAAGCAGCCAAGCTATTCCTTAATTCGCGACGCTAACTTTTTATATATCGCATCTTTATCGCGCTTACCAATTGCAAGTACATAAACCACAACTTCGTTGTCAATAACTTCGTAAGCTAGGCGATACCCTGCCGTGCGCAATTTTATTTTGTAAACATTATCAAAGCCTCGCAACTTGGATGCAGGCACATGTGGGTTATCTAAGCGTTCAATGAGCTTCTTTTTAAACTGACTTTTAAGTAGGGGCGCTAGCTTTCCCCATTCCTTTAACGCCGCAGGCAAAAACTTTAACTTATAAGTCATCTATACTGACTTCAACCGCTTGAGATAAATCGCCTCTGCGGCTCTCAACAACTTTAGTTAGTTCATAATCATCCAGTTGTTCCATAATTAGCTCATACATTGGTGCAGGTACTAAGTAAGCAGCGGGCTTGTTATGATTTAATATGGCTATTGCAGCGCCATCTGCTTCATTTAAAAGCGCTGTTGGATTTTTTTTAAGTTCTGAAATACTTGCCGAACAATCAGCTAAAACTTGTCTCATAAAACACCTAAAAAGAACTAAATTAAGCCCTAATTTTAGACCTTTTTTTATTTATAGCTATTCTTTTTTATAATCTTGTTAGTTTTTATTACTCTTTCACTGCATCTATAACTGTTTCAACATCCACCACTTGATTCAGGTCACCTTTAATAACCACAGTCGCTGATATTTTATCTTGAATAGCTTGTCTGTTTGGGTCCCAATATATCTGTAAAAACCCTAACAAGCCTGTAGCAAAGCCTGCACCGTAGCCGCCGTAGCGACCAAAACAATCTAATAATCCTAATGGCTCACCGCTTAAGGCAACCACACGGATATTACAAACCTTTTTACCCGGTGTTTGGCCGCGCCAAAGTAACGAGAACAACGTAAAGTAAACAGCAGCCCAACCAAACCCTAAGCCTAAGTCTTGAATAATGCCTTTGCTCCACTGCAAAATACTGTTTGAGGTTGTTTGTGCAGGTTTTTCTTCTATTAACTGTGCAGGCTTTATTTCGTTATTTTCACTGAGCACTAATAGTTGTAAAAGTACGGTAGCAAGTTGTGGGCTTTGTAGGTCGTCCATTTCTGCTAATTTTGATACTTCCCCTATTAAATTATCAAGCGCGTTTTGTTGGCAAGGTTGCTCACAGCTTTCATCAGCTGTTTGCGCTAAATAAGTATTTACCTGTTGTTTTTCTGTGGCGGTAAGCTGAATTTCATCTTGTATTTTTACGCCCTGAACAGCTAAACCTTGATCAGCGTTTTCGTCTTCTAGGTAATCAATGCCAATTGAAAGCATAGTAAGTGCGCTTACAAATAAAATACTTGCTGCCGTTATTTTTAAGATTCTTCGCCACACATTCGACATTTTTGGAAGGTATTGCTGTGCCGTACCTTTATATAAGGCCATTGCAGCAACAAATGCTATTAAAGCCGCGCTGAGTTTGGCTGCTAAAAATATCAGTGCTACATCAATAATAATAGCTAGTGCACGCCGAATTGGTGTAGCTAAAGGCAAGCCCAGTAAAGCACTGTCAATTTTAAAGGCGTAGGGGGTAACAACTTCTCGGGTTTCAGAATTTGATAATTCTAATTGCTCTATCTCTTTGGCTTTCATTTGTATTCTTATTATTAAATTAGGTAGCCGCATTAAGTTACGCGTTTTTTATTTGTTGCTCAACATTAACTTTTACCCCAATTTACAAAAAGCATCGTCTCGGCCAATTGGATAAAAGGAAATATAAGCCTCAAATTACAAACTTTAGGTTAACATCATTTACAAATGTACCTATTGAACATATATTAATGCTCGAATTTCTTTCATCCTTAAAATTGAATCTGAAAAAAATTAAATAAGATATCGCTTCGAGGCTCTCCTCTTGTTTCATCAGTAGGCAACAGCTATGGTGAATATATTGAGAGCGCTTTGATACAAGAATTAAAACTAGCAAAACTATGGTCTGGCGTTGCAACAAAGCAAGTCTCGGGAAAAGTAATTGAGCAAGACATTGATGTAACAGGTTTCTCTGAAGGCAGTGCGTTTATAAAAGTTAAATTTACTGTATCAGATGGCGATATTACTTTATTTGATAAGGTAATATCTGCCGAACACACTTTCGACTCTTCTTTTCTCGGAGCAATTGCAATACCAAACGGGCAGCGAAGTTATGTAGAATTAGTTCAAAAATTGCTTACGAATCTATACGCTGATGAAGAATTTATAGCTTCAATAAAGTAAATAAACTAAAAAGGAGCTTTATGATTTCATACAGCCCCTTTTTAATATTACATAAATTTATTTACTTTAAAATTACTAAGCGCTCATCAATAGGCTCACTTTTAGGTAAGCGATACCTAAACTCTCTGCGTAATAACATAAAACTAATAACTGCCTGAACAACAACTGTGCTTGCCGATAAATACCACAATTGCGTTAAATTAAAGCCATCCATTTGGCTTAATAAAAGAGCAGGTAAAACAAATAAAATAATCCGCAGTGTAGTACTATAAAGTGAAGGGAGTGTGTTACCGAGAGACTGAAATAGCCCCGAACACGTAAATACTATGCCCGTAGGAATAAAGTTAATACAAATAATTTGTAAAAATGTAGCGGCAACTAAAATAACATTTTGATCATCAGTGAACCCTTGCACTAGTAATTCTGGAATAAAAAAGCAAACTACGCTTAACATTGCCATTAAACTACAGGTCATTAGGGCTGACCAAAAAAAGGTTTCTCGGACACGGTCAAATTGCTTTGCACCAAAATTTTGACCCGCGACGGCTGGTGCAGCAAACGCAATTGCCATTGCAGGTAAAAACAATGACTGCATTATGCGAGAACCTAAACCAAAGCCAGCTTGGGCTTCAGGTCCAAAGTGTTGAATTAACCAATAAATTAACCCCATATATGCAAACATTAAAAAGAATTCACCTCCTGCGGGTAATCCAATCCCTAATAGGCGCTTTATAATAGCGCTATCTACGCGCCATAAACTGACTTTAAAGGTAACGAACTTTTCAGCCTTAACAAAGTATACGCATAGCATTACTACCGCAACAACTACCGAAATAGTACTTGCCAACCCAGCTCCGGCTATACCCATTGGAAAGTCAGTTCCCCAACCTATAATTAAAATAGGAGATAAAATAATATTGACGATAATAGACAAGGTTTGAATCAACATAGTTGGCTTAACAATACCGGCTCCTCTTAACGCAGCACTAACTGCAACTAAAGGAAACTGCAATGCCATACCCGGCAAAAACCAATGCAAATAACGTTGTCCCGCTTCAATTGTTGCAAGGTCTGTTGAAATGCTAGTTAAGTATGTATCAGACCCTAAATAACCTAAAAACATGACAACCAAGGCCATTAAGCTAGCCAGCATCATACTTTGATTAAACACTGCATTTGCATCTTTGGCATCTTTTCGACCCGCTGCATGAGAAATCAACGCGGTTGTTCCCACATTAAGAATTTGCGTGAGTGCAAAAATTAAAAACATTGCATTACCCGCTAAGCTGAGTCCTGCTAAAGCATTTCCACCTAAATTACCTACAAAATATAAATCAACTAAAAAATACAATGTTTGAATTATCATTCCTATCATCATAGGAATAGCCATTTTGATTAAATGCTTCGGTATGGAGCCACGAGTTAGATCATGCATATTATTATCTTAACCATTAATAAGAATAGTTATCATAACAAGTTGCGTGCAATTAAGCATACTTTTAATAGTTATGGAAAGGTGTTTTATATAGCGTGAATTTCATACTACAACTTTGCTATACTGGCGGTAAGTCTTCATTAAAAGATTCATTATGATTCCTTCAACATACCCTCTTTTTTGGCGAGATAACGCCCTACCTTATGTAGAACTAAGGCAAGTTTTGGATGGTCGAAAAGTAACTTATGCCGCCCATTCTCATGCTCAGTGGTCAATTGGTGCTATTTTAGAGGGCCAAAGTGAATTTATTTGTGAAGACAAACTTTACCAAATAGATAAAGGCACTTTAGTGCTAATGAACCCCGATGCTGTACACGCATGCAACCCCAACCAAAACTCGCCCTGGGCTTATTATATGATGCATGTAGATAAAAGTTGGTTAGCTCAATTGCTTGTTAAGTTTAATATAAGGGCAAGTAACCACTGGTGTAATAGCCAACCTGATACATTAACAACCCCTGTATTTTACCAGCAGTTTGTTTTAGTTTGCCGAAACCTTATGTCGAATAAGCTGTCTTCTTTAGAAAAAGAGTCTTTACTTAGCCAGTATTTGATTACGTTATTTGAATACATCGATAGCACTGATATTAAAGAAAATACGTGCCTACCTCCTAATAGGCTGTACAAAGTTGCAAACTACCTCGCCCTTTATTGTCAGGATGACGAACCAATTAAGGTTATTAGCAAAAAATTTGGCTTTAATACTAGCTACTTGATACGTACATTTAAACGCCACTTCAATATGAGTCCACATGCTTATCGGATAAATCTGCGTATACAACTAAGTCAACAAGCGCTTAAGCAAGGCGATGCCATTTCAACGGTGGCTCAAAATGCAGGATTTAGTGATCAAGCTCATTTTCAACGTGTATTTAAACAGCGGGTTGCTGCAACACCAGCACAATATCGACGCTGTATTTAGAATAAAAACACATTAACTTATAATAAAAAAGCAACTCCCGGCAAGTAACACTGCCAATGCTTTATTCATAAAACGTATTTTTGCAGGACTTTGAAAGTACTGCCCTAGCACTATACCTATCCATACCCACATGCTCAGCGACAACCAGCAAATTGGTAAATACACACTGGCAAACGTAAACACTTCAAATAGCTCTGCATTAGGGATGTAAGTCGCAATTCCCGATAGTGATGCTAACCATGCTTTTGGGTTTAGCCATTGCATGATTACCCCAGTAATAAAGGTAGGTGAACTTTTATTACTGTCTGAGTTTAATTCACCATTATCTACAAATAATTGATAACTTAAATAAAGTAAAAAAGTAATACCAGCCCATTGCAATACTTCAGTGATCCATTGCAATTTATCAAGAAGATAGTTTAAACCCCATCCAATAACTAAAAACAAAAAAATAAACCCAAGTGTTGCACCGGTTATAAACATTAAGCCAGTTCTTAGCCCATACCGTGCGCTGCTCAATGAAACTAAATTAACTGGCCCTGGCGATAAAGACGCAGCTAATGCAAATAACGACATTGACATAATTAAAGATAAAGTCATGGTTCACTTTCTAATTAATTCAAACTGATGGTGAGTGTCTACATTAAATAGAGGCTGGTATTGAACAAAATTGACTTAATCAAATAAAAGTAAGTAATTTCGCGCATATCAATACTAGTTTTTAATTTTCAGCATTGTGAACTATTAATATTTTTAGTCGTATCTATAAGTTGTTAATTCATTAGGATCGACCATGACCACTAAACAGCTTTCGTCACTGTTTGTATTTAACTTAGTATTAGCGACAAGCGAGGCCAATGCAAATCAACAATGGTATGTTATCAACGACTCTGTAATGGGCGGCGTATCTAATAGCCAAGTAACAAAAACACAAGATAGCTTGCTGTTTACAGGCAATGTTTCGCTTGCTAATAATGGCGGTTTTGCATCAATACGTACCGAAATTGACACGCAAGGTCAAAACTCAAAAATTATAGCGCTGCGTGTTAAAGGCGATGGGCAAATCTATCAGCTTAGGCTCAGAACAACTACTTACCTTGATGGCGCAGCGTACATCCACTCATTTAAAACAATAAAAAGCGAATGGGTAGAAATCAACTTTACCCCGAGTGATTTTACTTTAACGTATCGCGGACGAGTGCTTGAGCAACAGCCTATTATTGATTTTAATGATATAAAACAGCTAGGCTTTATGATTGCAGGCAAGCAAGAAGGTAAATTTAAACTTGAAGTGAGTAAAATCGAATTTAAAAGCTAACCCACCAGCATGTTAGTGGCGCTATACAGTATAGTCGTGATCGCCCCGCCTTTTCATTTCACTAATAACCAACTCAACCATTTGTTGCTTTATTGCCGCTTGCTCTGATTTTAACTCCCCTAATTGCAGCTCTAACATATCTATTTGCTCTTGCTGTTGCGTGTTTTTATATTTTTTAGAACCTAGGTGCTCAGCGTCTAAAGTTAAACTCGCATCACTTTCATCTAGCTCACTTGCTGAAGTATTTATAGTTAAACTACGTTGTACGGGGCTTTGTTTAAGTTTATTAATTTGTTCTTGCAGCGCAATAACTCGCCCAGTGAAGTGTTTATATACTTTTTCGAGATTTTTATACTGATCGCCAAATGTTGCGTTATCTTCACTGTATTTTTGCGCTTTGGTATCTAAAAACTTTGATAACACATATTTTGGCTCTTCCTCATTCTCTTCCTCACTTCCTTTTTCAACAGCTAGTTTATCTGATTGCGCTAAAGGTTGAGTATTTGAGCTATGTACTTGGTATGGAATGGGAGCCGCTGAAATCTTCATTATTTTGTCCCTAAAATAGCTTACCTCTTTTATAGGTATCGACCTCGTATTAAAATCCTTGAGTAAATTTTATTGTTAGCTAAAAGCAAAAAGCCCCACTTTATTAAAGTAGGGCTTTAGCAATTAATTACTTTGAATCAAATTATACCAATCTGCTTATATATGAAGTCTATTTAACGTTAAGAAAATTACGCTAGAACTAGGCAAAAATTTTTGTATCTAGTTGTTCTAAATAGAAAATTTTTAACAACGTTATAGTGCAATTTAATTCGTTAAATTGTTCAAAGAAGA